>JAEWEG010000071.1 GCA_023389575.1 Chloroflexota bacterium | reverse complement strand
CATCCGGAACACGCCCCCTCCCACACCTCCCACTTGTCATGGACAATGCTGGCAGTTCGCCGACCCTGCCCAGAGTCTGTCACCGCGTCACGTGACGCTTGGGACCGTCCGGCAGGAATCGGCAATCGCCCAGTGAGCGGAGGAAGAGGTCATGACCAGGAACGACGGATCGGCACTTCCGGATGGAACGCCACGAATCAGCGATGAAACCCGCACGCTGCTCGGTGGGGTCAGTACCGCCACGCTGTGCACGCAACTCCGGAAGCGAGGCTTTCGCAGCAACTACTTTCTACGCGACGTGGCGCCGCAACGCCCCGATTTACGGATGGTGGGCCAGGCCGTCACGCTCCGATATATCCCGGCTCGAGACGACCTCGAACCTACCGGTGATTACGATAATCAGACGAACATTCAGCGGATCGCGGTCGAGATGGTCGGGCCAGGCGACGTGCTGGTGGTCGATGCGCGAGGCGAAACGAGCGCGGCGGTGCTCGGAAACATTCTTGCCGCGAGGATCGCGGCGAGAGGCGCGGCCGGAATAGTGACGGACGGCGCGTTTCGAGACGCGCCGGTGATCCGGTCGCTCGATTTCCCAACCTACGCACGTGGCCAGAACGCCAATCTCTCGAACCAACTCCACTTCCCGTCCGAAATCAACGTGCCAATCGCTTGCGGCGGTGTGGCCGTGGTCCCGGGCGACGTCATCGTCGGCGACGCCGAAGGGGTGATCGTGATTCCCGTGGCGGTCGCGGACGACATCGCGCGAGACGCCGCCGAACAGGAGTCGCGGGAGTCCTTCATCTTCGAGAAGGTGAAGGCGGGCAGCAGCATCGTGGGCGTTTACCCGCCTAACGAGGAGACGCTCCGCGAGTACGAGCGGGCCCGGACCGCCACCAAGGACACGGACGCTGACTCCTGATCGACGCGGCTCCGAGGTGAAGCATTCCCACTGAGGGTCCGCTCCAACCAGACGAGGAACGAGATGAAGATTACCGAGATCAAGACCTATCTGGTGCGAGCAAACGATGGCGGCCAGGTCGACAGGCCACGCGGGCGCAACTGGCTGTTCGTGGCCGTGCACACCGATGAAGGGATCACCGGCTATGGCGAGGGCGGTGGCTGGCCCGAGGTGGCCGAGGCTGGGGTGCGCGAGATCGCGCCGATACTGATCGGCGAGGATCCGTTCGCCGCGGAACGAATCTGGCAGAAGATCTACGACATTGTGCACGGCCATGGGCTGACGGGCTCGGTGCGAGGCGGGGTTCAAAGCGCGATCGACATCGCACTGTGGGATATCAAGGGTAAGGCGCTTGGGGTTCCGGTACACGTATTGCTGGGCGGCGCGGTGCGAGACCGAATCCGGGTGTATGGCCATGCCAGCACGCCCGAACTGGCCCAGGAACTGGTGGCCGAGGGATACACCGCCTTCAAGTGCAGCCCATCCGCACAGGTGCTGGCCGACCTGCGTTCGGCCGTCGGCGACGATATCGATATTGGCCTGCACGCGCACGGCGAGTTCACGGTCCATGCCGCGGTGCGGCTCGCACGCGACGCCGAGCCGTATCGACCCGCGTTTTTCGAGGAGCCGACGCATCCCGACGAGCCAGATGCGCTGGCGGCGGTCGCCGCCAAGGTCGATGTGCCCCTGGCGGCGGGCGAGCGGCTGTATCACAAGTGGTCGATGTACGAACTCATCAAGCAGGGGGCGGTGCAACTGGTTCAGCCAGAAACGACACGGTTGGGCGGGATTACGGAGTTGAAGAAGGTGGCCGGCATCGCGGAAGCGGCGGGGATGCAGGTGGCACCGCACGCGGGGTCGGTCGGCCCGATCGTGGAGGCGGCGAACGTCCACGTGATGGCGACGGCGCCGAACTTCCGGTTCCTCGAATACATGCCGAGGGATCTCGAACGGAAGAGCACCGTGGTCACGGGAAGGCCAACGGTGGTTGATGGACATCTACCCCTGCCGACGGCCCCTGGTCTTGGCGTGGACCTCGATCTTGACGAGATCGCCCGATACGAGCTGCTGCCAGCGGAGAGCTACACCTACCGGTACCGAAGCTTCGAGGACATTCGACGCTGGCGATGACGCCGAGTCGGACTCGACCTTCCGTCCATGGGATGCCACGCTCGTGGACCTATTCGTTCCCTTAATCCTTCGTCCGCTGTCGCGAAAATCCGGTCCCTGATCGGGTGCGTATATCCCGACAGAAGGTGGCTTCGATGCTTTGTTACACGCTGATTCAGGGCGGTTTTCCACGTATCAAACGTTGCCTGGATGGCAACCAGAACGTACAGTGGTATCCAGCATGAGGGTTTGGTACCCTCACCGCTGACTGAAACAGGGGGCTGAGTCCTGTGACAGCGTGGAATGTCCGGATCAGTGGATCAGTCGCCGGGTGGCGACGGGTCGGCCGAGCAAGGGTGTTCCATCCAATTCATCACCAGGTAACTGGGGAGGGGTCCTTATCCATGCGCATATTTCGCGCTTTTTCACTCATGATGATTGCCACCATGGCGTTCGCGCTTGGCGCGCCAGCGGTGTCGGCACAGTCCTCATCGGTCACGGTGTGGGTGGAGTTCGCGAGTACCAACGCATCGCCCGGGTGCGTCATCGACGTCAGCCTCGATGGCGGCGCGGGGCTGGCGGGCGTGTCGTACTCGTTGATCGCCTCGGATGACAACACTGGCGCCGTGATCAGCGCCGATTCCGGCACCGCGAATGGCTCCGGCATTGCCTGGCTCGTGATCGACACCAGCAGCGCTGGCTCGTCGGCCAAGCTGTGGGCGAGCGTGATGGTCAACGATTCCTACATCGGCGGCAAAACAATCTGGGTCGATGCCGACGGTTCGTGCTCGGGCAATGGGGAACTGGTGACGCTGAACGGCTCCGCCTCCACGTCGTCCTCTTCGTCCTCAAGCAGCTCGGACTCCGGTTCGAGCGCCAGCGACGGGGCGGTCATCATTCCGGGCGCCATCGCCTACCAGCAGCAGCGTGGGCTGAGTTGCGAATACTCCTCGCTCGCGATCGCGACGGGGATGCTTGGCGATTGGGTCTCCGAGTATGACTTCGAGTCCGTGGTACCGCTGAACGACAACCCGCACTGGGGCTATCGCGGCGATATCACCGGCTCGTGGGGCAACACCACGAACTATGGCGTGTACGCCGCGCCGCTGGTGCCCGCGTTGAATGCCTTCGGCTTCCAGGGCGAGATCTTCTACGGTGGACGCGAGACGCTGAAGTCGCAGATCGACATGGGCCGCCCGACGGTGGTGTGGATCGGCGCCCGCGGCGATGCGGGCTCGTTCGACGAGTACACCGCCGACGGCACCCGTTACCAACTCACCCCATACATGCATGTGGTGGTGATCTATGGATACGATTCCGCGGGCGTGTACGTGAGCGACCCGGGCAACGGCTCCCTCACGCACTGGTCATGGGATAGCTTCGAAGCCATGTGGTACGTGATCGACGGCATGGCGCTGGCGGTTCACTGGTAGGACCTGGCCGACAAAAGATGCAAGAAAAACGGGCGCCCTCCAAACAGGGGCGCCCGTTTTGTTTGTCCGCGATGTGACGTATGCTTCCAGAACTGAATCCATGGGAGGATCGCCGCGCATGCCGAAACGTCGAAACCGCAGGGTTGGACTCGTGTTCAGCCATCAGTACCTCAACCACAACGCCGGACTTCACCGCATCGGGTACCGCGAAGAGTATCCCTATGCCGAGCCTGTTCCCCACCTGAGCAGTCCCGCCATCGCCGGCCGAACGCGGCACCTGCTCGACTACTTCAAGCTGTCGCAGGCGATGATGGATATCGACGCGGAACCCGTGGGCGATGGCACGCTACGGCTCTATCACACGGCAGATTACGTGCAGCGAGTCGTCGAAATCAGCAAGACCGGCGGCGATACGGGCGTTGGCGCGCCAATCGGACGGTATGGCGAGCCGATCGCTCGGCTAGCGGTGGGCGGCGTGGTGTCGGCCGTCGATGCGGTGATGCGGGGCACGGTTCACCATGCGTATTCCATCGTTCGACCCCCTGGTCACCATGCCATGTCGGACCGGGGCATGGGGTTCTGCGTCTACGGGAACGTCGCGGTGGCGGCACGGCACGCGCAGCGGCGGCATGGCGCGGAACGGGTGGCGATCGTCGACTGGGATGTTCATCACGGCAATGGCACGCAGGATGCGTTCTACGCCGATCCATCGGTGCTGTTCATCTCCCTGCACCAGGACAACCTGTTCCCGATCGGCTGGGGCTCGCTGGACCAGATCGGCGACGACGATGGCGTGGGCACGACGATTAACATCCCGCTGCCGGCCGGATCGGGGAATCCAACATACCTGGCGGCCTTCGAGCGGATCGTGCTGCCCGCCATCCGCGAATTCGCGCCGGACCTGATCATGGTGAGCGCTGGCCAGGACGCCAGCGTGATGGACCCACTTGGACGGATGTCGCTCACCACCGCGGCGTACAGGGCGATGACGCGACATCTGCGCGACCTGGCGGACGAGGTGTGCGATGGCAGGCTCGTGATCGCACTGGAGGGTGGGTACAGCGACATCTACGCTCCGTACTGCGGGGCGGCCATCGGCGAGGGGCTCTGCGAGGGGCTGGATGGCATCGATCCGGTCGAGGAGCCATACGGCTCGCGGGCAGAATCGATGCCGGCCACCCGCGCCATTGGCCTGGACGGCGAGAAGGCCCTGGCCGATGCCGTGGAAGCCCATCGCGCTCACTGGAAGCTGTAAGAGGCGGCCAGCAGGTTATCCCGCGGCGGACCCCTGTCAGACCCCCAGGGTGAACGGAACGCCAACCAGATCGGCGGCGGCGGCCAACTCGTCCAGCACGGCCGAGCGGAGCGGCAGGCCGGCCGCGTTGTTCTCGATCTCGGCCTCGGCCTCGGGATCGCCTGGAATGATGACCTTGGCCTCCGGGTGAGCCGGGTTCGGGCGACAATCGCGCAGCTCGGCGATGAACTCGTCCATATCGGAGAGGAATGCCTCTGCATCCCGGAAGGCGTCGATTCGCCAGGCCATGAACATGTGGCCTATGCCTGGCTGGGCGCCGGTGGAGGTCGATTGCGCGATCCGGCTACCCCAGAGATTCCCGGCGAGCGGGCCGCAGAACGTCTCAACCATCATCGAGAGACCGTAGCCCTTGTGGCTGCCCTGTTCCAGCGATCCACCAAGGGTGGTGAGCCCCTTCACCCGGTTGGGGTCAGTGGTGGCGTCGCCGTTTTCATCGATGGCCCAGCCGATGGGAATCGCGATTCCGGCGCGGCGGGCAATCTCGATCTTGCCGAAGGCGACCGTTGACGTCGACAGGTCGACAACCAGCGGTCGACCACTGCCGGTGGGCACGGCGAACCCGATCGGATTGGTGCCGAGCTTCGGCTCCGAACCGTTGGCGGGCACCACGATCTTGCCGGCGTTTGTCATCGCCATGCCGCCCAGGCCGACCTCGGTGGCCATGACGGCATAGGCGCCAGCGATGCCGAAGTGATTGCTCCCGCGAACGGTGGTGAGGCAGATGCCGGTTTCCTGGGCCTTGGCGATGGTTCGCCGCATGGCCTCCGGCCCAACCAGCAGGCCGAGCGCGTTGTTGCCATTGAGCGAAAGCGTTGAGCCAAGTTCGCGCTCGACTGACACCTCGGCGTCCGGATCGATGAGGCCCCCCTTCAGGCGGCCGATATAAGCGGGCATGCGCGCCATGCCATGGGACTCGACGCCCCGCATGTCCGCGATGAGGAGGTGGCGGGCGGCCGCCTCCGCTTTCGACCGTTCGATGCCAGCGGCTTCGAGGAGATCGGAGGCGAACCCGTGCACCTGATCGTAAGGAAAGCGAATGACATCAGTGACGAGCGCGTTGGCTGGGAAAGGCATGGATCTGTTCAACTCCGGAAGGTCTCACTCAGTTGTTTCCTGCCGGATTGTCGTGCCAACTGGCGCATTTCGCAATAGCCAGAACCGGCGAGCTCCGGCCGCCACGTAAGGGCAGTGAGGTGGCTATTCCACGCGTTCAAGCCGGGCGGCGCTGGCGCCACTTCGCTTTGTGCGATCGCGAACCTTCCACCCCCGGGTCTTGGCCGCGAACGAGAGAAACCGGCTGACGACACTCGACGTGCCTCCGACGACGACCTGTCCCCCACTCCCGACGAGTGACTCGAGGTCTTCGAGGCGAGAAACGTGAAGATCGTTGCGGACCTGCTCCTCGAGCATCATCACGACGAGATCGAACGGACTGGCCTCGGCGGCGTCTTCAAGATCCGCGGCCGCGACCATGGGGACCTGGGGTACGCGGACCTCGGCGTCGATGAGGGCGCGGACACTGGCTCGCAACGCGAGCATGTCTCGATCGAGAAGGACGAGCGATTCGGGCCCAAACGCGCTGGCGATCACCGCGGGAAGGTGGCCTTGACCAGGACGGACGATCAGGACAGATTCCACTTCCTGATTGACCGTTCGCAGCATGTCGAATGTGACCTGGGTGGCGAAGCTATACGAATCGTACTCCGGGAGTCCAACCACCGGTGTTATGTCGTATTCGAAGTCGTCCACCCCAAACCCGGCCAGCTCGCGATCGAAGGTACCCCGGTCGAACGGATCGCCTGGAACATCCGGACCTCCGGATTTGGCTGCGTGAATGATGGTGTGTTCGGCATGTGTTTCGTCGTGGAGCACCGTGGCCGAAGCGTCGGCCTCGAAGACCGCTCGAATGGTGCCCGCAAGCGGGTTGACGACAACCATGGCGGCGGTGCCACCCTCCGCCAGCGCCCCCATCACGTCGGCCGTGAGGTCCGCGACCACGGTCTCGCCAGCCTTACCCGGCACGTTCCACAGGATCAGATCGGCCCCTTGCGCCGGTGTGATATCCACCCCAAGGCCCGTTCCGGAGCGAACTTCCGGAGCGGAGAAGCCCATCGATTGCGCGTTCCATTGACTGAACTCTACGGCCAAGGCATCGCGATCGATCAGCAGGACATTCCAGCCGGGCATCGCATGCTTCCAGGCGAGGCCGAGCACCCCGTACCCGCAGCCGAAATCCACGGCCAGCCCACTCGTAGGGAAACGGGTGACATCGAGAGATCTCAGCAGCAACTTGCTGCCGGCATCGACGTCGTGACTGCTGAACAACTCCTGCGCCACGGCATACCGCGTACGCTGGCCATTCCAGGTCAGATCGACATCCTTCTTGTGCCATCGGGAGATGTTCATGTATGTCCAAGCCGTTCAAATCGCGGAAGTCATGCGGCCCGCATCTTGCCAGCCCTCATTTAAGCAGATAGCATCCCAAGACATGGCTGGATAGTGAACCCCCTGTACGGGACTCTAGCAGGAGACGAGGGCAAGTTGGCCGACACATTCAATGTTGGGATCGTTGGCGCCGGAACCATCGGCGAAGTCCATGCTCAGGCACTGCAGGGCGTGGAAAACGCGACGGTGGTCGCGATCGCCGATCCGAGAGAGGACGCCGGCCGCAAGCTGGCGGATGCCCACGGCGCGACGTGGTACCCAAACTATACTGATCTTCTCGCGCAACCTGACATCGATGTCGTCATCCTGGGCACCCCATCGGGACTCCATCCCGAGCAGGCGATCCTGGCGGCCCAGGCCGGGAAACACATCATCACCGAAAAGCCGATGTCGATCACTCACGACGGCGCGACCCGCATGATCGAAGCGGTCGACCGCGCCGGTGTGCACATGGCGGTGATCTTCCAGAACCGCCTGTCTAGAGATGTCTACAGGGCGCGACGGGCCATCGAGCAGGGCCTCATTGGTCAGCCGATCCTGGGAAGCGCGTCGGTGTTCTGGAAGCGGACGCAAGACTACTACGACGCCAACGGCGGTTGGCGCGGAACCTGGGCGCTCGACGGCGGCGGGGCGCTGATCAACCAGTCGATCCACACCATCGACCTGTTGCAGTGGCTCATGGGCGGCGTGGCCTCGGTGCAGGCTCACATCGCCACCCTCAGTCACCAGATCGAGGCCGAGGACGCCGCTTCGGCGAGCGTCCGTTTCCACTCCGGCGCGGTGGGGTCGATCCTGGTCACCACCAGCGCGAGCGAGGACTTCCCCACGCGCGTGGAGATCGTGGGAACCGAGGGCCGGATCACGATCGAGAACAACGTGGTGACGCGGTACGAAGGCAAGGGCGAACTCAGCGACGATCTGCTGAATGAGCACGACCTCAACATGGTTCGCGACTGGAAGCCCAAGGAGAAATTTGGCGAGGGTCACGGTCGCCAGCTGCGGTTGATCTTCGAGGCGCTGGCGGCGGGCGAAGAGCCGCCCGTGCCAGGCAAGGAAGCGCGAAAGGCCGTTGACGTTATCCTTGGGATTTACGAATCCGCCAGAACCGGCATGCGAATCGCGATCGCCGGTTCGAAACCGGAGAATGCGTCATGAAATTCGCCGTCTTTTCCGTATCCATCCCCGACTACACTCCGGAAGTGGCCGTCCAGAAGCTGAAGGAGATCGGCTACGACGGGATCGAGTGGCGGGTCATTGACCAGGAGGCCGACGCCACCAAGCCGGCATCGTTCTGGGCGAACAACAAGGCGACGCTGCCGTTCAGCACGCTGGAGCAGGACGCGCCGGCGTGGAAGAAGCTGACGGAAGAGGCGGGCCTGGAAATACCCGGACTGGGCACTTACGTCCTGTGTGACGACCTTGCCGGGGTTGAGCAGGCGATGCGCGGCGCGAAGGCAATGGGCGTTTCGCAACTTCGCGTGCGCGTGCCAAACTACGACGGGATCGAAGCTTTCCGCCCGATCTGGGACACCGCCAGGGGACAGTACCGCGATGTGGTGGGGCTTGGCGAGAAGCACGGCGTAAAGGTCCTGCTGGAACTGCACCATCGCTCAATCGTCCCATCGGCCAGCGCGGCGCGACTCTTCCTGGACGATCTCGACCCGGCGCACGTCGGCGTGATCCATGACGCGGGCAATATGGTGTACGAGGGATACGAGACGCACCGGCTCTCATTCGAGATGCTGGGGCCGTACCTGGCGCACGTGCATGTGAAGAACGCCCGGTGGTTTCCCCAGAAGTACAACGAAGACGGCTCGGTGTCGTGGCAATGCGACTGGGCCCCGGTGGGCAAGGGCATCATCGACATGCGCGCGCTATTCGTGGCGATGCGCGCCTTCGGCTACGACGGCTGGGTGGGAGTCGAGGACTTCAGCACGGAGAAGCCGCTGCTGGAGCGGCTGACAGGTAACCTGGAATACCTGAGACTGCTGGAGCGAGAGACGCGGGTCTCGTAGGCGAGGCGCATTTCTCCCGCCGATCGACTCGGCGGCTTCGCCCATGAACCGAAGAGGCACTCCAGCAAGAGACGTCACCACCGTCCAGATGGTCGGAAACGCAAACGCTCCCGGAAGGAATCCTTCCGGGAGCGTTTGGTGTTTGGCCTGGGGGCCGTCGCCTATGCGGGCGGGTTGGTCTCGGTCTCGTCGGTGACGCCGGTCTCGAGGTTCTCCTCGTCCGGCACTTCCCCGTCGAAGCCCTGGCCCTCGCCCGGGCCATCGGCCAGCGCCGTGGAAGTCAAAGGCAGGAGGCCCTCGGACATCAGCGCGGCGTAATCCTCGTCCTCGGCGGCTTCCACTGGCTCGTTCATCGCGGCCAGCGTGGCCTGCTGGAGGTTGGACCGCTCGGCGGCGAGTGCCTGCCGGGCGCCAAACCCGGAACCGGCCGGGATGAGCTTTCCGATGATGACGTTCTCCTTCAGTCCGCGCAGGTGGTCAACCTTGCCGTTGATGGCGGCCTCGGTGAGCACGCGGGTGGTCTCCTGGAAGGAGGCCGCGGAGAGGAACGAATCGGTTTCCAGCGAGGCCTTGGTCAGACCAAGGAGCAGCGACACGGCGGTGGCCGGTTCGCCACCCTGAGCAAGGGCGGCCTCGTTCTTGTTGTTGAAGTCGAACTTGTCGGCCATATCGCCTTCGAGGAAGTCGGTATCACCCGGGAACTGGATTCGGACCTTGCGCAGCATCTGGCGGCAGATCACCTCGATGTGCTTGTCGTTGGTGTTCACGCCCTGGGAGCGATACACCTTCTGCACTTCGTCGATGATGTACCGCTGGGCGGCGTCCGGTCCGAGCGTGGCCAGCACCTGGTGCGGATCCTTCGGACCCACCGTCAGCTGGCGGCCAGGGAGCACCTCTTCACCGTCCTCGACCAGCAACTGGTCGCCAACGGAGATCGGGTAATCCTCGCGCTCTTCGCGCTCCTCGCGGACGTACACCGTGCGGCCATCGAGGAAGAAGTTACCGGCGATGCCTGACGTGAACTTCTCACCATCGGGGCCGGTGGCGATGACGGTCTTGTCCTTGTCGACGTGGCTGCCTTCCGGCAGGACCACTTCGTAGCCGTCGGGCAACAGGGCTCGCCAGGAGTCCTGCTCCACGGAGCTGATGACGAGAACGCGACCGGTATCGGTCTCCTCGATCGACACCACACCCGGCTTGTGGGCCAGGAGCGCGGCACCCTTCGGCTGGCGAGCTTCGAACAGCTCTTCAACACGGGGGAGACCGCTGGTGATGTCGGCGCGGTTCACACCACCGGTGTGGAACGTGCGCATGGTGAGCTGAGTACCCGGCTCGCCAATCGACTGCGCCGCGATGATGCCGACGGCCTCGCCGAACTCGACGAGCTCGCCGCTGGCCAGGTTGCGACCGTAGCACTGGCGGCAAACGCCGTGCGGGGCCTCGCAGGACATCACGGTCCGGACCAGCACTTCCTCGACACCGGCGTCGATGATCTGGCCGACGAAGTCGTGAGACTGACCATCCTCATCGATGTAGTGCTCGGTGAGTTCCTGCCCCTTGGAGCGAATGATCTCGCCCGTTTCCGGGTGAACCACGTCGTCGACCAGGATGCGGCCAGTGATCCGGTGGCGGTAATCCTCATCCGAGAGGCGCTTGCCATCCGAGTCGTAGGCCGTGGCCAGAATGCCGTGCTCGGTGCCGCAGTCCTCGGTCGTGATGATCACGTCCTGGGCCACGTCCACCAGGCGCCGGGTGAGATACCCGGAGTCGGCGGTGCGGAGGGCGGTATCGGCCAGACCCTTGCGCGCGCCGTGGGTGGAAAGGAAGTACTCGAGAACGGTGAGTCCCTCGCGGAAGTTCGACTTGATCGGGATATCGATGATCTTGCCTTGCGGGTCAAGCACCAATCCGCGCATACCAGCCATCTGGCTGATCTGGTTCATGTTCCCCTTCGCGCCGGAGTCCGCCATCATGTAGACGGTGTTCTGGCCACGGAGGCGATTCTCGACATCCCTGGAAAGGGTGTCGCGGGCTTCGTTCCAGATGGTTTCGAGCTCGCGCAAGCGCTCGTCCTCGGTCACGAGACCGCGACGGTACTGCCGCTCGATGCCGCTGGCGCGCTCCTCGGCGAGGCCAACGATGTCCTTCTTGGTTTCGGACGTTGTGACATCGGAGAGGGCGAAGGTAAGCCCACCCTTGGTCGAGAACTGGAAACCGAGCTTCTTGATGTTGTTCACGACCTTGGCGGTTTCCCGCGGGTCGTTGAACGTGCGGTAGCTATCGGCGACCACGCCACGAAGCTGCTTCCGCCCCATGGTGTCGTTGTAGTACTTGCCGAGTTCGGTAGGCAGGATCTGATTGAGCAGCGCGCGACCAACGGTGGTCTCGATCCGCTTCATCTCGCCGCCGTCGCGATCGGTGCGGACCGTGATCCGCGCCTGGACGTCGATGGCGCCTGAGTCGTAGGCGAGCTTCACTTCCTCAAGGGAGGAGAAGGTCTTGCCCCAACCTCGTGGCACGACGCCGTTCGCCAGGTCCTCTTCATAGTTACGTTCCGACGTAATGTAATAGATGCCGAGAACGATATCCTGCGTCGGCGACACGATCGGCTCGCCACTGGAGGGCGAGAGCAGATTGCGAACCGAGAGCATGCGCTCGCGGGCCTCGGTCTGCGCGGCCTTCGACAGCGGCACGTGGACCGCCATCTGGTCGCCGTCGAAGTCGGCGTTGAACGCCGTGGTCACCAGCGGGTGCAGCTGGATGGCCGATCCCTCGATGAGCCGCGGGCGGAACGCCTGGATGCCAAGACGGTGCAGGGTTGGGGCGCGGTTGAGCAGCACCACGTAGTCCCCGATCACGTTCTCGAGCACATCCCAGACGCTGGGATTGACGCGCTCGACGAGACGCTTGGCGGACTTGATGTTGTGGGCCAGGCCACGATCGACCAGGCGCCGCATGACGAACGGCTTGAAGAGTTCAAGGGCCATGCGCTTCGGCAGACCGCACTCATCGAGCGCGAGGTCCGGACCAACCACGATCACGGAGCGGCCGGAGTAGTCGACGCGCTTGCCGAGCAGGTTCTGGCGGAATCGCCCCTGCTTGCCCTTCAGCATGTCGCTGAGGCTCTTCAGCTTGTGCTTCCCCGAACCGGAAACGACACGACCACGGCGGCCGTTGTCAATGAGGGCATCGACCGCTTCCTGGAGCATGCGCTTCTCGTTGCGCACGATGATGTCCGGCGCGCCAAGTTCGAGCAACCGCTTGAGGCGGTTGTTACGGTTGATGACGCGACGGTAGAGGTCGTTGAGGTCGGACGTGGCGAAGCGGCCACCGTCGAGCTGAACCATCGGTCGCAGTTCGGGCGGAATGACCGGAAGCGCGGTGAAGATCATCCAAGCCGGCTTGTTCCCGCTCTTGCGAAGGGCTTCGACGACGCGGAGACGCTTGGTCGCCTTCTTGCGGCGAACCTCCGACGGCACCTGCATTTCATTGCGAAGCTCGAGGGCGAGCTCGTCGAGGTCGACCTTCTTCGACACGTAGTCGTAGACGGCCTCGGCGCCCATGCCAGCCTTGAACACCCCAGATGGGACGATGTCGGTCAGCTCGCGGTACTGGGTCTCGGTCAGGGTCTCGCGCTCCTTGAGCACGGTCATCTGCTTGAGAATCTCGTCGCGCTGGGCGGTCTCTTCCTTGATCCGAGCGTCGAGTTCCTCGTCGATCTTCTTGATCAACTGCTCGGCGTCGTGCGTGAGCTGGTCACGCTCGGCGCCACTCAGGGCATCGGCGCCGCTGGCCTCGCTGGAGGCGGCCGACTCGATGGAGTTCTGGCCCTCGCGAAGGGCGCCGTCGAGGTTGACGAAGCGATCGTCATTGACGATCTCGTCTTCCTGGACGATGAGCTGCCCCTGGAAGCTGTAGGTCTTGTCGCTGGACTGGCCGCGCATGGCGTCCAGGGTGGCGTACAGGGAGTCGTACTCGGCCTTGAGCTTGTCGAGCTGGGCCTGCTTGCGCTCCGAGATGCTCTCGGTGAGGTTCGACGAGCCTTCGGTCAGGTTCGAGACATCGGCGTTGACCTGGCCGAGAATCTCTTCCTTCTTCGCCCGGGCCTCGGCCTGGAACTCGGCGACGGTTTCCTCGTGGTACTCGTTGATCTCCTCGATCGCCTCGGCCTTGGCCTCCTCGTCGACCTCGGTGATGAGGTAGGACGCGAAGTAGAGCACGCGCTCGAGGTTCCGCGGGGAGATGTCGAGCAGCAGGCTCAGGCGACTCGGGGTGCCCTTGACGTACCAGATGTGCGCGACGGGAGCGGCGAGCTCGATGTGGCCCATGCGCTCGCGCCGAACCTTTGAGAGTGTCACCTCGACGCCGCACTTTTCGCAGATCAGCCCCTTGTACTTCATCCGCTTGTACTTGCCGCACAAGCATTCGTAATCCTTGATCGGTCCGAAAATGCGGGCGCAGAACAGACCGTCGCGCTCCGGCTTGAACGTACGATAGTTGATCGTTTCGGGCTTTTTGATCTCACCATAGGACCAGGACAGGATGTCCTCGGGGGAAGCGATCGAGATCCGGATCTGGTCGAAGACCGGCACCGGAGCCTGCGACTTAAAAATGTTGGTGATTTCGTTCATCGGCTGTCTCCTCGGGGGCTCGGCGGGGGTAGCCCAGCCCGTGGAATCTAGTGGTCGTGTCGTGAAGGCCTCCGCCCGGTCGCGAGCGGAGGCCGTCTGCGTTGTTGGTTATTCGGCCGCTGGCGGCAGTTGCGCCTGAGGTGCTTCCTCTTCCGGCTCGGCTTCAGCTTCGATGATCGGCGGCGCCTCGCTGTTGACGAGTTCGACGTTGAGGCCGAGTGCGCGCATTTCCTTCACGAGCACGTTGAAGCTTTCCGGAACGCCGGCTTCGAATGCGTCGTCACCCCTGACGATCGCCTCGTAGACCTTGGTGCGGCCCGCGACGTCGTCCGACTTGATGGTGAGCATTTCCTGCAGCGTGTAGGCGGCACCGTAAGCTTCGAGAGCCCAGACCTCCATTTCGCCGAAACGCTGACCGCCGAACTGCGCCTTGCCGCCCAGCGGCTGCTGGGTGACGAGCGAGTAAGGACCGATCGAACGGGCGTGGATCTTGTCGTCGACAAGGTGGTGCAGCTTCAGAACGTACTTGTAGCCGACCGTGACCTTGCGGTCGAAGGGCTCGCCCGTGCGTCCGTCGAACAGCGTCGACTGGCCGGACGTATCGAAACCCGCGAGCTGCAAC
>JAEWEG010000062.1 GCA_023389575.1 Chloroflexota bacterium | reverse complement strand
TCCAGGGCGTGTACAGCGTCGAGGAACTGGCCCGGGTGAAGCAGGTGGTGGTGGCGGTGACCCGGCCAGACGGGTTCGTGGTGCTGAACGCGGGCGATCCGCTGGTGCTCGCCATGCGTGACGGCATACAGGCGCGCCCGTTCCTGATTTCGCGCGTGGACGACCAGTTGGACGTGGTCCAGTGGCGCGAGCAGGGAGGCTGGGCGTTGTGGGTGTCCAACGGGCAGGTGCATTTCAGCCATGATGGCGTGGACGAGGTGCTGACGAGCCTGAACGACATTCCGATCACGTTCGGCGGCAAGGCGGTCCACATGCTGGAGAACGCCTTGTGCGCGGGAGCGGCGGCGCTGGCGCTGGGCTTGAGCGTGGACCAGGTGGCGAGTGGGTTGGCGTCCTTCCGCAGCGAGGTGAGCCAGAACCGGGGTCGGCTCAACGTGTTCGAGGCGAAGGAGGCCACGGTGATCGTGGACTTCGCGCACAACTCGGCGGGCCTGCGGCACCTGTTGAACCTGGGACGTGGACTGACCCAGGGAGAATCGCGATTGATCGCGGTGGTGGGTTCTGCCGGGGACCGGCCGGACGCGGCGTTGCGGGAGCTGGGTCGGATCGCCTCCGAGCAGGCCGACGTGGTGATCGGCAAGGACACCGTCAAATACCTCCGCGGCAGGGCGACTGGGGAGATTCCGGCGCTGCTGACGGCCGGGGCGCGGGAAGCTGGCCGGGAGTCGATCCCGATCTTTCCGGGCGAGTTCGAGGCGTTTTCCGCCGCGTTGACCGATGTGAAGCCCGGAGACACGATCGCGGTGATGTGCATCGAGGAAGTCGACCGGATTCTCGACCTGCTGGAGGGGATCGGCAAGCCGATCTCGTAGTGCCAGTGTCTCTCGGCTCGGTGGAGTTGAAACCGGACCACCAGGACCGTACGTTCGACCCTGGCGGATTGACCGCTGGGGTAGAGGCTGTTAAGGTATGAGCATTACCGTACTCAGCATCTGACTATTGCTGTTTCCTCCCGAGTGCGGTTGCTACGCTTCTCTTCAGCCAAGGGATCAACCATGGAATCCGCGGTTCGCCTCATTACCGACCCAGTCGCCGCGAAGGGCGTGCGGGACCAGTTTGGGCGCAGGATGAACTACCTGCGGATATCGCTGACGGATCGCTGCAACTTCCGGTGTGTGTACTGCATGCCCGAGATGGGCATGAAGTTCCAGCCGCGCGATGAGATGCTCACGGATGACGAACTCATCCGGGTGGTGGGTCTGTGCGCCGAGCTTGGCTTCACCAAGTTGCGTCTCACTGGCGGCGAGCCGACGATCCGACCGCACCTGGTGGACCTGGTGCGGGAGATGAAATCGTTCCCGGGCATCCGCGAGTTGTCGATGACGACAAACGCGCTGCTGCTTGGCCGGATGGCGGCGGACCTGAAAGCGGCGGGGCTCGACCGGATCAACGTCAGCATCGATACGATGGACCCGGTGCGGTTCAAGTCGATGACCCGGGGCGGCAGATTCGACCTGGTGTGGCAGGGAATCCAGGCCGCGGACGAGGTTGGGCTGACGCCGATCAAGCTGAACACGGTGGTGTTGCGCGGCCAGAACGAGACGCAGGTGGCCGAGATGGCGAGCCTGACGATCGATCGGCCGTGGCAGGTGCGGTTCCTCGAAATCATGCCGATGGAAGGCGTGGGCCTTGTCTACGACGAGGGGTTGGTGACCTCCGCCGAGACCCAGCAGCGGCTGGAAGAGACGTTCGGGCCATTGGAGCCGATCCAGGCTGATCCCTCCGACCCGGCGCGGACGTGGAAGATCAAGGGCGCCCAGGGCACGATCGGGTTCATCTCGCCGATTTCGGAGCCGTTCTGCGAAAGCTGCAACCGCGTGCGCCTGACGGCGGATGGCAACCTCCGGCTGTGCCTGCTGCGACCGGACGAGGTCAACATCCGCGACATGATGCGGTCTGGTGCCAGCGACGACGACATCCTGCAGCGGATTCGCGGCGGTGTGTGGTACAAGCCGTGGGGACACCGCGTGGCCGAAGGTGACGTTCATACCATTCGCGGGATGTCGCAGATCGGCGGGTAGTGGCCGACGCTCGACACGGGCCGACGAGACAACTGAAGCATTCCGCCAGGGGATTGGTCCAGGGGGTCGATCCCCGTTTTGGTTGCGGAGCACGACCGGGCGGAAGGGGCCTCAGATTTGCCGGCGTGGAGCGTGGCTCCCCACATTTGGGGCCGTGCGGACGTGTGTTGATTGGTATGCTGGTTGACGGACGTGTAACCGCCAACAATGGCGGTTCGAGCGGTCATTCCAGGGAGAATTCCATGGTCAATCGTCGCCCACTCAGGAGAATCGCGGTCGCCTTTGGGCAGGATTCGTCAGAGCTTGACGTGCTGCGCGAGCGGTTTCCGGAGATCGTGTTCGACAGCGTCGACGCGAACGGCCTGGGAGACGTGATCGAGCAGGCGGATGCGGCCGGGATGGGCTGGATCGATCCGGCGCTGTTCAAGGACAAGGCGACGAACCTGCAATGGATTCAGAGCCAGGGTGCTGGCGTGGAGCGGTTCATCGAAGGCGGGATCGTGCGGGAGGGCATGCTGCTGACGAACGGCAGCGGGGTCATGTCGGAGAACATGGCCGAGCACGTGATCGGGATGATGTTGGGGTTCGCTCGCAACTTTCCGACCCTGAGGGATGCACAACGCCGGCAGGACTGGAAAAGCGGCGTGGGCACGGAGACCGTGTTCGAGCTTGGAGGCCAGACAGCGGTGCTGGTGGGGATGGGAGACATCGCGATCGCGACGGCCAGGCGGCTGGAAGCGTTTGGCGTGCGGAGGATTGGCGTCCGACGTTCGCGTCCGAATGGGGAAGCGATCCAGTATTTCGATGAGGTGGTTGGCATCGATGACCTGGACTCGGTCCTGGGCGAGGGGCACCACGTCGTCAGTTCGGTTCCGCATACGCCGGAGACGCGCAACCTGTTCAACGCGGATCGGTTCGCCAGGTTCCGAGAAGGGGCGTACTTCTACAACGTCGGCCGGGGGACGAGCGTGGTGCAGGACGACCTGATCGCGGCGCTCAAGTCCGGGCACCTGGCCGGAGCGGGACTCGATGTGACCGATCCGGAGCCGCTGCCACAGGGACATCCGCTGTGGGATGCGCCGAACGTGTTCCTGACCGCTCACACTGCGGGGGCGACCCCAATGTTCCGGAAGCGGCTCATCGAGTTGTTCGGGGAGAACATCGCGCGTTACCAGGATGGGCGACCACTGATCAACGAGGTGGACGTGACACGAGGGTATTGATCGACGGGGCGTGGAAGCAGGTTCGCGAGGAGTTCAGGAGCTACAGACCCGCTGGCGCGGGCCGTAGCTCCGTACATTCAAGCGGATCCCAGGTCATCTCCACCAGGGGCGATACGAGAGGTGAAATGGTTTGCGCATGGAGGTCCGCCTGACGGCGGAAGGACTTCGTCCATGGATCCATCGCTCCGCTCTGGATGACGACATCTCATGGTGATGATGAAACCCTCCATGAGATGGCCCGACCATGGAAAACCGCGGCGAGTGGTCAGGTGAGCGCGGTAGTGGTCGCGCCGGGGCCGAAGGCGGCGACCTGGAAGCGATCGCCGGTGAGCTTCGATGGATGGCGGGTGAAGAAATCGCGGGCGAGATGCGCGCGGATATCGTCGACGGCGTCGCGATGGACGAGGGCGAGCGCGGGACCACCTTCGCCACCGCCCATCATGCGCGCGCCAAGCACGCCATCCTGGTTGAGGAGTGTCGTGACCAGTTCTTCCACCACCGGGTGACTGATCTGGTAGTTCACGTCCGAGGAACGGCCGCTGCCGGTCATGAGCTCGCCGAAGGCTTCCCACGAGGCGGCGGTCACCGCATCGACACCCTGGCGGACGCGGGCGATTTCGCCGACGACGTGGTCGACGCGGGCGGTGAGGGTGGCGTCGTTGGCGGCCAGGAAGTCCGGGCGGATGGATTCCCAGGTTTCGGGCAAGAGCTCGCCGAGCGAGCCGGGTGGCTGATCAAGCAGCGCGCGGACGGCTTGGAGGGCGGTATCAGACTCCTGGACTCGGACCGGATAGGACGACTGCCCAAGCGCGTGAGTGATGCCGGAATCGGCGACCACGAAGACGTAGGGATCGAGCCGGGGCCGCATGGCGGTGAAGCTGGTGTCCCGGCCGTCAAAAAGGATGACGCCTCCGGCGACGGAGGCGGTTTGATCCATCGCGCCGACCGGGCTGCCGCTGCGATGCTCGGCCTGGCGCGCGACATCGACGATGGTGACCTGGTCGAGCGTTTCGTCGGCCAGTGCGAGGACCAGCGACACGCACAACGCGGCCGACGAGCTCATGCCGAAGCCCAATGGCACGTTCCCGGCGATGGCGAGCTGGAGACCCGATCGGACGGCGATGTTCCGGTCCAGGAGCGACGCCACCACGCCACGGGTGTATTCGCCGGGACCGGTGTGTCCGGAGGTGTTTCGCCAATCGCGCGTTTCCTCGACCAGGATCTGGTCAATTTCGGGCGATACGTCGATGGCGAGCAGGTCGATGCGGCCGGCGGTTCCCGAGTCGGAGATCGAGATGGCCACTGACTGGTCGATGGCACCCGCGAGCACAAGGCCACCGTTGTAGTCGACATGGTTCCCGAGGAGTTCGAGGCGACCGGGTGCGGTCGCCAGCCGGGTTGGGCGCCAGGCGCTCCCATACGATCGTTGTCCGGCGTCGAGCGCTCGCTGGCTGGGCGGGGTGTGGGTCATGGATTCCTAACGTCGCATCTTGATGACCTTGAAGGCCTCGGCAAGTTCGAACGGCTGATCCTTCGCCAGTTCGGCGGAACGCTCGCGGAGACGCTCCTCAAGCTCCTCGGCCTCGCCGACCTGCGTGAAGTGGGCGCGGAGGGCTTCAATCTTCGTGGGGAAGGTGTCGGTGATGTCGATGAAGAGATCGGGCTGCTCCGAGCCGAAATACCAGATCTCGGCGGTCTTGTGGGCTTCCAGGCCGGCTTCGCGATGCTCGGGGTAGTAGAGCGGGTCGCGGGCGGCGGGGTAAACGGCATCGTGGGTGCCCATGCCGACGGCGCGGTGGTCGGGATGGAGGGCGTAGGGCCGGAACGGGTCGTGGGTGATGATGACATCCGGCTTGAAGGTACGGATCTGGCGGGTGATGCGCTCGCGGAGGGCGAGGTCGGGCACGACGGCGCCATCTGGTTCGCGCAGGAAGACGACCTCGGAGATGCCGAGGCGCTTCGCCGCTTCACGCTCCTCGTCCTCACGGGCGGAGGAAAGCGTGTCGGGGGTGAACTCGAGGTTTTGGGTTCCACGGTCGCCGGATGTGACCTGGACGAGGATGGTGCGCTTGCCCTCGCGGGCGAACTTGGCGACGGTACCGCCGGAGCCGAACTCCAGGTCATCGGGGTGGGCGACGACCCACATGAATGTCTGGTGCTCGGGTTCGTTGGTGATCTCCGAAGACATGGTTGCTCCTGCATTGATCAACGCCCATGGCGGGCCGACTCGTGAAACCTATCCTATCCGGAAATCCGGTTTGTGGCTTCTCCATCCATGCGGTCAGGCGCCAGCGATGATGACCAAGGAAGGACAACCTCCGCAACGAGTTTCGTGGGTTCGCGAATGGTGGAGATGCGTGAGAAGGAGCGCCCAGGGATCATCCCGCCCTGCGCTCTGGACAGGCCGCGGTCCACCACTTCTAAACTGGTGGCGCTTTATCAGCGTCCAATAAGCCGGTTACAGGCGAGCACGAGCCTGGGAAACCAGTTCGGCTCGGGGGATCTCCTCCTGCTGGCCGGTGGCGAGGTCGCGGATGAGAACGACGTCGCGGTTGACCTCATCGGAGCCAGCGATGATGGCGTAGGGAATCCCGCGGCGAGCGCCGTACTTCATCTGGTCGCCGAGCCCGCGATTGGTGAGCATCGACAGGTCCGTGTTGATGCCGGCGCTCCGCAGTTCGCTGGCGACGCGGGCGCTTTCGCGGAGGGTATCGGGGAAGGCGGCGACGAAGAAGTCGGCGATCGATGCCTTGCGCGGGACGAGATCAAACTCCTGGATAACTTCGAGGATGCGCTCGAGGCCAAGCGAGACGCCGGTGGCAGGGATGTCGCGGCCAAGGAACGTGCCGACGAGGCCATCGTAGCGCCCACCTCCGGATACTGACCCGATCTTGGGCTCCTCGACGACAGCCTCGTAAACCGGGCCGGTGTAGTAGTCGATGCCGCGGGCCAGCGAGAGATCGATCTTCCACGACTCGGCCGGGACATCAAGCGATTCGACATAGCCAACAAGCTTGCGAAGGTCATCGACGGCTTCCTGGCCCCCGGGAGTGGCGGCCAAATCGCGCTCCGCGGCGTCGAGCAGTTCGGCGTTCGACCCCGTGCGAGTAACGAGTTCGACGACCCGGGCCGCTGAGTCGCTGGAGACTCCGGTTTTCTCAAGTTGGGCTTTCACACCATCCGGGCCGATCTTGGAGAGCTTGTCGATTGCGCGGAAGACGACCGGGGAGAGGTCGGACGAAACACCGGCGAACCGGGCGAGCGCCTCGAGCAGTTTGCGGTGATTGACCTGCACCACGGCGTTGCCGAGATTGATGCGGGAGAGGGCTTCGGTGAGGACGGCGATGCCTTCGGCGTCGGCGAGCATGGATGGAGAGCCAACGATGTCGACGTCGCATTGCCAGAACTCACGGAAGCGACCTCGCTGTGGCTTCTCGGCGCGCCAGACCGGTGCGATGTGATAGCGCTTGAATGGCAGGATGGACTCCTGCTGGTGCATGGCAATGTAGCGGGCGAGCGGCACGGTGAGGTCGTAGCGAAGCCCCACCTCGCGGTTGCCCTGGTCCTGGAAGTGGTACATGAGCTTTTCGTTCTCGCCAGCCTTGCCGGTGAGGATTTCCATGTACTCCAGAGCCGGGGTGTCCAGCGGCTCGAAGCCGTGCGCCTCGAAGACCTCACGGAAGGTCTGGATGACCTGGAGGCGCAGACGCATCTGGTCGGGGGTGTAATCCCGGAAGCCCTTGAGGATTTGTGGTTTGCGAGCAGTCACGCGGGTTGGTTCTCCATTGTTGGCGATTGCGGTCTGGGGACGAGTCGGTTACTTGCGGATTTCGTGGACGACGTGGCCGAGTTCGGGGCCAATCAGCTTTTCCATGGCGAGCTTGACGGCGTTGGACGAACCTGGCGTGCTGAAGATGGCGGTGCCACTGGCGACCCCGGCGATGGCGCGGGAGAGCATGGCGGCCGCGCCGATTTCCTGGTACGACAGCATGCGGAAGATTTCGCCGAAGCCGTCGAGCCGCTTTTCGAGGAGGGCGGAGATGGTGTCGAAGGTGTTGTCACGACCCGCGATGCCGGTGCCACCATTGGTGATGATGGCTTCGACTTGCTCGTCGGCGATCCAGGACGTGAGCGTGTCACGAATGCGGGCGGGATCGTCGGGCACGATCTCGTAGGCGACGATTTCGTGGCCGCGCCACAGGAGGTTCTGGCGGATGAGTTCGCCGCTGCGGTCATCGTCCTTCGTGCGGGTATCGCTGATGGTGAGGACCGCCACGTTGACCGTGCGCGGCGCTTCCTGGCGATGGGCCTCGGTTGAAGGGGATCCGAATTCGGGTGACTCGAGGTCGGAGAACGGGTGCATGCAAACCTCCGCGGGCGAGGGAGTCGCTGGGGCGGCTCCGTGGTGTCTGGTGCCTATCTTCGCACGTCTGGGGCGAGAGGTTCAGTGGCCATGGCCAGCGAGCGTGCGCGGTCCCGCGCTTGCTGGAGGGCGCTGGCGTCAAGCCGGGGTTGGGCGGCAGAAGTTCCGGTCCGCCAGGCATAGACGACCGCGCCAACGGCGGATGCGACATAACAGGCCCAGGCGGCGATGGCGAGCGCGTTGGCGGATGTGCCGGAGACGTTTTGGGCGAGGAAGACGAGGGCGGTTCCGAGCACCGCGCACGCGATGGTAATGAGCAGGACGGATTTGCGGAAGGACGGTTGGGAAACTGGGGCAGCGCTGTTAACCAGGAACCATCGGAGGCGGGAGGCGGCTTTGTCCTGGTCCGTACCGTGAAGCGCGCTCTCCCAAAACGATATGGCGAGTGGCCAGTCGCCCTGGCTGGCGGCGGCGTCGCCCTGGGCGATGGGGTCTGGAAGTGCGGTTTCAATGAACGCGGAATCCGGCGCGGACTTCTTCATTCGCCGAGTGTATCAGCCGACAACGATGGCGTTCTCGAAGTGGGCGATGGACGGGGCGTCATCCGGATACCAGGTGATGGCGACGATGTCACAGCGCCAGAACAGGCCCTCTGTTTCAGGATGCGTTTGCATGTACCATTCGCCGGCGTTGAGGATCCGGAGGGCCTGGGTTCGAGAGACGGATTCGCTGGCGCGTCCGGCACCGGAGCCATGACGCGCCTTTACTTCCACGAACACGATGACGTTCCGATGCCGCATGACGAGGTCGAGTTCCCCGGCCTGGCAGCGCCAGTTACGGGCGATGAACTGGTAGCCGCGTGCCTCCAACCACCCCCTGGCGACGTCCTCGCCGTTCTGGCCGACCGCGTGCGTGGAGGTGGGCCGGGCCACGTTAGCGCACGGACCGGCGAACAGGCGCGAACGAGTGCCGGTGCTGGGGACAGGGACCGTGATCGGCCAGGGCGGCGACATGGGCCGCGACGCCGTAGCCCTTGTGGCGATCGAAGCCATAAGCGGGCCAGGTCGTGGCGAAGTCCATCATGATGGTGTCGCGGTGGACCTTCGCAACGATCGAGGCGGCGGCGATGGAGAGGCTCTGGGCATCGCCATCGATCACGCCGATCTGGGGCGTGTCGAGATCGATGGTCATGGCGTCGATGAGCAGCATATCGGGAGGGTGAGGGAGGGCATGGACGGCGCGCTCCATGGCGCAGCGGTTGGCGGGGCCGATGCCAATGGCGTCGATTTCCTCGCAGGTGATCTCGGCGATGCTGACATGGGCGCCGCTGGAAAGAATGCCTTCCGCGATGGTGACGCGCTTCGCGTGGGAGAGGACCTTGGAATCGCGGATGGTGGTCCAGAGCGGATGTAGCTCGGCGGACTGGACCTGGTCGAGGGGAAGGATGACGGCGGCGGCCACCAGCGGGCCGGCGAGGGCGCCACGGCCGACCTCATCGACACCGGCGATTGCCTGATAGCCGCCTTCCCACAGTTGGCGTTCCCAGTGGAGATAGTCGGTTGACGGGGCGATGGCCATGATGATGCGACGATCCTGCGCGTAACGACAAATGACCGGAGGCGTGAGCCTCCGGTCATGGTACCAGTATCCGCGGTGGGCGGCGCCTTACGGCTGCTTGGTGCTGTTGCTGAGGTCTCGTCGCCGCTCGGTGATGCGGGCGGCACGGCCGGTGCGGCCACGCAGGTAGTAGAGCTTGGCGCGACGGACGCGGCCAAAGCGGGTGACCTCGATCTTGTCGATGCGCGGTGAGTGGATGAGGAACGTGCGCTCGACGCCGATGCCGTGCGCGGCGATGCGGCGAACGGTGAAGTTCTCGTTGATTCCACCGCCACGGCGACGGATCACGACGCCTTCGAAGACCTGGACGCGCTCGCGGGTTCCTTCCACGACCTTCGCGTGGACGCGAACGGTGTCGCCAGACCCGAACTGCGGGATTTCCTTGAACTGCTCAGCTTCGATTGATCGAATCACTTCGGCAACCATGATGCCAGATCCTTCTCTTACTTGGTCTGGCGCAGGTGCCAGCCGATGATATTGGTTCCATTTGGACGGGTTATGCGCGCACAACCGTCATCCCGAGGTCGCGCGGGCAACGCATTCTACCATCCAAAGCGCCTACGATGCCAATCCCTTGACGTCATTTTCGGCAGGCAGGACATCCAGCACCTCGGCGGCGACTTCGTAGCGACCGAATGACGGCATGAGGTACACGCCCTCGGAATGTGGAACCAGGTCCTCCAGCAATTCCTGGGCCATGCGGACACCCTCGGCGCGGCCATTTGCGCCGGCCTGGCGCATGCGGTCTCGAGCGCGGTCGGTGAGCGTGATGCCGGGAACTTCGTTGTGCAGGAACTCGGCGTGCTTCGAACTCTGGAGCGGGAGGATGCCGACCATCACCGGAACGGGAAGCTTCGTCTCGCCGAAGACCTTGAGGAAGCGGGTCCAGACCTCGACATCGAAGATGGGCTGGGTCATCACGAAGTGGGCGCCATTTTCCAGCTTGCGGTGGAGGCGGCGAGCCTCATCCTCGAGATCGGGCTTGGTGGGATCGACCGCGCAGGCAATGGTGAAGCGGGCCGGTCGGCCGATGGATGCGCCCAGCACGTCCTCCCCGCTGTTCATCTGGCTGACGATCTTGACCAGGCCAATCGAGTCGACATCGAAGACAGCGGTGGAGTTGACGAGTTCGCCGAGGCTGGGCGGATCACCCGTGAGAGCGAGAATGTTGCGGACGCCAGCGGCGTGCGCGCCAAGGAGTTCGGACTGGAGGCCCATCAGGGAGCGGTCACGCGTGGTGAAGTGGATGATGGTTTCGACGCCGACCTCGTGCTGGATGAGATAGCAGAGGGTCATCGCGCTCATGCGGACGCGGGCCATGGGGGAATCGGCGACATTGATGGCGTCGACCCCGGCGGCCTTGAGCAGGCGGGCTCCATCGAGCGCCTTTTGGGGATTAAGACCCTTGGGTGGATCGATTTCGACGCAGCGCAGGAACCTCTTTCCGAGCAGGGAGTGAAGTCCGGTGGCTCGGTCGGCTTCCATGACGATAGAGCGAGTGGGGATTTCGATCGACGGTGAAGAGGAGCCGGATTCCGCCACCGGGGCGCTGGCTGCCGGCGCGGCGTTGTTGATCTCATCGACGACCACGCGCATCGCCGCGATGTGGGCGGGCGTGGTGCCGCAGCAGCCCCCGATGAAGCGGGCGCCAGCCTCGGCCGCGCGGCGGGCGAAGTCGGCGAAGTATTCGGGCGAGGAGCTGTAGACGATTCGAGTACCGACGCGCGTGGGCCACCCCGCGTTGGGCATGCAGCCGATGAACGGGCGGTTGGTGCCTTCGGGAAGCCGTTCGATGGTCGCGTTCATGCGGCTGATGACGTTCAGCAGGCGCTGAGGGCCGACCGAGCAGTTCGCGCCGATGACCTCCACCCCGGTTGGAGCCAGCGCGCGAACGACATCCTCGGGTCCCGCGCCGGACAGCGTTCGGCCATCCTCCCCGAAGGTCATCATGGCGACGATGGGGAGATCGGAGGACGAGCGGGCCGCGTTGATCGCGCATTCCATCTCGGTGAGATCGCCGATGGTTTCGATGATCAGGAGGTCGACGCCAGCTTCAAGAAGGGCTTCGACCTGATCGCGGAAGGCGGCGGTCACCTCGTCGCGGGAAATGAGGCCGACCGGTTCCATGGTGCGGCCGGTGGGGCCGATGGAACCCGCCACCATGACGGAGGAGCCGCTGATCTCGCGCTCCTCGCGGGCGAGGCGGACGCCACGCTTGTTGAGATTGCGGACCTCACTCTGGAGCCCGTGGGCGGCCAGGCGGACCTGGTTGGCGCCGAAGGTGTTGGATTCGATGACATCCGCGCCGGCCGCGATGTACTGGCGGTGGACGCTGGAGATGTCGTTTGGGCTGGACTGGTTGAGGGCTTCGAGGCAGTCGTTGGCGGAGTAGCCAGTGTCGAAGAGCATGGTGCCCATGGCGCCATCGGCGAGGACGATGCCCTGATTCAACCGGTCGACGAAAGGATGCGCCATTGCTGGGAACCTGCTTTCCTGGGTGTTCGCGAGGTGCGTGCCGTCCGCCGGGTGGAGGCGAGTGGGGTGCTCGCCAGGCGGTGACGATCGAGTCAGTAGCCCCATTATGGTACAGGTGCTTCCTTATTGCCGGGATCGGCGATGTCTGGACAGCGCGGAGGCGGGCGGGGAATCGTGACCAGCCAGTGATCAAGCCATGCTTCCCAGCGGTGTCATCGGCGAAGGATGTGCTCGCGACTCGCCAAAGTGCGGGGGTTTCAATTGACGGGATGAGCGGAATCGCGGTACATTCCGCCGCGAGTAGCACCGGGTACGTTCGAAACGTGCAATGTGGCGCGTTGCGTTCGCGACGCAGGCCTCTATTTCGGATTACCCCTCGAATGACTGACCAGGAACAGGACCTCCACCACATGGCCGCCAGCCAGACTACCGCCGCGACTGAGCATCCTCACCTTCACTTTCCCTCGGGAACCCGACGTGGTGTGTTGATGCCGATAGGTGGCGCGGAAGACAAGTTCGACGACAAGATCATCCTCTCAACGTTCACGCAGCTTGCCGGCGGAGATCAGGCGCGCATCCTGATCGTGCCGACCGCGTCTTCGATCGAGACGGCCGGTCTCAGGTATAAGGCGATCTTCCTGAGCATGGGCGTGGAGTCGGCCGAGGTTGCCTACATCGGCAGCCGGGAGGACGCGAACAGCGCGGAACTGAGCGAGCAGGTCGCCGACGCCACCGGGATCTTCCTGACCGGCGGCAACCAGATGCGGCTGTCATCCTTGATTGGCGGTACTCGCTTCGAGCAGGTGGTGCGCGAGGCGAACGAGAACGGCGTGATCGTGGCCGGAACCAGCGCCGGGGCGTCGATCCTGTCGGCGCACATGGTGGCGCTCGGCGCCAGCGGCGGAACCCCGAAGCTGCGGATGGCCCAGATGGTGGCCGGTTTTGGCCTTATCTCGAACGTGATCATCGACCAGCACTTCCGGCAGCGCGACAGGATTGGCCGTCTGCTGGCGCTGGTGGCCTCGAATCCTGGCCTGTTGGGTGTGGGGATTGACGAAGACACGGCGGCGATCATCGACGAGCATGGCGTCATCGAGGTGATCGGGCGGCACAGCCTGACGATCGTCGATGGCTCGGAGATTTTCAGCGACATCTTTCAGGTGAAGGCGTATGGCGAGATAACCGTGAGCAACGCCCGATTGCACCTGCTGACACCGGGCCGACGGTTCGACATGAAAACCCGAACCCTCATCGCTGGCTGACGTCGACCTCTTCCGGCACCTGCTCCTCGATCTGGAGCGCTCCCGACGGGCACCGGCCGACCACTTCACGCAACTGATTCGCGAGTTCGTCGGTGTCCGCGACGCCCGGGTCAATCCATGGCCGCTTGGATGTGTCGAACACGGCTGGCATGCCGCGAACGCATTCCGCCGCATGCTTGCACAGCGCGCCGTCGAACGAGACGTTCACGATGGGGCCGGTATAGAGCTTGCGCGTCATGGTCAATCCCTCACATTCGATGCCGGTGGGCCGAACACCAGCGGGATGAATTCGCGGTGACGCGAGATCCAGGCCTTGATGAACGGGCAGAGCGGAAGCACCTTGCGCTGCCCGTCGTCGCGAACGTCCTCCAGCGCGAAACGGGCCAGCGCCGAGCCCACGCCCTTTCCCTCATGGGCTGGCTTGACCTCGGTATGGGTGAACACGATCAGGGCCGGTGTCAGCTGGTATTCCGCGAACCCGGCGACCTCACCATCGATCCGGGCTTCGTACCGATTCCGTTCCGGGCTGTTCTCAACGATGACCTCACCTGCCATGAAGCGATCTCCTGGGTGGCGCGGTTCAGATGGATTGTCTGAACGATATTCCGAGTGTAGATGACCAGAACACCCTGTCGCGGCCTGAACTCGTCCATATGGTCAGGGGTACTCCGCGGCTTGCCCGCGTTTTCGTGTTGATGGAGCACTCACCGCGCGTGATCGCGCTTGCCAGCGGCCGCCCGTTTGAAGCATGCTGCCATTGAATCGTCGCCAACTTCGCGCGCGCCGATCGCCGGGGCGAGTTCGCCCCCGCGGCGCGGCGTGCGTGGCGACGCTGATAGGTCCGTGGTGGAAGGGGATGTGCGGTGCTGGAAATTCGCGAAACGACCGTCTTCCGGGGGCCCAACATCTGGGCTCGAATGCCCGTTATCCACTATGTGGTGGACATCGGCGAACTGGAGGAGCGCCCTTCGAACAAAATCGAGGGGTTCTATGAGGCGCTGGTCGAACTGATCCCTTCGCTCTACGACCATGGCTGTTCGATCGGCAAGCCGGGCGGGTTCCTCAAGCGATTGCGGGAAGGCACCTGGATGGGCCACGTGATGGAACACGTGGCGCTGGAAATCCAGAACCTGGCTGGGGCCGAGGTGGGCCGGGGCAAGACCCGAAGCACCGGCGAGAAGGGCGTGTACAACGTCACATTCCAGTTCGACCAGGAAGACGTGGGCCTGGCGGCGGGACAACTCGCGCTGCGATTGCTGAACCACCTCGTGTACAGGACGGAGCCGGATTTCGATTACGCGGCCGAACTCGAGGTCGTGATCAAGATGGCCGAGCGGCTGGCTTACGGGCCCTCGACCGGGGCGATCGTGCAGGAGGCGGTGCGCCGCGGGATTCCGGTGTTGCGGCTCGATCCCAAGCGGTCATTGGTGCAACTGGGACACGGGAAATACCAGCGGCGCATCTGGGCGACCGTCACGTCCGAAACCGCTAACATCGCGGTGGATGTGGCGAAGAACAAGGAGTTGACGAACCGGTTGCTTCATGAGGTTGGTATTCCGGTACCGCGTGGGCAGACGGTCGGCAATCTTGAGGACGCGAAGCGGGCGGCTCGCCGCATTCGGTTCCCGGTGGTGCTGAAGCCGGGCGACGGCAATCACGGCCGGGGCGTGTGCATCAACCTGACGAGCGAGGACGAGGTCGAGGAGTTCTTTCCGGTCGCCTATCGCGAGAGCCGTTCTGGCCAGGTGATCGTGGAGAGCTACATCACCGGCAAGGACTACCGAATTCTGGTCGTGGACAACCAGGTGGTGGCGGTGGCGGAGCGCGTGCCGGCGCACGTTACGGGCGATGGCGTCAATTCGATTCGAGACCTGATCGAGATCACCAACGCCGATCCACGACGCGGCGTGGGGCACGAGAAGATCCTGACAAGAATCACGATCGACGAGCAGACGCACGAGATTCTGGAACGGTCGGGCGTGAGCCTGGACGATGTCCCGGCCGAGGGCGAGTTCGTCCAGTTGAAGTTCACCGGGAACATGAGCACCGGTGGCACCTCGATCGACCGGACCGACGACATCCATCCAGACAACGTCGAGATCGCCCGGATGGCGGCGATGGTGGTTGGACTGGACATCGCCGGGATCGACTTCATCGCCGAGGACATCGCCCAGTCGGTGCGCCAAACTGGCGGCGCGATTGTCGAGGTGAACGCGGGCCCCGGGTTCCGGATGCATACCCATCCGACCGAGGGGCATCCGCGCCATGTGGGCCGGGCCGTGGCCGACATGCTGTTCCCACGCGGATCGGCGTCGCGGGTGCCGATCATCGCGGTGACGGGCACCAACGGGAAGACCACCACGTCTCGCATGATCTCGCACATCATGAAGACATCCGGCCGCCGGGTCGGGATGACGACGACTGACGGCATTTACATCGACGGCCAGCAAATCATGGCGGGCGACATGAGTGGCCCGACCAGCGCGCGGATGGTGCTGAAGAACCCCACCATCGATTACGCGGTGCTGGAGACGGCGCGCGGCGGGATCCTGCGATCTGGCCTCGGGTATGACCGCTGCAACATCGCGGTGGTGACGAACGTGAGTTCCGACCATCTCGGGTTGCGCGGCATCGACACGATGGCTGAACTCGCGCGGGTGAAGGCGGTCGTTCCTCAGAGTGTGTTGCGCGATGGCGCGACGGTGCTCAACGCTGACAATGAGTGGACCGTGGACATGACCCGGACCGCGCGGGGCGAGATCATCTTCTTCAGCATGAACGAGGACAACCCGGTGCTTCGCGATCACCTGCGGGAACGGGGCAGGGCGGTCGTCCTGCGTGAAACGCGACAGGGCGAAATGATCACGATCCTGGAGCATCGTCGGGAGACGTCGCTGTTGCTGGCGACCCACGTTCCGGCGACGTTCGAGGGCAGGGCGCGGGTGAACATCGCCAACGCGATGGCGGCCGCCAGCGCGGCCCTGGCCGACGATGTTTCGCTCGACTATATCCGGCAGGCGCTGCGTACCTTCACCAGCAGCTTCTACCAGACGCCCGGCAGGTTCAACCTGCTGGACATGGGCGGCAAGCGGGTGGTGGTGGATTACTGCCACAACCTGGCCGGCCTGGAGGCGATGGCCGACTTCGTGAAGCGGATGGAGTCGGACCGGACGGTGGCCGTGATCAGCATGCCGGGTGACCGTTCGGACGAGGACATGAAGGCGTTCGGCGACCTGGCGGGCAAGACATTCAATCAGATCGTGATCCGGGAGGACGACAACACCCGGGGCCGGAAGCCGGGCGAGATAGCCGATATCCTGGCGACCTCGGCGACGGAAGGCGGGCTGGACGCTGAGAAGATCTCGATCGTGCTGGACGAGATGGAGGCGGTGCAGAAGGCACTGGATGTGTCGGACAAGACCGACCTGGTGGTGCTGATGGTGGACAAGCCGGTGAAGGTTTGGGAGTTGCTGACCAATTCGGGGGCGGCCGCGGTGTAGCTTCAACCACGCCAACGCAATCGTGACGCTAACGACGGCCCACCCGGGAAACTTTTTCGGGTGGGCCGTTTCGTGTCGCGGAAACGACTGGTCGTGTACTCGCGGCGAGGAAATCAAAGCCGGACCGGCCCGATACAATGTCAGGCGTCGTGGAGGTCTTCGGGGCCGGACCGGTAGCTGAGCAACGTGGGGACGAGCCGTGCCATGACAATGCAGCCGAGCACGGTGGCGACGCCGCCGATGGCGACGGCCGCCTGGGGACCCCAGAGGCTCGCCATCGCGCCGGAGCGGACTTCTCCCAGTTGAGGGCCGCCACGCGCGAACGTGGAGTGCGCGGCGGCGATTCGTCCACGGTAGGCGGCGGGAGTGACGAGGTTCCGGATGGTGTGGCGCATGGCCATGCTGACGGCGTCCGCCGCGCCACTCCCCGCCAGTAGCAATAGCGAGAGCCAGATGGTGGTGCTGATGCCGAAACCGACGATGCAGAGCCCGTAGGCGAGGATGGCGGCGATGATGCCGAGGCCAGGTCGTTGGGGAATGGGCGCGACGCTCATGACGAGGCTGCCAGCGACCGCGCCGACCGCGGGCGCGCTGAGAAGCAGGCCGAGGCCATCGGGTCCCATCTTGAGGATGTCCTCGGCGAAGAACGGCATCAATGTGGTGCTGGCGGCGAAGAACGTGGCCATGAAGTCGAGTGTCATGACCGACAGCAGGATGGGCGTGGTCCAGAGGAACCGGAGGCCATCGATCACCGCCGAAATGCCGCTTTCTCCGGTGTGGACGATTTTCTCGCGGGCGGTGATCAGCAGGGCGGCGATGATGACCGCGACGAACGAGACGGTGCCAACCGTGTAGGCGGCTGACAGGCCAGCAACGCCAATGATGACGCCGCCCAGCGCCGGGCCGCCGATCTGCGCGGTCTGCATGGCGAGATTGAGTACCGTCGCCGCACCGGCGAGTTCCTCGCGGGGAACGAGAGCCGGGATCAACGCTTGCCTGGCGGGTCCAGCGAAGGCGTTGACGGCCGAGGCGACGAACGTCACGCCATAAATGAGCGTCATGGATACGGAATCCACCATCGTCGCGCCAAGGAGCACGGCGGTGGTGATCATGAGCAGGATGTGCGTGACCACCAGGATGTTCCGGCGGTCGCGGCGGTCGGCGATGAGCCCGCCGTAGAGGCCGAAGAACAGGACCGGCACGAAGCGGAACAAGCCGAGGAGGCCGAGCTTGAGCGGATCGCCGGTGAGTTCGAAGACCTGCCAGGTGATGGCGACATTCTGGATCTGGGTACCGAGAATGGCGATGCTGTCGGCGATCCAGAGCATGCGGAAGTCGCGATGGCGAAGCGTGTGAAGTGAGGAACGACGCTTGGAGGACACTGTTTCTCCCGGTCGGATGCTGTCGATGGTGGGCCGGGAAAATCCGGGGTCAGGCGGCCTGGTCCGTCTCCTGAGTTTCGCTCAGCAGGCTGGCCGCGCGGTCCAGTGCCTCGGTGAGGGTGCTCTCGTACAGGGCGTGCTGACCTTCGCCGGTGAGGCGTGCCCGGTTGAGCTTCACCAGGACGCGCTCGTTTGCCTCGCAAAGGATGACATGAACGCCACGCTCGCGAAAGTCGTCGATCACTTCCTCGATTGCCTGGAGGCCAGTGATGTCGATGAATGGGACCACGCCGAGTCGAATGACAATCACCTTTGGATCGGTGTGGGTTTGGGCCAGGGCACGTTCGAAGGATTCGACGGCGGCGAAGAAGAACGGCCCCTGGATGGCATAGACGGCAACGCCATCGGGAATGGCGCGAGGTTCGTCTCCGTTGCCATTGGCGATGAGGTCGACGTGGTCGGCGCCAACCGGTTGAACATCCACCGAGGAGGCCATGCGGCGAAGGAACTGGAGGGTTGCCAGAAGCACGCCGACGTTGACCGCGATAACGAGGTCGGCCGCGACGGTGAGCAGGAATGTCGTGACGAGGATCGCGACATCGGCGGCCGGGGCGCGCCGCACCATGCGAACGAAGTGGCGTGCCTCGCTCATGTTCCAGGAGACGATGAACAGGATCGCGGCGAGCACGGCGAGCGGGATGCTGGACGCCAGGGGTGCGAGGACCAGGATGATGGCGAGCAGCACGACGGAGTGGACGATGCCAGAGAGGGGACTGGTGCCGCCATTGCGGATGTTGGTGGCGGTTCGGGCAATCGCGCCGGTGGCGGCGATGCCGCCGAAGAAGCCGACGGCGACGTTGGCGAGGCCCTGTCCTTTCAGTTCCTGGTTGCTGTCGTGGCGAGTGCCGGCCATGCCGTCGGCGACGACCGCCGAGAGAAGGGACTCGATGGCGCCGAGCATGGCGATCGTGAAGGCTGGGCCGAGGAGATTGATGACCAGGTCAAGCGAGACCGCTGGCGCGTCGAACGCGGGTAGGCCGGTGGGGATGCCGCCAAACTGCGATCCGATGGTGGCGACGCTGTCGAAATCGAAGACTACCTGGATGAGGGTGACGACCACCATCGCGACGAGGGGACTGGGCACACGTTTCATGCGGGGCAGACGTGGCGCGAAGATGACGATGAGCAGCCCAAGGGTGGCGAGAGCCGTGGTGGGGATGTCAATGTCGCCAAAGGAACGCAGGAGTTCCGGGAGCTTTTCGTGGAAATGCTCGCCTTCGGGTGCATCGAAGCCGAAGAACGATGGCCATTGCCCGACCCAGATGACGACACCGATGCCCGCGGTGAATCCAACGATGACCGGGGCGGGGATGAACCGGAGGATGACTCCCATCCGGAAGATGCCCATGACGACGAGGATGATGCCAGCCATGATGGTGGCGAGTTGGAGGCCCGCCAGCCCGTACGTATTGACGATTCCGGCCAGCACGACCACGAACGCGCCAGTGGGTCCCGCGATCTGGAGGCGGCTGCCGCCAAAGATGGAGACGATGATGGCCGCGATGATGGCGGTGTAAATGCCCTGTTCGGGTTTCGCGCCCGTTGCGATGGCGAACGCCATGGCAAGTGGCAGGGCAACGACACCGACGATGGTTCCCGCGATGATGTTCGGGAGCCAGTGTTCACGTTTGAACAGGCCCGCCTTATGGGCCTCGCGTAGTGCGATCATGCGATTGAATCCTGAAATGCCGGTCCTAACCGTCGACATTGGCGGATGGATCGCGAAAAGCCCGGTGAAGGGCGACCATGGGTTTGAAGATGGGTTGGATTGCCTTGCGTGGTGTTCCGTTCCCCCGGTTGGATCATACTTGAGACCGTACGGTTTGCAAGTATGTTGAGATGACTGGAAAAGACGGAGCGACCTGATGGCGAGTGGGAATGACGCGCTGGATTTGAGTGGGGGAGTGTTGAGCCGAGAGCAGTTGCGCTCATTGACCCAGGGTTCCGGCAGACCATTGCTGGAGGGATACCTGGACCTGGAGACGCAGTTGCAGCCGAACGGCTTCGACATGACGTTGCGTGAGGTGAGCCGGTACCTGAACCGCGGGCAGATTGGGCGCGACAACACGGACCGGGTGCTTCCGGAGCTGGAGCCACTTGAGTTCGATGCCGAGGGGTGGCTGACGCTCGAGCCTGGCGCCTATCACATCCTCTACAACGAGATCGTCTCGCTCCCGGACTCGTTGATGGCGCTGGGACGGCCTCGCTCGAGCCTGGGGCGGAGCGGTGTCACCATTCACACCTCGGTATGGGACGCGGGATATTCCGGGCGCTCGACGTCGCTCTTGTCCGTGTTGAATCCAGACGGGTTCCGGGTGCAGCGGGATGCCCGGGTGATGCAACTGGTGTTCGTGAGCCTGGCGGCGCCGACCCAGGATGGGTACCAGGGGCGGTATCAGGGCGAGAACGTGTCGTAGCCTGATCCAGCATTGGACGCGCAACGGGCGGGCCGTGAGGCCCGCCCGTTGTGGTTTACGTTGGTGATGGTTCGCCTACAGTGTGCGGGATTCGCCAGGGCGCGAAAACGATGGGCGGTCGGGAGATTCGCCTGGGACCGGAACCTGGGTTCGCACGCGGACGCGGGTGTCGGTCTCGTTGCAGCCTTCCACCGGGCAGTAGTAGATGAACGTGTACTCCGACTCGGACTGTTCGAAGAACCGCGTGGGCTTGCCCTGCTTTCCGCGCAGCCGCATTTCCGTCTTGTGATCGGGGCAGACCGGAATATCGGGCTGGGCGGGCACCCGGCGGAAGATGACGTCAATCAGGCTGGGCATTGATGGTTCTCCAGGTCTGGAAACATGGCGAGCGTACTGGTCGGTCCAGAATGGCTCGCGGGCGATTCCCACGGTCGAGTCTGGTTGGTAGTATACGAGATGATTGCCTGTTGACCGGCGAGATAGCTGGCTGAATTGGGCACATCGTCCTCACGCGGGAATGGTACAGGAGGGCAAGAGATGACAGGCGAGCATCCATCGCTCTCTGAAGCGGTGTTCAAGGAAATCGTTGAGCTGATGCTCAAGCGATTCGGCGATGAATGGATCGAAAACAAGACGGCCAACCGGGCCTTCGCGGCGGGCACGGCTTCGTTGCTGAGGGACGCCGACGGTATTCACCTGATCGGCGAGCCCGAGGTGGAGCACTTTTCGCACGATTTCAACGTATGGCTCGACTTCCCCATCGATGACCTGATGGTGGCCGATGACGTTGCCTACAGTATTTTCGCGCGGTTCGCGGAAGAGATATTCGTGTCCACGCGAGTGCTGGAGGACCATGGCGTGCGCTACCGGTTCCTGACCGGGAACGTGCTCGATGGGCACCTGGGCAGCATTCACCTGACCGGGACGCACGCGGTGGAGTTCGTGAACATGCACCGGCTGAAGATGGTCAAGGGGCTGCATTACAACGCCTGACAGGCTGGACGAGGGAGTGGAGGACCAGTGCCGACGGTAACCGTGACCGATATTGGAGAGATCGAGGTTGAGGAAGGGCGCCGGCTGGTGCTCGGGATCGAGGATGCCGGAATCGACATCCTTCACCGCTGTGGCGGGAACGCGCGATGCGCGACCTGCCGGGTGGAGGTGCTGGAAGGCAACCCGACGCCGATCACGCCGTGGGAAGAGCGGCGCCTTTCGAAACTGCAAACGCGCAAGGAGACGACGCGGCTGTCGTGCCAGATACGGGTGCTGGAGGACCTGGCGGTGACCGTTCGACGGCGGCTGTCGAACAATCCGGAGATGGGCGACGCGGGCCCGAGACCGGTCGAATGGCCAGGGGATCGGGCGCTTCCTCCAGACGAAGAGGACTCGTAACCGGGCACGCGAGCGGATATACTTGGCCAAGTCGTGCTAGATGGGGAGTTGGCGGTGCCCTGCACCCGCAATCCGCCATAGCGGGGTTGAATTCCCTCTCGAGGTGTGACTTTGTGGGACTGGCTCGACCACGATGTGATGAAGGAAGGGTCCTGCACGGCGGGGAACTGTGAACCGGGTCAGGATCGGAAGATAGCAGCCCTAAGCGGCACTCTTCGGGTGATGCGGGGTTTCCCTTCTGGAGCATACGAGTTGGGTTAAGCTGGAAAGACCATATCGACAGAGGGTGCACGGCTACACCCGACCATGAAGAACGGGCGAGGATCAAATCGATCCTCGCCCGTTTTGGTGTGTCCCGATGGTGGTTCTCCGGTCTAGCGATGAGCCTTGTCGCGGCGGACCGGGCGCTTGCTGGCGGGCTGGACCTGGGGTGACGCGGTTCGCCCGCGGGTGGCCTCGGGGCCGAGCGCCTGGCTCCGCTTCCAGTTCAGGCCGATGAGAACCCCCATGCCGATGACCGCCAGAACCGAGAGCCACATCCAGATCGGTTGGCCAAGCGTCAGCGGGTTGATTTGCAGCAGGCGGATGAGGAAGAAGAAGAGGCCGATGCCGAAGACCCACATGGCCAGGCCCGATGCCGCGATGACCGACTTGCGACGGAACATGGCCCCGAACGGCTTCGTCCACGGACGGTAGTAGAGGTATGCGGAGGCGACGAAGCCGAGAACAAAGACAACCGCGTAAATGATGGTGAATGCGTCAAGTACATCGTCGGAGGCGGGCTGGCTCGTCAGGTAGTCCCAGTCAAATGGATTGGGCATGGCACGTCATTCCATCGGGCTCAGCGGCGGTGGGCCGCGCGAAACTAGACCTGCTCGAATATAAGCGCGCGTTTCACCTGTTCAATCGCCTCGGTGACCTTGATGTCACGGGGGCAGGCATCCGTGCAATTGAAGACCGTTCGGCAGCGCCACACGCCGTTTCCGCCGTTGAGGATCTGGAGCCGTTCGGCGGCGCCGGTGTCGCGGCTGTCGAAGATGAAGCGGTGGGCGTTGACGATGGCGGCTGGCCCGACGAACTCACCGGTGACCCAGGTGACCGGGCAGGACGTGGTGCAGGCGGCGCAGAGGATGCACTTGGTGGTGTCGTCGAAGCGTTGACGCTGCTCCGGGGACTGGCGTCGCTCGCCCGCGCCCGGAGCCTCTTCGGCGATGAGATAGGGCTTGACCGACTTGTAGGCGTCGAAGAAGCCTTCCATGTCGACCAGCAGGTCCTTCTCCACCTTGAAGCCGATGAGCGGCTCGAGCGTGATCCGCTTGCCGAGATCCTTCATCAGGATCTTGCAGGCGAGGCGGTTGCGGCCATTGATGCGCATGGCGTCCGAGCCGCAGATACCGTGGGCGCAGGAGCGGCGGTAGGTGAGGGTACCGTCCTGGTACCACTTCACCTGGTTGAGGGCGTCGAGCACGCGATCGGTTGGCTCGACCTCGACCTGGTATTCCTCGAAGTGAGCCTTCTGGTCCTGTTCCGGATTGAAGCGCTTGATGCGAAGGGTGACCTCCACGCTGCTGTGCCTTTCCTCGCGGTGGCGGGCTGACCGCCTCCCGCACGATGCTCGTTGGCGATTAGTACTTGCGTTCCTTCGGCTCGAAGATGGTGATCTTGACCGGTTTCTTCTCAAGCTGGAAATCGCCGGAGCCGGTCTTCGAGATCAGGCTGTGGGCGAGCCAGTTGACGTCGTCGCGCGCTTCGTAGTCCTCGCGATAGTGGGCGCCGCGGCTCTCGGTGCGGGCCAGCGATCCGTGGACGATGGTCTCGGCGCAGTCCAGCATGCAGCCCAGTTCGAGGGCCTCGGTGAGTTCGGTGTTGAAGCGTTGGCCCTTGTCCTGGATGGCGATGTGGCGATACGCCTCGCGGAGGGTGGCGATTTCGCGCTCGGCCTCGCGGAGCCCGGTCTCGTTGCGGACAACCGAGACCTTGTCCATCATCACTTCCTGCATTTTGGCGCGGATGTCGGCGACCCGCTCGCCCTTGTCCCGGGCCAGGAGTTCGGTGATTTCCTCCCGGGCGCGGCCATCGGCGTTCTCGGGCAGGGCCGGGAAGTCGCGCTCTTCGATTTCCTGGAGCATGTGGCGGCCGGCCCGGCGTCCGAAGACGACGAGGTCGACCAGCGAGTTGGTGCCCAGGCGGTTCGCGCCGTGAACGGAAACGCAGGCCGCCTCCCCGGCGGAGTAGAAGCCGGGGACGATCGTTCCGGCGGCGTCCCGGATGACCTGGGCGTCGTTGTTGGTGGGAAGTCCACCCATGGCGTAGTGGGCCGTGGGCTGGATGGGAATGCCCTCGTTCTTCGGTTCCACGCCGAGGTAGACGCGGGCGAAGTCGGTGACATCCGGGAGCTTCTCGTCGATGACCTCCGGCGGGAGGTGGGACACATCGAGCAGGACGTAATCCTTACCGTCGATGCCGCGGCCTTCCTTCACCTCCTGGAAGATGAAGCGGGACATCATGTCGCGCGGGGCGAGGTCCTTCATGGTCGGCGCGTAGCGGGCGGCGAACGCCTCGCCTTCGCTGTTGCGGACCACGCCACCTTCACCGCGGGCGGCCTCGGAGACGAGGATGCCGAGCTTGTAGAGGCCGGTGGGGTGGAACTGATAGAACTCCATGTCCATCAGCGGAATGCCGTGGCGATAGGCCAAGGCGATGCCATCGCCGGTGCCGGCCAGGGCGTTGGAGGTGATCTTGAACACACGCCCATACCCGCCGGAGGCGATAAGGACGGTCTTGGCGTGAATGGTGTGGGTTTCGCCGGTCTTCAGCTCGTGGGTGACGACACCGGCGCACTCGCCATCTTCATTGAAGATGATGTCGAGCAGGTGGTGCTCGTCGAGGAAGTTGACATTGTGCTTGATGCCCTGCTGGTACAGGGTCTGGATGATCATGTGGCCGGTGCGGTCGGCGGCGTAGCAGGCGCGCCGGACTGGGCCTTCGCCGAAGTTCCGGCTGTGGCCGCCGAAGCGGCGCTGATCGATTTTGCCGTCGGGAGTGCGGTTGAAGGGAAGCCCCATGTGTTCGAGTTCGAGCACGGCGTCGATGGCTTCGCGAGCGAGGACTTCCGCGGAGTCCTGATCGACGAGGTAGTCACCGCCCTTGACGGTGTCGTACATGTGCCACTTCCAGTGGTCTTCCTCGGTGTTGCCGAGCGCGGCGCTGATTCCACCCTGCGCGGCGCCGGTATGTGAACGCGGGGGATAGAGCTTGCTCACCACGGCGATGTTCGCCTTGCCCGCCATCTGAATGGCGGCCATCAAGCCAGCTCCGCCAGCGCCCACAATGACTGCATCGTACCGGTGGTACGCCATCTACCGTCTCCTTCGGAACTTCCTTGTTGTATCCCAGCTGTGTGGAGCATTCCGGCCTGAACCGGACGATCCCCGGAGGGAAATGCGAAATATGCGCTTATGGGAACCATTATCCCATGTTGAGGCTGATCGCGGCGGTGAGATTCTGGCGTTTGGCGCACGGATTCCGCGGGGGATAGGCGCCGGCGACTTGTATACTTTCGCCATGTTTCGCGCCAGGAGCGCGCCCGAGAACCGACTGGAGCATCGATTGTCATCCATATCATCAGAACTCGTGGCCAGGGTGTCGGCGGTGGCGACCGGATTCGTGGAACCTATCGCGGACCTGACAGCGGCCGTGGCGGCGGTGCCCGCCCCTACGAACGACGAAGCCGAGCGGGCGGAGTTCGTGGCCGAAGTGCTGCGACGGTTCGAGTACGACGACGTGGAGATCGATGCGATATCCAATGTCACGGGACGCATCAAGGGCACGACCGATGGCCCGGCCCTGTTGCTGGCGGGACACACGGACACCGTGTTTCCGAGGGAGACGCCGCTGCCGGTCACGCGAACGGGAGACGTGCTCCACGGCCCCGGTATCGGCGACAACAGCCTGAGCGTGGCGGCCGTGGCGATGGTGAAGCAGGGGCTGGCCCAGCTTGGGTTCGAGCCACCGGTGGACATCTTCGTGACGGGCAACGTGGGCGAAGAGGGACTCGGTGACCTGCGCGGGATGCGGGCCGTGATGGACGCCTTGCCGCAAGTTGGCGCCGCGATCGCCGTCGAGGGCCACAGCCTGGGGCGTATCACGAACCGGGCGGTTGGCAGTCGCCGCCTGCGCGTGACGCTGACCGGGCCGGGCGGTCATAGCTGGGGCGACGCGGGGCGGGTGAGCGCCATTCACGAGATGGCGAAACTGGTCGCCAAACTCGACGCCGTGCCACTCCAGTCCGATCCGAAGACCAGTCTCAACGTGGGGCTGTTCGAGGGTGGGATCAGCGTCAACACCATCGCGCCGGAGGCGTCGGTGGTCATCGACATGCGGTCGACCAGCGGGACCGCGCTCGCGACGCTGGTTTCCAGGGTCGAGGGCATCATCGCCGGCGCGCGCACCTCGGACATCTCGGTGGCGGTGGAGATCGTCGGGGACAGGCCAGCGGGCGCGCTCCCGAGCGATGCCGGTCTGGTGCCGATCGGGGTGGAGGTGCTGGCGGCGCTTGGCATGGAAGCGATCTGCGACGCTTCGAGCACCGACGCGAACATCCCGATCAGCCGGGGTATCCCCTCGATGTGCATTGGCCTGACGACCGGTGGGAACGTGCACCGGGTGGACGAGTACATCCGGATCAAGCCGATCGCGACCGGGTTCACCCAACTCCTGCTGGACACGATCCTGGCGACCGAGGCGCTGGCCGCTGGCAAGCTGCCGAGGCAAACGCCTCTGTAGGGCGAATCGCGAAGCCAGATGGTACCTTTGAGAGGCCAGAGCATTTGTTCTGGCCTCTCGCCATGTTTGCCGGATGATCCGGCCTGGAAAGCAACCCTTTGTCATCTCCATTCGCCGGCTCGCCACTATCATCCGAGCATTTTGTCGCCGTGGATACCGAAACCACCGGGATCAACCCAGATCGCGATGTGGTCATCGAGATCGCGATCGTCGTGTTTGGCCGCGACGGGATAGTCGAGCAGTATTCGCAGACGGTCGACCCGAAGCGGAAACTGCCCCTCGACATCGTGCGTTTGACCGGAATCACCGATGAGGATCTGGCCGGCAGCCCCTCGATCGCGGAAGTGCGGTCGGAGGTGCGGCGGCGGATCGGGACGCTGCCGGTGGTGGCGCACAACGTCGACTTCGACGTGGCGATGCTGGAGAAGTCCGGGATCGCTTTGCCGAACCGGAAGTTCGATACCTACCGGTTGGCGACGCTCATGATGCCGAACATTCCCGGCTACGGGCTGACGGCGGTGGCCGGGGCGCTCGACGTCGAGGTGGAGGTCGAGCATCGGGCCCTGGCGGATGCACTGCGGGCGGCCGAGGTGTTCCGGAAGCTGCTGGATCGAATTGATGAGTACGACGAGCGAACGCTGAACCAGGCAGCATCGTTCGCGCAGCAGGCGGGATGGCCAGAGGCGCACCTTTTCCGGTCGGCGGCCGACAAGGCGCTCTCGGGGCCGCTGTTCGGGAACGCGGATGACTCGCGGGACGTGTTGCCCGAAATGCGGTTCATGGAGCCGCGAGATGCCCCACGAGCATTGCAGCGAACGGGATCGCAGGCACCGATTCACATCGACGGCATGCTTAATCTGCTGTCGCCGGGTGGGCCGCTATCGCATGTGCTGGAGCGGTTCGAGTCGCGGCCCACGCAGGTCAGGATGGCGGGCGCGGTTGGGCGGGCCCTGAACGACGAGCGCGAACTTCTGGTCGAGGCCGGGACAGGCACGGGCAAGAGCCTGGCCTACCTGCTGCCTGCGGCGTTGTTTGCGCTGGATCGCGGCGAGCGGGTCGTGATCTCGACGAATACCCTGGCGCTGCAGGACCAGCTTTACCAGAAGGACCTGCCAGACCTGCGCTCCGCGTTGCACGAACACGGAATCGTGGAAGATCTTCGCGTGGCGGTGATGAAGGGGCGGGCCAACTACCTGTGCCTCCATCGCTGGTTCGACCACATGAACGATCCGATCGAGGACGCGGCCGATGCCTCGCTGCGGGCGAAGATTCTCATGTGGCTGCCCCAGACAGAATCCGGCGACAAGGCCGAACTGAGGTTGACCCGCGAGGAAGAGCGACACTGGCGCAAGTTCGCCTCCGAGAAGGGGCGCTGCACGCCGAAGGGATGCCCATACGCCAAGAGCGGACAGTGCTTCCTCTACAAGGCGCGGGCGAACGCGGCGAACGCCCATATCGTCATCGCCAATCACTCCCTGGTGCTTTCCAACGCGGCTCAGGGGTTCGTGCTGCCGGTGTTCGAGCGCCTGATCGTGGACGAGGCGCATCACCTTGAAGAAGAGGCGACCTCGCAGTTCACCTGGTCGGTTGACCGAGGAGAAATTGACGAGCCGTTACGGACGTTGGTACATACGGAAGGGCAGACCCTTACCGGGAGCTTGGTGTTGGCGTCTGCGTTCTTCTTGCGGTCGGGCGACTTGAGCGCGGCGAAGGAAGCCGCCGAGGCTGGGACGAGGGCGAACGACGCCGCCACGGCGGCCCTGACGATTTCGACTCTGGCTGGGGAGTTGTTCACCAGGCTCGGGGCGCTTCTGCCGCCTGTGCGTGGAGGACGGCAATCGTTCTCGGATCAACTACGGCTGACCGATGCCGTTCGGGACCGGGGGCAGTGGGCCGAACTCTCGTTGATCTGGGGGCAGCTCGACCGGGAGTTGCTCAGCGTGCTGGACACCGGTCGCTGGTTCCTGCGGATTCTCGACGCGATGACGCTTCCCGAAGACGAAGACAATCCCAACACGACCATGCGGGACGAGCTGACGCTGGAACTCCAGAACGGCCTGGAGCCGTTGGCGACCATCCGGAAGCAGTTGCTCAACGCGTTCTCGTCCGACGACGGGCAGAGCGTATTCTGGATCGAGCGGTCGGTGGTGCAGGGGAACATTTCCCTCAATGGCGCGCCACTCGACGTGAGCGCCTTGCTGCGGGCGGATGTGTTCAACGACCTCCGGACCTGCGTGTTGACGTCCGCGACGCTCTCCATCGACGGATCATTCGAGTACATCAGTGGGCGCCTGGGGCTGGAAGAGGCGGTGCAGTTGCTGCTTGGCTCGCCGTTCGACCACGAGCGCTCGACGATGGTGTTCATTCCGGACGACATGCCGGACCCGAAGAACCAGAGCTTCCAGGACACGCTCAACCAGTCGTTGATCGAACTCCTGCGCGCTTCCCAGGGGCGGGCGCTGGTGCTGTTCACCTCGCACGCCGCGCTGCGATCCACGCTCAACGCGATCAAGGGGCCGCTGGCGCGGGAGAACATCTCGGTGCTGGGGCAAGGTGTAGATGGGAGCTTCCGGCAACTGGTCGACCGGCTGCGATCGAACCCTGGGACCGCGCTGTTGGGAACGTCTTCCTACTGGGAGGGCGTTGACGTGGTTGGCGAAGCGCTTAGCCTAGTGGTGATCGTCAAGCTGCCGTTCCCGGTTCCGAGCGACCCGGTGTTCGAGGCACGGTGTGAACTGAGCGCGGATCCCTTCAACGAGCTTTCGGTGCCGAAGGCGGTGCTGAAGTTCAAGCAGGGCTTCGGTCGCCTGATCCGGAGTGACAAGGATCGCGGGGTGTGCGTGGTGTATGACCGTCGCATCATCTCGCGCCGGTACGGGCAGTCGTTCCTGCATTCGCTTCCACCATGCCAGGTAGTGGTGCGGTCAACCTATGACCTGCCCGACGCGACAGCCTACTGGCTGGAGCGGGATTCGAGCGAGGTCGTCAACATACCGATGGCGGGAGGGACACGATGGTAGGTACACGCATCAGCCGGAACATCTCGATGGAACTGGCCCGGGTGACGGAGGCGGCGGCGCTGACGGCGGGTCGCTGGATGGGCCGCGACCAGAAGGAGAACGCGGACCAGGCCGCGGTGGACGCGATGCGGCAGGTCCTGAACACCATCGAGATCGAGGGCGAGGTCGTCATTGGGGAGGGCGAGAAGGACGAAGCCCCAATGCTCTACTCGGGCGAGATCGTGGGGTGCGCGAGCGAGCCCAAGGTGGACATCGCGGTGGACCCGGTGGACGGCACGCGGTTGCTGGCCAAGGGGATGCCAAACGCGATCGCGGTGCTGGCGATCGCCGAGCGTGGCGCGATGTACAAGTGGGAGCACATCGCCTACATGGAAAAAATCGCGGTTGGGCCAGCCGCGAAGGGTGCCATCGACCTGCGGGACTCGCCGACGGACAACCTGATCCGCATCGCCGAGAAGACTGGTCGAAAGGTGAACGACCTGACCGTGGTGGTGCTCGATCGTCCGAGGCACGATGACCTGATCGCCGAGATTCGCGATGCCGGGGCCCGGCTGAAGATGATCATGGATGGCGACGTGGCGGGCGGCTTGATGGCGGCGATGTCCGGAACCGGCATCGATGCGCTGATGGGTATCGGCGGATCGCCAGAGGCGGTCATCACCGCCTGCGCGCTCAAATGCGTGGGTGGCGACATGCAATGCCGGCTCTCGCCAAGGAACGACGAGGAACGGGCGCACGCCGCCGCCGAGGGGATCGACACGGAGCGGATCTGGGGGATCGATGACCTGGCTGGTGGTGAGGAGGCCTTCTTCGCGGCGACCGGCATCACCGACGGCGAGTTGCTGGATGGTGTGCACTACGGCAAGTGGGGCGCGTCGACGCATTCGCTGGTGATGCGGGCGCGGTCAGGCACTGTGCGGTACATCAATTCGACGCACCGATTGGAGAAGCTGGAGACCCTGGAAACCATTCCCTGGGACTAGTTTTGCTGGTCCTTCGGTGTAGGCATGGAGTTGCACACCCTCGCCGACCTTGGTAGGGCAGTCGCGGCTTTGCTCCGGAGCCCTCCCTGCCAGGCTGACCATACAAGCGACCAGCACGAATGGATGAGGTTTGCCCCGCGCCTAACCCGTGATGGATTCCCGGCTTCGGTCGGACCTGATCATCCGAGGGCTTCTACCGTCTTGCGGCGCTCGTAGAACGGACGGTGCGGCATGAGCGCCACCGCGCGGTCCATGTGGCGTTCAGCTCCACGGGCGCGGCTGGCACCGTCGTACCACTGCAGGTAGCGGAACGGTGGATTCGGGCCGGCGATGAGGGTGTAGGACGAGGCGGCCTCGACATAGATGTCCCAGACGTCGCTCACGTCGAGGTAGGTGTCAGGCACGAAGTCTTCTTCGTCTTCCCAGTTCTCGGCGAAGTAAATGGCCCGAGGGTAGTGGTTGGGGTAGTCGCGGACGAAGGTCTTGAGCCCGGCGAAGAAGAGCGAGGTCAGCACGTTCTCGTACGTGTTGGTGTGGTCGGTGTGAATGCTTCCCTTCCAGTGGGTGAGGATGACGGTTGGGCGGTGTTTACGGATCAGGTCGGCGATATGCCACTGCACCTCTTCGCTGACCGGGAGTTCGCCATCGAGGTAGGGGAGAAACTCGACCTCGGAACCGAGGATGCCGGCGGCGCGGATCGCTTCCTCGCGCTTTTGAGCCGAATACTCTTCGGCGCTGAGCGTCTTACTGCCTTTCTCCCCCAGTGTGAGATGAACCAGAACCGATCGCCAGCCCATCTGGTGGTGGGCGAGGACGGCGGCACCTCCCATGAGTTCGGCATCGGCCGCGTGGGCGCCGATGACCATGATGCATGGTTGATCAGGCGTGTGTTGTGACATCATCGTGAATCCAGTTCCGTGATTAGGTGAGTCGTTTTTCCATGAGCGCGAAGCGGCGGACTTCCTCGAAGCCGTGTTCCCGGTACAGCCTGGCGGCCCGATCGCTGGTCCAGAGGAACCACGCACTATGGAAGCCGCGAGCACGCATCGCTGGCAGAACCCGAGCAAGCAAGGCGGCGCCGATACCCCGGCCCCGACAGGACTCGTTCACGCCGAAGGGGCCAAACCGTTCGCCCCGCGACTGGGCGTAGCCGACGATGACGCCGTTTTCCTCGGCGATGTGCAGGGTGACCTCGTGAGGATCCGCCCCGAAAAGTTCCGCCATGACCCCCGTTGCGTCGCCGCGCCAGTGCGGGAAGTGTTCTTCCAGGAACGCAAGCAGCGGGAGAATGTCGGTGGGCTGGGCTGGGCGGATGGTAACGCCCTCGGAGGCCAGGCGCTCGGTGGTTTCGATGGCGCGGGGCGCCGCGCGATAACCAGTGAGCGAGGTTTTCATGCTCAGCGGGCGATCGAGCGTCGTGGCCCCAATCGCTTCCAGGAAGGCGATGGCCTCCGGGTAGGCTGCTTCATCGACGCCCGGAGTGACATAGGAGGGAATGTAGGGACCGATGGAGACGGTGTCGATACCGAGGGAGCCCCAGGCTGATTCAAGCGCTTCGAAGAGTAGGCGGCCAATCCCCTGGCGGCGATGGGAAGGAGAGACGCCAAACCCCACGATCCAGGCGATGGTGCCAGGGTCCTTCTTCTGTCTCATGCCGAACAGGAACCCTTGAGGCACGTTGTCAACGGTGGCGATTAGGCAGGATGCGGGATCGAAGTTGGGATCGAGCAGGAAGCGCGATCGCCAGGCGAGCAGGTCGATTGGGTCCGCCCACATCGAAACGTTCCAGAGGGCGACAAGGTGCTGTTCATCCTCGGCGTGATACGGGCGGACGTGGATATTACTGGTCATTCACCATCCTGAGTGAAACAGGTGTCCCCGAAACGGGCAACTCCAGGCCTGGGTTTCACGAATGTCGAGACATGGCTGTCCATTGGCCAACGGCGATCGCTTCCTCGTAGTCGCGGCGGTTCTCATCGCCGTCGCGGGAGCGGCAATCGTCGAGCATTGTATCGGAGGATTCGGTTGGCTCGCGGACGATAGCCACCAACAAGGCCGAGTTTGGCGCCGGCGACGCCGTACGTGGCGAAGAACCTGTCGGCGGTGCGACGATGCCTTACCGCGGTCTCGTAAATGGTTTCGAACTCGGACGGGCATCGTAAATCATGGCTCGTGGCCAACCCGAATTTCTTGACGTGGGCGGAAGGACGGGGACGAATAGGCAACCAAACCGTGCGCCAAATACCCCATCTGGGTTGATGAGCATGCCCTCGGCGTGATACACATACATCAACAGTACGAAAGCCTCAATCCGACGCACGGCGCCCTTGCTTGACGCTGTAAATCGACAGTGGTAGTCTGCTGACATCGGTCTGGCGAGTGCCGTCGAACCTCAACTTGCCCCAAGTCACCCCAGAATACGTGCAATTTCGGATACCGAAGGTGACTGCGCAACGACTGCCTGCAACTTCTCCACGGGTCTTCCACCTACGAGGACCAGGGCGCGGTTGATTGCCACTCCGTTGCGATCATTTGCACAGGCGCACGTTCCACAACCTCAGAACACCAATAAGCATGAAGTGAACCCAGAGAGAATTCAGAGCCTGACGATACGCGAATAACGCTTGCACGTTCGAGTGCGAGCAATCGTATGCAGAGCTATCTCCACCACCTTCATCGCCCGTATACCCCCTACCCGCATATCCCTGGAGGATCTCATTGGCCATAGTAGAAGACGTCACGATTGAGAAAATGGCGGAGGCCGACGCGCCCAAGCCCCCAGCGCGACGTGGACGCCCCCGTAAGTCTCCCGCCAAGGCCGCGACCCCTGAAGTCGCCGCCGAAAAGACCGCCGCCAGTGGCGAGTCCGACGCTCCGGCCGTGACCGAGGCGACCGCCAAGGAAGCTCCCGTCGAGGCCGCCGCGCCAGTCGAGGCGACCGCTCCGGCCGAGCAGACCGTCGAGGCCGCTGCTTCCACCGAGCAGCCAGCCAGCGAGAACGGGACTCACGCGGAGAGCGGCGGGCGAAACGAGCGCCAGCAGGGCGGACGGAATCGCTCGAAGAATCGTGGTTCCAAGGATGGCCAGAACGGTCACGACCAGGGCGGTCATCAGCAGGAAGGCCGCAAGGGCAAGGGCCGGGATCAGGAGCATTCCTCCAACCGCCTCACCGTCGCGGAGCTGGATTCCCGCGAGACCGAGGCCCTCAACCAGTTGGCGAGCGAGCTTGGTGTCTCTGGCTACATGCGGATGCGCCGCCCGGACCTGATCACGAAGCTGCTGCAAGCCCAGACGGAGCGCGACGGCCATACCTTTGGCGATGGCGTGCTGGAGATCATCGAGGATGGCTTCGGCTTCCTCCGCGGCCAGCGGTTCCTGCCGGGACCGGATGACATCTACGTGTCGCAGTCGCAGATTCGCCGCTTCGGTCTGCGCACGGGTGACCGCGTGAGTGGCCAGGTTCGGCCGCCGAAGGACAACGAGAAGTTCTTCAGCCTGCTCCGGGTGGAGGCCGTCAACGGCATCGATCCCGAGATCGCGCGACGCCGACCGTCGTTCGATGAACTGACGCCGATCTTTCCGCTCGAGCAGATTAACCTTGAAACCCAGCCGAACATCCTCTCGACGCGACTCCTCGACCTGGTGGCGCCCATTGGCCGCGGCCAGCGTGGCCTGATCGTGTCGCCGCCGAAGGCCGGGAAGACCCTGTTGCTCAAGGCGATCGCCAACGGCATTACCTCCAATAACCCCGACATGCACCTGATGGTCTGCCTCATTGGTGAGCGACCGGAAGAAGTGACGGACATGCGACGGACCGTGGACGGCGAGGTGATTTCCTCAACGTTCGACGAGCCGGTGGAAGACCACACCAAGGTCGCCGAAATGGCGCTCGAGCGCGCCAAGCGGCTGGTGGAATCGGGACGGGACGTCACGATCCTGCTCGACTCGATCACCCGGCTGGCCCGTGCCTACAACCTCGCGGTTCCGCCCAGCGGCCGAACGCTCTCGGGTGGTATCGACCCGGTGGCGCTCTACCCGCCGAAGCGATTCTTCGGCGCGGCCCGCAACATCGAGGGCGGTGGAAGCCTGACCATCATCTCGACCTGTCTCGTCGATACCGGTAGCCGCCAGGACGACGTGATCTACGAAGAGTTCAAGGGTACGGGCAACATGGAGTTGCACCTCGACCGGAAGCTGGCCGAGCGACGCGTCTACCCGGCGATCGACATCCAGCGCTCGGGCACCCGGCGAGAGGAACTCCTGCTGGACGACTACACCCTTCGCCAGGTGTGGACGATGCGGCGCATGGTCACCATGCTGGGCGGCAGCGAAGGCACGGAACTGATGCTGACGCGGCTTTCCAAGACCACCAAGAACGCCGAGTTCCTCGATACCCTGAACAAGGACGTGTAGTCCTCTTCGTTCGGAACAAGAACACCCGCCTCGCGAGCGATCGCGAGGCGGGTGTTTTTATTTGCGGGCGATACCGTTTGGAGACAAGCCATCTGAGCGTGGATTGGGCCTACAGACTCGCTACGCGAGCCGTAGGCCCGTACATTCCGAGATGCGCTCCGGTGTCAATCCCTCCCGACGCAGACTACTGAACGCGGGCTTATCTGGAGGTCTCTTCGCCGAGTTGATCACACAGCTTCGGTTTGCGAGAACCGAGGGCTGGTCAGATCGCGATGGTCGTGCGCGGCCGTTCCTCGGGTGACGTCATGTCCTCGGTCATGACGACGTAGGTCTTGCCTTCGGCGGTGGAGGCGGCTCCGGGGTTTCCGTCGCGGTCGAGGGCGACGATGTTCATCTCGCTGGCATACGGATCGTCGAGCTGGGCGAGGTCCTTCATCGCGGTTTCGAGCGCTTCGGGAAGCGACATGCCGAACCGCATGAAGGTAACGACGCTGTGTGCCGTGAGGCAGCGCTGGGCCATTTCTCCGCGACCGGTACATGCGGCAGCGCCCCAGCGATTGTCCGCGTAGTTTCCGGCGCCGATGATCGGGGAGTCGCCCAAGCGTCCGGGATATTTCCAGGCCCAACCCGAGGTGCTGACGGCGGCCGAGATGTCGCCGTTGCGATCGCGGGCGAGGAAATTGACGGTTCCGTGTGGTGGTTCACCGTGGACAGCGAGATCCGGATCGGACGCGGTGCGGGCGACGATCTCGCGGATGCGGGAGAGGTAGCGGTCATTCTGGGTGAGCGAAGGGGGAGCGTCGTCGAGACGTTCGCGCCAGATGGCTTCCGCCTCGGGCGTGAGGAGATCGCGGGGGTCGAGGCCAGTTTCGGCCGCCAGCCGCGCGGTGCCTTCCCCGGCGATGAGGACATGCGGGAGTTCGTCCATCACCGTGCGAGCGAGGTCCACCGCGTCCTGGTACCCCTTCAGCCCACCCACGCTCCCGGCGCGTAGTCCTCGCCCTTCCATGACACTGGCGTCGAGCTCCACCTCGCCGAGGAGGTTGGGGAGACCGGAGTAGCCAACGGTGTGGTCGTCGGGATTGGCCTCAACCAGGCGCGTGCCGGCGATGACCGCGTCGAGCGCGGAGCCGCCTGAACGGAGTACGTCAACAGCAGCCTCGAGGCCAACGATGCCGTTGGCCGAGGCGATCACGATTCCTGTCACGCTGGGTGGTTCCTATTCTTCGCTGATATCAAATCCGGCGGCCGTTAGCGCGTCGTCGATCTGGGAGCGGGATGGCTCGACGAGGATGCGCTCGCCAATAACGAGGGTGGGAACGTTCGAGCGGCCCGTGAGGCGCTGGTTTTCCTGTGCGGCGGCGGGATCGCTCTCGACGTCGAATTCCCGCCACGGGATGCCGAGCTCGGTGAGGCGCGTGCGGGCGCGGGTGACATCCGGGCAGAAGCGCTCGCGCGCGAACATGACGATTTCGTTCGGTTCGGTAGCCATTGGGCCTCCAGACGATAACGGTTACAGGACCCGCGTCACCTCGTCGGAGTCGAACACCGGAAGGGGCACGCGTCCATTCGCTGTGAGCATGGTAACGCCATCGTGAGGGGCGGTGAGCCTGCCTATGTGGGTGATTGGGATGCCTGCGGAGGTCGCGGCATTCCTGATCGCGTCTCGGTGACCGGGTGCGACGGCCACCAGGAGGGCGCCGGAACTCAGCAGGCCAAAAGGATTCAGCTCGAAGTGGTCGCAGATGGCGCGGGTCTCGGGCAGGATTGGAATCGCATCGGCCAGGACCTCCGCGCCGCAGTTCGAGGCGCGCGCCATCTCGTTGATGGCGGTGGACACGCCGCCCTCGGTGGGGTCGTGGAGCGCGGTGACGCCTCCAGCCGCGAGCACGGCGTTGGCGTCGGCGACGATGCTGATGCCCGGGAGCTGGAGGAGCTTCGCCGCGCGGGAAACGGTGTCGCGACCCAGGGACGTCGTGAGCTGAGCGGTGAATTCGCGGGCCAGAAGGGCGGTTCCCTCGATGCCGGCGAACTTCGTGAGCATCAGGTCATCGCCTGGACTGGCCTTCCCCGGTTCGAGCAGGCCGGTTGGACCGGCCAGGCCGAGCATGGTTCCGACGATGACAGGCTGGTTCACGGATGGCGTGATCTCCGTGTGGCCGCCGATGACGCTGACTCGCATTGCATCACAGGCACGCTGGAGGTCAGCGAACAGGGTTTCGACCTCGCTTTCGCTCGTCCCGACCGGGAGGAGCAGGACAACGGTGAGCCAGCGAGGGGTTCCACCGAGGCAGGCAATATCGTTCGCATTGACGGCGACCAGGTAGCGAGCGGCGGCTGATGTGGCGAAGGTGATGGGATCGCTCTTGACGATGAGCGGATGTTCCCCGCCAGTGTTCACCGCGGCGGCATCGCGGCCGTAGCCAGGCGCGACGATCACGTCGGGGTCGGGGACGGTGCGGTAGACCTCGACGAGTCGTTCAAGCAGTGAGCCTGGCAGTTTTCCAGCGATTAGGGTGGGCGATTCTGACGGCGAGGTCATGTTGGGTCTTTCAGTGGTGAAGCGGCCTGGATCAGTCGTCAGAGGACGTGGCTGGGGCCGAGAGTTCGGTGATGCGAAGTTCCGCGTCGGCGATCAGCCGCTGACAGTATGATGCCAGTTCGGTTCCCTGGCGAATATCCCCGATCGTTTCCTCAAGCGTGGCTTCACCGGCTTCGAGGCGGGAGACGATGGCCTGGAGTTGCTCCAGTGCCTCCTCGAACGAGGGGGCGGAATCTCCGGTGGACGAGAGGTCAATGGTCATGTGGTGTTCCCTGGTTGACGATCGTGGCGGATGAGACGCGATTGACGGTGGTCCGGGCCGAACCATCCGCCCAGGTGAGGTCGATTGCCTGTCCGGGCTGGAGACCGGACGCCGAGCGGACCGATTCGCCGGTGGCGTCGTGGCTTACCCAGGCGTAGCCTCGCTGAAGCAGTGACGCGGGGTCGAGCGCGTGGATCAGGGCGACGTGCTGGGCGATGGTGGCCTGGCGACGTTCGATCGACCGGGCCACCGCCGTGCGCAGGCGTTCCTGCTCGGCGTCCAGCGCCGATCGCATGGCGACGAGTTGCGAGGCCGGCGAGACAAGGCCAAGGCGGAACTGGAGGTGAGCGAGAGCGTCGGCGCGGCGTTGTACCGCGCGATTGGCGCTGACATGCATCTGGTCGACCAGCTCGTCCAGATACTGGCTGAAGTTTGAGAGATCCGGCGCGACCATTTCGGCGGCGACCGACGGCGTCGGAGCTCGCAGGTCCGCGACATAATCGATGAGCGTGGTGTCGGTTTCGTGACCGATGGCGGAGACGACCGGGATCGTGCTGGCGAAGACCGCGCGGACTATTCGCTCATCGTTGAATGCCCAGAGGTCTTCGGCCGAACCACCACCGCGGGCAACGATGATGACATCGACCTCGTGTTCCTGGAGCAGGGCGAGCGCGGCCACGACGGTGCCACCGGCGGTGTCACCCTGCACCACGGCGGGAGCAAGGACGAGCTCGGCAAGCGGATACCGTCGCCGCAGCACGCGCTGGATATCGTGCCAGACAGCCCCGGTTGGGGAGGTCACCACGCCAATCCGGCGTGGGAGCTGGGGAAGTGGACGCTTGCGACTCTCGTCGAAGAGCCCCTCGGCCTCGAGCTTCTGGCGGAGTTGTTCCAGTTGAAGCTGGAGGATGCCGGCGCCGGCCGGGTACAGGACATCGGCCCGGATCTGGAGCCTGGTGGTGCGCTCGTAGACAGTGGCCGCCCCGTGAACGACGATCTTGTCGCCAACGCGTGGCTGGAACGACTGACGAGCGCGGGCGGTTTTCCACATCACGCAGTCGATGGCGGACTGATCGTCCTTGATGGCGAAGTAGGCGTGGCCCGAGGCGGCGACGGTGAATGAGGAGACTTCGCCCTCGACCCACATATCCTGAAGGACCTCATCTGAATCGATGAGGTCCTTCAGGTATGACGCGAGGGATCCAACCTGGATGATGCGTGAACTCACGCAAGGGCGTCCGATGAGTCGCCGAGGCGGATCAGGGGCGAGCCGTACTCAACCGGCTGCGCGTTTTCGACCATGACCTGGAGCACGACGCCGGAGCGATCGCTGATGATCTCGTTCATGATCTTCATGGCTTCGATGATGCCGACCACCTGGCCGACCTCCACCTCGTCCCCGACCTGCACGAACGGTGCTTCGCCGGGAGAGGGGGAGGCATAATAGGTGCCGATCATTGGCGCGGTGACGACGTGGCCTTCTTCCGCCGGCTGGTCCGTCGAGGCGTTGATGGTGGCGGGAGGGTTGTGGGACGGAGATGAGACGGTGCCGCTGGAGCCCCGCAGGCGAATGGTGAGTTCCCCAGTGGACAGATCGAGCTCGTTGATCCCGCCTTTCCCCATCATTGAGATGAGTTCGCGGACAGTGCCGATTACGTTGTCGGTGGCAGCGCTAATCGGGGTACCCTCCACGGAATTTCCGGCAAATCTCTCCATTGGTCGTTCCTCTAGCCCACGCGCTCAATGTATTCGCCCGACCGGGTGTCTACCTTGACCTGGTCTCCCTCGCTGAGGAAGAGCGGCACGTTGACGACCAGGCCGGTTTCCAGGGTGGCCGGCTTGTTGCCGCCCGTCGCGGTATCGCCCTTGAAGCCTGGGTCGGTCTGGGTGATGGTCAACACGACCGAGGTTGGCAGTTCAATGTCGATTGGTTCCCCATTGTAGGTGAGGAGGTCGATTACGTCCTGCTCCTTGAAGAAGTGGACGTAGTCGGCCACTGTCACTTCGTCGAGGATGATTTGCTCGAATGACTCGGTGTCCATGAAGTTGTAGTGGTTGCCGTCCTGGTACAGGAACTGGACGTGCTGCCGCTCCAACCGAACCGACTGGAACTTGGTCCCAGCCATGACGGTGAGCTGGGTGTTGGAACCGGTGCGGAGGTCCTTGAGGGACATCCGGAGCTGGGCGGAACCACGACCCTGCTTGTTGTGCGAAAAGTCGATAACCTTGACGAGCTTGCCGTCGATATCAAGGGTGCTTCCCTTGCGAACATCACCTGTATCGATCATGCGCATGTCTCCCGGCGCGAAGGCGCCGTATTGAACCAATGACCTGGTTCGCGAATTGGGCTGGGCTTATTGCCCGAGCAGTTTGGGCGCGCCGGTGAGGTTTTCGTGGCCATCGTCCTTCACCACCACGACATCCTCGATCCTGACTCCACCCCAGCCGGGGATGTAGAGTCCCGGTTCGATGGTGACGACATTGCCCGTTTGCAGGATATCCCGCGAGTTTCGGCCAAGGAACGGCGCTTCGTGGATACGAAGGCCGATGGCATGACCAGTGCCGTGCACAAAAAACTGGTCGAGTTGGGCGGCGGCGAACACCTCGCGTACCGCCCGGTCGACCTCGCTGGCGTTCACGCCGGCGCGAACCGCGGCAATGGCGGCCCGTTGCGCATCGGCGACCAGACGGTACATGGTACCAAGTTGTTCGCCTGGTTGTCCTATCCAGATCGTTCGCGTAAGGTCGCCGCAGTATCCCTGGACGCGCGCGCCCATGTCGATGATGACGGGTTCCGATGTCTGGATGACCCGGTCACCGGGCGCGTGATGGGGCCTTGCGGCGTTTGGGCCGGAGGCGACGATGGTGTCGAACGCTTGGCCATCGCTGCCCAGATCCCGCAGCGACTGGTCGATGATGTGGGCCAGTTCGCGCTCGGTCATTCCTTCGCGGAGGTGCCCGGCGGCGCGCTCGAACGCCTGGTCAGTGAGGGCGAGCGCCTGGCGGATCAGCGCCAGCTCTCGCTCGTCCTTGACTTCGCGCTGCTGGTCGACGGACGAGCCGACCGGCACCAGTTCGACACCGTCGCCCAACGCGTCGCTCAGGTGCCAGTAGCTGGCGACCGGGAACAGGGCGTCCTCGAACCCGACTCTCTTGAGCCCCTCCTCGGCGATCGCGGCCGCGATCGATTCGACCCATCCGGTCTCGATGGCGCGAGGCGTCACGTCATCGTGGACTTCGGCTTCGGCCCAGGGGAGATTGGTTGGCGAGGCGTAGAGCAGGCGTTTCGATGGGGTGACAAGCATGACGCCGGATGGGCGATCCGGCGCGTGGTCATCGGCGGACCAACCGGAGTAGTAGCGGCGGTTCGTGGCCCCGGTGACGAGCAGGCCATCGATACCAAGTCCGTCGAAGATGCTCATCGGTCGCCACTCCTTGCCTGGCCCGCGAGCCGCTGGCGGTGCCACTCCAGCGCCAGCCCGTATCCGGCGACGCCCAGCCCGACGATCTGCCCCGCGACGACATCGGAGATGACTGATGTGTGGCGGAACGATTCGCGAGCGTGGATGTTGGTGATGTGAACCTCGACGGTTGGAAGGTCGGCGTTGGCGAGGGCATCGCGGATCGCGTAGCTGTAGTGGGTGAACGCGCCCGCGTTGATGATGATGCCGGAACTGTCCGGGGCATATTCCTGGAGGAAGTCGATGATCGCGCCCTCGTGATTGGACTGGAACGCCTCGATGGTCAGGACGGGATCGCCGTGCGCCGCCTGGTCGTCGAGCCGCTCGATGATGGTTTGGAGCGTGGTGGTTCCGTATTTCTCGGGTTCCCGGGTACCGAGCTTGTTAAGGTTGGGACCATTGATCACGAGAATGCGCGATACGGATGGGGTCGAGGACACGGAACGCTCCAGGTGGATTCAGGTGGCGAATACGGAAACTCGCGCTCCCGGTCCTGATGGAGGAGCCGGGAGCGCGAGTGGCGGATCAGCCGACGGGTTGCTGGCTGTTGACCAGTGCCGGAACATACGCCCGGATGGGGTAGGTCTGGTCGACACCCTCGATCTGGACGGTGCCAGTGAACACGTAGACCGGCTGCAGGTACTGGGTTTCGCCAACCACGCCCGACGTGGTGTAGGCCACGACCACCTGGGTGTAGGTGGCGCGGCCCCGAACCGTCGATCCGGGCTCGGCGACATTCGCGGGGATGTCCGACTGGAGGAAGGAGCGGCGCTCCGAGACTTCGGCCCAGGCTCCCTCGACCGGGCTGAGAGCGTAGGTATCCGCGACGGTCAGGTTGTACCAGCGGAACGATGCCTCGAGGACCAGCGCGTTGGGGCCCATGGTGATGGTGATGTTCGGATAGGCCGAGATCAGGTTTTCAGGGCGGGCCGGCTGGAACGAGAGGATGACACGAGCCGGATCCTCGACTCGGGCGACAACCATACCCTCGCCGACGTCGGCCGGTAGGGTGCCGGTCTGGCGGAGCCATTCGCGCGCGTAGGCAACCGCCTGCTCGTCCGAGGGGAGGTCGCCCTCGGGGATTTCGGCGGTGGAGATGTACTGGGAAAAGCCAGGGGCGGAGTAGAGACTTCCGCCTTCACCGACGACCTCCCACGACCCATTGCCCTGATCGCTGACTTCACCTTCGATGTCAAGGCGACTGGCGAAGGCGCCGAAGGATTCGGCGTCATAGGTCGGAACGTCCATCCGGTAGACCGGGGCCTCCGATGGGACCTGGTCGAACGAGCCATCCCAGGCGGATTCGAGTTCGTAGACGAACCCCTGCTGATTCATGGAGGGGAGATCGGCGCTGGGGAGCTGGGTGGTGATTTCGGTGTCGGAGCCAGGCGTGGAGTCCTGGGCCAGGGTGGCGGGCGTGATCGATGCCGCCACCGCCATGGCGACAAGCAATGACGCCCACTTCACCCTCCCGATGTTGGAGCCGAGCATACGCATAGGTCCTTTCAGATTCGATGCATTCCCGCGAGAACGGCTCCGTCAGGGTCAAGCGCTGACGGGATCGACTTCGATGATACGCCGAAGTTCGACCACCTGGTCACGCAGGAGGGCTGCCTTTTCGAACTCGAGGTTCTTGGCGGCCGCCTTCATCTGGGATTCCAGGTCCTTGACCATGCGAGTGAGCTCGTCGCGCGGGATGTGCGCGATGATTCCGGGTTCGTCGGCGCCGGCTTCGTAACCGGCGGTTTCTTCGGCGACGGCACGGACGCGGTCGGAGAGATCCCTGATCTCCTTGACGATACCGCGTGGCTGGATTCCATGCTGTTCGTTGTGCGCAAGCTGCAACTCACGGCGGCGGTAGGTCTCGTCGATGGCTGCCTTCATCGAGCGGGTCATGTTGTCCGCGTACATGATGACGTGCCCGTCGACGTGCCTGGCCGCGCGCCCGATCGTCTGGATCAGCGCACCTTCGGACCGGAGGTAGCCCTCCTTGTCCGCGTCGAGGATAGCAACTAATGAGACTTCTGGCAGGTCGAGCCCCTCACGGAGGAGGTTGATGCCCACCACCACGTCGTGAACGCCGAGTCGAAGGTCGCGGAGGATTTCGATTCGTTCGAAGGTGTCGACCTCGCTATGAAGGTAGTGGGTGCGAATGCCCATTTCCTTCAGGTATTCGGAGAGATCCTCGGCCATGCGCTTGGTGAGCGTTGTCACCAATACCCGTTCGTTGCGTGCAGTACGGGCGTTGATCTCGGCGACGAGGTCGTCGATCTGTCCCTTGGTGGCGCGAACGGAGATGGCTGGATCGACCAGGCCGGTCGGGCGAATCAACTGTTCGACAACCCGGGTGGAGTGCTCGTTCTCGTACGGACCTGGCGTCGCCGAGACGAAGATCGCCTGCGGGATCATGCGTTCGAACTCGTCGAATCGCAGCGGACGGTTCTCCCGTGCGGAGGGCAGGCGGAAGCCATGTTCGACGAGGACATCCTTGCGCGAGCGATCGCCGCCATGCATGCCCCGGACCTGGGGGAGCGTCATGTGGGACTCGTCGACGAACAGGAGGTAGTCGTCGGGGAAGTAGTCGAGCAGGGTCGCGGGCTGCTCCCCGAACTTCCGGCGGGACAGGTGCATCGAATAGTTCTCGATGCCGGAACAGAAGCCGGTCTCCGTCATCATCTCGATGTCGTACATCGTGCGTTGCTTGAGGCGCGCCGCTTCGAGGACCTTGCCCTGGGATTCGAGTTCCTTCAGCCGATCCTCGAGTTCCTGCTCAATGTCCTTGATGGCGGTGGTGAGCTTGTCGGCCGAGGTCACGAAGTGACGGGCCGGGTAAATGACGATGTCGTCGCGTTCGGCGAGGATCTCGCCGGTGAGTGGATCGACATCGGAAATGCGCTCGATTTCGTCGCCGAAGAACTCCACGCGGACGGCGATTTCCTCATAGGCGGGGTAGATTTCGAGGGTGTCGCCTCGCGCGCGGAACGTGGCACGTGTCAGTGTCATGTCGTTCCGGTCGTACTGGATGTCGATCAGGTGGCGGATGACGCGGTCGCGGCGGACATTCATGCCCCGCCGGAGGTCTACCGTGGTCTGGGCATACTCTTCCGGCGTTCCGAGACCGAAGATGCAGGAAACCGACGCGACGATGAGCGTGTCGTGACGGGTGAGTAACGATCGGGTGGCGGCGTGCCGGAGCTTGTCGATCTCCTCGTTGATGTCCGAATCCTTCTCGATGAAGGTGTCGGTGCGGGCGACATAAGCTTCCGGCTGATAGTAGTCGTAGTAGGAGACGAAGTACTCCACGGCGTTTCGCGGGAAGAATTCCTTGAACTCGCTGTAGAGCTGGGCGGCGAGCGTCTTGTTGTGGGCGAGGACCAGGGCGGGCCGGTTCAGTCTCTCGATGACGTTGGCCATGGTGAAGGTCTTGCCCGAGCCGGTGACACCGAGCAGGGTTTGCATGCGCTCGCCGGCTTCGATGCCCTCGACGAGGGTGTTGATGGCGTTGGGCTGGTCACCAGTGGGGCGCAGGTCGGAAACGATTTCGAACTTGTTGGGCATGTTGGGGTGGCCTCCGAGTGGAGATGGATGGCGATCCAGACAGACCTGCAATTATACGACGAAATCGTCAATCATGGAACATCTGTTCGATTGGGCGAGGTGGAGTTCGCGTCGCTCTCGGACTCATCATCCGCTGTGGATTCCGACGAGGAATCCTGGGGTAGCTCGTCCTCGTCCAGCAAAAAGTCGGGGTCGTCATCGCTGGCGGTAAACGCTTCGAACTCCTCCATGACTGGCGAGTCGACTTCCTCGTCGTCAACCTGGGTACGGGCATGAGAGAGCGAGGACACCGCGGGGGCGCGCCGGGCATGAGGCGCGAACTCCTCCGGGAGTTGCAGGCGGTAAAGCTGCGATTCGGCGTGCCCGGCGCTCATCAGTTCGCTGATGTGGCAAACGGCCCACCGCTGGCCGGAGAAGGGCAGGCGGGCGACCGCCTGGTTGGTGTCCCACCAGGCGCAGTCGCGTAGCTCGTGGCCGAGGGTCACGGGCGCCTGGGGGCTGACGTTGACCGCGAGCACCGGGGCGAGGACCACCACGTCGCGGGTGTCGTCAAAGAATTCGTTGATGTAATCGGCGGAGTACGCCTCGCTGACATTCAGTCCAGAAAGCTCTCGGACGGCCCGCCGGGCGGCACCGACGGTGGTTTCGTGCCCCTGGATTTGGGTATGAAACGACTGCCAGGTGTTGCCGAGGGGAACTGACGCCTTCCTTTGGAGGAGCAGGAACTGGACCCGGGCGTTCTGGCGGCGAAAGACATACACATCGACGATATCGGACACAATATCCGGCATTCAACAGTTCCTGTTCGTGGTTGGATCAGAATTTCGAGCGGCGCGCGTTCCACCATTCCCGCGCCGCGTCGACTGGCGTGCGACTGGTGGGCGATGGACGTCCGACTTCGTAGACGCGGCCACGCCACATCCTGGTGTCCGGCGCGGAAGCGGAAGGTCTTCGGAATCGTTGGAGCATGGGCCAGATGATACAGGCGACCGCCGCGAGACAGAGGATGCTGGCGAGCAGGCGAGAGAGGTCGCTAATGAGCATGGCGATCACGGCCAGCGCGAGCGCGAGGATGACCGGCGACGACAGCAACTTCATGGCGCGAGGGGGGATATTGATGCTCGAGATGGGCGCCGATGGCGCCTTCACCTGGCGTGGCTTTCGCGTCTTCGGCGGGGGAGGAAGGTGGCGGATATTGTCGTCCTTCGACAGGATTTCCTCGAGTTCGCGGTCGAGACGACTCTTGCCCTGGGGGTTTTCTGGATCCTTGCTGGACGAGGTGGATTGCATGGTGAGAGACTCCAGATTGGCGCCCGGATGATAGGTTGACGCTATGGTACAGTACGCGCCCATTGGCGCATCGGGCGGTTGGCCGCTAGCGCCATCAATGCCCGTAATTTGACGACACAGATGATTGTTGGGGAACGTGTGACCGCGAACGTGTTTCGAATCAATATTGTCGACGAGGGCGGAGCGATAAGTGTGACGGGCCCTCCGCATGGGCTCAAGGTGCTCGCCGCCGGGTGCAGCCGGGAACCCGCATCGATTCCGGAACTGCTGGAGATGGCCAGGCCGTTCGACCCGGAGTGGATCGAGCGGACCAAGAACGGACTGCGCGTGTTCGACGAGCACAACGTCGATACGCTGTCGCCCGACTATGCGCCGAAGGTGTCCCAGGAGGCTGACGAGGGGCATACGCCGTTCCGGATCTTCGACTCCACCACAAGGACGCGGAGCATGGTCCCCGGGCGCCTTGGGTTGGTAATTGTCAACCTGAAAACTCGCCGGATCATCCAGATACACAACAGCTATTCGGAACTGGCGAGAAAGGGCCGTGGCCGAATCCGGGAGCGCGGCAAGCCGACTCGATCGATCTTCCAGTACGAGCTGCCGGAGGCGTGGAACATCGTCCCCTAGCCGGGTTCAGGCCCGGTCAGAGGCGGCCGCTACTGCTGGGGATCCTTCTTCTTCTTGCGACCGAATCCGCCGAGGAACATACGTCCCACCTGATCGCTGACCGTGGTGGACTCAACACCGTTGGCGGATTGCTGCTCGGCGGCCCGGTTGACGGCGACCTCCACTTTCGCGCGCTCGTCCTGGGCGCGGTTCAGGAGCGTGAACAGTTCTTCGCGAGCCACCTCGGGATCGCCAAGAAGCAGGTCGCGGGATTTCTGGAGCGATTCGATCATCTGGTCGATCCAGCGAGCCACGGCTGGGCCATTCGTGACCAGGATGTCGCGATGCATGGTGGGATTGCCAAGCGCGAGGCGGGTTGTGTCCTTGAAACCGGAGGCGGCGAGGGACTTCATGTCCCGCCAGCTCGAGTCGGACGTGACGGTGTCCACCAGCGTGGCGGCGACGAGGAACGGCAGGTGGCTGATTCCGGCGACGTAGCTGTCATGCTCGGTTGGGTCCGCGAAGTAGGCCTCGGCGTTGGTGGCGGCGATGATGCCGAGCACGCTGCGAATGGCGGCCTCGGAGGCCGTGACGGATGGGCAGACAACCCAGGTCGCGCCGGTGAACAGGTCCGCGTCGGCGGCGTCGAGGCTCTCGGACTTGCCGGCCATGGGGTGGCCGCCGACGAAATGGACGTGGGACGGGAGGATTTTGGCCCATTCCATCACATCGGCCTTGGTGGAGCCGGTGTCCGTGACGATGGCGCCTTCCTTGAGCAGCCCGCCGATGTTCTCGAATACATCCTTCATGGTGCCAACCGGCGTGGCGACGATCACCACGTCGGCGTCCTCGATCGCGGCCGTGAGTGACCACTGGGTGTCGTTGACGGCGCCCATGCGCTTGGCCTTCGACTGCTTGTCCATGTCGTCGTCGAACCCGGTGATGTGCAGGGCGTTGTTGTTGGCGGCCGACCAGCGATTGAGGGCGAGTCCAACCGATCCACCGATGAGCCCGAGGCCAATGATGACGACTTTCTGCATGTTGCGATCTCCGGTATGCGGCGTGCCTACGGTTCGTACGGGGTTACATCGATGGCGCGAAGCCAGCCTTCGGTTCCATCCTCGAGCGTGAAGAGCATCCAGCCTTCCTCGCCGTCGACATCGGGATCGTCGGAGGGTTGGGTTTCACCCGTGAATTCGAGGAGCGTGCCTTCGTCCAGGCTGAAGATGACCGTGCCGCCACCTCCGGCGGTTGAGGGTTCGGATCGGAAGTTGAGCCGGGCCTCGAAGGAGGACTGGTAGTCGGGATTGAACTCGCCGTCGTCTGCTCCGGCGTCGCCGGTGTCCTCTTCGTCGGCGGGCGCCTCGGTGGCGTCGGGCGTGGGCTCGGCGGCTTCGGTCGGGGCCGGATCGGAGGTCTCATCCCCGCCGTCCCCAGTTTCCTGCTGCGCGACCGAGGGCTCTTCCGTGGGTTCGGTGGTGGGAATGATGGGGTCGGGGACATCACGCGAGACGAAGTCGCCGATGGTGTCGTCGAGGGCGGCGTAGATAACGGAAAAACCGGCCACACAGACGGCGATGGTGACAGCCATCATGATGCCGATCATGAAACCGGCGCGGCGGGAGCGTTGCCGTAGGCGCTGGTCCAAACCGGGCTCAGTCATGCGTGAATACTCGTTCCAGTGCAATTCATCAGCGAGGAGTGCCTCATGGTTGGGGTTCGATGGCGATCGGCGGGCGAGGCTGCCTGGAAGATGGAGCCATGACGCGATCGAAAGCTGATGTCGCTGCCGGGCAGCGCCAATCGCGAGCGCGCGGGGCGCTGACGATGCGGCTATTTATAGCACGCACGAACGGGCTGGCGGTTTCGCATTCGACACGGGGATTCAGGCGATTAAGGAAGGACTGGCGGGAAATCGTGGCAGGTTTGCCGCATTGAACGAGGCATTGAAAGGTGATAAAGTTCAGGTTGCCTAATCGATCTCGGTGGGATCAAACGTGGGCCCACGCCCGCGTTTTCTGTTGTTCCGAGTACAACCTCCGATCCCCCGCCCCATGGCAACCCTTATTCTTTTCTTAACTTCAGGAGGTGCGCGGGATGAAGAGCGATCTCTACACCGCGATCGCCCAGATTGCCGCGGAGCGCGGCATTCCTCGCGATGCAGTGCTGCTGTCCATTCAGCAGGCGTTGACATCCGTCTACAAAAAGTCAACTGGTTCCGAAGAGGAAGTCACGGTGGAACTGGACCAGGCCACCGGTGAGATGCAGGTCATTGTGCTGAAGACGGTGGTGGAGTCCGTCGAGGACCCCGACACCGAGATCAGCGTGGAAGAAGCACACCAGTACTCCGCCGCGCCGATCATCGGCGACGTGGTGAAGCTTCAGCGAACGCCGGAGAACTTTGGCCGGATCGCCGCCCAAACCGTGAAGCAGGTCGTGCAGACCAGGATTCGCGATTTTGAGCGCGAGACGGTGTTCAAGGAATACCAGGACAAGGAAGGCGAGGTCCTCAGCGGCGTCGTCCAGCGGGCCGACAGCCGGGCCGTCATCATCGAACTCGGCAAGGCCGAGGCCGTGATGCCCGCCCGCGAGCAGGTTCCGACTGAACGCTACCGGCCGAACCAGCGCGTGAAGGTGCTCCTCACCGAGGTCAACGCCCACGCCCGCGGTCCTCAGCTGATCGTTTCGCGTTCCGACCCGAGACTTATACGCCGGCTGTTCGAGCAGGAAGTGCCCGAGATCCAGACCGGCGCCGTCGAGATCATGGAGATTGCCCGGGAACCGGGTCTCCGTTCGAAGGTGGCGGTCGCGGCGCGGCAGGAGAAGGTCGATCCGGTTGGCTCGTGCGTCGGTGTCCGGGGTGTCCGCATCCAGAACATCGTGAACGAGCTGTACGGCGAGAAGATCGACGTGATCGAGTGGTCCTCGGACACCTCGACATTCATCGCCAACGCGCTGAGCCCGGCCAAGCCGACGAACGTGTCGCTCGATGACTCCGGCGACCAGCGGGTCGCGACGGTGATCGTGCCAAGCGACCAGATGTCGCTGGCGATCGGCAAGGAGGGGCAGAACGCCCGCCTGGCCTACAAGCTCACCGGTTGGAGAATAGACATCAAGGGCCCCGAGTCGCTGCTGGAAGCCGGTGGCGAGTTCTTCCGGGCCGCGCAGGGCGCGCCGGACATGATGCCGGACTTCAGCTGGCAGGGACGCCAGCCGCGGGCCGTGCAGGCCGACGGCATGGTGTCTCTGGGCGGAGCCAGCTATGGTCCGCTTTCGGAAGACCTGCTCCGGCGGCAGGTTGACGTGGACGTGGTCGACGGCGTGGTGGAGATCTACTACGACCGGGAACTCCGAGCACGGTTCGACAAGGCGACGGGCGACCGGTTGCCGCTCGACGACGATGGCGAATCGCTGGACCAGGGTGTCCTGGAGTCGACCAGTGAGTCGCTGATGTCCTAGGGGGAGGCTGGACGATGACGATGCCTCAACCAGGACAACCCACGCGCAAGAAGAAGTCGCGGCCGGTGCGTGCGAAACACGTGCCGGTTCGCACCTGCGTGTCGTGCCGGACCACCGGCGCCAAGCGCGGGTTGACCCGGATCGTGCGGAGCCCGGAGGGGACGGTGCAGATCGACCCGACGGGGCGCATGAACGGCCGCGGCGCCTACCTTTGCGAAAAGCCGGAGTGCTGGGAACGCGCCACGACCACTCCCATCCTCAATCGCGCGTTGAACACTCAATTGACTCCGGAAACACTGCAGACATTATCGGAATTTGCGGCAGGTCTCTCCTCTGATGACGGGGCTCGGGATGCTGGGGCGGATTCAGTGGAGCGAGCATCATGACAGACAGCTTTGGTGGAGGACGACGCGGAGGCCGTGGCGGCGGCGGTGGTCGCCGTGGCGGCAAGCGAGGCGGCGGTGGAGCAAGGACGGTGGCGGTGAAGCGCACCGCGCCCGTGGTTCGCGAGCCGGTCACGCTGCCTCCCGTCATGTCCGTATCGGAACTGGCGGAACGCCTCGAGGCCAACGGTATTGAGGTCATCCGCGAGTTGATGAAGATTGGCATCATGGCCAATCTCAACCAGCAAATCGACTACGAGACGGCCGCCAAGGTCGCCGAGGAGCTTGGCTGGGAGACCAACGAGCAGGAGACCGAGGCGACGCAGGCGGTGGCCGACTTCGAGAGCCGCCGGCTCGAGAACGACGCCGACCCGGATTCCCGGATTCGGCCGCCAGTGATCACGATCATGGGGCACGTCGACCACGGCAAGACGCGGCTGCTGGACTCGATCCGGTCGGCAAACGTTCACGAGGGTGAGGCCGGTGGCATTACCCAGCACATCGGTGCGTACCAGGTCGAAACCCAGGGCCGCAAGCTGACATTCCTCGATACGCCAGGTCACGAAGCGTTCACTGCCATGCGCGCCCGTGGCGCCCAGGCGACGGATATCGCCGTGCTGGTGGTGGCCGCGGACGACGGCGTGATGCCGACGACCCGGGAAGCCATCGCCCACATCAAGTCGGCCAACGTGCCGCTGGTGGTCGCGGTCAACAAGATCGACCTTCCCACGGCGAACCCGGACCGGGTGAAGCAGCAGCTTTCCGAAGCCGGCGTGATGCCGGAAGAGTGGGGCGGCGACGTTCCCTTCGTCGAGGTTTCGGCGAAGGAGCGGCTGGGTCTGGACGACCTGCTGGAAGTCCTCCTGCTCGTGGCGGACGTCAACGAGCTGAAGGCCAACCCGAACAAGCTGGCGAATGGCGTGGTGATCGAGGCTCGGGTTGACAGCAACCGTGGTCCCATCGCGTCTCTGCTGGTCCAGAGCGGTACGCTCAACCTGCGCGACATGGTGGTGGCCGGTTCAACCTATGGACGTATCAAGGCGATGCAGGACGATCGCGGCAAGCGGATCCGGCGCGCTGGTCCGAGCACTCCCGTCGAGATCATGGGTCTGATGGAAGTTCCGCAGGCCGGCGACACCTTCATGGTGTTCGAAGACGAGAAGGTCGCTCGCCAGCTCGCCGAGCAGCGGCAGGCGGCGCGTCGGTTCGAAACCATGAGCGAGAACCGGCCGGTGAAGCTCACAGAGCTGTACGACCAGGTGAAGGAAGGCAAGACCGCCGAACTTCGCGTGATCCTCAAGGCGGACGTGCAGGGATCGCTTGGCGCGATCCAGAATGCTCTGCTGAAGCTCAACGAGGAGACCGACGAGGGCGTCACGCTGTCGGTGCAACTCGCGGCGACCGGCATGATCACCGAGTCGGACATCAACCTGGCGACGACGACGAGCAGCAACGTGCTGGGCTTCAACGTCCGGCCCGACGCCGCCGCGAAGCGGGCGGCGGACGCCGCTGGGATCGACGTTCGGTACTACACGATCATCTATGACCTGCTCGACGAGGTGAAGAAGGCCATGACCGGTCTTCTCGCGCCGGTGTTCGAGGATGTCACGGACGGCTACGCCGAGGTCCGGGAGACGTTCAAGCTGCCGAACAACGACGTCGTGGCTGGTCTCTACGTGCTCGACGGCAAGGCGCCGCGGAACTCGCGAGCCCGCGTGCTGCGTAGCGGCACGGTGGTCTTCGAGGGTGGCATCAAGTCGTTGAAGCGCTTCAAGGACGACGTTCGCGAAGTGGCCGCCGGTTACGAGTGCGGCATGGGGCTCGATGGATTCAACGACATCCAGGTCGGAGACCAGATCGAGTTCCTGCATCGTGAAGAAGTGGCCCGGTCCTGATACGCGACGTGCGTAACGGGTCCGAATGCTGGCATCGCGGAGGAGGCAACAGGCCATGACACGACGTACCAGGCAGGTGGGCGAAATGCTCCGCGAGGAACTTTCCGACATCATCCGTCGTGAGGTGAAGGATCCGAGAATCGGGTTCATGAGCATCACGACGGTGGATGTTCCGCCCGACCTGCGCTCGGCGCGCGTGTACGTCAGCGTGCTGGGAACGGACGAAGAGCGGGAAAACACGCTGGAGGCATTGAGATCGGCGGCGAAGTACATTCGCTTCCATCTCAAGCCCCGGCTTCGCATGCGGCAGATTCCGGAACTCGAGTTTCGCGACGATCGGTCGATGGAGTACGCGCAGCAGATCGCGGCGACCCTCCGGGAGATCAAGGCCGAGGATGCCAGCCGCGGGGCCGGACAGGCTGACGCGGATGTTGCCGGTGGTGACACCGAGCCTGGAGACCCTGAATGAGTGGATCACCGTGGCGACTCGATTCGGCGGCGTCCACTGAGGCGCTTCGGCTGCTCTCGAGCGCTTCGCTGGTGCTGATGCCCACGCACCAGAACGTGGATGCCGATGGCCTCTCCTCGCCACTGGCGATGATGCACGCACTTCGCCAGCGCGGGGTGCGTGCCGTGCCGCTGGTGACCGATGGTGTGTTGCCCGGAAACCTCGAATTCCTGCCGGGCATCGATGAGGTGCTGCGGTACGGGCACGACGAACTGCCCGAATACGATGTGATCTGCATGATCGACTGCGCGGACCGCAAGCGCCTCGGCGGATTCTATGCCGACGATCCTTCCCGCCTGGTTTCGCCGTCGGTTCCGGTGGTGAACATCGATCACCACGTGACCAACGATCTGTTCGGCACGGTGAATATCGTGCAGCCGGAAGCCGCCTCTGCCTCGGAGATCGTGACCGATGTCCTGGCGAGCTGGGGCACCGAGTTGACGGTCGAGATCGCGCAGTGCCTCCTGGCGGGCATTTACGGCGATACCTTGGGCCTCAGGACGGAGTCGACCACCTCGAGGACGATGCGGACCGCTGCGGACCTCGTGGACGCGGGCGCGAATCCCGGCCCAATCGTGGACGCGCTGTTCAGGTTAAAGCCACGGTCCTCCGTCTGCCTGTGGGAGAAGGCGCTGCGTAACGTCCGGTGGCGGGACACGCTGATCTACACGGAACTCACGCCGGAAGTGTTCGAATCCTGCGGTGCCACGCCAGTGGAAGCCGAGGGCATGGTGAATTTCCTGGTGGGGACCGAAGGGTCGCTGGTGGCGGCGATCCTGTACGCCAATGACGTGGGTTGGCGGGTGAGCATGCGAAGCATCCGCACGGACGTTGATGTCGCGGCCATCGCCTCGGAGTTTGGCGGTGGGGGGCATCCGCGAGCCGCAGGCTGCACCATCGAAGGCGGCGTGGCGGAGCGGGACGCATTCGTGGCCCGAGTCGCCGAGCTTGCCGTCGCGGCCGTTGACCAATCGGACCCAACCGACGCCTGATGGCACGAAACAGACGACACGCGACACATCATGGCTACGTGGTGATCGACAAGCCGGCTGGCTGGACGAGTCACGACGTGGTTGCGCGTGCCCGGAGGATCATCGGCGAGCGACGGGTGGGACACGCCGGGACGCTCGATCCCGCCGCGACCGGCGTGCTGCCGCTGGCGGTAGGGCTGGCGACGAGGACCGTTGAGTACCTGGCCAACGCCGACAAGGCGTACAGGGCGACGATCCGGTTTGGCGTGACCACCGATTCCGCCGATGGCGACGGTGATGTGATCGCCACCGCCGATGCATCGCATCTGAGCCTGGACGCTCTGCGACCGGTGATCGAGACGTTCACCGGCGACATCATGCAGAAACCTCCCATGCATTCGGCGATCAAGGTCGATGGCAAGCGCCTGTACGAACTCGCGCGGGCCGGGAAGGAAGCCGAGGTCAAGCCGCGACCAGTCACCATCCATGAGATGACGGTGATCGGCTGGAACTCGCCCGACCTGACGCTCGACATCACGTGTTCGAAGGGTACCTACATTCGGTCGATCGCCCGTGACCTTGGCGAGGCGGTTGGCACTGGCGCGCACCTCGGTGGGCTGGTCCGGACCCGAACGGGACCTTTCACGCTGGACGATGCGATATCGCTGGATCAACTTGAATCCCGGCTTGCGTCGGAGGGATGGACGGCGGTTTCGTTGCCGCCCGATGCAGTGCTCGTCGGCATGCCGGCGATTTCACTCGATGAAGACCACTCGGTGGCCTGGAGCCAGGGAAAACGGCTGGCGGGGCTCGATGTGGACGGGAGCGAGGGGCCAGTTCGCGCGTATGATACGCACGATCGCTGGCTGGGAGTCGGTGAGTTGGATGGCGACGGCACGGTTCGCCCAGTCAAAGTCATACCAGTGGAGTAGTTGGCGCAGGTGTCACACTCAGTTTTCGACACATTCCAGAGTTCGCCTTCCGGGTCGCATGTCGTGTCGATCGGCACATTCGATGGCGTGCATCTTGGGCACCAGTACTTGCTGGCCCAGGCGGCCGCGCGAGCCAGGGAGCTCGGGCAACCGCTGGTGGCGGTGACCTTCGAGCCGTATCCGGCGCAGGTCATCCGCCCTGATGCGTTCCAGGGGCGTCTCAACACACCGGAGGACAAGCTCGCGCGGCTGTGGGCCACGGGCGTGGACGACATCGTGGTGGTGCCGTTCACCCGCGACCTGATGCAGGAATCGCCCGAGACCTTCATGGGGAATCTCGTGAAGGCGGTCCAACCGAGCGAGGTGTGGGTTGGCGAGGCGTTCGCGCTTGGCCGGAACCGGGTTGGCGACGTGGCGCGGCTGGCGGAGATCGGGCGGGAACTGGGCTTTCGGCTCGTGGCGGTCCCCAGGCGCGAATTCGATGGCCAGGTTGTCAGTAGCAGCCGAATCCGCCAGGCCGTGCGGGAGGGAGCGGCGGACACCGCCGCGGCGCTTCTGGGCTATCCGTACCGGGTCTCCGGAGAAGTCGTGACCGGGGCCCAGGTTGGCCGCAAGATCGGCTTTCCCACGGCGAACGTCGATCCACCCGAGCACCTGGTGTCCCTTCCGGATGGCATTTACGCGACGTGGGCGACGATTGGCGACGACACGGCGGCTCACCAGGCAATGACGTATATCGGGACCCGGCCCGCGTTGAACACCGGTGCCCGGCAAATCGAGACGAATTTGCTGGACTTCAATGGCGACCTGTATGGACAGGTGTTGCACACCGATTTCGTGCGTCGGTTGCGGCCCGATTCGGACTTCCCGTCGGTGGAGGCATTGATCGCCCAGCTCAAGCAGGACGAGATCGGCGCAAGGGCGGTGCTGGCCGGTCAGGCATAAGGTGAGAGGCGGCGATTCCGCGTGGTTTCGCGGGCGATATCGCCTAAACGCCAAGGCAACCGGGTAGTCCGTCAACAACGCTTCATGGTATCCTTGACAAGTGTCGTCGCTGGCGTGTCGTCGGACATTCAGGCCCGACGTTTTTGTTGTGTCCAGCGCGCAATGGCCGCAGTTCAGGAGGCGAGCTATTTCCAGACCAGTGCAGACTCGCGTAAACGAGCGTATTCGTATTCGCGAAGTCAGACTTATTGATGATGAAGGCCAGCAGATCGGCATTATCCCAACCCGCGAGGCGCTCGAAATGGCCCGCGAGAAGGGGCTCGATCTGGTCGAGGTCGCGCCGAACGCATCGCCCCCGGTGTGCAGGTTGATGGACTACGGCAAATTCCGGTACGAACAGAGCCGGAAGGAGCGGGAATCGAAGAAGCACCAGCACGTTACCAGGCTCAAGGAAGTCCGGGTCGAGCCAAAGATTGGCAAGGCGGACCTTGAGACCAAGGGGCGGCAGGCGGCGAAGTTCCTCGATGGTGGTGACAAGGTCAAGCTGACCGTGTTGTTCCGGGGTCGGTCCATTACCCACCCGGAACTGGGTCGCGACCTGCTCGACCAGTTGGCCGTACAACTCGAAGATCACGGAACGATAGAGCAGACCGCCCGAATGGAAGGCCGGACCATGACGATGTACATGGCGCCGAGCCGCTCGAAGGCAGGTGGTAACGAACGAGAGGACCAGGGCAATAATGGGCAAGAAGGTCAAGCTCAAGACGCATAAGGGCGCCAAGCGGCGATTCAAGATCACCGCCACTGGCAAGATCATGCACGCGAAGGGGATGAAGAGTCATCTTCGCCGGAAGAAGGCTCCGCGCGTGAAGCGCCAGTTCGACCGAATGCTGGTCATGAACGAGGCGACCACCGAGCGCGTGAAGCGACTGCTTCCGAACGGCTAGATATATTCGGGATAGCGCGAAGCGGTTCAACAGGGTCATCGACCGGACCTGGCCGTTAGCAGAACAGGATTCATTTCATGGCTCGTATCAAGCGTGGTGTTACCTCTCATCGTCGTCACCGCAAGGTTCTCCTCCAGGTGAAGGGACATCGCGGCACACGGAACCGCCTGTACAAGCGCGCGCATGAATCGCTCATGCGGTCGCTCCAGTACGCCTACCGCGACCGCCGCAACCGAAAGCGCGACATGCGCCGCCTGTGGATTCAGCGCATCAATGCCGCCAGCCGCCTGAACGGCCTTCCGTACAGCAGCCTGATCCACGGCCTCAACCTCGCCGGCGTGAAGGTGGACCGCAAGATCCTCGCCGACCTGGCCGTCCGCGACGCCGAGGCGTTCGCCGCCCTGGCGACCGTCGCCAAGCAGGCGATTCCCGCGCCCGCCAAGTAGCGGAACCGGACTTCCTGTTTGACGACATCTCCGTCCGATACCGTCATCACCAGCCTGCACAACCCAGGCATCAAGCGAGCCCGCTCGCTCCTCCGCCGTAAAGGGCGAATCGAGGAGCGAGCGTTTCTCGTGGAAGGTGTCCGGGCCGTGATGGACATGATCGCGACGGGCGTCCGGCCCGAGATCGTGTTCCTCCGCGACGACGCTGAGGGCCGGGAATTGGTGATGCGGATTCCCGAGCAGGTGCCCGTGCGCTTTGCCGTTTCCGGCGTGGTGGATTCGCTCTCCGACGTGCCGCATCCGCAGGGGATCGTGGCTGTCGTGCCGATGGATGCGATCCATTCCGAGCCGTCGTTCGATGTCTGGCCGGACGACCTGATCCTTGTGGCCGATGGGGTGCGCGATCCGGGGAACCTGGGGACGTTGATCCGGACCGCCGCCGGCGCGGGCGTGACCGAGGTGATCGTGACGCCAGACAGCGTCGATCCGTTCAACCCCAAGTGCGTTCGCTCCGCGATGGGTGCCCACTTCCTGACGCCGATCCGGCAGATGACGCGGGAGGAACTGGTCGATTACCTGGCGAATGTGCCGCTCATCGCGATGGCGGAAGCCGACGGAAACCTTGCATACGACGAGCCCGACTGGACGGATGCTTGCGCAATTATTGTGGGAAGTGAAGCATTCGGCGCAAATCCGGTCATTCGGGAATTGGCGAACGCGTACGTACGCATACCATTGTCCCGTGACCTTGAAAGTCTGAACGCTGGCGTGGCAGGATCACACGTGGTTCTCGAAGCGGCCCGGCAGCGACGGTCGAGCGCGAGGTTCGAGAACCCGGTCCGGGATTGAGGTGATGGGAGAGAGGGCTCCCATCATGGGCTCGCCGGATCAGCGACGAACCATTGCATCCGCGAAGCCTCCATCCCGTCGCAGGGAGCGTTTTCGCAAAAGGGGGTAGCACACGTGCGCAAGCAGGAACTTGTTCAGGCGGTCGCTGAGGCAACCGGCCAGAACGAAGCAGCAAGCACGAAGGCTGTCAACGCCGTCTTCAGCGCGATCGAGACCGCGCTTTCCGAGGGCAACGAAGTCACGATCAGCGGCTTCGGGTCGTTCAAGGTGGTCGAGCGATCGGCCCGCCAGGGACGTAACCCGCAGACCGGCGATCCGATCACGATCGACGCTCGGAAGAGCCCGGTGTTCCGACCGGGTACCCAGCTCAAGCGAGCGGTGGAGTAACCCTCCCCGCCACTAGGCTGAACATGACGAAGGGCGGCTCACCCATGAGCCGCCCTTCGTCGCGTCTGGTTGCGTGGATGTGCCCGCCGGTGGTCAGGACGCGGGTTGCGCCACGTCGACCGGGGATGAGGTATTCGCGATGGCGGTGGCTATCCCGCCGGAGAGGTCGGCTTCCACCGAGCGTCTTGCCACGGAAATGGCGCTCTCGATGGCTTTGGCGGACGACCGGCCATGCGAGATGATCACCGCGCCGTTGACGCCCAGCAGAGGCGCGCCGCCAATTTCGGCATAGTCGAGTTTCCGTCGCAGCGAGCGGAAGGCAGGCCGAAGGATGACTCCGGCAATTTTCCGCGGCAGGCTCGTCATGATTTCGGCGCGAAGCAGTTCCGTGAACATGGCGGCGACGCCTTCGGCGGTCTTCAGGGCGACGTTTCCCGTGAAGCCATCGGTGACGACGATGTCGACCGTGCCCATGGTGACGTCCTTGCCTTCCACGTTGCCAATGAAGTTCAGGTCGTCGCGGGAGGCGAGCAGCGGGTGGACCTGCTGGACCAGGGCGTTGCCCTTTGTTGGCTCCTCGCCATTGCTGAGCAGGCCGATGGTGGGATTCGCGATATTGAGCACGCGCTCGCCGTAGACCCGGCCCATTTCGGCGAACTGGACCATGTGCGAGGGTTTCGGATCGACGACGGCGCCCAGATCGAGCAGCAGGGTCTTGCCACTCACTGTGGGCACGTAGGAGGCGATGGCGGGTCGCTCGATGCCCTTGATGCGGCCAAGCACCATGAGCGACGCCGCCATGACCGCGCCGCTGTTCCCGGCGGAGATCATGGCGTCGGCGCGACCCTCGCCGATGAGGCGAAGGGCGACATTGATGCTGCTTTGAGGTTTGCGGCGCACGGCCTGGGCGGGGTGATCGTGCATGGTGATGACGTCGGGAGCCTCGACGACTTCGAGCGTGACGTCGTTGTGTTCGACAGCCTTGAGCGCGGCCTCGATGGCGTTCGTGTCGCCGACGAGGAGCAGGCTCGCGCCATGGGTACGAGCGCCGGACACGGCGCCCTCAATGATGACCGCGGGGCCGAGATCGCCCCCCATGGCGTCTACGGCTATGCGAATTGACATCGGCGATCCTTTGACGTGCTCGTGTCCGGGTCTCGCGAGGTGGAGGGAAGGGCGTTTCCGGCGACCCTCCCCTGGCTGGGGCTAGAGGTCCAGGTTCTGGACGTCACGAGCGTGGGTGAGAATGTACTTCTTGCGCGGTGGCACCGCCGCGCCCATTAGCATATCGAATGTTTCGTCGGCGCGGACACCGTCGTCGATGGTGACCTGGACGAGCGTGCGGTTCTCGGGGTCCATGGTGGTTTCCCAGAGCTGGTTCGGGTTCATTTCACCGAGACCCTTGTACCGCTGGATGTCGGCCTTCTCACCATTCTCCTTGAGATCGGCGGCGAGTTCGGCGTCGGAGTAGACCCACTTCTCATCCTTGCCGCCGCGCTTGATGCGGAACAGGGGCGGCTGGGCGGCGTAGATGTTGCCGTTGATGATGAGCTGCTCCATGTGGCGGTAGAAGAACGTGAGCAGGAGCGTCCGGATGTGGGCGCCGTCGACGTCGGCGTCGGTCATGATGATGATGCGGTTGTAGCGGAGCTTGGTGATGTCGAACTGCTCGCCGATCGAGGTGCCGAGCGCGGTGACCAGCGTCCGGATTTCGTTGTTCTGGAGCATCTTGTCCAGCCGGGCCTTCTCAACGTTGAGGATCTTGCCGCGGATGGGCAGGATGGCCTGGAACCGGCGGTCGCGGCCCTGCTTGGCCGATCCACCGGCGGAGTCGCCCTCGACGATGAAGAGTTCGGACTTCTCCGGGTCGCGCTCGGAGCAGTCGGCCAGCTTGCCGGGCAGGCTGAAGTTATCGAGGCCGCCCTTGCGCTGCACGAGTTCGCGGGCCTTGCGGGCCGCTTCGCGGGCTCGCGAGGCGTTGATGCACTTCTCGATCACGCGACGGGCGACCTGGGGATTCTCCTCGAGGTAGGCGCCGAGTGCGTCGTTGACCACCGACTGGACCGCCCCGGCCATCTCGGCGCTGCCGAGCTTGCCCTTGGTCTGGCCCTCGAACTGCGGGTCTTCGAGCTTGACGGAGACGATGGCGGTGAGACCCTCGCGCACGTCATCGCCGGAGAGCGCCTCGTCGTTCTTGAGGAAGCCATTCTTGCGGGCGTAGTCGTTGATGGTGCGGGTGAGGGCGGACTTGAACCCGGACAGGTGCGTACCGCCGTCGATGGTGTTGATGTTGTTGACGTAGGTATGCGTCGACTCGCCGAAGGTGTCGTTGTACTGGAGAGCGACTTCGACCGCGCCGGCGCTGGTTTCGCGCGAGACGTAGAAGGGCCGGTCGTGGAGCACCTGGCGATGCCGGTTCAGGTGGCGGACGTAGGAGACGATGCCACCCTCGAAGTAGAAGGTCATCTCCTGGTCGATCCGCTCATCGATGATGGTGAGGCTTAGGCCCCGGGTCAGGTAGGCCCACTCGCGGAACCACTGGACGATGCCGTCGTAATTGAAGTCGATGCCGTTGCTGAAGATTTCGGCGTCGGCCTTGAATCGCGACAGGGTGCCGTGCTTGTCCTTGTCGGTCTGGCCAACGACCTTGACCGCGCCAAGCGGCTTGCCGCGCGAATATTCCTGCCGGTAGACCTTGGTGCTGCCGGCGCGAGTGACCTCGACCGACATCCATTCAGAGAGGGCGTTGACGACCGAGGCGCCGACGCCATGCAGGCCGCCGGAGACCTTGTAGCCACCGCCGCCGAACTTCCCGCCGGCGTGGAGCGTGGTCATGATGACTTCGAGAGCCGATACGCCCGACTTCTGGTGCTTGTCGACGGGAATGCCGCGGCCGTTGTCCTCGACGGAGACGACCAGGTCCTTGCCGATGGTGCAGACGATGTGATCGCAGACTCCGGCGAGCGCTTCGTCGACGGAGTTGTCGACGAGTTCGCGGATGAGATGGTGGAGTCCTCGGGTGTCGGTGCTGCCAATGTACATGCCAGGTCGCTTGCGAACGGCTTCGAGCCCTTCGAGGATCTGGATCTGGTCCGCGCCGTAGGCCGGGGAGGACTCGGTGCGCTTCTTGCCTGGGGTGGCAACTGCCATGAGGGTGACTCCTTGATGATGGACGAGAGGCTAGTAGGGCCTCGTGGAGGGGAATTGTCGAGTTGGAAGCACGGGTCGCGGCAAGCGGGCACGATCGTGGAAGAACATCATGCTTGCCATGGAGAGGGCCGTGCCGAGGGCCGCGTTGAGCAGCAGCGAGATGATGATGCCGGGCGGGTTCTGCACGAGCACGTTCCACACCTGGAGAATGCCGGTGGCGATCAGGATGGACGTGGCGGCGAAACGCCAGGCCTGGGCGAAGTTGAGCCGGGCAACCGCGTAGCTCATGCGCGCGGCCTGAATTGGCCCCACCCGGTAGATGAACATGGCGTCGAGCAGGAAGTAGAGATAGATGGCGCCAATGCTGCCGAAGACGAAGATGGCGAGTGAGAGGATGGCGACGAGATTGATTCCCAGCAGGGCAACCACCACGGCGGCCAGCAGGAATGGGATGAAGAGGATGACGAAGGCGGCGATGACGATGCCGACCAGCGCCATGATTCTGACCCAGCCCATGGCGACATCCTTCGCCATGATCGATACGCTGGTGGCTCCACCGCGCACGGCCTGGGCGACCGGCGCCTTGAACAGGGCCAACAGGAAAGTGGCGACGACGAAGAACAGTAGCGACCAGCCAATGACGGCCGCCGCGCCGCCAGGGACGATGTGGCGGCCAAGCCCCTCACCCCAGTCGGAGTAGATGTTCGAACGATCGATGCCGCCGGTGATGGCGGGCACCAGAACGCTGAGCAGTCCGCTCAGCAAGGTGTCGTTTGGCAAGCCGGAGAAGATGGATGGCGTGAGGCTGGCCATGATGTCGTTGACGCGCATTTGCTCGCCAATGTTGCCGAGTTCCTCGGCGGCGGCCGGGCCGTTTGTTCCGCCCTGTTCGATCATCAGGTCCTGCATGGACGTGATGAGGGGTTGAGCGGAGACCTGGACGCCGAGCCAGGTGATGAGGTCGACGGCCAGCGGCAGGATGAGGAGCCACGGCCGGGCGATGAGCAGGGAAAGCCCAGCGGCGATGGTTTCGAGAACGCCCGATACCTCGTTCGGCATGGCATTCCTGGATTGTGCTGCCGCGCGGCGGTTGGAATCGTTCAAGAAAGTCCCAGTATGTCCAGACCATCCTCGTCGTAGCCGAGATGGTGACCCAGTTCGTGGAGCACCGTGATCCTGATCTGCTCTTCGAACTCGCGGCGAGACGCGCAGGCACGTTCGAGCGGACCGGCGAAGATGATGATTCGATCTGGAGTGACAAGCGAGTAGGAGGAGTTCCGTTCGGTGCGTGGAATTCCCTGATAGAGACCGAACAACTCGTCGTCCGGTTCCAAACCGGCTTCGTCCAGGTGGTCAGGTCCTGGTTCTTCTTCGACGACAATGGCGACATTGTCGATCAGGCGCTGGATGTCGTCCGGTAGTTCGCGAACCACCCGGGAAACGGCCTGGTGAAATCGTAGATAACGAGCTTTCCGGGCCACGTTCCGAGCGTTGCGAACCATGCCTTATTTTAGCAGATTTGGGCCGATTTCTCCATGTTTCGCGCTGTCCAACGCACCGCCTGGAAGGCGCCGGAGCATTGGCCAAATCCGGGTTTCCTCACTCGCGCGCGGGATCGGCGAGGATGGTGGCGTGGAGGATGTCCCGGCCGATGGAGACGGCGCTTGAGAGGCCACCGCTCCCGCCTTCGAGCACGACCGCGACGGTGTACCGGGGCTCGTCATCGCCGATGAATCCGATGAACCAGGAGTGGGCCGAACCATCACCGGTTTCGGCCGTGCCGGTCTTTCCGCCGACGGTATAGCCGGGGACCTGGGCCCCGCGCACGGCTCCGTTGTTCACCGCGTTGACCATCATTTCCTCGACCTGGCCGGCGGTGTTCGCCGAGATCGGGGATTGCCACACGGCGGGACGCGTCACGTGGGTGATCCGGCCGTTCTCGTCGACGACCTCCTCCACCAGGTACGGCTCCATGACTTCGCCGCCGTTGATGAACGCCCCGGTGACCATGCACATGAAGAGTGGCGTGACCTGGAGTTGGCCCTGACCAAAGGCAGTGTCGGCCAGGGCGTTGTCGTCGTCGAGGAAGTCCTCGCTGGAAGCGACCTGGCTCTCCGCCACCGGAAGGTCGAACGGGATGGTTTCGTCGAATCCGAACGCGCGGGCTGCGTCCCAGAACTGGTCGCCGCCGATGAGCAGGCCGATCTGGGCGAACACCACGTTGAGCGACCAGGCGACACCCTCGCGAACGGTCCACTGAGTTCGGGAGTCATCGGGCCGGTTGTTCTCGACAAGGATGCGGCCGTCAATGTTGATGTCCCCGTCGTCCTCGAAGACCTGGTCGGGCGTGATCAGCCCCAACTCGATGCCGATGGCGGCGGTGATGGTCTTGAACGTCGAGCCAGGAGTGAAGAGGCCGAGCGTGGCGCGCTGGACCAGGGGTGACCGGGAGTCGTCGAGCAGGCTCTCCCAGTAGCTGGTGGCGGCCTCATTGCCCGCGGGCGAAGTCGTGAAGAGCTGGTTTGGGTCATAGGTCGGGTTGCTGGCGAGCACCAGGACCTGGCCAGTCTCCGCGTCCATGACCACCACCGAGCCGGTGTTATTGCCGAGCAGGTTCGTGGCCTGGCGCTGGAGGTCGGCGTCGAGCGTCAGGTGGAGGTCGGCGCCGGTTTGCGGTCGGTTGAGGAGGCCGTTGACGATGCGGCTGAGTGGATCGTTGCCGGCGCGACCGGTGAGCTCGTTGTTCCAGCTTGCCTCGAGCCCGGCGGTTCCGTAGAGCAGGGGGGAGTAGTAGCCCGCGACGTATCCCGTGGCGGGGTCCGGGTAATGGCGAATGAACTCTCCGTCTTCCTCGATGGTACCCGCGATGAGATTGCCATCGCGGTCGTAGATCTGGCCGCGGCGCACTGAGAGAGTCTGGTCGGCGAGGCGCGGATTGCCAATCGTTTCACCGTCGGGCGCGATGGCGGTGTGGTTGAACACGGCGTCGCTGTTGGTGACCTGCACGCGGACGAGTTGCGCGCTGATGATGACGAAGACCGTGGCGAGCACGAGCGTGGTGCGAATCAGTGACCGGTTGAAGGTGGGTATCCGGGTCGGAAGTCGGATTCGCGTGGCGAGCAGCAGCAACAGCCAGGCGACGCCGAGGACGAGCAGCCAGTCGCGGTCGTCAAGCCGATCGGTGCGGGCGAGTCCGGCCCCGATGAGGTACACGGCCAGGATTCCGGAAATGGTGGCGATGACATGCATGAACGTGACTCGCTCCGGGCTAGATGCGCTTCGGCAGGCTGGAAATATGCAGCAACAGACCCATGAGGACGAAGTTGCTGAGGAGTGAACTGCCGCCATACGAGATGAACGGGAGCGTGATGCCCGTGAGCGGGATGATCCGCACGACCCCGCCCACGATGATGATGGTCTGGAACGCGATGATGGCGGTGAGGCCGGCGGCCATCATCTGGGCGAAGCCGTCCTGCGCGCGCATGGCGACGGTGAAGCCTCTCACCGTGAGCAGCAGGTACATGGTGAGCAGGGCGAGGGTGCCGAGCAGGCCGAGCTCCTCGCCTATGGCGGAGAAGATGTAGTCGGTTTCGACGGCCGGGATGAACCAGGGACTACCCTGGGCGAAGCCGGTGCCGAGGATTCCCCCGCTTGACAGCGCGTAGTCGGACTGGATGGGTTGGTATCCGGCCACGAACGGGTCCTGCCACGGATCGAGCCAGTTCTGCACGCGCAGTTCCACCCGGGAGAACGTTTTCCAGGCGGCGTAACAGGCGAAGGCGAAGCTGGACACGCCGACGACCACGTAGAGCGATCTCCCGCTGGCCAGGTAAAGCATGGTCAGGAAGATGGCGAAGAACATCAGGGCGGAACCCAGGTCGTTGAGGACGACGAGGGTCGCCAGCGATGCCACCCACATGAATCCCATCGGGATCAGGTAGGGGATGGGCGGGAGCGAGAAGCGTCCCAATTGCCAGCTCGAACCGAGGAGATCGCGCTTGTCGTCGAGATATCCGGCGAGAAAGATGACCAGCGTGAGCTTGACGATTTCGCTGGGCTGGATCTGGATCGGTCCGGCGGAAATCCAGAGCCTGGCGCCGCTGCCCGGCGGGCCGGTGCCAATGACGAACGTCGCGGCCTGGAGCGCGAGGCTGACGAGCAGCCAGGTGTACTTGTACCGGCGGAGCCAGTTCATGACCTGAAACGGACCCGCGAGCATGACGATGAGCCACAGGATGGCAAGGCCAACGACCAGGAAGAGGAACTGTCGTTGGGCGAGCGTGGCGTAGCCGGCGTTGAGCGCCGTGAGGTCCGGATGGAGTCTCTGGATCATCAGGATGCCGATGATGGAGAGGGTGGCGACGAGTGGGAGCAGGACCTGGTCGCCGCGAAACCCGCGGATACCGAAGGTGACGCTCATGGCGAGGACGGCCGCCGCGAAGGCGAGGCTGACCCAGATGTCGCTCCAGCTCCACTCGACGCGCCCGGTGGGAACCAGGAAGATCATCAGCATGCCGATGATCGCCAGCAACGATGGCGGGATCAGGAGCCTGAATTCGGTGAACCGGAACGTGGGCCGGTACCTTTGCTGCATGTAGCGTGGTCCTGCTGGGAAAGGTTATTCCTGGAAGAGCGCGAGCCGGGCGGACGCCTGCGCGGACAGGCTGGAGGATGACGTAATGATGGCTCCATCGAGGGCGTGCCGGCAGCCTGCGGAGCATTCCGGAAGGCCGGAGTAGGCGATGCGGCGGACGACCTCCTGCCCGGTGGCGACGTTGGCCGCCAGGACGCGCTGCACCATCTCCACGGTCACGTCCTCCTCCGATTCGTGCCACACATCGTAGTCGGTGACGAAGGCGAGCGTGGCGTAGCACAGGCCTGCCTCGCGCGCGAGACGTGCTTCCGGCATGGCTGTCATCCCGATGATGGAGGCTCCCCAGGACCGGAAGAGATTGGATTCCGCGCGAGTGGAGAACTGGGGTCCTTCGATGCACAGGTAGGTTCCACTGGAGACGGGTTTCCCGGTCACGTCCTGGGTGTGGGTTCCGATGGTCGCGCGGAAGTCATTGCAGAAGGGATCGGCCATCCCCACGTGGGCGACGATGCCTTCGTCAAAGAATGTGCGCTCGCGGAAGACGGTGCGATCAATGATCTGGTCGGGGACGACCGCGGTGGTGGGTGGGAGTTCTTCCTTCAGGCTGCCGACCGCGCTGATGCTGATGACGTGGCTCACGCCAAGCGTTCGCAGGGCGAAGATATTGGCCCGGAACGGGATCTCGGTCGGCGTATGGGTGTGGCCACGGCCGTGGCGGGCGATGAAGGCGAGTTGGGTGTCGCCGAGCGTGCCGGTCACGATGGGGGACGACGGCATGCCGAACGGTGTTTCCAGAATCCGTTCCTCGACATTCTGAAGGCCGGGAAGTTCGTAGAGACCGCTGCCACCGATAACCCCGAGCATCGCCATGTAACGCAACTCCATTGAGAAGACCGAAGGAACATTCCTGTCCATTGAAGGCATGGTACTCTTGGGCAAGCCATCGCCACAACGCGCCGGAATGGCGGCGTTTGTGGTGGTGTTGTTGCGCGTGGTACACTGGCTGACACGCCTAGCCGCGATCCCGGCGACGGCATCTCCCGGTCAACGATCACGATACGGCCCAAAAGAGGCCCGAGGAGGCTCCGCCAGGATGGCGTTGCAACGAGCACAAAAAGACGACATCATCGCTTCAACCAAGCTGCACGACACCGACACCGGTTCGCCGGAGGTCCAGATCGCGCTTCTCACCGAGCGGATCAATGGCCTGACGGCGCACCTTCGCGTCAATCGCCACGATCACCACTCGCGACGTGGTCTGCTGAAGTTGGTTGGCCGTCGCCGCCGGCTGCTGGCCTACCTCAGCGAGAACGACATCGAGCGGTACCGGGCGACGATCCTTCGCCACGGGCTCCGCAGGTAGTTCGTGCCATCCCGAGTTCCATCCTTTCAGGAGCGGAGTTCCGGATTTGCCATTCCTGACTTTCAGAGACGCCCAGGACATGCATGTCCTGGGCGTTGCTGTGGGTAACGTATAGTGGCGAGAGCGCCATTGGCGTTCCGTCCCAACCGAATGTCCTGGAGGAAACGAGGTATTGGAGCGGCCCGAGGGGTGACCGTCGAGCCGCTCCAGTTCCTCGAACTTCCAGGATGAAGCCCAGGACCCAGGACGATTGATGGGACCTGGTACCGCCTTTATCCCTACTGGAGGGTTCGATGACGATTCCCGACAATGTGCTGGAACACATCAAATCTGTATCAACCGAGATCAATGGCCGTACCCTGACGCTGGAGACCGGACGCATCGCCGGACTGGCGATGGGCGCGGTTACCGTGCGCTACGGCGACTCGATCGTGCTGAGCACGGTGGTTGGCGAGCGCGAGCCGAAGGAAGACCTGCCGTTCTTCCCGCTGACGGTGGACTACGAAGAGCGAATGTTCGCGGCCGGCAAGATTCCGGGCGGATTCCCCAAGCGTGAAGGACGCCCGACCGAGAATGCCGTGCTCGCCGCCCGCCTGACCGATCGCCCGATCCGGCCATTGTTCCCCAAGGGGTACAAGGCCGAGGTCCAGATCATGTCGACGGTGCTCTCTGCCGACCAGGAAAACGATCCCGACATCCTGTCGGTCATCGGAGCGTCGGCGGCGCTGACGATCTCCCCGATTCCGTTCGAAGGCCCGGTGGGCGCCGTGCGAATGGGGCTGGAAAACGGTGAGCTGGTCGTGGCCCCGACGTTCTCCCAGGTGGACGAGGGCGGCCTGGACATGGTCGTGGCCGGCACCGACGATGCCATCATGATGGTCGAGGGCGAGGCGCGGCAGCTTCCCGAAGAGAAGATGGTGGAAGCCATCGAGATCGCCCACGAGAACATCAAGAAGATCGTGGAACTCCAGCGCGAGCTGCAGGCCATGGTCGGGACCGAGAAGTGGGCGTATACGCCGCCCGCTGGCAACGAAGAGCTCGAGAGCGACGTTCGCAACCTGATCGGCGAGCAACTGCGGGAAGCGGTTCGCAACGCCGACAAGGTCGTCCGGCTCGAAGCCACCGATGAGGTGCAGGCTCGCGCCATCGCCACGCTCGCCGATGGCGAGAACGCGAAGTACAGCGTTGGCCAGGTGAAGGGCGCCTACGAGGCGCTGCTGAAGTCGGAAGTCCGGAAGGGCATCCTCGAAGAGGGGATTCGGCCGGACGGTCGGAGCAATACCGAGATTCGCCCGATCTGGATTCAGGTCGGCTACCTGCCCCGGGCACATGGTTCGGCCATCTTTACGCGTGGCCAGACCCAGGTCGTGACGGTGCTCACCCTTGGTTCGACCGGTGAGGAGCAGCGGCTCGATTCGATCAGCCCGGAAACCAGCAAGCGATATATCCATCACTACAACTTCCCGCCATACAGCGTCGGCGAAGTTCGACGGTTGCGTGGCGCCAGCCGCCGCGACATCGGTCACGGTGCCCTGGCGGAGCGCGCGCTGGTGAACGTGATTCCGGATACCGAGGCGTTCCCATACACCCTCCGCCTGGTGTCGGAAGTGGTGAGTTCGAATGGTTCGACGTCGATGGCGAGCGTCTGCGGTTCGTCGCTGGCGTTGATGGATGCGGGCGTCCAGATCGAGGCGCCGGTCGCGGGTATCGCGATGGGCCTGATCACGGACGCCGAAACCGGCAAGTACACGGTGCTGAGCGACATCCAGGGCATGGAAGACGCGCTCGGTGACATGGACTTCAAGGTGGCGGGGACCGCGCGGGGCGTGACCGCGATCCAGATGGACATCAAGGTCAAGGGCATCACCCCGGAGATCATGCGAGAGGCGCTTGGCCAGGCTCATGAAGGCCGCCAGCACATCCTTGGCAAGATGCTGGAAGCGATCGCCGAACCGCGGGAAGAGCTTTCGTCGTTCGCGCCGAAGGTCCACACGATCAAGATCAATCCCGAGAAAATCGGGGCGGTCATTGGCCCAGGCGGCAAGGTGATCCGGGCACTCCAGGAAGAGACTGGCGCCAAGATCGATATCTCCGATGACGGAACCGTCTCGATCTCGGGCTCTTCGCCCGAGGGGGTCGAGGCCGCCAAGGCGAAGATTCTCGGCATGACCGAGGAGATCAAGATCGAGCGAGGCGAGGTCTACACTGGCAAGGTCGTCAGCATCATGCCGTATGGTGCGTTCGTGGAACTGGTCCCGGGACGTGACGGACTCGTGCACATCTCCGAGCTTTCGGAAGATGTTGGCGTGCGGGTCGAGAAGGTCGAGGACGTGGTCAACCTCGGCGACGAGATCACCGTGATGGTGACCGAAGTCGCGCCGAGCGGGAAGGTGAGCCTGTCGCGACGGGCCGCCCTCACCGGCGTGCTTCCCGAGCCGAAGCCGGCCCGGCCGCCGCGAGACCGCGACGATCGTGGCCCGCGCCGCCCGCGACCGGACGGTGACCGGTTCCGGGATGACCGGGGACCGCGTCGCCCGCGGGACTAACCGTCTCACCACAACCAAGACAGGAGAACGCCCCTGGCATCATGCCGGGGGCGTTTTTCATGGAGCAGTGAAGCCATGTGGGCGGGGTCGCCCCGTCATTCGTTTCCGCCTGGCGGCGACATTCCTGGGAAGGCTTGATGCCTGGAGTTCGGACCAGGGCATCCATACCCTTGCCACGGAAGGCCGATGGCCACACCACGCATGAGCATGGTGTGGCCATTTTCGTCGAGGTGCCTACTTCTATTGAGGAACGGGCCTGGGGCGACTTGCGCCATGCCGCTGGCATTCACCCCGGGCGGGGATCATCCGCCCGCGGCCTCGGTGGCCTGGATCGCGGCTTCGGTGGCGAGGTCCTCGATCCAGCGCTGGCCGGTATCGGTGAGCGAGAACCCGATCAGGCCAACGCAGGAGAGTACGCAGAGGGCGATGACGCCGATCAGGATCCAGACCCAGATGCTGCGCTTGCGCTTGGGCGGAGGTCCGAGATTCGACATCCTCCACTCTTCCTCCACCGATGCGCCCGGGGAGGGGGAGAAGTCGACCGGAGGGGGTATGGACGCCCCTCGGCTCGGGAACGCCGTCGTGGATTCAGGAGGTTCCGGCGTGGACGACGAGGGAGTGTCGCTACTCCCCACATTCTCGATGTTCGTGCCGCAACTGCTGCAGAAGCGATCTCCCTCGTTGTTCTGACTTCCACAGTTCGGGCAGGTGAGCACGGGCGACTAACTCCTTTGACGTTCGTTGAAGGGCCATGGCGATTCAGGAGGCGGACGGCGTTGTGCTCCGACCCGCCTCATCACTCATGGTGCGACTAATTGTTCAGCCGTGGGTCCAGCGCATCCCGCAGGCCGATGCCGAGCAGGTTGAATGCCAGAGCGGCGAGGAAGATGCACATACCGGGCAGGAAGGCGTACGTCCAGGACAGCGTCAGGAACGCATAGGCTTCCTGAAGCATGTTACCCCAGGATGGGATCGGAATACGTACACCGAAACCCAGATAACTGAGCGTTGCTTCCGTAATGATCAGGCCGGGAAGGGCGAGCGAGGCCCAAACGATGACGAGCGAGACCACGTTCGGGAAGATGTGTCGAGAGATGATGACGCGGTTCGTGGCTCCAAGGACCCGCGCGGCGTCGACATAGTCGCGGCTTCGCAGGGAGAGGACCTCGCCGCGAATCAGCCTGGCGAGGCCGGTCCAACCCAGGAGGGCGATGATGACCGCCAGGCCCACCGGACCGGGCCGCCACCAGACCGAGATCAGGAGCAGGAGGGCGATGGTCGGGATCGAAATGATCACATCGACGAAGCGCATGATCAGCGAATCGACGACACCGCCGTAGAAGCCGGAGATCGCGCCCAGCGTCAGGCCGATTCCCAGCGCGAACAGCAGTGCCAGGATAGCGACCGTCATCGACACGCGGCCACCGTATGCGAGCCGGACGAGGATGTCGCGGCCGTTGGGGTCGGTGCCGAGAATGTGGCTGGAATCCTTGAACCAGGGCACCAACTGATTTCTCAGGTCGTTCGTGGCGTAGTCGTGCCCGGTTATCCAGGCGATGACTGGCGCTCCAAATGAGAAGAGCAACAGCAGAACGCTCAGCATCAGCGCCGCCATCGCGACCTTGTCGCGGCGGAAGGTGCGCCAGGCCCGGGCGTAGTAGCCGGGAGTGGACTGGAGCTTGTCGCGGGATTGGACACCCGCCGAGGAGACGGGTTGAGCGGCATTGGCGGCCAGCGGCGAGTCCTGTCGCGACCCGCCGCGAGGATCGATACCGTCGCCTATTGCCTCCGTGGATGGGTCTTGCATGGTTAGCCCTTAGATTCCCCAATGGTGATGCGTGCGTGCCTAATCATAACGGACACGTGGGTCCAGAACTCCATAGAGGACGTCCGCGATGAGGTTGCCAACCACGGTAAGGATGGCGAGCATCATGACGCAGGCCATGGCCACGGAGTAGTCGCTTGAGTTTAGTGATTGGATCGTCAACTGGCCGATGCCCGGGTAGCCAAAAACGTTCTCGACAATGAGCGCGCCACCGAAGAGGCCGGGAATCGTCAGACCCACGAGCGTGACCAGCGGAAGCAATGCGTTTCGGAATGCGTGGCCCATGAGCACGGCGCGATCCTTCAGGCCCTTGGCCTGGGCGGTGCGCACGTAGTCCTGGCGGACAACCTCGAGCATTTGCGACCGGATATATCTGGTCCAGTCGGCAAGGCTCAGGAGCGCCAGCGACATGGCTGGCAGGATGAGATGTTCCAGGCGGTTGAGGATACTGTCGGGCTCGCGAAGATTTCGCACACCGCCCGTTGGCAGGTATGGCAGACCCCATTCGCGGAACTTGACCGAGAACAGGATGATCAACATCAGGCCCAGCCAGATCGTGGGAATGGAACTGAAGGCGGTCGCCACAATGGTCACGACACGGTCGATCAGCGAATTCCGGTGTACCGCGCAATACACGCCAAGCGGGATCGAGATGATGAGCGCGATGAGCAGGGATGTGATGCTCAGGACAAGGGTGTTTGGTATCTGGGCCCGGATCATGTAGTCGACGGGCTGGTAGTTGATGTAGCTATTGCCAAAGTCGCCCTGGACCGCGTTCCCGAGCCAGATGAAGTACCGGTAGTACCACGGGTCATTCAGGCCAAGATTCTCCTGAATGCGGGCGAAGTCCTCGGGTCGCATCTGTGGGCTGCGCTCGATATTGTCCGCGGGGCTACCAGGTACGAGGTTGAGCAGCGCGTAGACGATGAACGATATACCCAGGACAAGAGGAATTAAGCCCAATAGGCGGCGAACTATAAAGCGAGTCATGGACGAAACCCTTCGGGAGGCGCCAATCGGCCACCGTTACCAGTACCCGAACATCCGATGAACTTGTGCATTGGGACAGCATACATGATCAGGGGAGGGGAGTGCGGGCGGCAAAAGGCCGTTGCCCGCGGTGTGGTGCGGAGCGGACAACGGCCGCCGGAGCCGAACGGCCCGGACCGCGATGGACGCGGCCTGGGCCGTTCGTTGAAGGCTATTGGCTGATCCAGACCTTGCCGATGGTACCGACGGTGCTGTAGCCGTTCGGGGCGTAGTTCTGGAGTCGCGGCTGGAAGCCGACGATCGACTGGCGGAAGACGATGATGCCAGCGGCGACTTCGTCGTTCGCGATGTTCGAGGCTTCGATCAGGAGATCGATGCGGGCCTCGTGGTCGATCTCGGTGATCGCGGCCGTCTCGAGGCGGTCGAATTCCGGGTTGCAGTAGCGCATGGAGTTGAAGCCGCCCGGAGGGGTGGAATCACAGCCATACATCGCGATCTGCGCGCCGTCCGGCGACCAGTTGAAGCCCTGAACGGTCATCTGGTAGGTGCCGTTGTCGGTCTCATCGAGAAGCGTCTGGAACGGGATGGCGGAGGCGATCATCTCGATGCCGACTTCGCGCCACGCCTGCTGCATGTACGGAATCTGCTGCAGGTAGGTGGGGACGCCTTCCGAGTAGATGCACTCGAAGCTGAACTTCTGGCCGTCCTTCTCCACGATGCCGTCGCCGTCGCTGTCGACCCAGCCGGCCTGCTCGAGGAGCGAGCGAGCCATGTCGGGATCGTAGTTGTAGATGGTGTTGGTGCGCTCGGGGGCGTACGCCTGCGAGAGGACCGGCTGGGTGCCGTCCGCCTGGATGGCGTAGCCCAGGTAGACCGTTTCAGCAATGAGCTGGCGGTCCAGCGCGTAGTGCAGCGCCTGGCGAACCAGGGGATCGGTGAAGAGGGTTTCCTTCTCCGCGTCCTGGTTGACGTGGTAGTAGTTCATGGCCAGGGTGTCGAAGTTGGAAATCACCAGTTCCGGGTTCGACGCGGCAAGCGTCTGGCCCTGCTGGAACGGCACGTCCGCGATGTCGGCCTCGCCAGTGATCAGGGCCTGGATGGCGGCGGCGCCGTCGGCGCGGACCTGGTAGATGTAGCGATCGATGTACGGAATGTTGTCGGTATCCCAGTAGTCCGCGTTCTTCTCGAGGGTGACGTGGTCGTTGGCGACCCACTCAACGAACTTGAACGGGCCGGAGCCGATGACGCGAGAAGGATCCTGGCCGGTGGTGCCGGGGTCGGCGCCGAACTCGGAGAACGGAACGTTTTCCCAGATGTGCTTGGGAAGAATTCCGAACTGGCCGGCGGCGTCGCTGACGAAGGTCGCGGACGGAGCCTGGGCGATGAGCTGAACGGTGTAATCGTCGACGACGACCAGTTCCTTCAGCGTGGACATCACGGTGCTGCGGCGAACGCTGAGGCTGTCCTCGGCAAGCACGGAGTTGAACGTGAACTCGACGTCCGCGGCGGTGACCGGAGTTCCATCGTGGAACTTCGCGTTCTGGTTGAGGTGGAACGTGTAGGTCACGCCGTCCTCGGCGATATCCCAGTAGTCAGCCAGGCCCGGAACATCGGTTCCGTCGATGAGGCTGCCACCCACGAGGCCATCGAAAATGAAACCGGTGATCCAGCTCGAGTAGAGATCGGTGCTGAGCGTGGTGTTGAGCGTGCCGATATCGGACGTCTGGACGTGAATTACGTCGCCGCCCATCTGCTCGGGCTCGGAGAACTGGAACTCCTCCTGGAGAAGCGCGTTGTACTCCTCGCGCGTGATCGAGGTCTGCGGCTCAAAGGTCTGAGCAGCGGGAGACGCATCCTGAGCGACCACACCCTTGGCGAGAATGCCAGCGGCCGAGGCGGAGATGCCCAATGCCGTGGCGCGACGGACAAAACCACGACGGCTAATTTGCCCGTTCTTCAGCTGTTCGACCAGCTGATCAATCGAGACGTGAGACATCCGAGAACCCCTCCGTTCCTGGATAGCCCGGGACCAATCGCGCCCGGAGCATACCTAAAAGAGACATGCAATCCTACCCCAGAGCGGGGCTATTCGTCACGAAATCCATCCTGCGCGGACGATTTTCTTGTGGGAGCGTACCATACAGCGTACAAGCTACACCGGGAGCAGTCACTTAACACCGTGATTGGCGCGCTCACGCCCGATTCCCTGACGCAGTCCCCACGCCGATGGGCACAGCGTCGCGATGGCCCATGTGGATGGGCGCAACAAGTTCGTGACATCGATCGAATCAATCACCCCTGGATGGACCCTGGATGCGACCTGGCATGGCAATCAAGGTGGCGTTGCTGGCGGCCGTGACCGGTGGGGTTGTGGCGGTGCTGGCGTTTTTCCTGATCGAGCGATTGCTGCCTGGCGAGGTCACGATTGGACCTGGCGCCGGTGGACAGATCGTGGTGGAGATCGATGGAGCGGTCGCCACGCCCGGCGTGGTCACCTTGCCCGCCGGATCGCGGCTGATCGATGCGATTGATGGCGCGGGTGGTCTGCTGGATGACGCCGACACGACATCGCTCAACCTCGCGGGCAGAATTGGCGATGGGGAACGAATCACGATTCCGTCGGTCGCGCCGCCGGGAGAGTCACAGGATCTCTCGCCCGGCGCGACTCCGGCGGCAAGTTCACCATTGGACACGGCGGGGTTGATCAATATCAATACGGCCGGGGTTTCCGAGTTGGATCAGTTGCCGGGCATTGGGCCGGTCATCGCCCAACGGATCGTTGACTTCCGCGAGTTTTATGGTCCATTCGAATCCGTGGATCAATTGGTGCAGGTCGAAGGCGTCTCTCAAAACATGGTCGAGCAGTTCCGGCACCTGGTGACCACCGGTGGATGAGAGCTGGGGCATCCTGGCTGGATCGGCGATCGTGCTTGGCGCGCTGGCGGGGCCGGCCGCGGCCCTTGCGCTCGGCTGGGTGATGCTGGTGGCGCAGGCAATACGGGGACGGTTCCGTTGGGTGCCGTTCGTGGTGATGCTCGTCGCCGTTCTGACCGGGGCCGGACGCGCGTGGACGATGGACGCCGACATCCCGCCGCCGGGACTGGAGACCTCCAGCGGCGCGTCGGGCACGGTGGTTACCATGCCCAGGCCGAGCGGCGTGTACCTGGCGTTTCACCTCAGGGTGGGTCGGCTGGATACCGGCGACGGCCAGGTCGGTGTCGAGCCATTCACGGCTAGGGTGACGGTCGCGGCTGGCGTGAAGGTATCCAAGGGTGACAAGATCGACGTCGCGTGGTCGGTCAGCGACCTGGCGGGAATTTCACCGGGCTACGCGCAATACCTCCGCGCCAATGGCGTGTTCGCGACGGCGAGGGCGTTCGATGTCGAGGTAGTGGACCAAGGGCCCGTTCTATATCGCGTGGTTCAGGACGCGCGGGACGAGATTGGAGACGGCTTCGCCCGCGTGATGCCGGGCGACACCGGCGCCCTGGCCACCGGCATCGTCACGGGAGACGACAGCGGGCTGAGCGAGGAGGCCGAGGAGGCCTTCCTGCGTACCGGAACCAGCCACATCACCGCGGTCAGTGGTTCGAACGTGGCGATGGTGCTGGCGGTGTGGAACCTGGTGATTCCGGCTGGCCGGCGGCGGAAGTTGCTGGCGATACAAATCGTCATCGTGGCGAGCATCTGGCTCTATGCTCTCCTTACCGGCCTGGAGCCGCCCGCGACCCGGGCGGCCGCGATGGCGAGCCTGATGCTGTTCGGCGCCCGGTTCGGACGCCGGCCGGACCCGATGACGCTGCTGGCGTGGACCTCGGCGGCGATGGTGATGTGGAACCCGCGCAACGTCGAGCTAATTTCATTCTGGCTCTCGATCGTTGCGACAGCGGCGATCATCATGCGGGTTCCAACGGAGTCCGATACGGGACTGGGACGCGCGGCGCGAGGGGTGGTGGAGGGCACGATGCTCGCGCAACTGGCGACGCTGCCGCTGGTCCTCCTGACGTTTGGCACGTGGTCACTGATCAGCGTGCTGGCGAACGTGCTGGTCGCTCCCCTGATGTGGGCGGCATTTCCACTGTGCTTCCTGCTTGCGGTGATCCTCCTCCTGGCGCCGGTGCTCGCGCCCGTCGTGAGCTGGATTCCGGAGATCCTGCTCACGATCTGTCTCCAGCTCGTGAAGGGCCTCAGCGACGTGACGCCCCAGGTATCGGTGGCACGCGCCGGAATCGCCGGGGCGATCGCCATCGGCCTGCCGTGCCTGGTCGTGCTGATGATGATGGGCCGCGATGGGCAGCGATGGCTCTCGGCCATCGTTGCCAGCGGGCGTGAGCGGATCGGATGGCTGGTGGTTCTCGGGGCGGGACCAGTGGCTGGCGTGCTTGCCGCGATCGTGTTGGTGCTGTCGCGCCGGTGAATCTCGGGAATCAGATCCCATTCGTTTGACAAACATGGTGAAAACCGCGTATCTTCCCTCGCGCTGCCCCCATGGTCTAGCGGCCTAGGACGTCACCCTTTCAAGGTGAAGATCGCGGGTTCGAATCCCGCTGGGGGTACCAGCAACGAGCGCCGAAAGGCGCTCTTTTTGTTTCTGGAGGAGGGCCCTGATGAACAGGCTGAGCATGGACGAGGTCATCGAGCACCTGGGGCTTGAGCCGCTGCCCGGCGAAGGGGGCTTCTACAGGCAAACCTACATCGTGCCGAATCCCGATTCGGCGATGGCGCACGCGCCCCTGGCCACGGCGATCCTGTTCCTGGTGACGCCTGACTCGTGGTCTGGTCTCCACCTGCTGGAATCGGATGAGATCTTCCATTTCCATTTGGGTGATCCGTGCAGAATGGTTGTATGCTCACGGGATGGTGAGATGCGAGAGCATCTTGTAGGAAACGACCTGGGCGCTGGCTGTAGCGTGCAGGTTGTAGTACCGGGGAATCACTGGCAGGGGACGAAGCTGGCGGGCGATGGCGAGTACGGGTACGCGCTGCTCGGCACGACCATGACGCCGGGGTACCGCGCCGACCAGTTCCACCTCGCCCGCGAGTCTGACCTGGCGGGGTTGCCAGACGAGGTGGTGGCCAACCTGCGCCCGTTCCTCGCGCCCTGACGTAAAAGACCCTTGCCTCGATGAACTGGTTCGGATGGAGCGCCTGGCGAACCAGGGAAGGAATGGAGTGACAACGTGGATGTGATCTTTCCGGTGGCCGGCCTTGGTTCGCGATTGCGGCCGCAGACCTGGAGCAAGCCGAAGCCGCTCGTCAGTGTGGCCGGCAAGCCGATGTTCGAGCATGTGATGGACAGGATTTGCCCGTACGAGCCCAACAAGCTCGTGTTCATCACCGGCTATCTCGGCGACCAGATCGAAGCGTGGGCCCGGGAAACCTATCCGCAGTTCGAGCTGGCGTTCGTCGAGCAGCCCGAGATGCTGGGCCAGACCGACGCCATCATCCGCACTCGTGACATCTGCTCCGACGACGCCCTGATCCTGTTTCCGGACGCGATTTTCGAGGCGGATTTCTCCGTGCTCGACAACGTCGAGTGGGACGGGGTGGTCTTCACCAAGGAAGTCGAGGATCCATCGTCGCTGGGCGTTGCCCTGGTCGAGGATGGCTACATCACCAAGCTGATCGAGAAGCCCGCCGAGCCGGTGTCGAAGCAGGCGATGGTGGGCCTGTACTACTTCTCGAACATGCCCGACCTGTACGACGCGATCGACGAGCAGATGCGGCTCGGGATCAAAACGAAAAACGAGTACTTCATCGCGGACGCGATCCAGATCATGATCGACCGCGGCAAGAAGTTCAGCACCAGCAACATCGACGTGTTCGAGGATTGTGGCAACGCCGACGCGCTGCTGCAGACGAACCAGTACCTGCTGAAACTGAGCCCGCCGTCGCCGGCCCAGCGGCCCGGGTCGGTGATCATTCCGCCGTCTTTCGTGTCGAGTTCGGCCCAGGTCGAGAACGCGATCATTGGCCCCTATGCCAGCATCGGCCCCAAGACGATCGTGCGGGACGCGGTGGTGCGGGACAGCATCGTCGAGTCCGATGCCTTCATCAGTGGAGTGGTGGTGGAGCACTCGGTCGTTGGCCGTTCGGCCTCGATCGCCGGCACCCCGCGCGAATTCAATGTGGCTGACCACACGAAAGTACGGGTATGAGCAACGAGCCACGGAGTGAATCGGTGAACGCCGCGTCTCACCATCCGGAACGTGAGTGGGTCGAGCTGGCCGTCGATGTCGACTCGGAGGCGGTCGAGCCGATATCGGCCCTGTTTGCCCGCTACGGGTTCAACGAGGGCGTGGCCATCGACGAGCCGTACGTGCAGGACGGCGATGGCGACAATCTCGAGGTCGACCTCACCGCTCAGTTCACCGTGCGGACCTACGTGGCCGACAGCGATTTCACACCGGGAATGGTGGAAGAGATCCGGCAAGCACTCTGGCATTACGGCCAGATGCGGGGCGTGGGGGAACTTCGGGTCACCACGCTCAAGGAAGAGGATTGGGCCAACGCCTGGAAGGAACACTTCCAGGTGCATCGGATCGGCGAGCGGGTGGTGATTCGTCCGCCATGGCGCCAGCATGAACCGGTCGGCGACCAGGTCGTGGTAGAACTCGATCCCGGGATGGCGTTCGGTACTGGCCTGCATCCCTCCACCAAGATGAGCGTGCTTGGAGTCGAGCAGGTGGTCCGGCCGGGCGACCGGGTGTTCGATGTCGGCACGGGTTCCGGGATCCTCGCGATTTCGGCGATCAAGCTCGGGGCCGTGCATGCCGATTGCGTGGACGTGGAGACCGTCGCGGTCCGGGCGACCCGCGAGAACGCCGAGCGGAACGATGTCGCGGACAAGGTGCGGGTCGAACTCGGCAGCGCGGGACCGGGCGAGCCGTTTCAGGGTGAATACGATGTCGTGCTGGCGAACATCATCGCTCGTATCCTGATCGAGATTTCGGAAGGTCTGGTAGCGGCCACCAGGCCGGATGGTCACCTGGTGCTGGCGGGAATCATCGAGAGCCGCGAGGCCGACGTGATCGACGCGTTTGCCGCGCGTGGGGCAACCGTCATCACCCGCCGCCAGATCGACGACTGGGTCTCGCTGGTGCTGACGCGGGACGAATAGCTGACGTCTAGACGCACTAAACCCGCACGAATAGACCCGTCCAGGCAACTGGACGGGTTTCTTGTGTTGGTGCTTCAGATTACCTGGTATTCCGATTTCTGCTATTTCTGGCGGCGCCAGCGGCGAAAGAACCTGCCGAACGCGCTGACACCGACGATGGACCCTGTGCCGATGAGAACGTCACCCAGCGGGTAGTAGGGGCGTGGCGCGGGAGCGGTCGCCGGGGGAGTGTACCGGTGCATGCGCGTCCAGAGGATGATCGTGCCGTACATGGCCCGAAGAATGACCTTGATGTTGCCACCGGTGGCGGTGCCCGCCACGCGCGGGTGATGCGGTACCCCGATTTGAACCATCGTGGCGCCCTGGCGACGGAGCTTGGCCATGGTTTCGGCGTTGAGGAGCGCGCCGCCCGAGGTGAGTTCGAGCGAGCGAATCAGGTCGCCCCGGAACACCTTGAACGCGCAGTCGAGGTCCCGGATATGGACGTCGAAGAGGATGCGGATGGCGAGGTTGAACACCTCGGCGTTGATGCGCCGGTGGACGGGGTCGGAGCGCTCCATCCGGAACCCGGCTACGATGTCGAACAGCGGGACGAAGGGGGTCAGGAGCCTGATGTCGGCGATGTCGAACTGCCGGTCGGAATCCATGAACATGACATATTCGCAGGTCGTGGCGCGAAACCCGGACTTGACCGCGCCCGCGTATCCCTGGTTGACGCGATGGTGGACGGGTTTGACGCGGGCGTCTTCCTTCGAGAGGCGATTGATGATGTCCCTGGTGTTGTCGCGGCTGCCGTCGTTAACGACGATGATTTCGAAGCCCTCGGTGTACTCCGGGAGGATGTCGAGCGCCCGGCGGACGACGATCTCGATGTTGGCCTCCTCGTTGTAGGCGGGGAGGACAAGCGAGAGTGATCCGGGAATGGGGACATGAAGGTCCCGAGGATGGGATGCGGTGGGGCTGGCCACAGGTACTCCAGGAGTCAGCCGGGATGGCTGGCGAAACGCGGTGGACGGAACAGCGAATGGCGAGACGACTGGCTCGGGCGCGAGCGCGAGAAATCAGGTTTGGATGCGTGTCGTGACGCGGCCGAATTGTACGATATCGCCGTCGCCAATCCGTGTTCGCGCCTGAATGGGCGAGCCATTGACGTAGGTGCCGTTCGTGCTGCCAAGGTCGATGACCCACCAGTCGCCATTGTCGAAGACGACCTCGGCGTGGGCGCCGGAAATATAGCTGTCGTCTATCACCAGGGTGTTGTCCGGCCGCCGACCGATGGTGGTGTAGTGGGTCAGCATGAGGCGCTCCCCCGGCGCATACCTGGCGTCGGCGGGGTCGACGATTTCGAGCGAACTGGAGGCGGTCGGCAGCACGGGCGAGGCCGTTGACGGGGCGGAGCCTCCGACGGCGATCAGTTCCTTGATGGATTCCCGGGAAACCCGGTACAGGAAGTAGTAGATCAGCCCGATGAAGGCGATCCTGAGGGCGAGGATGAACCAGTCGAACGAGACGGGATCGCTGAGGTTGAAATCCATCAGCGCCCCCCGCGACCAGCGGTCAGGTCGATCCGTAGGCGTTGGCTGCCGATGCTGATCGTATCCCGGTCCGATAGATCGGCGACGGAGATGCTGTCGCCATTGACGCGCGTGCCGTTCGTGCTCCCGAGGTCATGTATGCGGATGCCAGCCGCCGAGCAATCGATCCGGGCGTGGCGGCGAGAGACATCCTGGCTGTCGAGCACGACATCGTTTTCCGGCGCCCGGCCGATGGTGGTCGACCCCATCGGCACGATGAAGCTTCGCTCGTGGCCCGAGCCGTTGAGCAGGGTGAGCAGGGCAGTCCGGTTGGCCGTGCCCCTGGCTGATGGGAGGGCGGAGGTGTGGCCCGCCGCTGGTTGGCGGCTGGCTGGTTGGTCGCTGAACTTCGCGTCGATCCGTGGATTGCGCTTGCCAGCTTCGTCCGACTCGCGGAGGGTTACCTCGACACGGTCGACGAACACGCATCCCTTGCGCTGGGCAACCTGCGTCAGCCATGACTCCATCTGGTTCTCCAGGCTCGAACGAAAGCCGGAGAATCGCTCGAAGTCGGCTGGGTGCAGCGCGACATCGAAGCGGTTTGGGACGAGGTTCGCGCCGAGGCCAGCCTGCTGCCTCCGGAGCATTTCACGCTCCAGTTTGCGGCCCAGTTCGGCTGGCTGCAGCTTCTGGCGAAACACGGTCTGGGGAATCCCTTCCACCAGCGACTCGATGGACTTCTCAAATTTTTCGAGCAATTTCACCAGTCACGTACTCCATCGAGGCGCGCATCATTGCCAGCGATTATAGGCCGAAGCCACGGTCGTGGCCGATCACACCTGCTACAGTCTTGAACGATTGGCCGGCGTATTCGGTGCCGGTGGAGCGCGGGCAGGGAGACAGGCGTGGCAACAGGTTTTTCCAGTGAATCGATCGCGATTGGTCCATCCGTGTTGTCCGCGGATTTCCTCCGTCTTGGTGAGCAACTCGCGGAACTGGAGGCGGCGGGCGCCACCTACATCCATTTCGACGTGATGGACGGCCGGTTCGTGCCCAATATCTCGATTGGCCTGCCCGTGCTGGAGGCGACGCGATCCGGGAGCGCCTTGCCCATCGATGTTCACCTGATGATCGTGGAGCCGGAGCGCTGGATCGACGAGTTCCGGTCGGCCGGCGCCGATACGATCACGTTCCATTACGAAGCGACGGCGCATTCGCACCGGATTGCGGAGGCGATCGAGCGAGCCGGTGCGATTCCGAGTGTGGCGATCAATCCCGCCACTCCGATTTCGGCGATCGAGGAGTTGTTGCCCTACGTGCGGCAGGTACTGGTGATGACGGTCAACCCGGGCTTCGGCGGCCAGTCGTTCATCGAGTCGATGGTGGACAAGGTTGCCCGGCTCAAGGCGACGATCGACGAGCGCGGTCTCGACTGCGTGATCCAGGTCGATGGCGGGATCAACCCGGAGACGGTCGGATCGGTGGTGGCCGCCGGCGCGACCTCAGTGGTTGCCGGAAGCGCCATCATCAACGACCAGGCGAGCATCGCGGAGAATCTCACCGCCCTGCGTCGGGGAATCAGCGGGAATCGGTAAGCGATTCCGCTTCCGTGTCCCCCTTGCCGGCCATGAACCTGGCGAGCATGGCGAGGGGAAGCGCCGCGATCAACGCGATGACCGCCGCGACCAGGAACGTCTCCTCGATGACCTGGAGCGAAAGTGGGATGGCGTGATCGATGATGAATTCGCGCTGCCGAAGCAGGAACGAGGCGGTTGACTCCTCTGGCTCGCGGACGATGGGTTCCACGCGGCTGGTGAGTTCCTGCAGGCGCCGAACCCCCAAAGCGGTGAGGGTCGAGACGCCGATCGTCATCCCGAGTAGCCTGAACATCAGCGCGGACGAGGCGGCCGCGCCGCGTTCCGAGGCGCTCGCGAGCTGAATCGGCAGCGTGCCGAGGGCCGGAAGTAGCAGGCCTAGACCCGCGCCGCCGACCAGAAGCCCCGGAACGAGTGTCCAGAAGTTCCCTTGCTGCTGGAGCAGCGCGACCAGCGCGCTTCCGGCGGCGGCCAGGATGACACCTGCTCCAAGTACAACTCTCTCGCCAGCTACATGGGTCAGCCGGCTGGCGAGAAGCGAGGCGGCGGCGATGGCGACGGTGAACGGGGCGAGCAGGAGCGCGCTCAACGTCGATGAGTCGCCTGGATCCGCCGTGAGGGCCACGATGACCGGTATGTTGACCATGGTGACCATGAGCACCGCGCCGATGCACAGGTTCACCGCGATGGTGGCCAGGAAGGGGCGCTGCCGGTAGAGGCGCACGGGCAGGATAGGATTGACGGTCCGGAGTTCCGTCACGATCAGGAGCAGGATGGCGAC
>JAEWEG010000017.1 GCA_023389575.1 Chloroflexota bacterium | reverse complement strand
TGGCTTGCTCGCAAGCTGAACGTCGTCAAGGGGTAGGCGGGTGGACCATCTTCCACGGTTTCGTCCCCGCCAGATGACGGTGGGAGAACTCGCCGCGTCCGTGCCAGGCGCCACGCTACGCGGTGACCCGTCGACGCTGGTGAACGATCTCCAATACAACTCGCGCTGGACGAAGCCGGGCAGCCTGTTCGCGGCCCTTCCCGGCGCCGACCTCGATGGGCACGCCTTCGTTCCGGCGGCGATCGCGGCCGGAGCCAACGCGTTGCTCGTGGAACGGCCCCAGGACACCGATCTCCCGCAGATCGTCGTGAACGACAGCCGGGCCGCGCTGGCCTGGATGGCGGCCGCGTTCCACCACCACCCCTCGCGCGAACTGGCCCTGATCGGCATCACCGGCACCGACGGGAAGACCACCACCAGCTTCATGCTCAACCACATTCTCCAGTCAGGTGGACTGGCGACCGGCCTGATCGGTACCGTCGGGATCCAGGTCGGCCAGGGCGTCACCTACGACCTCGGACACCAGACGACGCCGGAGTCGAACCTGTTGCAGGGCTACCTACGGGAAATGGTGGAGCGCGGCGTCACGCACCCGATCATCGAGGCTACCTCGCACGGGCTGGCGATGCATCGGCTGGACCACGTTCGGTTTCAGTTCGCCGGGGTCACGAACATGACCCGCGAGCATCTGGAGTATCACCAGACCATCGAAGCGTATTGGGCAGCCAAGGGCCTGCTGGTGGAACGGGTGGCCGCGGAGGGCGGGGTTGTCGTCCTCAACGCCGACGACCCGGGCGCGATGTCGGCCGAGCCGAAGGCGCGCGGCGCGCACCTGGTCCTCACCAGCGCGGAAGGCAGGGATGTCGACATCCGGGCAGCAGATCGTTCGATCCGGGCCGACGGAACGTCGTTCACGCTACACATGGGAGGGGACACCCATCGGGTGACCATGCCGCTGATCGGGGGGTTCAATATTGACAACGCCCTGATCGCGATCGGCCTGGCTCAGGCGGCTGATCTCGAGATCGACGCCATCGTGGACAGCCTCGCCACCACCGGCGGTGTGCCTGGCCGGATGCAACTCGTCGACGAAGGGCAACCGTTCACGGTGGTGGTGGACTTCGCCCACACCCCCGACTCACTCCAGAAAATCCTCGGCTTCCTCGGATCGATGACCGACGGGCGCGTCATCGTCGTCTCCGGCAGCGCCGGTCAGCGCGACGCCACCAAGCGCCCGCTCCAGGGCGCGGTCTGCATCCGCCATGCGTCGATCTCGATTTTCGCGAACGAAGACCCGCGGCACGAGGACCCGCTCGCGATCCTGCGCGACATCGCGGCTGGCGCGGAGCAGGCTGGCGGGATCGAAGGCCAGGACTTCCACCTGATCGAGGACCGGACCGAGGCGATCGACCGGGCGCTCAGCCTCGCCGAACCAGGCGATCTGGTGCTGCTGGCCGGAAAGGGCCACGAGACCTCGATCGTGATCGGCGATGAGCAGGTTCCGTGGAACGAGGAGGCCGTTGCCCGCGACCTCCTGCGCGCCCGGTTCGGCTAAACCTCTTCGGCGGCGGCCAGCGAGGCTTCGGTCGCTTCCAGCTTCGCCTGCTGAACCTCCAGCCCAAGTTCGTCCAGTTGATCCAGCGCCACGGCGGCCGGAGCCTGGAACATCAGGTCCACGCCACGCTGGTTCTTGGGGAACGCGATCACGTCGCGGATGCTGTCCTCGTCGGCCAGGATCATGGCGAACCGGTCGATGCCCATCGCGATGCCACCGTGCGGCGGCGCGCCGTACTCCAGCGCGTCGAGAATCGCGCCAAAGCGCTCGGCCTGGTCCTCGACCTTGTGGCCCATGAGCGAAAAGATGCGCTCCTGCTTCTGGCGGTTGAAGATGCGGATGCTCCCGCCACCAAGCTCGTTGCCATTACCGACGAGGTCGTACTGTTTCGCCCGCACCGCGCCCGGATCGGTGTCCAGCAGGTGCTCGTCCTCGGCGTAATAGCCGGAGAAGGGGTTGTGGGTGGCGTCCCAGCGATTGCCTTCTTCGTCCCATTCGAGCAGCGGGAACTCGTACACCCAGCAGTAGGCCAGCACGTTCGGATCGGCCAGGTTCAGCCGCTTGCCGAATTCGTCGCGGAGGGCGGAGAGCGTCTTCGCGACCACGGCCGGCTGGTCGGCGACGATCAGCACCAGGTCGCCCACGCCGGCGCCAATGCCGGTGGTGAGGGCCGCGATCTCGTCCTCGCTCAGGAACTTGGCGATCGGGGAGCGAAGGCCGTCCTCATTGATCTGGATCGTGGCAAGCCCCTTGGCGCCCGCGCTCTTCGCGAGATCGGTCACCTCGTCGATCTCACGGCGGGTGTAGCTGGCGCACCCTGGCACGACAATCGCCTTGACCTGCCCACCGGCTTCGAGCACGCCCGCGAACGCCTTGAACCCGGTCGACGCCAGCGCGGCCGAGACATCCTGGAGCTCCAGCCCGAAGCGAAGGTCTGGCCGGTCATTGCCGAAGCGGTCCATCGACTCCTGGTAGGTCAGGCGCGGGAACGGCGTCTGGAGAATCTTCTTGTCACTGAGGTCGTTGGTCAGCTCGATGTAGAGCTGCTCCATCAACGACATAATGTCCTCTTCGTCAACGAAGGACATCTCGATGTCGAGTTGCGTGAACTCGGGCTGGCGATCGGCGCGCTGGGCCTCGTCGCGGAAACACCGGGCGATCTGGTAGTACCGGTCGAGGCCGGCCACCATCAGGAGCTGCTTGAGTTGCTGCGGCGATTGGGGGAGCGCGTAGAACGATCCCGGGAAACCGCTGCTGGGCACCAGGAAATCGCGGGCTCCCTCGGGCGTGCTCTTGATCAGCAGCGGCGTCTCGACATCGACGAAGCCGCGAGCATCGAGGTACTCGCGAATGTGGCGAACCATGTTGTAGCGCAGCAGCACGTTCCGCTGCATCTTCTGGCGGCGCAGGTCGAGGTAGCGATATTTGAGCCGCAGCGACTCGTCCACATCCACATCTTCGTTGATGTAGAAGGGCGGGGTCTTCGACTCGTTGAGGATATCGAGTTGATGCACTTCGAGCTCGACCTGCCCGGTCGGCATCTTCAGATTCTCGGTGCCATCGGGACGCATCGTGACGGTTCCGCTGACGGAGATCACGTACTCGTTCCGCAACGCGCTGGCCGCCTCGTGCACCTCGGGCGCGATCTGGGGATTGAAGACCACCTGGGTGATGCCGTATCGATCGCGCAGGTCGATGAAGATCAGCCCACCGAGGTCGCGGCGGCGATTGACCCAGCCCCGCAGGGTGACCTGCTCGCCAGCGTTTTCCGCGCGCAACGCGCCACACGTAATCCGGCCAATCTCGACGGGTGAACCAGTAGCTGCCTGCATGCCGTGTTGAACTCCTCGGTATCGTGCGCCCCGATGGGCAATATGGCCATGTGGAGGCCGGGATCAGTCGTGTTTGCTCGCCAGGTGATCGCGCAACTGTTGCCGCAGCACCGCGTCCGGGTCCTCGCCCCGGGCGACGATCTCGGCCACGATCCTCAGCAGGTCAGGCGGATCATCTCCCGCCTCGACCGGGTGCTTTTTCAGGACCCTCGTCGCCCGCGTCATGGCCGGCATCGAGAAGGGTTCGCCGTCGACATCCTTGCCGCCGGACTTGCCCCCATCCGCCTTCTCCCGAGCCTTGGCCTCGTTCCAGATGCCAGCGAGGTCAGCGTCGGTCTCAACGGAGGCGTTCCCGAACACGTGCGGGTGACGGCCGATGATCTTCCGGGCGATGCCGGAGTAGACATCCTCGATCGAGAACTCCCCGGCTTCGTGGGCGATCTGGGCGTGCATCAGGATCAGCAGGTAGAGGTCGCCAAGTTCCTCGGCCAGGTTCGCCGCGTCGCCACGTTCGATGGCGTCGACCGCCTCATAGACTTCGTCCACCAGCGACTTCGCGAGCGACCTGTTGGTCTGCTTGCGATCCCACGGACAACCGTCTGGCCGTCGTAACCGGGCAACGACCCGGTGCATCGCGCGAGGATCGATCTCGGCTCCCGAGAACTCGTCCCGCCCCGCGATGAACAGGTAATCGGGAAACTCGAAGCGGGACAGGTCCGGGAGTGAGACGGTTTCCCGCCGGTCGGCGCCGATCACGGTCACCTCGGCGTCCTCACCGAGATACCCCGCCAGGTAGGCCGCAACCGCTTCGGCGTGCGGATGCTCCCAAGTCGGCCGATCGGCGACCGAGGGAAGATGTCGCTCGAACACCACCAGCAGTGGCCGAAGGGGCGATGCCGCCAGCATCCCACTCTCGAACGGCCTGGCGGAGGCCCATTCGGCGATCGATCCAGAAAGCAGTATCTGGACCTCATCGTTCAGGAGATGGACGCCGTACGCATCCGCGGCGTCGCCGAGCAGGTCCAGAACCCGATCGTCCTCCAGTCGCCATGCGTGGTGTTCATCAGCCACGGTTGGCCGCCGCCTTGTCGCCCGAACCCAGGCTGAGCACTGCCATGAAGGCTTCCTGCGGGATCTCGACGCTGCCCACCAGCTTCATGCGCGACTTGCCTTCCTTCTGCTTTTCGAGCAGCTTGCGCTTGCGACTGATGTCGCCGCCGTAGCACTTGGCGAGCACGTTCTTCCGCATCGCCTTCACGGTTTCGCGAGCGACGATCCGGCTGCCGATGGAGGCCTGGATCGGCACATCGAACATCTGCCGAGGGATCAGCCCTCGCAGCACGTTTACCAGTTCGCGCCCCTTGTAGTAGGCGTCGTCGCGGTGGGTGATGATCGAAAGCGCGTCGACCGCCTGGCCGTTGACGAGGACATCCAGCTTCACCAGGTCGGCGTCGCGCATCTCGGCGAAGGAGTAGTCGAGCGAGGCGTAGCCCTGGGTACGGCTCTTGAGCTGGTCGTAGAACTCCACGATCAGTTCGCCGAGCGGAATGTCGTACTTCAACTGCACGCGGTCCTCGTCGAGATAGATCATCTCGACGAACATGCCGCGCTTGGACGTGGTCAGTTCCATGATCGGACCGACGTAGCGAGACGGCGCGATGATGTTCAGGTGCATCCACGGCTCGCGAATGCTGTCGATATCGCCCGGGCTCGGCAGTTCGGACGGGTTGTCGATCCGCCGCACGTCGCCGCCACGCATGTGGACCTCGTACTCCACGCTTGGCGCGGTCGCCAGCAGGTCCAGGTCGTATTCCCGTTCAAGCCGTTCCTGGATGATCTCCATGTGGAGCAGTCCAAGGAATCCGCAACGGAATCCGAAGCCCAGCGCCAGCGACGACTCGGGCTGGTAGGTGAGCGAGGCATCGTTGAGTTGGAGCCGCTCGAGAGCGTCGCGCAGGATGGGGAAGTCCTCGCTGTCGGTCGGGTAGAGACCGGCGAACACCATCGGCTGGGCCGGCCGGTAGCCCGGAAGTGGCGTCTTGGCTGGGTTGGTGGTGACGGTGATGGTGTCGCCCACCTGGCAATCCTTGACCACCTTGAAGCCGGTGGCGATGTAGCCGACCTCGCCGGTCTTGAGCGAATCGGCCGTGGTCATGTTCGGGCCGAAGAATCCCAGTTCCAGGATCTCCGCTTCCTTCTTCGTGCCCATCACCCGCATGCGCTGGCCGTCGCGAATCTCGCCGTCGACCACCTTGACGTAAGCGATGACGCCCTTGAACGGGTCGTAATGCGAATCGAAGATCAGCGCCCGGGGAGCGCCGGTGGTGCCCTCGTCCGATGGCGGCGGCATCTTCTGGACAATCGCCTCGAGGATGTTCTCGATGCCGACGCCCGTCTTGGCCGAGGCGGGAATCACCTCGTCGTCGAGCAGGCCGATGAACTGGCCGACCTCCTTGGAGACTCGCTCGGGATCGGCGTTCGGCAGGTCGATCTTGTTGATCACGGCGATGATCGCGAGGTCGTGCTCCAGCGCGAGGTAGACGTTGGCCATCGTCTGGGCCTCGATTCCCTGGGCGGCGTCCACCACCAGCAGGGCGCCCTCGCAGGCGGCGAGACTGCGGCTGACCTCGTACGAGAAGTCGACGTGACCGGGGGTGTCGATCAGGTTGAGTTCGTAGGTCTCGCCATCCTTCGCCGTGTAGGCCATCCGAACCGCGCGGGCCTTGATGGTGATGCCCTTCTCGCGTTCGAGGTCCATCGTGTCCAGCATCTGGGTGCTCAACTCACGGTCGGAAACCGTGCCGGTGAGGTGCAGCAGGCGATCGGCGAGCGTCGACTTGCCGTGGTCGATGTGCGCGATGATGCTGAAGTTGCGGATATGGGAAGTGGGTGAGGATGTGGTCATGGGCTGGGATGCACGCTCGGATTTCATGGGTGGCTGGTGGCCATGGTCGGCACGAAACGGGCCGGGGCGACTGGAAGGACAACCCCGACCCAAATGCTGCCATCAGTATAGCAATGCCGCCCAAACGGGGTCGCAGCGCCAGGATATTCGCGCGCTACACGAGGCCGATCCGCTCCAGCACTACCCTGGCTCGGTACGGCAGGCGTCCGGCGATCTTGCCCAGCATCGCCTGCAGCTCGGGTATCTGGAACACCAGCGCCGCAACCACGAAGGCGGTCAGGTAAACGCCCACGGCGTAGAAGAACAGCAGGTAGGCGGGCCACACCGATCCATCGCGGTCGAGCGCGTCCTTCACCATCGGTACGGTGAGGATCATCACGGCCAGCATCACCGCCGAGGCGCCGAGCACCCGCAGGAGCCATCCGCCGAAGCTGGCCTCCACCACGTGGCCTGTCCGCTGGCGCAGGAAAAGCAACAGAATGACCGCCTCGGCCCCGGTGGTCACCGAAAGCGCCAGTGTCAGCCCGGTGTACCCCAGCGCTTCGAGGAACAGGGCGCAGAGGATCAGGTTGAGCACGACCGTCAGCACGCCGGTCACCACTGGCGTGATCGTGTCCCGAGTGGCATAGAAGACGCGGGTGAGGATCTCGGTGAGCGCGTAACCAACCAGCCCAATGGCGAACCAGGCCAGGGCCGCCGTCACCAGGTTCGTGGACTCGTCGTTGAAGCTGCCGCGCTGCAACACCACCCGTACGATGGGCTCGCGCAGCATGTACAGCGCGATCGACGCCGGGATCGACAGGAAGACCAGCGGCCGCAAGGTGCGATCGAGGGTGCGCGCGAATCCTTCCGTATCTCCTCGCGAGAACAGGGCGGCGAGCGTGGGGAAGATCACCGTGGAAATGCTGAGCGCGATCACGCCGTGTGGCAGCATCAGCAACTGCCAGGCGTAGTTGATGGCGGACACGCTCGCCTGGTCGGTGGTCGAGGCGAACGCGGTTACGGCGATAAAGTTCACCTGGAATACCGCCAGGCCGATGATGCGCGGTCCGAGGAGCCGGGCGACCTCGCCCAGCCCTTCGATGCGCCGGTCGATGGTCGGCTTGAACGACATTCCTGCCCGGATCAGCCCGGGCAACTGCACCAGGAAATGCCCCAGCGCCCCGATGATCACCGCCCAGCCAACGGCGTAGATCCCGTGGCGCTCGGCGAAGAACAGCGCGCCGACCACGATCGCCAGGTTGTAGACCAGCGGGGCGATGGCCGGAAGCACGAACTGGTTCTGCGCTTCCAGGATGCCCTTGGCGGCAATGCCGAACCCGAGGAACACTGGGGAGAGGAGGAGGATCCGCATGAGGTGGACCGCCATGTCCTCGGTGGCCTGGTCGAACCCTGGCGCCACCACGAGCATCAGTGGCCGGGCAAGGACGAAGCAGAGGATGCTGAGCGCGAACACCATGATGCCGGCCCAGGTCAGCACCGCCGAGGCCAGGCGCCACGCCTTGTCAGGTTGACCGCCGTTGATGAAGCCGCCGAACACCGGGATGAACGCGGCCCCGAACGCGCCGGCCATCACGACCAGGAAGAGCAGGTCGGGAATCCGGAACGCGCTGCCGTAGGCGTCCATTTCCATTCCGGTGCCGAACTGCCGGGCGAGGATCACTTCGCGGGCCAGGCCGAGAACCCGGCTGAGCACGAACGACATCGCGACGATGATCGCGCTCCGGGCGAGGCCACCCGCCA
>JAEWEG010000004.1 GCA_023389575.1 Chloroflexota bacterium | reverse complement strand
TGAAACGCGAGAACAGGGCGTTGTCCGTGCCATTGTGCATCATCGGTGGTCGAAAAACGGGTTCGTCCTGATGCGCCACGGTGCGAACATCTGTTCGAATTTCTTGCTAATGATACCGATTTTAACGGGCAGGGTCAACCGGCGAAACCCACTCCAGGCCAGTCAGAGGGTTAGCGCGGCCAGCGGCCTCGCCGCGCCATTTCGAGGGCGGAAACGGGGTTTCGACGCCCGTCCTGGCACGCACGCGGAACAGGCACACGCCAGACGGAAGGTAGTCGCCAGCGATCCCTCGGACCGCGCCACGCATCGCGAACATGGCTCGCGCGAGGACGCGAAGCGGCCGGCGTTGGCGCGGTGATAGGATGGAGGACAAACCACACCATGTTTTGTCCTCCAACCGTCGCCACTGGCTCCCACGCCACGGCACCGGTGCAGGCGGACCGCGTAATCGGAGCGTCCACCAGGGACGTCCGAACCCAGGGAGGGACCCATGAAATCGACCACCAGTACTCGCGAAGGGTTGACTGACCGGGAGGCGTCGCGTCGCGGTTTCGTGGCCGGCGCGATGGCGATGGGGCTTTCGGCGACCGCCGCCACCCGGCTGGCGGCGATGGCCCAGGATGCCTCACCCGCCGCCTCACCGGCCGGGGCCGGAGCCGAAGTCGACTTCAACGCCCTGGGCGAAGACCAGGTCAACGGCACCTTCCCGCTGTCGGACGAGAAGGTCACGCTCCAGGTGCTCGTGCCGTCGAACTCGAGTGTCGGCAGCTTCGAGTACGAGGACAACGAATTCACCCGCTGGTACGAGGACAGGACGAACGTCCACGTGGAATGGCAGGTGGTGCCCGAGGACGAGGCGCAGACCGGCCTCAACGTGCGGCTGGTGAGCGGCGACTACGCCGAGGTGCTGATGTCGTTCAACCCCGCGCCAGCGGTGCAACAGCTCTATGGCGGCCTGGGCGTGTTCCTGCCGCTCAATGACCTGATCGACCAGCACGCGATCGAGTTCAAGCGGGTGGTCGAGCAGTATCCCCTCTCGCTGGACGTGGTCACCGCCACCGATGGCAACATCTACTCGCTTCCTTACGTCAACGACTGCTTCCACTGCGCCCAGGACCGAAAGCTGTTCATCTACCAGCCGTGGCTCGACGCGCTTGGCCTGGAAATGCCGACCACCACCGAGGAACTCCACGAGGTGCTGAAGGCCTTCAAGGAGCAGGACCCCAACGGCAACGGGGAAGCCGATGAGTGGCCATTGGCAACCTGCATCAATTCCTGGAACAACGAGCTGGACCTGACCCTGATGAACTCGTTCGTGTTCAACCCGGGGGAGCCGTACCTGTTCAACCAGGATGGGACCGTGACGGCGTCGTACCGCACGGACGGCTGGCGGGAAGGCGTCAAGTACCTGGCTCGCCTTTTCGCCGAGGGCCTGATCGACCCCGAGTCGTTCACGCAGACGGCGGAACAGCTGGTGGCCAAGACCAGCGGCGAGGGGCCGACCACCGTGGGTGTGGCGGTCGGCGGGTCGTGGGGCGTCTTCGTCCAGTGGGACCCGAACGACCCGAGCGGCCGCTGGGCGGAGTACAAGCTGGCCGCGCCATTCGCCGGGCCGGACGGCACGCAAATCTCGCCGTACAACCCGTACCTCCCCTATGCGAGCGGAAACTTCATCATCACCGACAAGTGCAAGGATCCGGAACTCGCCTTCAAGTGGGCGGATGGCCTGTACGACCTGGAAACGACCATGCGCAACGTGCAGGGCTCGCTGGGCACCAGTTGGCGATGGGCGACGGAAGGCGAGGAAGGCATCGACGGCGAGCAGGCGATCTGGGCCGGGATACCGGGTGAGCCGGTGGACCAGCCGAAGTCGGAAGGCTGGATCCAGACCGGGCCATCGTTCCGGTCGAGCCGGGTGCGGTTCGGCGAGAAGCTGGCCGATCCGTCGCTGCGGGACACGAATCTCGACGTGATCACTGAGGAGACCCTCTCGCCCTATCGCCAACCGGCCGAAATGTGGCTGCCGCCCATGTTCTTCACGGAGGAGCAGGTGGCGCTGGTGGCCGAGGTGCAAACCACCATCGTGCCGTTCGTGAAGCAACAGTTCGCGAGCTGGGTCACCGGCCAGGGCGATGTCGAGGCGGAGTGGGAAAACTACCTCGGCCAACTGGACGCGATGGGATTCGCCGACTACCTGGACGCGTATCAGTCGACCTTCGACGCGCAGCAGTCGTCCTCGTAACGCCGGGCGACCACCCGCGAGACACGGAACCGGGCGATGGCGACGCCATCGCCCGGTTCGGGCTCCGGACTCGCGACTCGGGAACCGGACGTCAACGGGCGGCAGGCGCGATTTCGCGTGACGGCATGCCGTGGATTCCATGGGGCACGCGAGCGTTCTTGACAGTCATTCGCGCCCCTGACTATGATTCCGCAAAACCTCGTTGTATACAGAAAACGATCTAGTGGCCAGATGTATGTGCCTTCGAGATGCCGCCGGTCGTTTTCATCTTTGGACCGTGTCCGGGATGCGCCGGCCGCAAGCCGGTCCACCGCCCAAGAGGGACGAGCATGTCGCAGACCTACACATCGGAGCGGGGATCGGACCGCGTGTTCACCATCGTGAACTACACGATCCTCACCCTCTTCCTGATCGCCGTGGCCTACCCACTGATCTACGTGTTCAGCGCGTCGCTCAGCGATCCGCGATCGGTGATCTCCGGCAAGATGTGGTTGTGGCCGGTGGACGTGACGCTGGACGGCTATCGCGCCGTGTTCCGCAACAGCCGAATCCTCGTCGGCTTCCAGAACTCACTGTTCTACACCGCGTTCGGCACGCTGTTCAGCGTCGTCCTGACGATCCTGGCCGCCTATCCCCTCTCCCGGAAGGACCTGCCCGGCCGCAACATCGTGATGTTCTTCTTCGTGTTCACGTTGCTTTTCGGCGGTGGACTGATTCCGACCTACCTGGTGGTGCGCGAGGTTGGCCTGCTCAATACCCGCTGGGCCCTGATCATTCCCACCGCGCTTTCGGTCTACAACATGATCATCACCCGCACGTTCTTCCAGAGCACGATTCCCGACGAACTGCTGGAGGCGGCCCAGATCGACGGCTGCAGCGACTTCCGGTTCGTGCGCGACGTGGTGGTGCCGCTCTCCGGCCCGATCATCGCGGTGAACGCGCTGTTCTACGCGGTTGGTCAATGGAACCAGTATTTCAACGCGCTGATCTACCTGACCAACCCGGACCTGTTCCCCCTGCAATTGATCCTGCGGGAAATCCTGGTGCAAAACCAGGTTGACTTCACGCAGATAACGGATGTCGATCAGTTGATGGCCCGGCAGCAATTGCAGGACCTGCTCAAGTACTCGCTGATCGTGGTGGCCAGCGCGCCGGTGCTCATCATCTATCCATTCGTGCAGAAACACTTTGTCCGTGGCGTGCTGATCGGTTCGCTCAAGGGCTGACACCGGTTCCGACGTTCGATCGACCACCCCTGCAAAGGAAGCCCACCAATGGACAGGCTCGACACCCACCAAACCGCCACCGCCCAACCACCCCTGCCGGCCGCGCTCGTGAAGCACCGGGCGGGACGCGCGGAGACGTTCCGGAACAACCTCCGGAAGAGCTGGCAGTTGTACGCCATGCTGTTCCTGCCATTGCTGTGGCTGGCGATCTTCGCCTATATCCCGATGTGGGGGGCCCAGATCGCGTTTCGCAACTATGTCCCCGCTGGTGGCTTTTCCGGCATTTCGAGCGCGGAGTGGATTGGATTCGACCACTTCCAGCGATTCTTCAACTCGTACAACTTCTGGCCGATCCTGCGAAACACGCTGGTGCTCAATCTCTATTCGCTGATCGCGGGATTCCCGCTGCCGATCGTGCTGGCGCTGGCGCTGAACTACGCCGCCAGCCGGTGGTTCCGCAAGACCGTGCAAATGGTGAGCTACGCCCCCTACTTCATCTCCGTGGTGGTGATGGTGGGCATCCTCTTCCAACTGCTGGCCAGCGGCGGGATGATCAACAACCTGCTGGGGCTGTTCGGCGTGGACCCGATCCCGTTCATGGCCAAGCCGGAGTACTGGAAGTCGATTTATGTCTGGTCCGGAATCTGGCAGACGGTCGGTTTCAGCTGCATCATCTACCTCGCCGCGCTGGCGGGAATCGATCCCACGCTGCATGAGGCGGCGATCCTGGACGGCGCGAACAAGCTCCAGCGCATGCGCGACATCGACCTGCCGGGAATCATGCCGGTGGCGATCATCCTGCTCATTCTCAACATGGGCTCCCTGCTGAGCACCGGGTTCGAGAAGGTGATCCTCATGCAGAACGCGCTCAACCGGAGCACGTCGGAGGTGATCGACTCCTACGTGTACTGGGTGGGTCTGGGTTCGGACATTCCCCAGTTCGCGTACGCGGCGGCGATCGGGCTGTTCAAGTCCGTGGTCGGGTTGATCCTCCTCTACTCGGTGAACCTGCTCTCGCGCAGGCTCCAGGGCTCGAGTCTCTGGTAGGCAATCCCCAATCGCAATGCCCGTCGACACGCCTCATGGCTGCTCTGGCGCGCCATGCTCGTCCACGGCATCGTCTCGCCGACGGAACGTGACCGTAGTTGATCCGAGGTAGGCACCATCCCCTCAGGGCGTCCATTCAGCCGCACGCACCGACCACGCCCCGTCTCGCCCAGATGGTCGGTGGTGATTTGGCGTGGGTGGAACCATCGGGCGGCATCTTTCGCCACAATCGAGTACAGTAGAAATCTAAACGAAAGGTTGAGGTTTCAGGCGACGAGCCACGCCGCCGACAAACCCGCCTTCTTGGACCAGCCGCGTACTCACAAGACCAGGATAGGTAATGTTCCTCGCATTTCGAGAAATCCGGCACGCCCGGTTGCGATTCGCGCTCATCACGGGCGTGATCGTGATGGTGTCGAGCCTCGTATTCATCCTTTCGGGCCTCGCCAACGGGCTCGCGACCGGCAACTCCGCCGCGATCGACGCGCTCCCGATTGACGGCATGCTGCTGTCCGCCGGCAGCGACAACCAGCTCGACAGGTCCCGACTCGGGACCGATGTCGTCGATGAGGTTCGCGGGATCGACGGCATCGAGGACGCGCAGCCGTTCGGGGCAACCGCGTCCAACGTCACGGTCGATGGCTCGGACGACGTCATCGGCGTGTCGATCATCGGGGTCAACCCGGACTCGTTCGCCGCGCCATCGCCCAATGAGGGGGATCCGCTGGGCACGGAAGACAACGCGGTGGTGATCGACCGCACGCTGGCCGACGAGGGCGTGGCGATCGGTGACACCCTGCTTTCCAGCCCCGGAGAGGTGGAACTGGTCGTTGTCGGCATCGTGGAGGACCGATCGTACCGCCTGGCGCCGACGCTGTTCCTGCCCGTGGAGTTATGGCAGGAAGTGCAGGCGGATGGTTCCGACCAGAACGCGGATACGATCAACGGCGTGCTGGTTAAGGGCGACGGGGAGGCGGTCGACGCACTTCCCGACTCGATCGACAACACCGTGGTGGCAAGCAAGCAGGAAGTGGTCGAGAGTCTCCCGGGGTACTCGGAACAGGCGCTGACGCTGTTGCTGATCCAGGTCTTCCTGGTGGTGATCGCGGCCGGAATCGTGGCGTCGTTCTTCTACATCATCACCCTCCAGAAGATTCCGGAGCTTGGGGTGATGAAGGCGCTGGGAACGAAGACCGGGTATATCGCCCGCAACCTCATCACCCAGGTGGTGGTGCTGGGCCTGGTGGGCGTGATCCTGGGAGCGGTGATCGCGTGGGCGATGGCCTACGCGGTGGGATCGGCGGTGCCCTACACGCTCGACCCAGGCACGATCGGCCTGTTCAGCGGCATCCTGCTGGTGGTGGCGGTGCTGGGAACGGTGCTTTCGCTGCTGCAAGTCGCCAAGATCGATCCGCTCGACGCCATCAACAAGGCCGGCTAGCCCGCCCATTTCCCTGGAGTGAACATCATGTCCAAGAACGCGATTCTGCAACTTGAAGACGTCGGGATGACGTTTGGCAAAGGCGATTCCGAGGTCAACGCCCTGCGCGAGGTCTCGCTCACCATCGAGCCTGGCGAACTGGTGGTGCTGCTTGGGCCGTCCGGCTCGGGCAAGTCCACCCTGCTCTCGGTCGCCGGGGCGCTGCTGACCCCAACCTCGGGCAAGGTTCACCTGGACGACCAGGACGTCGCCGAGATGAGCGAGGCCGACCGCGTTCAGATGAGGCTGAAGCGAATCGGCTTCATCTTCCAGGGCGCGAACCTGCTCTCCTACCTCACGGGCCGTGAGCAACTCTTGTTCATCGGCGACCTCACCGGCATGCCGCGCGACGAAGCTGCCGAGCGGGCGGACCGCCTCCTGGAATCACTGGGGATGGAGAAGCGAGGCAAGAACTACCCGGGCGAGATGTCTGGCGGTGAGCGCCAGCGGATCGCGATCGCCCGGTCATTGATGAACAATCCCCGGCTGATCCTCGCCGACGAGCCGACCGCCAGCCTGGACAGCGAACGCGGGCACCAGGTGGTGGAGATGCTGGCGAAGGAAGTGCACGAAACCGATCGCGCGGGGATCCTTGTGACGCACGATGAGCGACTGATCGACGCCTGCGACCGCGTCATCCGGATCGAGGACGGAAAGGTGACCGTGGACGAATCCGCGCCAGCGGCGTAGGAGCGCAAGCGACCAACCATCGACATGGGAAAGGCCACCGCCGGATCGCTCCGGGGGGGCCTTTCCCATGTCGAGATATGGAGCTGGTTAGCTGAGCTTGCCCCGGGCGAGGGTCGGCCAGATGGCGACCACCTTGCCGTCCCGCGCGGCGATGATGTTCTCGTGAAGGTGGACGGCCTGGTCGCTGTAGCCGATGTTCAGGTAGAGCTGATCGCCAACCACCGGGGTGGACGCTGGCTCCGACAGGCGCAGGTAGCCGTGCTCGGCGGACCAGGAGGTCGACTCGAGATTGGGCACGCCAATCGGCTCGGGGACCTGCCCCGACGGGTCGACCGTCTTCCGCCCTGAATCGATGATGATGCGTTGCGGGGTCGGCCGGCTGGTGACCGTGACCTTGATGGAGAGCGCGGGATTCACGGGAATGTCCAGGGCGCGATAGAACGCATCGCCCCAGATTCCGCCACCGGCCTGGAGTTCGGTGACGCCCTCGACGTCCATCGCCGTGGTGAGCGTGCCGGTGCCGCCACATGAGACGGTCTCGACCGGGATGCCCTCGGCGCGAATCGCTTCCACCGTGTCCAGTACGCTCCCGATCGCGCTATGGACGGCGGCGCGCCGCTCGTCGCTATCGCCAATGGTCAGGACGTGGCCTTCCCAGGCCATGACTCCGGCGAATCGGATATTCGGGAGCTGCACCAGCTGCTTCGCGAGTTCGACCGCGGCTTCGCCCGGCTGGACACCGGCCCGGTTCATGCCGGAGTCGATCTCGATCACCACGCGGGGCTGCGAACCAGCCTCGACCGCCGCATCGCTGATGAACCTGGCGCCCTCGATGCTGTCCACGGCGCTCATGACGTCGATTTCGGTGGCGAGTTGCGCCAGGCGGCGGGCCTTGACCGGACCGACGATCTGGTTGGCGATGAGGATGTCGCGGATGCCACTGGCGGCGTAGACCTCGGCCTCGGAGAGCTTGGCGCAGGTGATGCCGATGGCGCCCGCCGCGATCAGGCGGTGGGCGATGGCCGGCGACTTGTGGGCCTTGGCATGGGGTCGCCAGGAAACCTTCCGCTCGGCCAGCAGGCCGGCGATCGTCGCGATGTTGGAATCGAGGACATCGAGGTCCACGACGAGGGCGGGGGTGTCGAGCGATTCGACGGGTAAGCCAATAACCTGGTTGAACGACACTTCCATACTCCGGACCGAATCAATCGAACAGTCAGCAGCGTGGATTGTACCGGCGGATCGGAATGTCCGGAAGATGCCATTTCAGTGCCGACGTTAGGGCGTTATGCCGAGGTCACATCGCGGCGATTGAATATCCAGTACGTGGCGCCAATCATGAGCACCATCCAGACGGTGAGCACCGCCGCCGCGCGCCACATTTCCCCGGTCGACGCGCTGTCCAGGTTGGGATCCATCTCCGTCAGGAGCGTGGAAGGATATTCCATGCCGAACTTGCGGACGGAATCGAACGCGCCGGTCATCAGGGAGATGAGGGACCACACCAGCGCCTCCACGATGCCGAAGCCGATGCCGACCGCGATGCCGGCGGCGTTCGACCGGGTGAGGAGCGCGACCGCGAAGGCCATGACGGTGTAGGGCAGCTGGGAGTACACGAGCCGCGCGAACTGGACGACCCAGTCACCGATGGTGCCCGCGTCGACGCCCTCGAACGCGCCGGCGATCAGGGAACCGATCGCCGAGAAGGCGATGGTGGCGATGAGTCCAACGAGAAAGAGGGCGATGGTGGCGATGAACAGCGTGATCCATTTGGCGCTGAGCAGGGCGCTCCGGCTGGTCGCGCGGGCAAGCAGGGGGCGGATGGTGTTCCAACCGAACTCGTTGCCGATCAGGCCAGCGGCGAACACGATCGTGAGGATGGACCCGGTGAGGGTGACGATCTGCATGCCGTTGTCGAACACGCCGGCGAGTTGGAGATTCCGCTCGGTGCCGGTGGGATCGGAGAGCAGGAAGCTCGCGATGGTGAGGCCAGAGTAAAACGCGGCGACCACCAGGAACATGATGATGCCGAGGATCCAGGATTGGGGCCGCTTGCGCAGCCGGAAAAGTTCGCTTCTCAACAGATGAATCATGACCAAATACTCCGGAAGATGCTCTTAACACATAAACGGGAGACGGACCTACATCGATCCAGCCGTCTCCTGGGTCATCTCCAGGAACAGGTCTTCGAGGGTACTGCGTTTCGGGGCGATCGCGCTGGCGAAGATGCCGCCCTCGACCAACGCGCGGTTGATCGCGGCCCCGGCGTTTTCGGGAGCCACGACGATGAGGCGAGAATCTTCCGCCGTCACCTGCTCCACTTCGGGAAGTGGCCGCAGGAGCTTGAGCGCCTGCTGCTGGTCCTGGCCATCGACCACCACCTCGATGTAGCCGCCCCGGCGCAGCAGATCGTCGACGCTGCCGTCGGTGATCCGCTTGCCGCGGCGCACGATGAGGACGCGGTCGCTGACCTGCTCGACCTCGTGAAGCATGTGGCTGGCCAGCAACACGCCATGACCTTCGTCGGCCAGGCGCGGGATGATTTCGCGGATTTCCCGCTGGCCCGCCGGGTCGAGACCGTTGGTCGGCTCGTCGAGGATGACCAGGGCGGGATCGGTGAGCAGCGTCGAGGCGATCCCAAGACGCTGCTTCATGCCCAGCGAATAGCTCTTGAACTTGTGGCGGGCACGTTCAGTGAGATTGACGAGGGACAGGAGTTCGTCGACGCGAGATTCGGGGACATTGCCGACGGCGAAGGCATGGGCGCGGAGATTGTCCCGCCCGGACATGTACGGGTAGAAGGCGGGGTTTTCGATGATGGCGCCGACGTGCTGGCTGACGAGCGACGGCTGGATGGAGAGTTGCTGGCCGGCGATGACGATCGTTCCGCTGGTCGGGGCGATCAGGCCGAGAACCATGCCGATGGTGGAGCTCTTTCCGGACCCGTTGGGGCCGAGGAAACCAAGCACTTCGCCCGTTCGCACCGTCAGGCTGAGATTGTCGACGGCGACCAGTTTCCCAAAGTGTTTGGTCAGGTCGCTGACTTCGAGGATCACCTCTCCCTGTAGCTGGCCACGCCGCCCAACGCCCGCAACGTCCGGGACATTCACGGCCCCATGTATTGTTTGTTGCGGCTCAAGCAGTGTTTCCACTCCCAAAGCGATGCTCCTCTTCGGCCCAGGCGGGTTGTCCGGCCTGGGCATGTTCAGTGGTCATTTCGTGGCGTTCGATGCCAGGGATCGGCAGGCGTTCCCTGGCTGCCTGGATAAAGACTAACGAACCTTAATCTCGTTCCTGTGGATAGTGTGTGTCTGAATTGTTACACCGGGCGAACTGATGTCCTGATTCACATTTTATCGCGCATTCCGTGACTATTTCCCACGCGTGGCGGGCTTTTCATCATGGTCAGGACACCTATGGCCGTAAGCACGATCCCCAGCACCATAACGACCGTGAACGCCTCGTCGAACAGGATCCAGGCCATGACCGCCGTGACCCCGGGCGTGAGGTACATGAGGCTGGCGACCTTCGTCGCGGCCCCGCGCCGGATCAGGACGAACAACAGCGAGGTGGCGCCCAGGGACAGGGCGAGCACCGACCAGAGCAACGCGCCAACCAACTGCGTGGTCCACTCGACCTCACGGGTTTCGGTGAGTAGCGCGACGGGCACCACGAGCGGGAGGGCGGCGGCGAACTGGATAACGCTCCCGGCGCGGATGTCGAATGACGGGGTGAACCGCTTCTGGTAGAGCGTGCCAAAGGTGATCGAGAGCAGGGCGGCGACGCTCATCAACACGCTGGTGAGCGAAAGCTCGCTAAGCGAGAGCCGTTCCCAGACAACGAGGGTGACGCCGCCCAACCCCAGGGCGAGCCCCAACCACTGCCTGTCCGTGACGCGCTCCTTCACCAGCGCGCCCAGCAGCGCGGTGAGGATCGGTTGCAGGCCAACGATGAGGGCGGCGAGCCCGGCCCCCATTCCGTGGCGGATCGCCTCGAACACGCCGAGCAGGTACCCGCCCTGCAACAACAGGCCGGCGACGGCGATGTGGAACACCTGTCGCCGGGGAGGGAACGGAACCGAGAGCAGCCGGACGAGCGGGACCATGAGGACGAGGACGCCGGCGAATCGCAGGGTGAGGAAGGTGGCGGGTTCGGCATGGGGCATGCCGTAGCGGGCGCCGATGAAACCCGTGCTCCAGATGAACACGAAGACCGGGGCCACCCAGGCTGCCTGTATCCCCTTGGGGAGTCGATTCACGGTCTCATGATCCGGCGCGCGATGGGCGGTTGGCCGCCCGTGGGTCAGGGTTGGGGCGCCGAACGCAGCCAGCAGGCGGCCTCCAGCATGTTGCCATCCGGATCGTTGAAGAACAGCAGGCGTACTGGTCCCTGATCGAAGATGCCGGTGGCATCATAGCCGTTGTCACGCAGCCTGTCGCCAAGCTCGCGCAAGGCATCCTCGTCCGGCAGGCGGAACGAGATGTGCTGCACCATGCCGGGCATGAAGCCCCTGCTCCCTGGCGGCGATGTGAACAACTCGGCGGCGGGATGCTCCCAGACATGGAGTGTCGCCCCGCCACCGATGTTCAGGAACACGTGGCGGGGACCATCGCCGGGAGGTGGGCCATCGAGGTCGAGCCGTGACATCCCGAGGATTTCCTCATAGAACGCGAGTGTCGCGTCGAGATCACGGGTGACGATCGCGATGTGATGGATGCCCTGCCATGGAGGGCGGGAAGTCGCCATGCTCCAAACCCTCCAGTCGCTAGCGGGTTGTGCCCGTCAGTTGCCGGCCGAACAGCGCCTTCCAGCTTGGCTTCTGGCCATAGAGCAGCACGCCGATGCGATACAGGCGCGCGGCGACCAGGATGGCGGCGACCATGGTGACCGCCAGGAGGCCGACGCTGAGCGCCATCTCCCAGGCGGGCGGATCGCCGACGATGACCCGGGAAACCATCACGAACGGGGATGTCAGCGGGAAGATCGAGAGGACCCGGGCCCATATGCTGTCCGGAATCCACATGGTGAAGAACGCCCCGAAGTACCCCACGAACATGACCGTCATCATGGGCGAGATGGCCTGGTTGACCTCTTCCTGCCGGCTCACCAGGGAACCAAGGCCCGCGTACATGGCGGCGAAGAGTGTGAAGCCAAGCAGGAAGTACACGAGGAACCAGCCGACCGCGACGAACGAGACGCCGCCGAAGTCGAAGTCCGGCAGCGACGCGGTGTCGATGTCGAAGAGGTTAGCGATCGGTTTCTGGAGGCCGAAGACGAGCCCGCCGGTGAGCAGCATCGGCAGGAGCTGCGTGAGCCCCGCCGCGCCGATGCCGATAACCTTCCCGGCCAACAGGTCTCGCGGGGTGGCGGCGTTGATCATGATCTCCATGATCCGGGAACTCTTCTCCTCCACCACGCCCTGGGCCACCCAGGTGCCGTACAGCATGATTGCCATGAACATGATGATGGTGAAGAAGTACGAGAGCGCGACCTCGATGCCGCTGATCTCCTCGTCCTCGGCCACCGCTTCCAGGTTGGGAGATTCGAGCGTGAACACCGGTGGCGCGGTGGCCTGGTCGAAGGCCTCCTCGTCGATGCCACTCTGGGAGAGCCGGTCTTCGAGCGTGATGGCGGCGGCGCCAGCGAAGACCTGCTGGGACAGGCTGTCGCTCTCGCCATCCTGGTTGATGTAGGTAAAGGCGAGACCGCCATCGTCCGCGCGACTCGCCACCAGGGCGGCGTCGGCGTTTCCATCGTCCACTTCACCCCGCGCGTCATCGACGCCCAGGTCCGATGGCACCAGCTCCACGATATCGCCGTCATCGGCATCGCCAGGGGTGATCACATAGGGCGCGAGGCGATCGGCCACGCCGGCGTCCGCCTGATCGAGGACGAGGATCCGGGAGGTGGATGGGCCGTCGTCGGAAAAGGCGGCGACGATCACGGGCAGGGCGCCGGCGGCGGCCACGAACAGGACCTGCACCAGCGTGGTGATGACGAACGACCGCTGCCGCAGCCGCGTCCACCATTCTCGCCTGGCCACCAGCAGAATGCGTTGAAGATCGAGCATTGATTGCGTCCCTTGGGTGTGTGACGTCGAAATCAGGCGCTGACGCCAGCCAGCAACTCTTCGTCGGTTTCGGTTCCGGTCACGTCGCGGGTGCCACGCACGAGTTCGAGGAAGACATCGTTGAGCGATGGGTAGCTGATGTCGAACTGGGTGACGGTCAGTTGCTGGCGGAGCGCTTCGGCGAGCACCTGCTGCGCGGCGGTGGCGTCCGGAACACGCAGTTCCATGAAGTCTTCCCGGCGGCGCGCGACGCTGACGTCGGGGATGCGCTCGACCCATTCGGTCGGCTGGCCGCCGGCCACCGCGAACCTGACGACCTGGCGCTCCATGCTCCTTCGCACGTCCATGACCTCGCCGGAAATCAGGAGCTTGCCGCGGTTGATGATGACCACCTCGTGGCAGAGTTCCTCGGCGTCCTCAAGCTGGTGGGTGGAGAAGATGATCGTCTTGCCCCGGTTGCGCATCTCGAGGAACGCCTGTTTCATCTGGTCGGCGTTGACGGGATCGAGGCCGCTGAACGGCTCGTCCAGGATCAGGATTTCCGGGTCGTGGAGGATGGCGGCCAGGAACTGGATCTTCTGCTGGTTGCCCTTGCTGAGTTGTTCCACCAACTTGTGGCGGTTCTCGGTGATGGCGAGGCGTTCGAGCCATTCGTCCAGCGTGGCCTTCGCCTTCCCCTTGTCCGCGCCATAGAGCTGGGCCAGGAAGAGCAATTGCTCTTCGACCTGCATTTTGGGATACAGGCCGCGCTCCTCCGGCAGGTAGCCAAAGTCGTTGCGGGAAACCTCCACGTTGGGCGTGCCGTTCCAGGTGATCGAGCCACTATCCGGGCGAATGATGTCCAGGATCATCCGCATCGTGGTGGTCTTCCCGGCGCCGTTGGTGCCCAGGAAACCGAATATTCGGCCAGGAGTGACCGAAAAACTGACGTCGTCGACGGCCTGGAAGCCGCCAAACGCCTTGCTTACATTGTTGATATCAAGTGCCATCGTGCACGAGGTCCCTTGCCGAGGATCGCAAGCCCATGGCGTGGCCATGGGTCGTTTCTCATGGTTTCCAGTATGCACCAACCTCCATGCCCGAACCTGCAAGCCTTGCGGGCACCCAGTATCCTTCCGTGTACGTTTACCACCCACTCGTGGGGGACCCAACGTAACGGAAGGATCATTCGTGACCGACTCGTCGACCGCAACCGCCAAGGCCACGGCGCCCCATGGAGCCTGGCCATCCCCGATTTCCGCGCACCGGCTCACCGAGATTGCTCCAGGCGTCCGCGAACCAGGTTCCGATGGACACAACCTGCTCTGGGTGGAGGTCCGCCCGCAGGAACGCGGCCGCTACGTCCTGATGATGCAGACCCCGGAAGGGCCGAAGGACGTTACGCCAGAGCCGTTCTCGGTACGAAACCGGGTGCACGAGTACGGAGGAGCCTCGTGGGTAGCCGCGGGCGACATCATCATCTTCTCGAACTTCTCCGATAACCGGTTGTACCGGATGGATGGAATCGGGTCCGAGCCGCGGCCGATCACCCCAGAGTCGTCCTACCGCTACGCCGACCTCCGGTTCGACGAAGCGCATAACCGGCTGTACGCCATCCGCGAGGACCACACCAGGCGCAACCAGGAACCGGAAAACACGATGGTGGTCCTCGATCCGGAAGGGCCGAACGCGGGCGGCGGATCGATCGTCGCCTCCGGGACCGACTTCATCTCCTCGCCCCGTCTCTCCCCGGACGGTGAGCGCATCGCCTGGATCACCTGGAACCACCCCTCCATGCCCTGGGATGAAACCGTGCTGTGGAGCGCCACGATCACGCCGGACGGGGGCGTGCGGGACGCGCGAGCGGTGGCCGGTGGGCCACGGGAATCGGTGATCCTGCATGACTGGGACACACAGGGGCGGCTGGTTTTCGTTTCGGACAAGACCGGCTGGTGGAACCTCTACCGGAGCAATGACGATGGCGAGATCGCCGCGCTGACGAAGGCACAGGTGGAATATGGCGTGCCGCTCTGGCAGTTTGGAGCCTCGACGTGGACCGAACTCGCCGACGGGACGCTGGTCGCCTCCTTCACGCATGACGGCCAGTGGTACCTGAGCACGATTCACCCGGAGACCGGTGATATCGCCCAGCTCGACCATGCCTTCGCCTCGCTGACCGATGTCCAGCCCCACCCGGATGGCAAGTCGATCGTGTTCCGGGGCGGCACCCAGATGGAATCGTCGCGGCTCTACCAGATGGACCCGAAGACCGGCTCGATGGCGCCGATCACGGAGATGTCCGACGAACCGCTGGATCCCGGCTACGTGTCCGTGGCCCAGGCGATAACGTGGACAACGCCCGACGGCGCGACGGCCCACGGGTTCTACTATCCCCCCACCAACAAGGACGTCACGGCACCCGAGGGAGAACTTCCACCATTGATCGTGGAAAGCCACGGCGGGCCAACGGGCGCCACGGCCTCGACCTTCTCCATGGGCACGCAGTTCTGGACCAGCCGGGGTTTCGCGATCCTGGACGTGAACTACGGCGGAAGCACCGGCTATGGCCGGGCCTATCGCGATCGGCTCAACGAATCCTGGGGTGTTGTTGATGTCGACGACTGCGTCTCCGGCGCATTGTCGCTGGCCGAACAGGGCTTGGTGGACAAGGATCGGCTCATTATCCGGGGAGGCAGCGCGGGCGGGTTCACCACCCTGGCCGCCCTCGCGTTCCGCGACGTCTTCGCGGCGGGCGCCAGCTATTACGGCATCGGCGACCTGGAAGCGATGATGCTCGACACCCACAAGTTCGAATCGAAATACCTGTTCGGGTTGGTTGGTCCCTATCCCGAGGCGATCGACCTGATCCGGGAGCGCTCGGCGATCCACCACATCGACCAGCTTTCGAGCCCGATGATCCTGTTCCAGGGGCTGGACGACAAGGTCGTGCCGCCGAACCAGTCGGTGATGATGGCCGACGCGGTACGCGCCAAGGGCCTGCCAGTGGCGCTGCTGACCTTCGAGGGCGAGGGCCATGGGTTCAGGATGGCGGAAACGATCGAGACGACGCTGGAGGCCGAGCTCTCGTTCTACGGGCAGGTATTCGGTTTCGAACCAGCCGGCAACATCCCGAAGCTGAAGGTCGACAACCTCGATTCCTGACCCGACCGGCCACCTGAAGATCAACCAAAGGGCCGACCACGAATGGTCGGCCTTTCGCTTGCGTCCGTCTTTCGGGGTCGTGGCCAGATGTGATCGGCGGACGGCATTGCCAGGTGATGACGGAGCATTCATATTGCTCGGACATCAGTCGCGACCGCCTACTGGAGATGTACCACTCGATGACCACGCCCGCACCGGAGATTGAGTTTGAGAGTCCGCGCCTGCGGACGCTGGCCGCCGAGCTCGACCGTGACCCCACGGCCCGAAGCTCGGCGGTCGCTTCGTTTTGGGCCGAGGTGGCGAAGGCCGGGACGCCCCTGATCGAGCGGACGGACGAGCGTGAGAGACAGGCGCTGGTCACATTCCTGTGGCGGGAGACGGAACCCACGCGGGCGGTTTATCTGTCAGAGGCGGTGAGCTGGTACCCGGCGGACCGGCGAATGCTGACCCGGATCGAGCGCACCGATATCTGGCACCTGACGTGGTGGGCCACCGATACGCTACGCGCCACCTACGGCTTCTCGGTGGTGTCCGAATCCGAAACCGGAGACGTCGAATTCAGGCGGCTCGAATCCCGACCCGATCCCCTGAACCGGTATGTCGAGTACACGAACGTCAAACCGGACGACCTGACGTCGATTCTCGTGATGCCCAACGCGGCTCCCCTGCCCTATGGCGCCAGACGCGAAGGAATCGCCCGCGGCGACCTTCACGAGGAGACGTTCGCGAGCGCCATTCTCGGCAACGAGCGGCCAGTCTGGGTGTACACGCCACCGGGGTACTCGCCGGCCGGCGCGGACTATCCGTACGTGGTGATCTTCGACGGCGAGAAGTACAACAACGCCCCTAACGTGCTGGACGCGCTGATCGCCGATGGAGAGATTCCACCGATGATGGCGATCCTGGTGCACCAGATCGGCATCCGCAACCAGGAACTGCCCTGCAACCCCGACTTCTCCCGCGCCATCGCGACGGAATTGATACCGTGGATCCGCGAGCGATGGCACATCAGTGACGATCCCGCGAAGGCCGCGCTCAATGGGTGCAGCTTCGGCGGGCTGTGCGCCGCGTACACGGCGCTGAAGCACCACGATGTATTCGGCAACGCCTTCATGCAATCCGGATCGTGCTGGTATCACCCCAGCCTGTCGCTAAGCACGACGGGGGCGCCCTCGCCCACGGTGGGCGTGAGCGCCGCGATTCCGACCATTATCGGCGAATACATGGCGTCCAGGCGGGTGCCGGTCCGTGTTTACCAGGAGTGCGGCGATGTGGAGAACGGTCCACCACCCGCCAAGTTATGGCAGGTGTTCGGAAATCGCTGGCTGCGCGACATCCTCGAATTGAAGGGCTACGACTCGCATTACGTCGAGTTCAATGGCGGACATGACGATGCGTGGTGGCGCGGGACGTTCGCGGACGGCATCCGTTGGATATTTGGCGCGGGAAGCGAATAGGACAGCCTCCACGAGCTGCGGTGAATTCCTGGACTGTTGCCCTGATTCGTACAATGAGAAGGCAACCAGAGGCGTGCCGGAGGCGATCCGGCAAAGACCCCAGGCAAGGAGGCCCACGATGGCGGTTGTCACCGATCCAGTCTGCGGAATGACGTTCGAGGCGGGCGAAGCGGCGGCTCAGACCAACTACCAGGGTGTCGCCTATTTCTTCTGCTCCGAAGATTGCCGGAAGACGTTCGAGGAGAATCCAGACGAGTTCCTCAAGCAATCCGAGGAGTCGAGCGTGGAAGGCGACTGACGCCAGCCAACCAGCGCCAACATGTGAACGAGCCCCCGTCTGTGGGGGCTCGTTGTTGTTCAGGGATCTGCCCCACGTCAGGCAACCACGCCGTGCCGCCATGGAGGGGCATCAGCCCACGATCTGGGCCACCACATCGTCGATCGACACGGCCTGGCCTTCTTCCCAGACCTCGTCGAACGGAAGGTCACCGGCCATGGAGCGGGCCAGGTCGCGAAGCTCGCGGCGCTCCTCCTGGAAGGTGGTGAATCCCATCTCCCGATCGAGCGCATCGAGCGCGCCGAGCAGGTACACGGCCCACCGGTGGTTTCCGGAGCGGAGTTCCGCTTCGGCGAGCCCCGCGAGGCAGTTGCTGACGGGGAGCCGCTCGCCCAGTTCCATCCAGCGTCCAAGGCTTTCTGTGTAGCGGGTCCTGGCGGTGTCGAAGTCTTCCGTCGCCAGCGAGATATCACCCAGGCTGCGCCAGGAAATGGGTATGCCCCACGGGTGATTCATGCCCTCCAGGAGATTGAGGGCGGCCATGTGGTGCTCGGTGGCGAGGTCGTATCGGCCGAGTTGATAGGAAATCTGCCCAAGCTGCCGGTAGGCGGTCGCCTGGCGGAACGGGTCGCCAAGGGCCTTGAAGATGTCCATGCTCTGGTCGATAAGGGCGATTGCCTTATCGACATCCTCGTAGGCGGTGAGCTCGCCGAGGTGGGCGAGGATCATTCCCTGCCCGAGGCGGTTGCCGCTGGCCTGGGCCAGTTCCAGGGCGGTGTGGGCCAGGTCACGCGCGCCGGGAAGGTCGTTCTGCAGGCTGCCGATGATTGACGCCCAGTAGAGCGCGTCGAAGCGGGTTTCCGGAGCGACCTGGCCTGGCATCGCCAGCACCCGAGCCAGCCACCCCCGGCCCTCGACGAGGTAGCCGAAGTTGGTCCAGAAACGGGCGACCTCGCTCGCCAGGCGGCAGGCACGTTCGGCGTCGCCGCGCTCCAGCAGCCAGCCGAGCGCGAGACGCATGTTGTCGATATCGCGCTTCATCCGGGCGTGGGCGGCGCTCCGGCCTGGCCCTTCGATGTCGAGGCGGGCGGTGGTGGCGTACTCGAGGCAGAACGCCGCGTGGGCATCGCGAATGGCGGGCTCGTCGCCGCTGGTCCGGAGCGCATCGCGGGCATACTCGCGAATCGTCTCCAGCATGCTGACCCGGATGCCGCCCAGTGGGGTGTCCTCCCGCAACAGCAGGTTGTGGTCCACGAGGTGCGCGATGGCCGCGACGGTCCTGAACCGGCTGAGCTCGGGAGTCGCGGCCATGGCGAGCGCGATGGCGCCATCCATCGGCAAGCCCCCGGCCTGGATGCTGAGCGCGCGGAACAGGCGCTGCCCATCGAGGTCGAGCAGGTTGTAACTCCAGTCGATGGCGTCGCGCATGGCCTGGTGTCTCGCGGGCCGGTCGGAGCCGCCACCGGACAGTAGTTCGAACCGGTTGGCGATCTGCTCCAGCAAATCCGCCGGCGGGAGCAGCCGCACCCAGGCGGCGGCCAGCTCGATGGCCAATGGCAGGCCATCGAGGCGGGAGCACAGTTCGGAGATGATCCCGGCATTGGCGGCGGTCAACGCGAAGTCGGAACGGACCGCCTGGGCCCGCTGGAGGAAGAGCTGGATGGAGGGCACGGCCGCCAGCTCGCCCAGCGGCCCATCCACGCCAGGCGCGGGCAGTGGGAGTGGCCGGACGGGCAGAACGTGCTCGCCGTCCACATGCAGTGGGACGCGACTAGACACCAGGACCCGGAGGCCTGGACAGGAATGGAGGAGATTGGCGACCTCCGGTCCCGCGTCGGCCACCTGCTCGAAGTTGTCCAGCACCAGCAGGATGTTTCCGGTCCCTATCGCCTCCACGATCCGCGATTCGTGGCTTCCCTCGATCTCGTGACGAAGTCCAAGGGTGTGAGCGATGGCATCCAGCACCAGGGCTGGATCGACGACTGGCGCCAGCGGCACGAACCAGACGCCGTCCTCACACTCGGATTCCAGCTCAAGCGCTATTCGGATCGACAGACGTGTCTTGCCGACGCCCCCGGGCCCAGTGAGGGTGAGCAGCCGGAGGTCGTCGCGGCGAAGCATCCGCAGGGCCGTGGCGATGTCGCCTTCGCGGCCCAGGAGTGGCGTCGTCTCCGATGGCGGTCGCGCCCCGCGACGCGCCGGCGCCGCTGTGGCGCCGCGTCCTAGCCGGGTTGCCGCGGCGCCTCGCGGTGGCCTCGACGCATACAGGTCCTGGCGCTCGGCGGGAGACAGGTTGAGGGCATCCGCGAGCACGGCCACGGTGCTGGGGTAGGGATTCCGCCGTTCCCCGCGCTCGATGGCGCTAATGGCATTCGGCGTGAGACCGGCCAGTTCGGCCAGTTGCTCCTGGGTGAGCCCAGCCTTTCGCCGGAACTGGCGAAGCTTCTCGGCGAATGGGTTGGACGGGAGTTCAACCATCGTGCGATCCATCCGTGGACGTGTCCGAGATAGAACGGCGGGCCAAAATGCGACTTAACGTCGGCCAAATGTCCCAAGTGCATGAGTAATGTATGAGAAGTGTACGTGGACCGGAACGGCTATGAGGCGCATTCTGGAATCCTGACAAAGCGGCATCGACCGACCACCACGTCCGTCAGCGCACACTGGAGCAGATACCATGTGGATGGACCTCAACATCGCGTTTGTCACGATCATCCTGTCGGGTGCGGTTCTCGCCAGTGTCATGCCCCTCGGCTGGCACGCACGTCACTCCACGCACCCCCAAACCTCGTCCCACCCGGGCTGGATGGACCAGCCCAGCGCGGCGGTCAGGAGACCTTCGGTGAACCAGTCACCCAAACCGAACACCTCTCCTCCTGACGGTCCAATCCTCACGCGGCTCGTGTGGGAATCTCAGCCAACGTCAGCGAGGGCGGAAACACCTCCCCTTTACCCCATGCTGGCGACGCTCGACTGCACGCGCGGACCTGACCATGAGCCCTTTGCCGCATCCCCCTGTGCGGCCGCGCTCGAAGACCAGGCCCGCTATCTTGTGGACCAGAAGTGGAGCGAGATGGTCTGGTTGACCGGCATGGTCGACCAGGCTCGCTTCTCCGCGGTTTGCGATGCACTCGAACGTCAACGCTCGGCATCGGAAATGACCGTCGCGAAGCCTGTCCCCCCGACCTTCGCACGCTGACACTCGCATCGTGGGCTTGAACGATGCACAACATGTTCTTCTCTGGTGGGGTGGCGTCCAGCGATTCCGATGACGATGTAGCCGCACGAGGCATGCGGGTTCCATCGTCACCGGAACCGTGTGGTTGTCAAGCGCCAGATTCCAACCGTTCATGCAGTAACTTCAGCACGTTCCGTTCCTCGCGGCTGAGCCCCGTGTCGTCGGGCTCCGTGGTTCGGCGCAATTTCCCTCGAATCCTTCCCACCAACTCGCCTTCAAGATAAGCCTCGACGACTTCCGGGTGCACGTAGCATTTGCGGCAGGTGGCGGGCGTGTTCCCCAGTTGCTGGGCAACCTCCTTGATCGTGGCGGAGACCTCGAGGTTGGCTTCCCGCTCGGAATCTGGCCGAGCCGTGGCATCCAGCTTGACGGCGGTGAGCATGGTTCCGGCCCAGGTGCGGAAGTCCTTGGCGGTGAAGTCCTTCCCGGTGCGCTCCCGCAGGTAGTCGTTCACGTCGGCGGAGGTGACATCCACCAACTCGCCGTCGTCGTTCTGGTACTTGAACAGTTCGTAACCGGGCAACTCGGAGCACTTTCGCACGACGCTGGCGATCCGCCGGTCAGAGTACGAGACATCCCATTCCTTGCCAGATTTACCCGTGAACTGGAAGCGGATGTCTGACCCCTTAACATCCACATGCTTGCGGCGAATGGTGGTGAGCCCATACGAGTCATTGGATTCAGCGTACTCGGCGTTGCCAATCCGGATCAGGGTGCGCTCCAGCAGCCTGATCACCACGGCGAGGACCTTCTCTCGCGGGAGACCGGGCAGCCGGAGATCGTCCTCGACCCCGCGACGGATCGCGGGAAGCGCCTCGGCGAACTCCAGCATGTGGTCGTACTTGTTGCCATCGCGGACTTCTCGCCATCGCGGATGGTAGAGGTACTGCTTGCGGCCGCGATCGTCGATTCCGGTGGCCTGAAGATGGCCCGCCGGGTCCGGGCAAATCCAGACATCGGTCCAGGCGGGAGGAATGACCAGGTTGGCGATGCGCGATTTCTGTCGCCCATCGCGAATGGTGGTCCCGTCCGGGGCCTGGTACGAGAAACCTTTCCCCTTTTTGATCCGCCTGATGCCTGGCCTGGATGTATCGGCGTGCCGCAGGTTCGCCGCCTGGAGGGTCTCCAGGTCCGGTTCGACGCCGCTCACCGGCGTGCCTCCCATGGGCAGATGGCCGCGTCAGTCATCGACGCGCTCCTCCCCGAGCCGGGCCAACTGGCGTTCGAGTTCCTCGATACGCAGGCGAAGCGGCTGGAGGGCATCCTCGATGTGCTCGACGATGACCCCATCGAGCGACTCGACCAGCGGCATCAGGGCGGCGACCGTTTCCGGGCTGATGTCCGCGTCCTGATCCAGTTCCCGCGCACCCTGGGGAAAGCCCACGTAGGCGTCGAACTCATCGACGCAGGAACTGCTTTGGGGATCGATGGGACCGGTGTGCCATTCACCTTCACGCTCCATCAGTTGGGACATCTGGTGCAGATGCAGGCAGCGCCACTGCCCTCCCTTGGGGAGCGGCTGGCGGCTGAAGCCACCAAACTGGAACGCGAAGCAGGCCAGGTGATCGCCCTTCCAGCCCAGCGAATGGGGACACACCTCGCGACGGAGACCGCCGTACATGAGGACGAGTTGCCGGCGATTGACGATGGCCGACTTCACGGTTTCGTGGATGTCGACCAGGTGGGGCGGAATGGTTCGCGCGCTCATGGACTTCCTCGCTCGACTGGGGCGGGCATCCGGTACGCCTTCATGATGCATCAGGAGGGACTCACTCCCCAAGCATCAGGTCGATATCGTCGTGGATGGAATGGTTGGGCCCGTCCTTCTCCAGCCGGCGACGGCGCCGCAACCGGCGACGCCGCTGCCAGGAGGCATTGATATAGGCGCCGAACAGAATGGTGTGGGCAAGGATCAGGAGGGAGGCGACCAGCAGCGAGACGAACCCGAGAATCTGGCCATAGCGGTTCCCGCCGCCGATGAGGCTGATGTACAGGGGGAAGACCTGCGTGACCGCCATGAACAGCATGGCGCCGACGATGGTTCCAGGCCAGACATCTGGCAGCCGCTGGCCGGCGTTGGGAATCACCCGGTATAGCACCAGGAAGAGCAGGATGGCGGTGCCGAAGCCGATGGCGTACCCGATCAGCTGGAACTGCCCGCTGGCCAGCAGCCAGCGCTGGAACACGTCTGGCAGGTCCTGGCTGATAAAGACGGTCGGCAGGATGGAGGCGAACGACGAGACCAGGAAAAGCAGCGAGAACAGCATCAGCACGACGAAGCCGCGCTGCTTTTCGTTGATGTACCCGCTCGACCGAGCGCCGTAGATGCGGTTCATGCTGCGGGCCAGGCAACTGACGAAGCCGGTGCCGACCCAGGCGAGACCGAAGAAGGAGATGACGCCGATCCAGCCGCTGTTGCTGCGGGCGGTAAGGGCGGCGGTGAACGCCTCGTCGGCGGTTTGCCCCGGCACAAGCCGGTCGATGGCGAGCCTGGCCTGTTCGAGAACGGTATCGTTCTTCAGGAAGAGCCCGGCGGTGGCGACGAGCAGCAGCAGCATCGGCACAAGCGCGACCATGGTGTTGAAGGCGACCGCCGCCGCCATGTCCGTGGCGTTCACCGAGGTGTAGCCGCGATACATCCAGTTTGCCACCCGCCAGGGGAGCGACCACCAGGAGTAGCGCTGCTCGGGCGCGGTTGCTGCTGTCCGGTCGGGCAATCCCCCGACGGGCGGTTCCGGCGGCGTGGCGTACTGGGGCACCCGGCCAGGAGTGGCGCTCCGTACCGCGATCATGCCGGGGACTCCGGCGTGGCGCGCGGTCGCAGCCTGAAGAGCCGGGCGAGCCAGCCACGGCGGTCCGGCGCCGGCTCTTCGTCGGGCGAGGGCGTGGCATTGCGCTCGCGCAGCTCGCCAAACATGCTCCAGCTTTCCACGACCATACCGTGCATGAACCGGAAGGTTTCCACGCCATCGGCCAGGACGGTCTTTCCCGACGGTGGCACGCCAAGGTAATCGGCCACGTGGTCGCCAGTGAGCGTGACGCGGGCGACCACCTTGTCATGGTCGGCCAGCAACTCGCGCACCACGATCCTGCCGCCCTGGAAGGCGGTGCGGAAGGCGGCGATGTTCTGGCGAAGGCCATCGAGCCCTTCCGGCTGGCCGGGCGCGGCGGTGCGGTCGATGTAGCCCGGGCCGATGATCTGGTCCAGATCCTTCACCTCGCCGGTCTGGAACGCATGGTAGAGATCGCGAATCTGGGCCTTGCGGGCCTCAGTGTCGCGGCTCCCCATGAGGTCGGCGCCGACCCAGGCGGCGACGACGCCGATCATGCCGGCGATGGCGAGCTTGCCAAGGTTCTCGTTGAACTGCTGGTCGGCACGCTCGACGATGACCGACTCGGGGATAGCGACCATGACGTAGGAGATCCGGGTCCCTCCATCCGGCCCAGGCGTCCAGAAATCGTCGACGGCATGGATGAAGTCCTGGTCGTCAATCGTGAACTCCAGGTCCTCGCCGTCAGGTTGATCGAGGCGACCAATCGCTTCGTCGACGACAGGGGTGCCGGAGAGCTGCGAGCCCGTCACATTCGGCGTGCTTCCCTGGGGGAACTGCTGTTCGAGCACGCCATCGCGGTCGAACACCATGATGAACGAATCGGCGGGGAGGTTGGCGTTCACGCCGAACGTGGAGAGGGCATAAATCTCGACCTCCGCCACCAGCACACGCCGCCCCTGGCCATCTTCTCGCGAGAGTGGGGCCGCGTAGGTGGCCAGCAGGGTGCCAGAGGAACTGCTCCGCAGGTTTCCAGCGACCAGGCGACCGCGTTCGAGGGCGGTGAGGGCGAGGTTGGTATCTTCGGACGAGAGACTCGCGGACTGGCCAGGCGGCTCGCAGAACACATCCTGATCGTTGTTCAGCACATGGGCTCGCTCGAAGGAGGCGCCATCGACGCGGAAATCGGGGCCGGATTCCTCGGCGGAGAACTCGCCGGGCGCCACCACGTTTCGCAGCATCGTCTGGCAGGCAGAGGTGTCGTCCCCGCGCAACTCGGTGGTGAGCGCGAGGGTGCCAAGCACCGTGCCGATCTGGGCCGAGACGTTTCGCTGGTCGGCGGCGACGAGGCGGGCGACGCGAGTGGTTTCGGACTGGCCGGCGGCCAGGGCGTCGTCGCGCTGCTGACTGGCGGTGATGAACAGCAGCCCAAGACTGGGCAAGGTCGCCAGCAGAACGAGCAGTACCAGGCGCGTACGCAAGCTACGGGCGAAGGGTCTGGCGGCTATCCATCGGAATGGACCAGTGACCGCGTTCACTGTTGTCCCCTCCTGTCCAGATCCGATCGCGCATGGCTCTCCCATGCGTCCCGAGGATTCAACTGTAGCCGGAATGCACACTCCGTGGCGAATACATGTGGAGATTTCACGGCGCCGCGCCCGTTCCGAGGGCTCCCGACGGCCTGGGCGGCGCGCTCGGCTGACCCGACCCGAACCGAAAGTTGGATCGATCCGCGACAGATAATTGACAAGGAACTTACACTTACCCAGTACTATCGATCCGGGCCGGCACCGTGCATGCCCGGAAGACGCAACATACAAGGAGCAAGATGTGTCAGGGTCCCAACGTGATCACCGCGACGATTCAGCGGACGTATCCAGCCATGCGGTCGATCGGCGGAAGCTGATTGGCGGGAGTGCGGCGGTGCTCACCACCGCTGGCCTGGCGTTCGCCGGTGGGCGCGTCATCGCGCAGGACGCGTCGCCGGAGGCAGAGCCCCAGCACGAGTCCGCCGCGACACCCGAAGCCAACATGATCGGATCGGACCGCTTCCCGGTTCGCACCGAACTCGGCCCGGCGATTCCGCCCGAATACACCGACGCGGAAACCAACTGGCCGTCGCAGAACCGCGATCTGGCCTCGACACGGTTGGCGGCCGGTTCGACGATCAGCTCCCAGAACGTTGGGGAGCTGGGGCTCGCCTGGAGCTTCCCACTCGACATCAACGCCGCATACGGCGCGCTCGTGGCCACCCCCTCCATCGTGGGTGACGCGGTGTACCAGCAGGACGCGCTGAGCAACGTCTACGCCAGGGACAAGAACACCGGCGAAGAGCTGTGGACCATCGAGCACAACGAACCGGTGCCGTCCGGCGGTCCAAACGGCACGGCGGTTGGCTACGGCCATGTGGTGTACACGGTCGGCGGTCCCGCCGACGTGATCGCCGTGAGGGCGGACACCGGCGAGGAGGTGTGGCGCACCAATATCCAGGGGTTCCGCCACGAGGGCATCACCATGGCCCCGCTGATCTACGACAGCACGGTCTACGTCAGCACGATCCCGGGGACTCCCGAGCAGTTCTACCAGGGCAACCAGCGAGGGTTCATCATCGCGCTGGACCTGATCGACGGTAAGGTGCTGTGGTACTTCGACACCACGGTGGATAACCTGTGGGGCGCGGAGGGTGGCAACGCCCGCGTGAACTCCGGCGGCGGCCTGTGGCACCCGCCGTCCATCGACGAAGAGGGCAACCTGTTCGTCGGCATCGGCAACGCCTCGCCATACCCGGGCATTCCGGAATACCCGGCGGCGTCAAGCCGGCCCGGCGACAACGACTACGCAAACGCCATCATCCGGATCGACCCGGACCGAGCGGCGGTTGACTGGTTCGTGAATGTGAAGCCGCACGACCTGTTCGACCTCGATAACCAGCTCAGCCCGGTGCTGACCACAGCCAGCATCAATGGTACGGATACCAAGATCGCCATCTCTTCGGGCAAGCACGGCTATGTGGTGGCCTTCGACCAGGAAACGGGCGAGGAATACTGGCGCACCGCCGTCGGCGAGCACCTGAACGACGACCTGCAGGAACTGCCGGAAGACGAGTACGTCGAGGTTCTGCCGGGCACGCTCGGTGGCGTCGAGACGCCGCTGGCCTACGCCGAGGGCGTGATCTACGCTCCGGTGTTCAACATGTCGACGTTCTACAACGGCGGTTCAATCGATCCCACCAGCATCAACTTCGGCGCGGCAACGGGACAGCTCGTGGCACTCGATGCCGCCACGGGTGAAATCCTCTGGGATGTCGCCCAGCCGACCGGCACGCTGGCTGGCGCGCTCGTCGCCAACGACATCGTGTTCACCGGCGGTCTCGACGGCGTCGTTCGCGGCTATTCGACCGCGGACGGCAGCCAGGTATTCACCTACCAGACCGCGTCGGGCCTCAACGCCCCGCTGGCGGCTTCTGGCGACTACCTGTTCGTGCCCGCCGGCGGACCGCTGATTCCCAGCGAGAACACTTGGGACCCGGCCCCGACACCACAGGCGGAACTGATCGCCCTCAAGATCGGTGGCGAGATCCAGACCGCGCCAACCGGGACTCCGGTATCCGAGGAAGCGTCTCCCGCGGCGGAGGCATCCGGTGACGGCGGCGTCCTGGTGAACGCGGTGGACATCGCGTTCGAACCGAAGGAACTCACCATTCCGGCGGATACGGATGTGGTGATAACCATCACCAACAACGGCGCGCTGCAGCACGACTTCTGCATCGACGAACTCGGCATCAAGTCCGACCTGCTGAACGGCGGCGAGAGCACCGAGGTGACGATCAACGCCGCGGCGGGCACCTACGAGTACTACTGCTCGGTGACCGGCCACCGGGAAGCCGGGATGGTTGGCACGCTGACCGTCGAGTAATCGCTCACCTTCCGTGACAAGGCGGCGCTTACGCCGCCTTGTCTTCCGGGGAGACTGGCCTGATCGGGCGCGGCATCCGGCGATCGCCAGGCAACCCGCGTGTCGGACGCCAATTACGACTCTTCCGATGGAAGGCAAACTTCGTGCACACCTTCCTGTCCGGCCCCTCTTCGTTTGACTTCACCGCCGGGTAGGCGCTAACGTGCGGGGTGGTCCATCTCAATGGCCACCTTATCTTCCATCTCACCATCGTCAGGAGTCGCTCATGTCCAACATCGAATCACGCGACGGCACCCGGTCTGAGCAGCAGGAATCCGCCCCCATCAGCCGCCGCACGCTCCTCGGCGGGGCAGCCATCCTGACCGCGGCCGGAGTGGTCTCGGTCGGCTCGGGCGTGTTCGCCCAGGATTCGGAGCACAGTCACGGTGAAGCCAGCCCGTCCGCGTCGCCGCAGGCCTCCCCGTCGGCGTCCCCCGCTGGCGACGTGACCGTTGTCGCGGTCGACATCGCGTTCGAGCCAAAGGAATTCACCATCGCGGCGGACACGGATGTGGTGGTGACCATCACGAACGAGGGCATGCTCCAGCACGACTTCCACATCGACGAACTCGAAATCGCCTCGGACCTGCTCGATGGAGGCGAGAGCACGGAAGTCACGATCAATGCCCCGGCGGGCACCTACGAGTTCTACTGCGCGGTGACGGGCCATCGCGAAGCCGGGATGGTTGGCACGCTGACCGTCGAGTAACCATCGCCCCACAACACCAACGAACATCGAATCAGGAACGGCCGCTCGACATGAGCGGCCGTTCTTGGTGTGCAACCGTCGGGTTATCGGGTACGTTTAGCTACTGGGACCTAGCACCACACAGTTTTCGCGCCGTGGATGCGCCTGCCTGCGTTGCCGTATTCGCATGCCCGCGTGCCCATGCCGTTACCCGGAGTAACCAGACGCCATGTCCAGAACCAAGCCGGTATCCGTTTCTTCCACCACCCCCGCCTCGACCACGCTCGATCGTCGCCGCCTGTTCGCGATTGGCGCCGGCGCGCTGGCCACCATCGGCGGCGTGACGAGCATCGCCCGCTCCTCCGCGCACGACGGACACGACCACGGCGACGCGGCGACCCCTTCGGCGTCTCCCGCGGCCTCGCCAGTGGCCCAGGCGGACACCTTTATCCTGTCCGCCCTCGATATCCGGTTCGAGCCAAAGGAATTCACGATTCCGGCCAATACCGATGTCACGATCGAGTTCAGCAACGACGGCAAGATGCAGCACGACGTGGTGCTGGCCGATCTCGGGATTTCCTCGGGCCGCCTCAACGCCGGGGAAACGCGCAAGGTGAAGATCAACGCCAAGCCAGGTACCTACCACTTCTACTGCTCGGTGCCCGGGCACAGGCAGGCGGGCATGGTGGGCATCCTCACCGTCGAGTAGATCGTTTTCGACCGACGAGGTGAACGTTTCGAGGCACCTCCCTCTCGCATTGGGGCCCCACGGCCATTGTGTTTCGTGCATATGTCCAACACAATTGTCCAAACGGGACCAATGGGGACATCGCTCACGCAAGTCCATCTTGCGGACATGGGAGGGGTACGCTGTGATTTATGCAGGTTTCTGGAAGCGCGCGGTGGCGATACTAATTGACGGCGTCATTCTGGCGATTGTCGGCGTGGTAGTGAACCTGATCTTCGCGGAATGGCTCGCGTCGACCATCGGTGTGTTCCTGGGCTGGGCGTACTACGCCGGCATGGAAAGCTCGGCGCGACAGGCCACCATCGGCAAAAGCGCCATGGGCATCTACGTCGCCGACATGAACGGCCAGCGGATTTCGTTCATGCGCGCGACCGGTCGATACTTCGCCAAGATCCTTTCCGCGCTCATCCTGCTCATCGGCTACATCATGGCCGCGTTCACGGCGCGCAAGCAAGCGCTGCACGATATCCTCGCAAACACGCTTGTGCTCAACCGGTAAGCGGGTACCGCCGCATCGCACGAGAAAGGGCCGCCCAATGGGTGGCCCTTTCTGGCGTCCGGAGGTCGTGCCCCCAGGCTTTGATCCCGGTCAGCGGTCGGCGGTGGCGAGATCGCCAATCATCACCCTCCGGCCCGCCACCCATTGACGCGTTGCCTCGGCTACGTGGCGGCCAAGGTGTTCGGCGGTGCGGAGGTCGCTCACGGGGGGAGCGAGGTCGGCCGACTGATCCTTGTTCGCCTGGGCAGACACCCCAAGCCAGCTTCCCAGCCGGTTGAGGTCGTCAGTCGACGCCTCCGACGTATCCCAGCCGCCCTTCGCCCCATAACTGATCCAGTTCATGCCATGTTGCGCCGCCAGGATCGCGAATGACACCAGCGTATTGAGCTTGTCGCCGGCCATGTGACCGCTGGTGGTGAACCCGGCGGAAAGCTTGCCGTTCCACGCTTGGTCGAACCAGACCGCAGATGACGCATCAGCGAACAGCTTGAAGTGCCCGTCCGGCCCGCCCATGTAGGTCGGTGCCCCGAACACGATGGCGTCGGCTCTGGCGAGCGCCTCCCACAGGTCGTCGGAGAGCACGGAGACATCGCGCAGGTCGACACTGACGCCCTCAATCGAGGCGGCCCCCTGGGCAACGTGCTCGGCCACCCGGCGATTATGGCCGGCGCCGCTGGTGTACGCGATGGCAACCGTGACTGGATGATCCGTGATAGCTGAAATGGCCATGATGAACTCCGTGAATACGACTCTGGATGGCCCCGGCGAAACCGCCGGTACAGTAGTTGTCATGGCACTTGTTGCAATGACAACTACTACAACGTATCAGCAGATAGTTGCAGTGTCAACTACCTCGACGTATGCTGGACACCATGAACGACACACTCTCCCCGCTCGATCTGGAAGCCTGGGAAGCATTCGTCTTTGCCCATGCCGCCGCCGTCAGCCGCATCGAACGTGACCTCGCCAACACGGACACCGTGTCTCTCGCCTGGTACGACGTGCTGGTGGCGCTCGCCAACGCGCCTGAAAGGAGGCTGCGGTTGAATGACCTGGCGGACAGGGTGGTGCTCAGCCGGAGCGGACTTTCCCGCCTGCTGGACCGTATCGAAAAGGCTGGCCTCATCGCCCGGGAACCCACCCCGGAAGACCGGCGTGGACTCTACGCGGTTCTGACTCCAGAGGGCGAACGCGCCATGCGCGACACCTGGCCCGCGTACGCGGAGGGGATCGCCCGTCACTTCGCCACATATCTCGACGACGAGGAGAAACGGATACTCGCCACCGCGCTGCGAAAGGTTCGCGATCTGGCCGTGAAATGCACGCTGGAACTGCCACCGACCCGGGACAAACCCGGAACCACCCCCTCCGACGGGTAGCGGCCCTCTCTTTCATTCGATCCCTGGATTCAGGAAATGCACTCCATGCCCATTACCCCTCCAGCGCGTCTTGTCTCCGTGATCGCCACCATCGACAGCCAGCGTGACCGGCTGCTGGAAGACCTCTTCACGCTGCTGGCCCAACCGAGCATCAGCACGCAGGACATCGGCATCCGGGAATGCGCGGAGCTGGAGATGGCGTTCCTGCGCCGGTCCGGGCTCGAACCGCGCCTGCTCGAAACCAGCGGGCACCCCATGGTCTACGCGGAGTGGCTGGGCGCGCCCGGCAAACCGACCGTGCTGTTCTACGGCCACTACGATGTCCAGCCAGCCGATCCGCTCGACCTGTGGCTCTCCTCGCCATTCGAGCCGGAGATCAGGGATGGGCGAATGTACGCCCGGGGAGTGGCGGACAACAAGGCGCAGCATTTCAGCCACATCGCGGCGATCGGCGCCTGGCTCGAAACAACGGGATCACTGCCGGTCAACGTCAAGGTGCTGCTCGAAGGCGAGGAAGAGATTGGAAGTCCCCACCTCGACGAAGCGGTCGCCATGTACCGCGACCTGCTCACCGCCGACCTGGTGTACACCTCGGACGGGCCAGTGACCGACGCGTCGTACCCGGAAATCTCGTTCGGCGTCCGAGGGCTGCTCTATATCGAGTTGCGAACAAAGGGACCGAACCGGGACCTGCATTCCGGTCACTGGGGCGGCGTGGCTCCAAACCCGATCTGGACGCTGGTGCGCGCCCTGAACACCATGATCGACGACCAGAACCATATCCTGATTGATGGCTTTTATGACAATGTCATGAAGCCGACGCCTGGCGCGCGGGCGGCGATGGAGGCGTTGCCGTTCGATGTGGGCGAGGCGATCAGTCGGATCGGGCTGAACGAGATGGTTCCGCCAGCGGACCTGCCCTACGCGGACCGGATCATGGCCCAACCCACGCTCAACCTGGCGGGCATCAGCGGCGGCTACGGCGGGCCAGGCTCGAAGACCATCATTCCAAGCGTCGCGATGGCGAAGATCGACATGCGGCTGGTTCCGAACCAGACGCCGGACGAAATTTGGGAGAAGGTCTCGGCGCACCTGGCCAGGCATGCTCCAGACGTGGAGATCGCGCGGGAAGATGGCGGGATGTTGCCGTCGTACACGCCGGTCGAGCATCCGCTGGCAGACGTCGTGCGGGACGCGGTCGAGGTTGGCTTCGGGTCGCGACCGATCGACATCCCGCTGGTGGGTGGGAGCCTTCCCGATGCCGTCTGGACCAAGACGCTGGGGCTGCCATCGTTCCTGGTGTCCTATGGCGATCCCCCACAGGCCAACCACTCCCCTAACGAGAGCTACAGCGTGGAACGCTTGTGGCAAGGGATGCACACCTCGGCGGCACTGCTTGCACTGCTGGCCGACCGTGGTGGTGAAGGCACCAGCTTGGCGTGATCAGGCAGGAGGTGTCACTCTCGCTCTGTTTACGGCCAGTCCAGGCGCGCTGGCGCCGTGTGGCGAGCCGTTTGCGAAGTCCAATACCCCCGGCGCACCCAAGGGCACATCTGTGAACTCACATAACTGTTCGGAGATCATCTCCAAAACGCTCGGCGAGAAGAGTCCGCCAACTTCGCACAGGCCGGGACGATTACGATTCGCTGTTAGCGAGTGCGGAGATGCAAAGTCAGATGTCCACATTACCGCTACAAGATCCTAGCGACCAATCGTGGAATCAAGCTGGGACCGAGCAACCCAGCTTGAACTGTTTGAGTCACAGGAGATCTGATGCCTATGCCCACTCGCCCGGACTCCCAAATGTATGAGCGGATCGCCGCTGCGTTCGTCTTGGGAAACGAGTCCATCGGCGCCGATATCAATTGCAAAATGAACGCTTTCATCGAAGGAGCCATCAGCAACGTTCAGCGACAAGTCGACCTGTTGATCGAGGCGCGCCTACCGTCGGGCCGCCGGACCCGCATCCTTGTCGACGCCAAACGGTACGGACGCCCGCTTGATGTCGGTGAGGTCGAGTCGCTTGAGGCAATGATGCGCGACTGCCGGGCCGACCGAGGCATCCTCGTCTGTCCCCACGGATGGACCCCCGCGGCGCAACGACGGGCTCAAGAAGCGATAACCATTGCGATCCTCCCAGAAGAGGATGTGTTGAACAGCACCTATTGGTCAGAGTTGGACGAATGCTACGGGCCCTGTTACGGCCTCATCGACCCAAATCGTCGAGGCGTGGTGCTATGGGATCAGGAGCGACTTTACAAGAGCCAGGGTTTGTATGCCGTGGTGTGGGAAGGCAAGTGCGATCGTTGCCACAATTTTCAGGTTTGGTGTTGGGATTGCGGCAGCAAATATTCTCTAGGCCCCGAGTCAATTATCGAGTGCACATGCGAGCGGCGGTGGTCTACTTGGGTCGAGTCAGACGCGGTCGTTCTCGCCGTCGACTTCCCCGAGGGCAGAATCATGCTAGACCAGCGATCCTTTCGCTAGATCCCAGACTCCCTCTCGGGAAAGAACCATGGATCCCAGCTCATGTCACACCTATGCGACGCCGTAAGGCGCGTCACTTCCCTCTGCGAGGCGTATAGAGAAGCCTAATCCAAGGGCGAACGCACAGTTTACGAGTTCTCGGAGTGTTCGTTGTGCCGCCCGGTTAGCACGCTCGCTCCTCGATGGCGGTCAATCACTTGCGCCCTACGCGCAACGAGCGGAAGATGCCACCACAGAGTCCCTTGCGAGCCTGCCGGAGTTGAGTCCCATGACTAGCTATCTCAGTCACCTCGAATGCAGCTATTGCGGCCGGGTCTACCCCGCCGACCAATTGACCCGCACCTGCCCGGAGTGCGAGAAGGTGCTCCTGGCCCGCTACGACCTCGACCAGGCCCGGCGGGAGATGACTGTGGAAGCGCTGGCATCGCGTCCGTGGAACCTTTGGCGCTATGCGGAAATCCTGCCGGTGCGGGAGCCGGCCAATCGCCTGACCCTGGGCGAGGCTGGCACTCCGCTGCTGACCGCGGACCGCTTCGCCCGCCGGATCGGGCTGGAGCGGCTGTGGGTGAAGGACGAAGGGCTCAACCCGACCGGAAGCTTCAAGGCTCGGGGACTTGGCATGGCCGTCTCGCGGGCGAAGGAGCTGGGGGCGACCATCATCGCGATCCCCTCGGCCGGGAACGCGGCGGCGGCGATGGCCGCCTACGCGGCGCGGGCCGGACTCCGCGCCGTTGTCGCGATGCCGGTTGACGCGCCAGCCGTGATGAAGGCCGAATGTGTCGCCTACGGCGCGACCTTGCTGCTGGTGAATGGGCTGATCAACGACTGTGGCGCGGTGATCAGGGAGGGGTCCGAGCGGCACGGCTGGTTCGACGTGTCCACGCTGAAGGAGCCGTACCGGGCCGAGGGCAAGAAGACGATGGGGCTGGAACTCGCCGAGCAACTGGGCTGGCGGGTGCCGGATGTCATCATCTACCCGACGGGTGGCGGAACTGGCATCGTGGGCATGTGGAAAGCGTTCGCCGAACTGGAGGCGATGGGGCTGATCGGGCCGAAGCGGCCCCGCATGGTGGTGGTGCAGGCCGAGACTTGCGCGCCAATCGTCCGGGCGTTCGAGGCCAGCGAGCGTCATGCCGAAGCCTGGCGAAACGCGGCGACCGTGGCGCCGGGGATGCGGGTACCGGTGGCGATTGGCGACTACCTCATCCTCGACGCCGTCCGAGCGAGTGGCGGCACGGCGTTGACGGTGACGGACGCACAACTGCTGGAGGGGATGCGCCAGGCGGCGACGGACGAAGGGCTCTTCGTTTCTCCGGAGTCCGGCGCGGCGTTCGCGGCGGCGCGGTTGCTGCGTGAGCGGAACGTGATCGGCGAAGGCGACGAGGTGGTCATCTTCTCGACCGGCTCGGGCCTGATGCACACCGACCTGGTGCCGCTTGGCGACCCACCGGTGCTCGATCCAGGCGATTCGGCTTCGATCGAGGCGCTGGCGTAGGGAATCGCGACAATTTGAGAGAATGTGCCGTTAACGCGTTACATCCGCATATAGGATGGTTGTGGCGATCGCGCCGCTTCACGGAGGTTCGAACGGACCTCCACTCGATGAGTCGCTCGGAAAGGGTCCCTGTTTTGTCTCGACTGATTGCACGATTCGCCGTTGTTCTCGCCGTCATGCTCACGGTTGTGACTCCAGCCGCCAGTGCCCAGGATTCACCGCTCGATCTGCTCCCGTTCCTGGATGGATTGGAAACCGCTCATTCCCGGCGGTACGTGACGCATGAACACCTCAACCTGCCCCCGCAAGAGGCCACGCCGGTCAGTGGGGAGCAGTCGGCGGCGTCGCTCGTCGAAGTCACGGTGCTCGAGTTTGGCACGCCTGACGATGTGTCCGCCGCGTTCGACATGTTCGTCACCGACGCGATGATTCGCGGCATTCTCGGCGAGGACGAGGCGGACTACCTGGTATCCGAAGACGTGGAGATTGGCGACCAGGGGTCCCTGCATATCCTGCCCTCGGAGTCTGGAAGCTCCTACTCCGGCCTGCTGCTCGTTCAGGATGGCAATCTCGGACTGCTCGTTTCCGCCAAGGGCGACACCGAGGCGATCGAGGAGACGCTGATGACCTTCGGCGAGTTCATGGTGGACGCGGAGCCAGGCGGCGACATCGTGCTGGGCAACTTCGCCGACTCAACGGGCGGAACCTGGGACGTGATGCCAACCGCCGCCGACCGGGAGGTCCTCCTCGACCTGCGGCCGATCTACGACTACGACCTGCTCGTATCGAACCACCCGATCGAGGTCCCTGAGGGGGCCACTCCGGCCGCCTGAGGAATCCAGCACAGGACAAGATCACGAAGGCCGTCCTGGTTCGGGACGGCCTTCGTGATGTCCGGTGCGTGAATGCACCTGCGTCGAACGTTCGCCCAATCATGACGGCAAACGAGCGGTCCCATGGAACTCGTCTCCCGATGGTTCCTCACCCGACTGCCCAGTTTCGAATACGCTTGCGCCATACAGATGCGCACCTAAACCAGGGGGACGTTGCGGCCTGAAGCCAGGACAAACGGGAACGAACGGGACGCCGAGAACGTCTGATTTAGAGCAAATAGCGTCATAAACCCATGGGCTGGAGGGTACGGCATCCACATGGAGAACTACATCTGGGTTGTGTTCTGCGTGCTGGGAGTGCCGCTAGGATTCGGTATCCTGATTGGCTGGCTGATCTGGGGTCGAAAGCGAGCGACCGGCGAGGTCCGGTCTCAAACCGAGACCCATGCCGCCTGGCTGACGAACGAGCTGAACACCGAGCACTTCCAGGCGATCCTCACCGCCGAGCAGCGAAATCGGATTCGGGAGCACTACACCCTGCCGGGCCTGGAGGTCGCGGCGCCCTCGACGTCAACTCTGGACGACACGTCGCGGAGAGGCGAGGCGGAATCGCTCCTCGCCGGTGTCGAGGAAGAATCGCCTCGCCCTCCCGAGGCGCCGCTGGTCGAGCAGCCCGCGCCCGGCTTCCCTGAACCGGAAACTCCTGTCGAGCCCGTGGCTCCCACCACCCAGCCAGGCGCCTCCCCTCCTTCGCCGGTTCGCTCCCCGATGGCACCCGATGCCGCCGGCCCGCCAATCTCGGCGCGCGACGCGCTGGACCCCGCCGTGCTGATGCTGTATCTGGGGGCGTTCCTGGTTGTGGCGGCGGGAATCGTCTACGCCTCGTACAACTGGGCCGATCTTGGTTCCTGGCAGAAACTCGGCCTGCTGGCGGCCGCGACGCTGGCGTTCGGACTGACCGGATGGTTCCTGCTGGGGAACGAGCGGGTCCGGCAGGCGGCGGAGACGTTCGTGGCGATCAGCGCGCTGCTGGTGCCCGCCAACGCCATCGCGGCCTGGTCCGTGTTCGAGGGCGACGAGGCGCGCACCGCCGTCATCGTCCTGCTGGGCTCGGTGGTGACGGCCATTGTGTACGGCGTGTTCTCGAAGCGGCCGGGCGGCTGGATCTACGACCACGGCACCTCCATCGCCGGGTTCCTGGCGGCCGGCGCGGCGCCTCCGGCGGCGGGCACGCACTGGGGGTGGGGTGGCGTGGCGGTCCTGCTGGCGGTGGCGGCGGTCCAGGAACTGGCCGATCGGCTTCCCGCGAGTTGGGATCACCTCCGGAAGCCCCTCGCGAGGATTGGAGTCGCGGCGATCCCGATCGCGATGGCGGTTGGACTCGGTTCGGTCCTCGACGATGTCACGGACTGGATCGTATCGATCACGTTCGCGGCCGCGACGGTTGCCCTCTCCACCCATGCCCGCCGGAGCGCGCACGCGATCTGGGGCATCCTGACCTCGATCACCGCCATCGCGACGATCGTGGGAGTCGTGGCCGCGCTGAATCCGGAGGAGGCGTGGGCATGGGCCGTTCCCGCGCTGGTGACCTCCGGCGTGCTGATCATGGCTGGCGAGGTGGGCCCGGCCTGGTTGAGACGAGCGGGCGCGCGGCTGGCGCTGCACATCGAGGCGCTCCTTGGCCTGGTGGTCGCGACACTCGTCTCGTTCGACGATCGCCCATGGGTGGTTTCAGGGGTATTCGCGGCGGCGGTGATCGTTTCCGCGATGGTCGCGCTGGTTCGCTCCTCCCGCTGGTGGCTGGTGTTCACCGGAGGTTTCGCCACCGGTCTCTGGTTGACGCTGCTGGAACACGTGGACGCCGGCGACTGGTCGACCGCGGAAAGGTTGCTGTACCTGGCGCCGTTGCCTGTTCTGCTGGCGGTTCCGGCGTTCCGGCTGGACCGGGTGTCGGAACGGGACCAGACCCCACGATGGGGCGAGCCGCTGTGGCTGGTGGCCGGGGCACTGGCGGTCGGGATCACGGCCCTACCATTCGCCTGGGCGGCCGACGGCGACGACCTGCCGGTCCTGACCCTGGCGGCCACCTGCGCGGTCTTCGGCTTGGTGGCGCTGGTGGCGGCGTGGTCAACCGACCGGACCACGATCCGCCTCGGCTACGGTGCGTGGACGACGCTCGCGGCGTGGTTGGCCGTGTACTCGCTCGACCTGGCCGTGACGGACAATCCCGTGGCGATGATCGCGATCCTGCTGGGTCTGGTGGCGATCTCCGCCTTCCTGCTACAACCCGGGGCCACCGGACCGCTCGCCCTGTTCAGCCCGCGCCGCGAGGGGCAGCCTCGCCTGGAGATGCCGATCCACCTCGTCGCGATCGGCCTGCTGTTGCTGACAATGGTCGCGGATGCGCTGCGCTACATCGCGACGGTGGCGGACGATTCGGTATGGGACAACCTGCCAGGCATCCGGTGGACGTGGATCGCCTACCTGGCGACGTTCATCGTGACGACCTTGGCGACGGCGGTCGTTGGATGGCGGTTGGGCGACGGTCCATCCCGCGGCGAGCAGGCGGACTCGGCAATCCGGGCACTCCCGGGGCTGACCATCGCGCAGGGCGGGCTGTCGGCATTGCTCCTCCTGCGAATGGTCACCACCGACACGATGGTCTGGACCTGGGTGGGGCTCGGGATCGGCGTGGCGCTATTGGCGCTGGCGCTCGTCCCATCGTTGGCGGGCACGAGCAACGCCTACGGCAACGCACTGGTCCACGACGCGTCATGGGCTGGCATCGGGCTCCTGGCGGTCTCGACCGCCGCGAACATGTCGATGACAAGCGACGGCGCGAGTTCCGGCGAATATGGAACGAGCGCCGCGATCTACCTCGGGGTCGGACTGGCGGTCCTGGCGATCGGACTGAAGACGGCTCGCGCCTCCCTCTCGTATGTCGCGTTCGTGGGCCTGACGTTGGCGGCCGGACAGTTCGCCCGGGCGGTGAGCGACAGCGACTGGGCGGTGATCCTGGCCTTCGTGATCCTCTCCTGGGTGGTGATCGGCACGGCGCTGGTGCTCCCGGCGGGCGGCACGTGGAGCGGCCAGTCGCGAGTATGGGTCAATTCCGCCCTCGGGATCGGCGCGTTCGCGGCGCTGGTGCCAGGGACCAACTTCATCGACGTGGAGGACACGGATACCACGCGACAGGTCTTCGTGGTCGCGCTGGTGTCGATGGCGGGGCTGCTGGCGGTCGACGCGCGACTCCAGCGAGACCGGCTGCGGGCCATCGCCGGATCGGCGCTGGCGATGCTGGGGCTGCTGGTCCAGATCTCGATCCGGGATCCCGAGAGCATCCTCTGGTACTCGATTCCGCTGGGGTTCTACCTGCTGGGGCTTGGCGTGGTGATCCGCAAAGACCCTCGATTGCGGGACATCCTGCTCGGGGCGGGATCGGGCGTGTTGCTGGTGCCGGCGCTCCTGCTGGCGCAGGCCGAAGGCAGTTTCGGCTACCTGCTGCTGGCGGGCGGGTTCTCGATCGGGCTGTTCCTGGCCGGAATCGCGCTGCGGCTGCGAGTGCTGATCGCGGCCGGCGTGGTCGGCGTGACCATCATCGTGCTGCGGATGCTGATCGACGCGGTGCTGGCGCTGGAAAGCTGGATCACCCTGCTGACGGTCGGCCTGGTGCTGCTGGGCGGCGGCACCGCCAGCCTGGTTTGGAAGGAGGCGCTTCGAGACCGGCTCGAACGCCTCCAGGCGGCCTGGCACGACATGGGATGAGACGCCGCGAGGGCGATCCGGGATTCCGGATCGCCCTCGTTGTTACCGGAAATGGGGCGGCCAGGGCGGACAACAGCCACCTGAGCCTCGAATGGAGTGGAATGGCATGCAGCCGGTGGCAGGTCCGCCCATACTCACAAACGAAGCGTTCAGATGAACCCGATGCTAGAACTCCTGGGCGCGGACGTGGAACGGAACGGGATGGTCGATCCGGTCCTGCTCCCAGGTGGTGAGCCCGAGGCCGTTCGGGTTGTAGACGACATTACCGCCGTAGACCGTCATTTCACAGTGGAGTTTCTGGGAGCCGCTCATGGTGGTGCGCTGGCAGTCGACGTAGGTGAATTCGCCTTCGTTGAGGGCGAGCACGGCGATATCGGCGGCGGCGCCGACCGAGAGCGTTCCCAGTTCGGGGCGCTTCAGCTCGCGAGCCGGGGCGACGGTCGACATCTCGATCACATCGCCCAATGGCACGCCGATGTTCAGGATCTTGTTCATGCAGGTGATCATGTTGTGCACGACACCGGCGACGTTCCCGGTGTGGAGGTCCGTGGAGATCGAGTCCGGGATGAAGCCGTCCTGTATCGCCGGAACGGCGTGCCGGAACCAGAAGCTGCCGGCGCCGTGCCCGAGGTCGAAGATGACGCCTCGCTCGCGGGCCTCGTGCATGTAATCGAAGACCTTGCCGTCCTCGTCGACGGTTGGGAACTGCTGGGCGAAGACGTGGGTGTGGATGTCGCCGGGCCGCATCTTCTTCAGGATGAGATCGGGATAGGTCTGCGTGGGCAGGTTCGGGAAGAAGTCGACCATCAGCGGCATGTCGGCGATGTTCGCGGCTTCCACGGCGCGGTCAACCGCCATCCAGGCCGGATGAGCTTCGTCGAAGCGGCGCCTGGCCCAATAGTGAGCGGTCTTGATGCCGACGACGACATCGCTGTGCATGGTGGCGGTGGAGGCGGCCAGGTGAGGCACCATTTCCGACGACTCGTGCTCCCAGGCACCGCCGAAGCCGCCGCCGCCCATGCCGGAACCGACGATGTTGACGTAGGACAGCACACGGATCTTCGAGTTCACGCGCGGGTTGTCGATGACGTCGTGGCGGAACTGGGCGAAGTCGCGCCAGCCGGTGGTTCCCGCGTCCACCACGGTGGTTACGCCACTGTCGAGTGTGTTGACGAAGGGGTGAAGCGAGAGTTCGGAGCGCATATGCGTATGCGCCACGTGGGCGTGCATGTCGATGATGCCGGGGGTAACGATGAGGCCGGAGACATCGACCGCGTGATCGCCGGGCTGTTCCGGCAGGTTGCGATCCACCGCCACGATCTTGCCATCGGCCACCCGTACATCGGCCACGCCGTCCAACCCGTTCGCCGGATCGATCACCCGCCCGTTACGCAGAACCAGTTCGCCCATTCCGGAAGTTTCCCTTGCGATTCAATCCACGCCAGCACCTGCCTGGCAATCCGTTGCGGGTGATCGTCCCACCGACTCTGGATGCTGGCAAGCCATTTCGGGACGCGATTGCCAGGTCTGGCGGGTTCGGGGAAGATGGCCTCCAGAACGAGCAGCCTGGCTTACCCGTGGAGAGAGATCGTGACCGAATCCCCCGCCCGTCGCCCCGTGGTGGTGTACACCAACCCGATCAACCCAAGCATCCTTCCCCAACTCGATTTCGCCGACCTGATCGAGATGACGCCGGAGAATTCTCGCCAGGAACTGCTGGCCGCGGTGGCGAACGCCGACGCGCTGATCAACCCCGGCGACCTGCTGATCGACGCCGAGTTGCTCGATGGCAGCCCGCGCCTGAAGATCATCGCCAACGCCTCGCGGGGCTTCGACAACCTGGACTGCGAGGGCCTCGCCAAACGCGGAATCTGGGCGACGAACGTGCCGGATGCGTTCACCGCGTCCACGGCGGAAGTGGCGATGGGCCTGCTGCTGATGGTGATGCGCAGGATGGGCGAAGGTGACGCCTACGTGCGGCGCGGCGACTGGAAGCGGTTCGTGCCGGGCGAGTGGGACGGCTCGACCCTGGTGGGCAAGACGATCGGCCTGGTGGGCTACGGGCTGATTGGCAAGGCGATGGCGAAACGGGCGGCGGCGTTCGACATGAACGTGATCTACCACCAGCGAACGCGGCGCGACGGCGAGGATGGGGCGTGGAGAACCTTCGATGACCTGCTGACGGAGTCGGACGTGGTGTCGCTGCACACGCCGCTGACGCCGGAGACGACGCACCTGTTCAATCGCGAGACGTTCGCCAAAATGAAGCCCGGCGCGGTGCTGATCAACACGGCGCGCGGCAAGGTGGTGGAGGACGCGGCACTGCTGGAGGCATTGACCTCCGGGCATCTCGGTGGCGCGGGACTGGACGTGGTCGAGTTCGAGCCCCAGGTGAGCGAGGAATTGCGGACGCTGCCGAACATCGTGATCACGCCGCACCTGGGCGGGGGGACGATGGAGAGCCGTCGCAACGCGCAGTTGCACGCGGTGGGGAACGTGGTGGCGGTGCTGCAAGGGCGAGAGCCGGTGCAGCCGCTCAACCGGCCGGTGTAGGGCGGCGGATTCGAGTCGGGCATGCCAGCGTGGAATCCGCCACGAAACGCCGGTGGGTCTGGTGTGTTGCAGCGCCAGGAGCGCGCCGGATGGGCTGGCCTATACTTTGGGGACAGGTTGGCGCGCATTTCCCAGAGGTGTTCCAGGCGCCAGACGTGATTTCCGGACAGGGTGTGTATGTCAGAGGCGATAACCGAGATCATCGAACGCATCGTGGCCATCGCGAGCGGGCTCGGGTTCCTGTTGCCATTCGCCATCGTGCTGATCCTGCGAATGTTCTCGGGCAAGTCGAACTCGCCCGAGCAGCAACAGCAGCCGCGGGCACCACAACAGCAGCCACGGCCGCAACCACGGACCGCCGCCAGACCCGAGTCGAGTCCACAACAACCCGCTCAGGGCGAATCGATCCCGATTCCGGGCTTCCCGTTCGCGCCGCCGGCCTGGATGGAGATGATGCAGCCTAAAACAGAAGAACCCGCGGCTGAGGCGCGTCCCTCGCAATGGCGCGAACCGGCGCGACCCGAGAGCCAGTGGGGTCATACCTTCGACCGCAACGATGACCGGGAGGAGGAAGGGCTCCAGTGGGGATCGGCGTTCGACTACGAAGACGGCGAGCCGCTGCGCTGGGGCTCAACCTTCGACTCCGACCAAGGCAAGACTCGCTGGGAAAAGACGAAGTACGGATTCGAGAAGGCCGAATGGGGCAAGACCTTTCCGAAGAAGGATTCCGAACCGGTTGTCCATTTCGGCTGACGGCCGTCAGTCCTCGGCGTAACTTTGGAAATAGTTCCAGAGTTCCTCGGCTTCGCCGAGCCGGTCGGCGACCCCAGGTCGGCTGCGCGCCGCCACTTCCTCCAGTATCGCGTTGACGAGGCTCGCGCCGGGCGCGAATGACGGCATCAGGCGCAGGACACCCGTGCGCGCGATGAGCGTGACATCGGCCTGGCGGGCGGCCGGGCTTGAGCGGTGGTCGGTGAGCGCGATGGTGGTGGCGCCAATCTTCCGGGCCCGTTGCAGGACCGAGACCGTGAGCCGGTCGACGCGGCGGAAGCTGGCGGCGACCACCACGTCATCGGCGGTGAGGCCCAGCATCTGGTCGGGCAGGTCCCCCGCTTCGTGGTTGATCAACCGGGCGTCGGGCAGGATCAGACGCAACCCCATCGCCAGCATCAGGGCCAGGCCGTGGGACCCGCGTTCGCCGAAAATGAGCACGCGCCGGGCGCCGACGAGGGCATCGACGATGGCGGACATGTCCTCCGGCGAGAGGTCCTCGGCCATCTCCCGAATGCGTTGCGCGTCGTCCAGCATGACGTGGGCCGCGATGCTTGGGTGTTCGACATCGCTGGCCTCGATTGGAATGAGGCGGTCCTGCAGGGGCGCGACGAAGCGGGCCCGCAGGTGGCGCTGGAGATCGGGAAACCCAGTGAACCCGAGCGTCTGGGCCGCCCGGGTGATGGTGGATTCACTGACGCCAATCGCCTCGGCGAGTTGTGGCGCGGAGACGACGGCGCCGTAGCGGGTATCGGAGAGCAACTTGTCGATCGCGCGGCGCTGACCGGCCGACAGCCTCTCGTAATGCTCGTCGATGGCCCGGTCGATCTCGGACAGACCGGTTGGACCGGCCATGCCGGGTTCGCCATGCTCCACGTGATCGAGGTCCGCCATGCCCTGCCCCATCTACCAGCGCGGAAGCGTGGATGTCCACGACGGATCGACCGTCCGTTGCATGTGCCCGACATCGTCGCGATCCCGGTACGGGATGTTCTGGAAGCGCTCGTTACCCCGGGCGAGAGCGTCTCGATCGACCTCGACGCCGAGACCCGGCGTGGTGGTGACCTGGAGGTGACCATCAGTGAACTTCAGCTTGCCACCCTCCACGATTTCGTCGGCGTCGTGCAGCCACGGATAGTGGGTGTCGACATCATACGTGAGCGTGGGGGTCGCGGCGGCGACCTGGGTCATGGCGGCGAGAGAGATGCCGAGGTGCGAGTTGGAGTGCATGCTCATGCCCAGGCCGAAGGTGGAGCAGATGCGACCAAGCTCGACCGTGGCGCGGAGCCCGCCCCAGTAGTGATGGTCGCCGAGGATAACCTGCACGGCGTCGAGCTCGATGGATTCCGGAATGTGGTTGAAAGCCGTGACGCACATGTTGGTGGCGTTCGGGATGTCGATCCCCTCGGCCAGCAGGCCTTTGCGGACCTCGGCCATGCCCGGGATGCCGCCGGTTGGGTCCTCGAAATACTCCAGCTCGCCGGCCAGCGCGCGGCCGACCTTGAGGCTGGTCTCGACGGTCCAGGCGCAGTTCGGATCGATGCGGAGCGGCACATCGGGACCGAAGGCGGCGCGCAGCGCCTTGATTCCCTCCACCTCCTCCATGGGCTCAAAGACACCCGCCTTGAGCTTGATGCTCTTGAAGCCATAGGTGTCGATCATCTGTTTGGCCTGGGCGACCACGCCCTCCGGCGACATCGCCTCGCCGTAAACATCCTCACGGACGTCGTCCCCCTCACCGCCGCCACCCGCGTGCTTGTAGAAGAGGTAGGCGCTGAACGGGACGGTCTCTCGCACCGCGCCGCCGAGCAGGGTGCTGACCGGAACGCCGAGGCCGCGGGCGGAGAGATCGAGCGCGGCGACCTCGATTGGGCTGAAGGTGCGGGGAATCGCGCGATTGGATTCGCCGCTAACCCCGACGAAGTTGGCGAAGATAGGATCGCGGCGGTCGCCTTCGGAGCCGCCGAAGTAGGCGGTGACCTGGCGGGCGAGGTCCGACTGGTTGAGGGCGTCGCGGCCTTCAATGAAGGGCCGGAGGGCGACGAGGTCGTCGTAGAGGGCCGTGGAATACGCGGCTTCACCCCAACCCGAGAGGCCATCCTCGCCGACAAGTTCGACGATGACCCGGTTCACGTACGGCTCGTGGATTCCGGGGGCGTTGCGAAGCGGCGAGTCGGCGATGGCGACCGGCGTGACGTTCATCTTCGTGATCTTCATGGGTTCTCCATGGCCACTGGGGGCCTTTACATGGTGTCGTGCGGGTTTTTCACACGATGCCTTGATCATCGGTGATGTCGTGTATTGCACAAGGGGTCGGTGGTTCCTACGCCCCTCCTCCTTCGCGCAGTCGCGGGTTGAATGCCGCCCGGAGCCCATCTCCCACCAGGTTGAACCCGAGCACGGTGAGGAAGATCGTGACGCCGGGAACGATGGACAGCCAGGGGGCTATCTCCAGGTATTGGTAGCCGGTTTGCAACATACCACCCCATGAGGCCTGAGGGGGCCGCACGCCGACGCCGAGGAAGCTGAGACTGGCCTCCGCCAGGATGCCGTATGACGCAACGAGCGCAAATTGCACGATAACAGGCGAGAGGCTGTTTGGCAGGATGTGGACGAAGATCAGGCGCGACGTGCTTGCCCCGGAGGCTCGCGCGGCTTCGACGTACTCCTGCTCCCTCACCACCAGGGTGCTCGCCCGGGCCAAACGGGCCATTGTGGAGAAGGAGACGATGGCGATGGCCAGCAGGATGCTGGTGATGCTCGGCTCGAAGACGGCGGCGATGGCCAGGGCAAGGATGAGTGACGGGAAGGCCAGCATGCCGTCGGTGACGCGCATCATCACTTCGTCGATCCAGCCCCCGAAATAGCCGGTGCTGATGCCAACCACAATGCCGATGAGCGTAGTCAGCAGCGTGGCGCCGATCCCCACCTGCAGAGAGACAAGGCTGCCGTAAAGCAGGCGACTGAGGATATCTCGGCCCAACTCATCCGTGCCCAGCCAGTGATCTCGACTCGGTTTGGCCAGTACGGAGGAGAAGTCCCCAAAGTTGGGATCATAGGGTGAGACAAACGGCGCGAGAATGGCCATCAGGATCGCGATGATGACGAGCACGAGCCCGAACGGCGCCAGGCGGGTATTGAAGTAGGCACGGGCAGCGATACGCCAGGTGGACTGAGGAGCGCGCCCGGCCCGGATGAGCTGGCTCGACTCGGCGCCAGCACGTTGCAGGGTCATTTCTGGAGCGCTCATGCGTACCGGATCCTCGGGTTCAGCGCCGCGTAGCAGACGTCGGTAAGAAGGTTGGCGACCACCACGATAACCGCGGCGAACAAGACGGTTGCCTGGAGCACGGGCAGATCGCGGGCCAGGATGGCGTCGACCGTCGCCCTGCTCAGCCCAGGAAGGCCGAACATGGTTTCAACGATGACGGAACCGCCAAGCAGGTTGCCGATCTGCAACCCGATCATGGTGATGACGGGGATCATGGCGTTCTTGAAGGCGTGCCGATAGACGACGTGCCGGTTGGAAAGGCCCTTGGCGTGGGCGACGGTGACATAGGACGCTCGCAACTCCTCGATGAGCGACGAGCGGAGGTGGCGCATCAACGAGGCCGCGCTGGCGGTGCCGAGTACGATGGATGGCATGATCAGGAGCTTGAGCGACTGGAGTGGATCGTCGGTGAAGTATGCCCATCCCGACGGCGGCAGCCAGTTCAGGCGCAGCGTGAACAGGAGGATGAGCAGCATCGCCAGGAAGAAATTGGGAATGGCGATGCCGGCGACCGCCATCAGCGTCACGAACCGATCGATCAGGGATCCTGGCCGCATCGCGGAAATCACGCCGGCGGGAATGGCGATGACGAGCGACACCAGCAGACTGGTGACGGCGACCTGGACGGTGACTGGAAATCGCGTGGCAAGGAGTTCGGAAACGGGTTGCCGGTTGCGGGTGGACACGCCAAAATCGCCAGTCAGGGTATTGCCTACCCAGCGCAGATAGCGCTCTGGCGCGGGTTGGTCCAGCCCCATTTCCTGGACGAGCGCGTTGTACCGTGCCTGGTCGACGCCTTCATCGCCAAACCTGGCCAGCGCCGCGTCTCCCGGGAGCCAATTGGTCAGGACGAAGACGATCAGCGACACGACGAACAGGACGGGAATGGTCAGGGCGAGCCTGCGTAACAGGTATGCGTACATGGATGTGCCAAATCATGGACACGAAGAAAGGCTCCCGGCGTGGGAGCCTTTCTTCGATTGACTACTCGGAAATCGACGCGAAACGAAGTTCGAGCGATCCGCCGACCGACGTAACGCCGTTGAGGCGGGTAGATGTGGCGAAGCCAAGCGGGTGTCGGGCCAGAATCTTGAGACCAGCGTCCTCGACGATGATGCGCTGGATTTCCTGGTAGATTCCGGCCCGCGCTTCGCGGTCGTTGGATTGCCGACCTTCGAGCACGAGCGCATCGACATCCGGGTTGCTGTACTTGCCCCAGTTGGCGAGTCCACCGGTCGTGAAGTTGGAGGAGGCGCTCTCCGGGTCCGGCAGGATGGACGTGCCGATGATCGCGATTTCGTAGAGGCCCTCGCCAAGGTCCTCATTGAATGTGACGCGTTCCTGGGCCTCGATGGTGGTGCGGAAGCCCACCTGATCGAGCATCTGCTTCACGATCTGGGCGGCCTGGCGGTCGTTCGTGCGGTTGATGATCTTGAGGGTGATGTCGATGCCATCGGGGAAACCAGCCTCTTCGAGCTTGGCCTTAGCCTGGTCGGGGTCGTACTGGAGCGTCTTGATCGACTCGTCGAAGCCGAGCACGCCGGGCGCCCACCACAGATGATAGTGCGGTTCCATGATGCCGGGTCCCATGGCGTTGGCGAAGCCGGTCTCGTCCAGCGCGTACTGGGCGGCCTGGCGGAGGGCCTTGTTGGAGAACGGTTCCGCCGTCATGTTGATCATGATGCGGGCGAGGTCGGCACGATAGGTGGCCGGGGCCGTGATGAACTCGATGTTCGGGTCGGACTGTAGGGTTGGAATGTCCTTCGCCGGCGGGAACTGGTAGGCCATGATCGACCCAGCGCGAAGCTCAACGGAAGCGCGGGTGAGGTCCACGGCGTGCAGCGAGCGAACGGTGTCGAAGTATGGGAGCGGCTCGCCGTCATCGCCAAGCTGCCAGTAGTCCGGGTTTCGTTCGAGGCGAAGGCTGTCGTCGGGAATCCACTCCACGAAGCGGCATGGACCGGTTCCGACCGGAGCCTTGCCGAACTCCTCGTCGCCGAGGGATTCAACGGCCTGCCTGGAAACCATCTGGCTCACGGACGCGATCTGAAGCAGCGCGGGGGCGCCGGTCTGCTCGGCGAAGTTCACACGCAGTGTGTGCTCGTCGATGACTTCGGTACCGGAAATGAACTCGATCTGTGCCCGGAGAACCGAGACGTCGCTCTTGATTCGCTCGAAGTTCCAGGCGGCCGTTTCGGAGTTCCAGGGCGAGCCGTCGTGGAAGACGACGTCCTGGCGAAGCATGAATGTGAGGGACATGCCGTCCTCGGCGAATTCCCAGGACTCGGCGAGCTCCGGTTCAATGCTCCACGGCTCGTTTTCGTCGCCGGTGGGGCGGCTCGCGATGAGCCGATCCCAGAGGAGCGCCCAGCCAGGATCGGGAACGCTCTCGAGATGGGGATCGAGCGAAGCGACGGCCTTCTCGTCCGAGACGACAAGCTCACCGCCCCGAACCGGCGCATCCTGGGCGGCCCTTGCCCCATTTGCCGAACCGGTGGATGATCCCGCCAGGACACCCGTGCCGCCAGCCGCGATCGCGGCCGCTGCTCCGGCTCCAACGCCCACGGCGGTTCGCCGCGAGACGCGCATGTTACCAGCGAGTGTTTGCTTTTCCGCGGACTCCTGCATGTGTGTTTCCCCCGAAACGTCACGGACTCCAGTGGGTTCCGACGACGTATCTGACCTATAGAATTTCAAAGGACCCTCGATTGTGCAAGTTCACTTGCTGTATGATGGGGGTAATTATCCGGGACAGCCTTTGCGTTGTCAATTCCAAAATGAAATTCCTTTTTCATCAGTTCACGCTCTTTAGGGACGTTCGGGGTCATCCAGGAGTTCAGTAACGTGACAGCAACACAGGTGGCGGGAGCCGCCGACACCGCCGCGCTTCGAAAATCGCTCCAGGGAGCGCTCGCGTTTCCCATCACGCCGTTCGCCGGCGATGGCTCGGTCGATCTCGACGCGGTGAAGGTCAACGCGTCGTTTCTGGCGACCGGCGATGTAAGCGCGATAGTGGCGCCGAGCGGGACGGGCGAATTCTTCGCGCTGACCCCGGACGAGATCACCGGCATCGTTTCCGCGACGGTCGAGGCAGCCGGTGGCAAGCCGGTGATCGCCGCGGCGGGTTTCGGTCCGAAGCTGGGCGCCGACCTCGCGGCCCAGGCCGAGCAGGCCGGGGCGTCGGCGGTGATGGTGATGCCGCCCTACTACGGCAATCCGTCGCCGGAGGGTCTGATCGCCTACTACGCCGATATCGCGGCCGGCACGTCGCTGCCGATCATCCCTTACGCGCGGGACGCGGCGTTGTTCTCGCCCGCGGTCCTGGAGCAGATGGTCAACGAGATTCCCCAGATCGTCGCGTTCAAGGACGGGCGGGCGAATGTGCGGCTGTTCCAGCAGATTCGCGAACACGTGACCGAGGTGTGCGGCGCGGATCGGCTGGTGTGGCTCGGCGGTTCCGGTGACGACCTCGTCGGCCCCTACTTCTCGGCGGGGGCCCAGGGCTACACATCCTCGCTGGCCTGCTTCTGGCCAGAGGCCTCGGGCGAGCTGTACGACATGGCGAGTTCGGGCGATTACGGCGCTTTGGCGAGCTATCACGACCGCGTGGTCAGCCCGATCTACAAGCTGCGACAGCGACGCCCCGGTTTCGAGGTCTCGGTGATGAAGGCGGCGATGGAAATTCTGGGCTATGTCGCGGGGCCGTCGCGGGCGCCGCTGGCGAACGTGAGCGCAGAAGATCGCGAGGAACTGGCGGCGATCCTTGCCCGGCTGGAAGTGCCGACCGCCGCCGATCGCGGGCTCGCGTAATCCTTCCCATTCGCTAACGTTGCCAATGCCCCGCCGGAATTGTTCTGGCGGGGCATTGTCGTGTCATTGCGCCCAGGTGATGGTCATGGTTTCCTCGCCGGTTCCGCGCTGGCGAGAGGTCACCAGCGTGCGACCGTTCTCGGCCGCCAGGTTGTAGGTGGGGCTGGCGGCGATGTGCCGGTCCGTCACGAGACAGACGGCGTCCTGGTCGCCGGTGAGGCGCACGTCGATCCGGCCAGGTTCGAGGGCGACGATCTCGGCGGTTGACCAGGCGACGTGGACATCGTCGAGCGGCAGGTCGAGCGGCAGCATCACGCCATCGCGACGCGGGAGCGTGACAACACGGCCGTCGAACAGCGGCTCGCCGTTTTCCGAGATGGTGAGCGACTTGTCGACCCCGTCGAGGTTCAGGGCATGGATGAACCTGGCCCCGCTGGACGAGGTGGCCGAGGTCATGAAGATGCCGTTCATGGGGTGGTCGTGGGTGAGGCCCGGCGTCGCGCCAAGCTGGGCCAGCGCCTTGCCGAAGAAGTCGAGATCTGCCGGAATTTCGGCGGACACGACGATGGCGCGACCGTTGCCCACTGGGATATCGAAGGCGCAGGCCTCGTCCGCGCCGTACACGCGAAACAGCGTGCCCTGCTCCAGCGGCGTGAAGGTCTGGGCGAAGCCAGCTCGCAGTTCGGGTCGCGGCGCCGCCCAGCCATCGGCGTTGACCGAGAGGAAATAGCGGTGATCGGCCCAGCGGAGGCCGATGTGATCCAGCCCAAGCGCGTCCATAAGGATCGTGCAGGGTTCGCCGGTCATGTCGAACAACGGAACCTCGCCGTGGAGCAGGAGTTGTCCTCCCGCGTCGAGCCAGGCGACGAGACGCTGCTGGACGGTGGCATCCAAGTACCGGGCGGAGGCAAGGGCGAGCACGGGCGTCTTGTTCACGTCGAGTGGGCGGTCCTGGATGTTGATCGCCGTATAGCGGTAGGTGAGATGCATCAGCGCGCGGATGAGCGCCTTTCCGGGACCGCCGAACCGGTGACGCTGAAGGTTCTCGGCGATCTCGGGCATGACGGGATTGCCGCGATAGACGCTCTCGGTCATCCAGTAATCGGGAATGAAGCCGATGGCGAGGTTGTCGCGATCCTCGTTCGCGGTGGCGACGTGGCTGGCGAGAGCCTCAAACATCCGGTTGGCGCGAGCCAGACGAGGCAGCGTGTAGTTGAGCTCGCCCTCGGGGCTGATCGGGGCATTGATGCCGTGACGTTCGCCGGTGAAGCTGATGCGGTCGTTGCCGTCGCCAGTCTCGCGATCCAGCCGGTAGTTGAAGCCACCGGTGAAGAGGTAGTAGTTGATGAGGCGGTTGCCCTGGGCGATTGACATTCGCAGCTTGAAGTCGGCGGCGGAGGGATCGAGCCGGGTGGTCATGCTGCTGCCGTAGTCGCCCTCGCCAGCCTCGAACTCAACCGAGGTCAGCGGCTGCTCGGGGCGGTTGCCGGCCTCCATGAAGGCGTTCATCAGATAAAGGTCTGGCGCGTTGGCGCCGTTGAGGTCGCCGAGGTAGTGATCGCTGCCGGCGAGATATCCCGGATCCTGGGTGTAGCTCTCGTACAACTGGCTGATGCCGATGGGGAACGGTGCCCCTCCGCCCGCCTCGGTGCCATGGATGTTCACGATATACGGAATCCCGGAAATCCCGAACTCCTCGGCAAAGCGGCGCAATTCCGCGATGTACCGGGCGAAGCGGTTGCGCATGTAATGTCCCAGGTCGCGCATCAAGGAGCCGGAAACGACCTCGCCTGGCGAGCGGACGGTCGCGGCGAACGCATCGCCGCCCCCGTATCGCTGGTCCACCGCGGCGGCGCCGTCCCGCTCGACCAGCCAGCCCTGGAAATCGCCGATGACGTGATCGGTGAGGTCGGGCGAGTTGCTCACCCAGGAAAGCATTCCGACCTCGTTGTCGAGCTGGAGGGCGATGACGTTCCCGCCAGCTCCATGCAGCTGATCGGCGATGACCGGAATGACGTGGCCGTACCAGCCGCGCACGGCGGCGAGGAAGGCGGGGGCGAGGTAGTCCAGCGTGCGGGTGCTGGCGGGTTCGCCATCCCAGCCCACCGGAACAATCTCCGGATGATCCTCATACAGGCGGTAGGGAACTCCCTCGTTCTTCATCTCGGCCATGATGAAGGGACCGGGACGCGCCAGGAAGTACATGTCGTGGGCGGCGCAGAGGTCGATGAAGCGGCCGAGGTCGAGTTCCGGGCGGGTGTGGCCATCGAGGTCGATCTCGCCGGACTCGAGTTCGTGACACAACCACGGGATGTACGAGGCGACGGTATTGCCGCCGGCCTCCTTCAGTTTGACGATCCTGTCCTCCCAGGCATCCACCGGCAGCCGGAAGTAGTGAATTTCGCCGGAAATGATCAGGCATGGCGAACCGTCGATGACTATTTGCTTGTCCTGAAGGTCGATCATGCAGGGCCCCCTGTCGTCCTCCCGCGCCCGTCGCGGCGACCCGCCGCGCGTCCGGACTTCCCCGCGCGTTCGCGCCGTGCCAGCCAGCGAACGTTGAAAACACGCGGAGGCGGGAGTATGCTGACACCCACACTGTAAACGTTTACGGCGAAGGCAGGCACCATGAGGACCAAAGGTCCCACCCTCCATGAGGTCGCCGAACGGGCTGGTGTGTCGATCGCGACGGTCTCCCGTGTCGCCCGCGGGCTAGACCAGATTTCCGACAAGACGCGATCCCGGGTCCAGGCGGCAATCGACGAGTTGAACTACCGGCCGAGCCATTTTGGGCAGGCGTTGGTACGGCGACGACACGGCACGCTCGGCGTCGTATTCCCCGGCATCAGCGGTCCCTACTACTCGGAAGTCATCCATGGCTTCGAGATGGAAGCGATAGGGGCCGGGCTGAGCCTCCTCATCCTGGGAACCGAACTGTTGCCCCGGGCAGACTCCCAGGTGCTGGGCATGGCCGACCGGGCCGATGGCCTGGCGGTCATGGGCGGGGCGGTCGGCGATGACCTCATCGCCCGCCTCCAGCGTCGCGGCACGCCAATCGTGACCATGGCGCGCGACCCTCTTCCCGGCCTGCCCAACGTGCGGGTCGACAACCATTCCAGCACCCACGAACTCGTCACCCACCTGATCGAGGCGCATGGCCGCCGTCGGCTCGCCTATGTGGGCAATGTCGACGATTCCCCGGACGGCGGCCAGCGCTGGTCGGCGTTCGTCCAGGCCCACGAAGACGCCGGACTCGCTCCCCCCAGCGAACCACTCACCAACGCCTGGGAGCAGTCGTCGGGCATTTCCGCTGGCCTCCGGATCGCGGACATGACCGAGCGACCGGACGCGATCGTGTGCGGAAGCGATGAGATCGCGGCCGGTGTGGTCAACGCCTTCGGCGCGCGGGGAATCCACGTGCCTGGCGACGTGGTCGTGACCGGCTGGGACGACGGTCCCCTCGCGCGATACATCTCTCCCGCCCTGACAACCGTCCACCAACCCGCGCGGCTCCTTGGCCAGGAGACCGGCAGACTCCTGCTCGCGTCCACTGGCCAGCACCTCGCCAACTCCAACGACATCGTCCTGCCCACGCGGCTCGTGCTTCGCGCGAGTTGTGGGTGCCCCTACGATCCCGCGACCGAATTCCTGCCAACAGGCGAGTTCGAGAACGTAAAGGAGGAAGTACCCGACGCCCGTCTTGTCACCACGTGATCACCCCATCGCTGGGAAGCCGGAGACGTATTCGGATCCAGATGGCAATCAGTCAGGAACCGGAGCCGAGTGGCTCGAGGAGACTGATGCCGGGACACAGGAGAACAATCACATGACGACGGCGAACACCAAGTCCATTCACCTTGCCAAGGCTTGCCGGGGAGACTCCTGCGCGAGTCCGGTCCAGATCAATCGCCGGCGGTTGCTCCAGGGGTCGGCGGCCGGCGCCGCGGCGCTCGCGTTCGGCTCGCTACCGGGCCTGGGGAGCGCGCAGGACCAGCCGATGATCGAGAACCTGAATCTCGGCAGCTTCGGCGGCGGCTCGAACCCGCAGATCAACTTCAACCCCTATTCGCCCAACGCGCTGTCCAACTGGTTCTTCGAGCCGCTGTACATCATCAATGACTACAGTTGTGAAGAGCTCCCCTGGCTGGCCCAGTCCTACGAGTGGCGGGACGACCAGACGCTGGTGTTCACCGCCCGCGAAGGCGTCACCTGGCACGACGGGGAAGCTTTCGGCGCCGACGATATCGCCTTCACCCTGAACCTACTCAAGGAGTATCCGGCGCTCGACCGCGCCGGCGCCTGGACCTACCTGGAGAGCGTGACGGCCGAGGGCAACGACGCCATCTTCTCGTTCAAGGAAGTCGCGATTCCGGAGTTTTTCCGGATGGCCGATCCCAACATCCTGATCCTCCCGGAACACCAGTGGTCGCAGGTCGAGGATCCCCTGACCTTTGTCAACGAGCAGCCGGTCGGCACCGGGCCGTTCAGGTTCGGCGAATTCAACGGCGAGCAACTGACCGGTATCCGCTTCGAGGACTACTGGCAGGCGGACCGCGTTCGGGTCCAGCAGGTGACCTGGCGCAAGGCTGGCGAGGGACAGACGGACCAGTTGCGGCTGGCCGAGGGCGAGTACGACTGGAACGCGATGTACGTGCCGAACGTGGAGCAGGTCTACGTCGCCCGCGATCCGGATCACAATCACTATTGGTACGCCCAGGGTTCGTCGATCGGCCTGGGCATGAATCTCGCCAAGGCCCCGTTCAACGATGTCGAGTTCCGGAAGGGCATCAGCTGGGCGATTGACCGCGACAAGGTGATCCAGAACGCGCAACTGGGCTACGTTAGCCAGGCGAGCCAGACCGGGCTCAAGCTGCCTGGCCAGGCCGACTGGCTGAACCCCAACATCGAGAACGAGGGCTACCTTGGGCTGGACCAGGACCGCGCTCGGCAAATCCTGACCGACGCCGGCTACTCCTGGGACGGCGACACCATGCTGGACAAGGATGGCAACGCCATTGAGTTCCGCATGATGGTTCCGGCCGGTTGGGCCGACTGGATCCAGGCCGCCCAGATCGTCCAGGAATCGCTTCAGGACCTCGGCATCACCGTCAACCTGGAGACCCCGGATGGCAGCATCCACGACCAGGACCGGAAATCCGGCAACTACGACACCTTCTTCATGGTGCATGGCGGCACCTGCAACATGCACGCCAACTTCTTCGACAACTTCCACAGCGCCATGACGGCGCCGGTCGGAGAGGACGCGGTCACCAACTTCATCCGCTACGAGAACCCCGACTACGACGCGCTGCTCGACCAGTTGCGGACCTCCAGCGACGCCGACGAGCAACTGTCGATCGTTCAACAACTGCAGGAAATCTTCTACAACGAGGTTCCGGTCGTGGACATCTGGTACGGCGCCCACTGGTTCCAGTACCGCACGGAGTTCGCCGAGGGCTGGCCGAATGAGGAAACCCCGTACGCCCAGCAGACCGACCCGTTGCTGATCCTGACCAACCTGGTGCCGCCGGGTGAAGAAAGCCCGATGGACTTTCCGACTCTCACCGAGGCGCCGGAGACCTCACCCGAAGCCTCCCCGGCCAGCTAGGCCGGCGTCACCTCGCCCAACGCGGCGAAACCGGAGCCGGCGCGCGCCGGCTCCGGCCGGGGGGACTCAACCATGGCCTATTTCGCACGCAAGATCGCGTTCTTCCTCCTGACCCTGTGGGCGGCGGCGACGCTCAATTTCATCATCCCGCGGATTCAGGGCGGCGATCCGGCCGAGGCGATCGTCTCGCGGATCGTGGGGAGCAACCAGGCGGTCGATCCACGCCAGGTGGAGGCGATTCGCCTGATGCTGGGCGTGCCGGACGACCCAATGTGGCGGCAATACATCGACTACCTCGGCGCCATCATGCGCGGCGAGTTCGGCATTTCGTACAGCTATATGCCCTACACCGTGACCCACATGATCGGCGAGGCCCTGCCCTGGACACTGGTGCTGGTTGGGGTGACGCATGTCCTGTCATTCATCATCGGCACGCTGCTGGGAACGTGGGCGGCGTGGAGACGCAACGGCAAGTTCGACACCATCCTCACCATCGGCGCGAGTTTCATCGGCACCCTTCCCTTCTTCTGGCTGGGCATGATGTTCCTGTACGTGTTCGCGTTCGAACTGAAGTGGTTTCCCGATGGCGGTGGATACAGTGGCAGCGTCAGCCCGGGCTGGAACGTGGAGTTCGTTCGCAGCGTGCTGTATTACAGCCTGCTGCCCGCGCTCTGCCTGATGGTGACCGGCCCGATCGGCTGGATCATGGGCATGCGCAACACCATGGTGCAGGTACTTGGTGAGGACTACACCCGCCTCGCCCGCGCGAAGGGGCTTCGGGAGCGCCACATCGCGCTCATGTACGGCGCCCGCAACGCGATCCTGCCGAACGTCACGGCGTTCGCCATCTCGCTCGGCGCCCTGGTTGGCGGCTCGATCTTCGTGGAGCAAATCTTCGACTACCCCGGCATGGGACAACTGATGTTCGATGCGCTGGGCAATCGCGACTATCCGCTGATGCAGGCGATCTTCCTGTTCATGACGGTCGGCGTGCTGACCGCCAATTTCCTGGCCGACATGTTCTACGGCGTCATTGATCCACGCGTTCGACGGGGAGGAGAGAGCTAATGGCATACCAGGAAGGCCAACTCCCCGGCGAAGAGGGGCTGGAACCAGATCTGCAATCAGCGGCCGGCGACCTGGAGGAATCGACATCCCGGATACCGGTTCCGGGCTGGCTCCGGATCATCTGGCAAAACCGCAAGGCGCGGTTCGGACTGTTCCTGCTGGGATTCTTCTTTTTCGTCGCCATCTTCGCGCCCCTGCTGGCGCCCTACGATCCACGGGATAACGATTTCATTCCCTTCCAGAAGCCGAACGGGGATCACTGGCTGGGAACGACCCAGGCCGGGCAGGACATCTTCTCGCAACTCATTTACGGGGCACGGACCTCGATCATCGTCGGCATTCTCGGTGGTGGCCTCGCCACCATCATCGGCCTGGTGATCGGGCTGATCGCGGGCTATGTCGGTGGACTGGCCGATGACTTCCTCTCGTTCTTCATCAACCTGGCGCTGGTGGTGCCAACCCTCCCGCTGATGGTGGTGATCGCCGCCTACTCGCCAGTGAAGGGCCTGACCACGGTGATCGTGGTGATCGGCATCACCGGCTGGGCCTGGGGGGCCCGCGTCAAGCGCTCGCAGATGATCACCCTGAAGGAACGCGACTACATCACGGCGGCGGTCTTCGCCGGCGACAGCATGCCAAGGATCGTGTTTCGCGAAATCATGCCGAACATGACCTCGCTGGTGGTGGCCGGCTACATCGGGGCCGCCGCCGGCGCAATCGGCGCGGAGGCGGGCCTCGCCTTCCTCGGCGTTGGTGATCCGCTGACGATATCGTGGGGCACCATGCTTCAGTGGGCGAACAACTCGGGCGCGCTGCTGACCGGCATGTGGGCGTGGCTCATCCCGCCCGGGCTCTGCCTGGCGTTGCTCATCACCTCCCTGACCTTCATCAACTTTGGCGTTGACGCCATCAGCAACCCCCACCTTCGAGAGGAGTAACGCGATGGCCGTACTTGAGGTACAGGATTTCAACGTCACCTACATGACCAAGCGGCGGCCGCCGTTTCAGGCCGTGATCGACGCCAACCTGGCCGTGGGCGAGCGGGAGATCGTGGGCCTGGTGGGAGAATCTGGCAGTGGCAAGTCCACGCTGGGCAACGCCGCGCTCCGGTTGATCGACCCGCCCGGCACGATCACCGGCGGCCGGGCGCTGTTCCAGGGCAAGGACATCACCCACCTGTCGGAGGAGGAATTGCGGCGGGTGCGCTGGAAGGACATCGCGACGGTGTTCCAGGGCAGCATGAACTCGCTGAACCCGGTCATCAACATCGAAACCCAATTCCAGGACGTGATCAGGACGCACACCGGCGAGTCGGACAAGGCCGCCCGCCGCCGTGCCGAGGAAGTGCTCGAAATGGTGAGCATCGAGCCGCAGTACCTGAAGTTCTACCCGCACGAACTCTCGGGCGGCATGAAGCAGCGGGTGTGCCTGGCGCTGGCGCTGGTCCTGAACCCGAAGTTCGTGTTGCTGGACGAACCGACGACAGGACTCGACGTGGTTGTGCAGCGATCGATCCTGCAGAACCTGGAGGAACTCCAGCGAGACCCCGGCTTCTCCGTGCTGATCATCAGTCACGACCTGGGGGCGATCATGGAAGTCTCCGACCGGGTGGCGGTGATGTACGAGGGGCGGATCGTTGATACCCAACCGGCGCGGGACCTGCTCGAACACCCGAAACATGACTACTCCACCAAGTTGCTGGACGCCTATCGCGACCTGTGGCTGGACCCGGACGACGGGGACGGGCACACCACCAGCCTGGGGCGGGTGGACACCACGACGGAGCCTTCCACCCGGCCCACCGACGGTCCGGTGGTGATGCGGGTGTCCAATCTCGGCAAAACGTTCACGCGCCGCCGGGGCCTGAAGACCAGCAGCGTCACCGCCGTCGACGATGTCACCTTCTCGCTGGAACGTGGCAAGATCACCGCCCTGGTGGGGCAATCCGGCAGCGGCAAGAGCACCATCGCCAAGCTCATCATGGGCATGGAGAAGCACGACGAGGGGTCGATCCTGTTCGGCGAGACCGACGTCAAGTCACTCCGGGGAAGGAGCCTGAAGGATTACCGGAGCGACGTGCAGATGGTGTTCCAGGACCCCTACTCCGCCCTGAACCCGGCCCACACGATCCTGTACTCGCTGATGCGGCCGCTCCAGAACTACAAGGGGATGAGCGCCCGGGCGGCCAGGGCGAGGGCGATCGAGATGCTGGAGGCGGTGGGGCTGACGCCGACCGAACGCTTCATCGACAAGAACCCGCACCAGTTGTCCGGCGGCCAGCGGCAACGCGTGGTGGTGGCGAGGGCGCTGGCGCCCGACCCGGAAATCGTGATCGCCGACGAACCGACATCGATGCTCGATGTCTCGATTCGGTCGGAAATCCTTGAGATCCTGAACCGGCTGGTGCGGGACACGAACCTCGCCATGCTGTACATCACCCACGACCTGCTCAGCGCGCGGCTGCTGGCCGACGAGATCATGGTACTGAACCGGGGCCGGGTGGTGGAACAGGGCGATTCCCATGAGGTCATCACGAACCCGCAAGACGAGTACACCCAGTTGCTATTGAGTTCGATTCCGAACCCGTTCGCGCACCTCCCGGTGACGACGGTGATCGATCAGGCGGGATCGTAGTCCTGACCGGCGGCGTGCTTCGACGTCACGCGAGTGGCTGACGCGGCGGGTCTCCGGTTCATCTCCTGTAGCGGCCGGGTGAGCCACAGGGCGACGGTGAACACTGTGGCGACGACGGCGAAGACCACGAGCCCGGTCTGGACGCCGGTGAACTCCAGCAGCCAGCCGGCAAGGACCATGCCCAGTGGCGTCGCGGCCCCAGCCAGGCCAGAGAACGTGGCGAAGACCCTCCCGCGAAGCGCGGGAGGGATTCGTTCGAGCCGGACGTTGACCAGCAGCGGGTTGATGGGACCACTGAGCAACCCCGCGAGCAGCGACGCCACGACCAGCCACGGGAAGGCGATGTTCAGGACGAATATCCACAGCACGGCGGGCAGCGACGTCACGCCGATCAGGTAGACGAGGCGACGGTGTTGGCGATACCGGTGCCCGACCGCGCCGTAGGCGATTCCGCCGAGGAGGCTGCCGATGCCGAGCATGGTGAGCAGCAGGCCAAACCGGGATGCGTTGCCGTAAGTCCATTCGATCTGGACCGGAACCACCACGCCCCAGAACGGCCCGTTGAGGAAGTTCATCAGGGTCAGGCCGAAGGCGAGCGAAAGAAGGAAGGCGTCGGTTCGCAGGTAGCGAAGTCCCGCCTTGATCTCGGCCAGGGCGCCAACCTCGGGAAGCACGGCCCCATCCTCGTGGTCATGGACGTGCCGGCCCTCGGGCGAGAACAGCGCGATACAAATGGCGGAGACCACGAACCCGCCAGCGGTGATCCAGAGCAGGTTCACCGTGCCGATGAGGGCGATCAACACGCCCGCGAGCAACGGGCCGATGATCCAGGACGCGCCCTGGGTGGTTTCGTAGGCGGAGGTGATCGCCTCGTCACGCATGCCGGAATCGCGGGCGAGCTCGGGCAGGAGCAGCCGTTTGGCCGTGACACCAGGGATATCGAGCGCCGCGCCGATGAACACCAGCAGCATGAGGGTCCAGAAGTTGAGTCCGGTTGTCTGGTAGAGGAAGGGAATGAGGGCGACGGCCAGGCCGCTGATGAGGTCGGAAATGACGCTCATGCGGCGACCGCCAAGCCGGTCGACCAGGACACCGCCGAGTATGCCGGCCCCGAGGGCCGGGAGGGCGGATATCATGCCGACCATGCCAGTGCGCGCGGCGCTGCCGGTTGTTTCGATGACGAACCAGGGCAGGGCGACCAGCACCAGGGCGTTGCCAACCATGGACACGGCGTTGCCGAACAGGAAGGTAATGGCGGCCAATTGTCCTCGTCGCAACGCATTGGGCTTACGCATGAAACCCTCCGTCAATGCGCCCGACAACCCGGTCGATCACTAGATGTCGCTCATCGATTTAACCATACCCCGGCGGTCGTACCGTTGTGCAGTCCCGTTGGTCAGGTCAGTATGGACGCTGGTATGGGAGATGATGTTCTTAGAGTGCCAGCATGCGGGGTAACACCACCGCGCTGGCGCGCCCGTCCATTCGCACGCTCCAGTCTCCTTCCAGTATCCACCTTAAAGGACGATTCCACACATGTCCCGATTCGAGCATGAACGCCAGGTTGTCGCCCCGGATTCCGCGGACCTCGGCCGAGCCCGTGACGTTGTGTCCCGCCACCTCCCGCCTTCCCCACTGGTTGCCGCGGATTTCGATGGACGACCGGGGTGGCTGAAGCTGGAGAGCTTCCAGCCGACTGGGGCGTTCAAGGTGCGCGGGGCAATCGCCGCCCTCTCCTACCTGGCCCCCAACCAGCGGGTGCTGGCGGTGTCTGCTGGAAATCATGCGCTGGGCATCGCCTGGGCGTCTCAACGGCTGGGTATCCCGGCCACCGTGGTGATCGCGGAATCGGCCTCGCCCGCCAAGCGCGAGAAGCTCGAGGCGCTACCGGTGCGGCTGATCCGGCATGGACAAAGTTATGACGAGGCGGAGGCGTACGCGCTGGAAATGGCCCGCGAACACGAAGGCGAGGCGGTGTTCCTCTCCGGCTACAACGACCAGATGGTGATCGCTGGGCAGTCGACCATCGCGGACGAAGTCGCCGCCCAGGTTTCTGGCGACGGCCCCATCACGATCGTGGTGCCAGTGGGCGGTGGTGGGATGGCATCCGGGATCGCCCTCCGCGCGGCGGAATTGCGGGGCCAGGGACGCGAGGTGCGCGTGGTGGGCGTCGAAACGGAGGCATCGACGGCAATGTCCGCCGCCGTCGACGCGGGCCGGATCGTGAAGGTGGACGTGGCGGACACCCTCGCCGATGGGCTGGCCGGAAACCTGGAACCGGGTTCAGTGACGGTTGGGCTGGTGGGCCAATACGTCGATGACCTTGTGCGGGTCAGCGAAGCGGAAATCGCGGCGGCGATTCGGCACCTGGCGACAACCCAGGGAATCGTCGGCGAGGGCGCGGGAGCGGCGACCACCGCGGCGCTGCTCGCCGGGCGTGTACGGGTCGAACGCGGGGATGTGGTGGCGGTGGTGAGCGGCCGCAACATCGCGCCGGGGACGCTGGCGAAGGTGCTGGCGGGGTGAGGCAAACCGTGCAGTGGTGCCAACGCTGGCGGGCGAAATCGCGTATACAAGGAACATGGGGTTCGCCCAACCACGAACCATCCAGCCATTCCCGCGGGTAATCCGGAGCGCAATCACCTCATGAATCTCAACTTCCTGGATCGTATTCCATTCTTCCCCAAGGAGCAGGGCAAGCGCGAGCTGGTGTTCTTCTTCACCATGGCGTTCGGCATCATGCTGGCGGGCCTGATCGCGGCGAACCTTGGCTGGCTGTACAAGGACGTTCCCGAGTCCGATCCCACGCCAACCGTGCTGGTGACGGGCACGCCACCCGCCTCGGAGCTTCCGGGAATCCTGGCCACGCCAGACGCCAACTGATCGTCATCGCCTCGCCTGGGTGGCGCGCGGCGAACACGGCTTTCACGCGCCCCCGCATGCGTGCCCACACCCCTTTCCTTGCTTGACCCTCCCCTGTCGTGGCGGTAGTATCTGCTCGTGCCACCGTCTTCGCGACGGTGTGCGCTGGTCGCGAGTCGCAGCGTATCGCTCCTCGCTCTTACCCGTGAAGGGATCTTCCTTGGACGCTGGCAGTAGTCGGTTTCTACCAATCGAGACACCCCGGTAGCGCCAGCCGCGTCCCTTGCCAGACACGCCCGGCGTCGCCGGGACATCGCTGACA
>JAEWEG010000018.1 GCA_023389575.1 Chloroflexota bacterium | reverse complement strand
GTGATGACGCGGCCGCGGCGGCCGTTGTCGAAAAGCGCGTCGACGGCCTCCTGGAGCATGCGCTTCTCATTGCGGATGATGATTCCCGGCGCGCGCAGCTCGATCAGCCGCTTGAGGCGGTTGTTACGATTGATCACGCGGCGGTAGAGGTCGTTCAGGTCCGACGTCGCGAAGCGGCCGCCGTCGAGCGGGACCAGCGGGCGCAGGTCCGGCGGGATGACCGGAATGATCTTCATGATCATCCACTCGGGACGGTTGCCCGACTCGATGAAGTTCTCGACCACCTTGAGGCGCTTGAGCAGCTTCTTCTGCTTCAGGTCGGACGTCGTCGTGGCGAGGTCGTCGCGCAGCTCGACGGCGATCTTCTCCAGTTCCATGGACGACAGCAGTTCATGGATCGCCTCGGCGCCGATCATGGCGGTGAAACTATCCTCGCCGAAATTGTCGACGGCCGTCATGTACTCCTCCTCGGAGAGCAGCTGGTGCTCCTTGAGGTCGGTCAGGCCGGGCTCGGTGACGATGTAGTTCTCGAAGTAGAGGACGCGCTCGATGTCCTTCAGGGTCATGTCGAGCAGCGTGCCGATGCGCGAGGGCAGCGACTTCAGGAACCAGATGTGGGCGACGGGCGCGGCGAGCTCGATGTGGCCCATGCGCTCGCGGCGGACCTTGGAGCGGGTGACTTCCACGCCGCACTTGTCGCAGACGGTGCCGGCGTGACGGATGCGCTTGTACTTGCCGCAATAGCACTCCCAGTCCCGGGTGGGACCGAAGATGCGCTCGCAGAAGAGGCCACCGTGCTCGGGCTTGAGGGTTCGGTAGTTGATGGTTTCCGGCTTGGTGACTTCACCGTACGACCAGCTTCGGATCGCCTCGGGCGAGGCCAGGCGGATGCGGATGGCGTCGAAGTTGTTGACGTCGAGCACCCGGCCCTTGTCCTGGCGATCGGAGCGGGAGAACCCGCCGCTGGACCGGGAATCGTACTGACCGGAGCTTTCGAACGTCGCTGTTCGTCCGGCGGACTGATTGGGAGCGACATCGGGGATATTGATACTGGACATGGTTCCTCCACTCGAGAAAGGCGCTGGTGAATCGGGGCGAGGGCCGGGCGGGGTTGCCGCCCGGCGCCCTCCCCTATTCGCTACCTCGCTCGAAGCCGCTCAGGTTAATGCGATCGAGGTTGGAGAGCAGGTCGCGAGAGCTGTCCTCCGTGAAGTCGACTGTCTGCTCATCCTCGTTGATGACGTCAATCGACAGACCGAGACTGCGGAGCTCCTTGACGAGCACCTTGAAGGACTCTGGCACACCGGCCTCGCCGATCTCCTCGCCCTTCACGATCGACTCGTAGGTCTTGACGCGACCGACGATATCGTCGGACTTGACGGTCAGCATTTCCTGGAGGATGTGCGCCGCGCCGTAGGCTTCGAGCGCCCACACCTCCATCTCGCCGAACCGCTGGCCACCGAACTGGGCCTTACCACCGAGCGGCTGCTGGGTGACGAGGGAGTACGGACCGGTGGACCGGGCGTGAATCTTGTCTTCCACGAGGTGGGCCAGCTTCAGCATGTAGACCATGCCGACGGTGACCGGGCGATCGAACTTCTCGCCGGTGCGGCCATCGTAGAGATCGACCTTGCCGTCCTCGGGCAGGCCGGCCTCGATCAGCGCCTCGCGGATTTCATCTTCCTCGGCGCCATCGAAGACCGGCGTGGCGACCTTGAAGCCAAGCTTGTCGGCGGCCCAGCCGAGGTGGGTTTCAAGCACCTGGCCGAGGTTCATCCGCGACGGCACACCGATCGGGTTGAGGATGATGTCGACCGGCCGGCCATCCGGCAGGTACGGCATGTCCTCCATCGGCAGAATGCGGCTGATCACACCCTTGTTGCCGTGGCGACCGGCCATCTTGTCGCCCTCGGAGATCTTCCGCTTCTGGGCGATCATCACGCGAACGCTCTGGTTCACGCCGGCCGGCAGTTCGTGGTCCGAGCTGTCGTCCCGCTGGAACTGCTTGACGTCGATGATCTTGCCGTGGACGCCGTGCGGCACGCGGAGCGAGGTGTCCTTCACCTCGCGGGCCTTCTCGCCGAAGATGGCGCGCAGGAGACGCTCTTCCGCGCTCAGCTCGGTCTCACCACGCGGGGTGACCTTTCCGACGAGGATATCGTTCGGCCGGACCTCGGCGCCGATCCGGATGATGCCGGTCTCGTCGAGGTTGGCGAGGCTCTCCTCACCGACGTTCGGGATATCGCGGGTAATTTCCTCGGGGCCGAGCTTGGTATCCCGGGCCTCGCACTCGTACTTCTCGATATGGATGGAGGTGTACACGTCGTCGCGCACCAGGCGCTCGCTGAGCAGGATGGCATCCTCGAAGTTTCCGCCCTCCCATGGCATGAAGGCCACGAGGAGGTTCTGGCCGAGCGCCAGCTCACCGTTCTCGGTGGACGACGAATCGGCGATCACCTGGTTTTCCTCCACCCGGTCGCCGATGTGGACGATGGGTCGCTGGTTGATGCAGGTGTCCTGGTTCGAGCGAATGAACTTCTGCAGGTGGTAGAGGTGCTTCTTGCCCTCGTCGTCGACGATCGCGATCTGCTTGCCGGACGCCGAGACGACGGTACCGTTGTGGCGAGCGACCACGACCTGCCCGGAGTCACGGGCGGCGAGGTACTCGATGCCCGTGCCGACGATTGGCGCCTGGGGCCGGACCAGCGGAACGGCCTGGCGCTGCATGTTCGCGCCCATGAGCGCGCGGTTCGCATCGTCGTGCTCAAGGAACGGGATGAGCGCGGTCGCGACCGAAACCACCTGCTTCGGCGTGACGTCCATGTACGTCACCTGCTCCGCCGGAACTTCCGGGAAGCGGTGACCGTCGGAGCCGATGCGGACGACGACATTGTCGACGTCGATCCGGCTCTGGTCGTCCAGCGGCGTGTTCGCCTGGGCGATCATGACGTTGACCTCGCGGTCGGCTGGCAGGTAGACGATCTGGTCGGACGCGAGCGGCTTGATGCGCACCTCGGACACCTTGGCGTCCGCGATGGCCTTGGCCGTCACCTCGTCCATCTCGTCACCGGCCGATGCGATGATGGCGTCCGTCTCCGGATGCTTCACATCCTCGCGGAGGATCTGACCAGCCAGCGGAATGGCGGGATTCGAGACATCGATCCGGGAAATGACCCGGCGGTACGGCGTCTCGATGAACCCGTGCTTGTTGATCTTGCCGTACGTGGCGAGATAGCCGATGAGACCGATGTTCGGTCCTTCCGGCGTCTCGATCGGGCAGATGCGGCCGTAGTGCGACGGGTGGACGTCGCGCACGTCGAGACCAGCCCGGTCGCGGCTGAGACCGCCAGGCCCGAGGGCCGAGAGGCGCCGCTTGTGGGTGAGCTCGGCCAGGGGGTTGGTCTGGTCCATGAACTGCGACAACTGGGAGCCGCCGAAGAACTCACGAACCGCGGCCATCACCGGGCGGGTGGTGCTGATCAGGCCCTGCGGCGTCACCGCCTCCGGATCCTGGATGGTCATGCGCTCGCGGATACCGCGCTCGAGGCGCTGGAAACCGGTGCGGACGTGCATCTGGATCAGCTCGCCGACCGCGCGGGTGCGCCGGTTGCCGAGATGGTCGATATCGTCGCGCTTGCCCTGGCCGTTGTTGAGCCGGATCATCTCCTTGATGATGGCAACGAGATCGTCGTTGCTCAGGATGCGGCGAGCGCGCTCCTCATCGAGATCGGCGGCCTCGGAGTGCCCACCGTGGAGCCGCTCGTCGAGCTTGTAGCGACCGACCTTGGCGAGATCGTAGCGTCGCTCGTTGAAAAACAGGTTCTCCAGCATGGCGCTGGCGTTGTCGCGGGTCGGAGGATCGCCCGGGCGGAGTCGCCGGTAGAGCTCGATGAGTGCTTCCTCGCGGGTCTTGGTCGGCTCCTTCTCGAGGGTCGACGCGATGTAGCGGTGATCCTCGTTGGTGTCGACATCCTTGAAGGTCTCAAGGAGCTCCTCGTCACTCTCGATTCCGATGGCACGGAGCAGGATGGTGACCGGCATCTTACGCTTGCGGTCAACCTTCACGGAAAGAATGTCACGGTTCGACGTCTCGAACTCCAGCCAGGCGCCCCGGTTCGGAATGAGCTTGGCGGTGGAAAGCCGCTTGCCGGTGCCGGGATCGAGCGCCCAGTCGAAGTAAACACCCGGAGAGCGGACGAGCTGGGAGACGACGACGCGCACGGCCCCATTAATAATGAAGGTGCCGTCGGAGGTCATCATCGGGAAGTCGCCCAGGAAGATGCCTTCCGGGCCGGTTTCCTTGATCTCGCCGGTTTCCTTCATGACGAGCTTGGCGGACACGTAGAGCGGCGCGGCATAGGTGATATCGCGCTCGCGGGCGTAAATTTCGGCGATGCGCGGATCGGCCATGGCGCGATCGCGTTCCTCGCCCTTTGGCATGCGCTCCCAGGTTGGCTTGAAGCGCGGGTTGAAGATGGAGAGTTCCATCTTCTTGTGGTGATCGGTGATCGGGGAAATCTCGTCGAGGAGCTCGCGAAGGCCCTCTTCGACGAACCATTTGAAGGACTCGATCTGGACCTGAACCAGGTTGGGCATTTCGAGCACGGTTGGGATGTGGGCGTAGGATTTTCGGCCAACCCCCAGATTCGAGAGCACCTGTCGCTCTGCAACCGCGTGCGTCGCTACGCTTGTCCCAATTTCACGGTCTACAGCCATTTAACGCTCCTCATGTTCGGCGGGCGTCCTGAGAATCAAGACACCACGGCCAGACAAAACACCGTGTACACAACGCCATGGTTTTGGACAGTTGACCGGGCGAGCCCGGACCGGTGGAATGTGACGATATATAAAGGAAGAGAGAACAGATGGGGCGGGAATTCGAGCGAGCGTCAGGTGAAGCTGGGCCGCGGTGGCAGCCCCCCACGACCACCGGAGCGTGCCCGGACAACGGGCAACGGTGGTGGCCAGCCCATGTGGGAGCGCCTGCGAGATGGTTGCGGCCACGCCAAAAGCGGGAGGGCATGAAGTACCCCTCCCGGCTTGCCAGGTTCTTGCCAATTGGTTGGAATCAACTGCACGCGCCGTCCAGTCCAAAATGCTCGCTCGCGACGGGTGCCGGACGTCGCCGACATGTCGCGACCCATAGTGTAGGCGATGCCCGTCGGAACTTCAACTCCCGCTACTGGCCAATCGACTGGGTGACGGACGACGCGCACCGCAGAGAAGTAGCCCCACTGCTGAAGGTTCGGACACCACTTGGCCAACAGAGTCGAAACGGCTCGACAGAGTCGGGATGACCCTATCGGCCTATATTACTCTCGCACCTTATTGCCATGGTCATGGCTCTTTGGTACCATATCGACTAGTGATTCCAACACAGTTGAATCTGGGGCCTCCGACTTTTCATGTTCAGGGAAGGAAGCATGCGTGAAGCGTACCCGTATGGATGGACTCCACCCGACCGCTCGAGTGGATGATCTGGTGATCAGCGAAATGGACGACGAGTTACTGGTGTATGACAAGCGGGTTCATGGGATGCACCACCTCAATCCACTCGCCTCGTCGATCTGGCGAAACTGCGATGGAATCAATGATCTGCACACCATTCAGGCCATCTGCTCCGTGACAGAGGCCGAAACCTTGAGCCTGGATGACGTTGTGGCTGGTCTGAACATACTCGCGAATCTTGACCTGATGCAGGACTGGGCTCAGGTTAGCGACGGTTCTCGCGAACGATCGTCACGGCGGAAGATACTCAAGCGGACGACCGTGGCTGGGGCTGCGATCGCGTCGGTCACTGCCCCGCTTGCAACCGCGCATGCGTCAAACGGAACTCCCGGTAAAGTTCCCAACGGAGGCAACTGCACTTCAGCGCAAGATTGCGTCAATCCCGGCGTCGGCTGCTTCCCCTCTGTCAAGGGTGCAACGCCCACCTGCGGCGGGATTTGAAGTGACCCTGATCTTCACTCACCGTTGTTCAGCGGCAGAAACAGTGAGACGGTTCATCGTCGTACCTGGCCTCTGACGGGAATGGCCTTATCTATCGGTGAGGCGAGCAGGCGGAACGTTGGACTCCGCCTGCTCCGGTCATCCACCGATGGACCGGTAGCGAAAGACTGTGCGTTATTCGCGACATTAATCCCGCTTCGAGGGTGATTTGGCCCGGAACGACGGGCTATTTGGGCTGGGCAATTAATGTGGACTTTTGAATTAATGTAAACGCGGAAATGATGTTGTCGTACTCGACAGTGGTGTGGCGCGATCCGAAAACAAGAAAAACGGTACATGGCGATCATGGTTGGCTGGCCTTTCGATATGAGGGAGACAGACAGAGGAAGAGATGTCTACCCTGTGAACGCATCGAATGGAGCAAAATCGGCCAACCGAGGACCAGCCAATACCTCTGGCCGAGAATGAGCAACGTCCGCCAGTCGAAAGCCACGATCCGCGCGAGAGGTGGTGGCCTCGACGCACCTACCGCCAATCCCTGACATGCCTTGAATAAGAGCGTCACGCTGCTGGCAGCCGCCGCCTCGAAGGAGAGGCGGCCGCGTCAGGCAAACCACGAGCGCATGGCAATGGCGATCCGAAGGCATCCAGGCCCCTCGACACTTAAGCTTCGACCTGAGCACACCCCCGATCTCGATCATGGTCGGGGACCATCTCTTCGCCCGCGAGGTCCGTTTCCGGTAAGGCCAGGTCGTCCCTACCGTGGAATGAGCGGTCGGACCGAATCCGGGTGAGACAAGGTGGAACCAGTCGGAACCGTGTATCCCTGAGAAGCATTCTCCTCAAAGCCGGGTGATGCCCGTGCGGCCCTGGATGCTTTATCCCAGAAACAGCCCATTCGAACGATCTCCTGTGCCAACTCGTTTTCCATTATCAGCGGGCCTTCCTTCAGCGTGGCGGGTTTTTCCGTTCTCGATGCGTTCACTAGGTAGGCGCGGATCGTACCGCACTGCTTTCCCAGCCCGAAGCGGCAAGGAGGAACACCCCATGACGGACGTCATCGAGCAACCGATCATCGACAGCGACGAAATTCCGGATATCGGAAGCATTCCCGACGCCGAGCCCGTGACCGAACCCCAGGACATCCTAGGTAAGGTAGAAAATCTGTCCGACGAGCAACTCGCGCCCGTGCGCGAACTCATCGCCCTGGCCCACCAGGACATCGTTCCCGAGTTGCTGACCGGGGATACCGTCGAAGAACTGCTCGCCAGCGTGCCGGTGGCCAGGGAGGCTTACCAGCGACTGGAGGCACGATTCGCGCAACAACCGGAGCAGCCGGTGCATGTGTCCCAGCCAGTGTCACCGCCGGCCGCCATCGATCTCAACTCGATGAGCACGGACGACCTCCTGCGCCGGGGCATGATCGAGCGGCGAGGCCAGCCAGCTACGCGACCATGGCCGAAAAGACGGTCCTAACCTCCACTTCTCACACGTAAACCATCGAAAGGACTCATCACCATGGCGCTCACAATGACCGAGGCCGGTCGACTCTCCAACGACCTGCTCATCCGCGGCGTGCTCGAAACGATCGTGAAGGATTCGCACATACTCCGGCACCTCCCGTTCATGGAGGTGGTCGGCACGTCCATCCGCTACGCCCGGGAAGCCACGCTTCCGACCGCATCGTTTTACGCGCCGAACGGCACCTGGACCGAAGCCACCCCGACCTTCACCCCGCACGTCGCCTACCTCTCCATCCTCGGCGGAGACGCCGATGTCGACAACTTCCTGCAGGTGACGTACGCAGACACCAACGACCTCGAAGCCGAAGTGATTGCGAGCAAGGCAAAAGCGGTTGCCCACCGCTTCTCGGAGTGCTTCGTCACCGGCAACACCAGCACCGACGCGAACAGCTTCGATGGGCTCCGGACCCTGGCCGCTCCCTCACAAACGCTAGCGATGGGGACGAATGGCGGGGCATTGACCCTGGCCAAACTCGACGAACTGATCGACCTGGTCAAACCGGGCAATCCCGAGGCGCTGGTGATGTCCCGCCGTTCGCGCCGTCAGCTCAAGCAGTTGCGGCGGACTTCGGGCAACATCATCGAGACGACCATCAGCCAGTTCGGCGAGCAGGTTGAAACCTACGAGGGGATACCAATCCTGGTCGACGACTTCGTGCCGGACAACGAGGTGCAGGGTTCATCCGGAGCGACCTGCTCATCGATCTACGCCGCGAGGTTCGGCATCTCCACCGGCCTCCTGGGGCTGCAGCATGGTGGCATCCAGATCGAGACCGTCGGTGAACTCGAAACCAAGGACGCCACCAGGACCCGCCTCAAATGGTATTGCGGCCTGGCGTTGATGTCCGAACTCGGCCTCGCCCGGTTGCAGGGCATCACCGCCTGATCGCTCACGCCAGGCGCCACAACATAGTGACGCCTGGCCCCACCTCTCCACCCTTCAATTTGTGGCGCAGATGACTTCGCTCCGAAGACTCTCCCGAATAGCTACCAACCGCTACAGTCGTGTCTGAAATCTCAAGACTTGCCCCTCTCCTCCACTACACGATCCTGCCACTTCGGGGCACCAAAACCCTCGCTTCACGGCCACCGCCCATCCCTTGTATGCGACAATTCCGTCATGAGACTACATCATCGCTATCCGACACCAGACGAACGCACTCCCGAGAAACTTGGACGCCTGATCGCCCGCGTCTATTCCCAGGCGCGGCGCGTGGATGCCCCACCCTTTGACCTCACCGATTAGTTAAGTTTCGCCTTGGAGTATCCTCCACATAAAGCCAAGTCTAGAAAGTTGCGGTAACCCATGGAGTCAGTTCGAACCATAACTCGGCAGTTTTTGTCGTTGAATCGCAGGGCATCGTCTGCGTGGGAGCGACGGATAGCGCACGCGTCACCGCTCATCTACGATGAGTACATAAATCAGGTGGTCGCGCAACTGGACAAAGATTCGAGCGCGAAGACGGTCCTTGACGTAGGGGCAGGCAAGAGCACGGTGTTTCTACCCAACGTAGCCAATCGAGACAATCTCTGGCTTGTTGGTGTGGATGTATCGATGGAAGAGATGGAACTGAATGCCGATCTCGACGAGAAGCATGTTGCCGATGTGAGCCAGCATATTCCTTTGACGGCAGACAGTGTGGATATCGTGGTATCCCATGCAGTGCTGGAACACTTGCCCTCTATAGATGTCTTTTGGAAGGAAGTTTTCCGGGTGCTTCGTCCTGGCGGGAGCTCCGTCCATTTGTTCCCATCAAAATACGCGCCCTTCTCAATTGCCAACCGGCTGCTTCCCAACTGGTTAGTTTTGCGGATTCTCGACAGGTTGCATCCTGACTTTATTGGTAAGCATGGATTCGTGGCACACTATGATGAATGCACGGCAGCTGATATGGCTCGCGTTATCGAAAAGAACGGTCTGATTGTTGAGGAAGTGCGGATCTCCTATTATCAGGCCCCGTATTACGCCTTCTTGTTTCCGCTGTATGTACTTAATGTCCTGTACGAGAAGGTCCTTGTGTTTTTTGATGCCCGGCGATTGGCAGCATCGGTCATGATCGTTGCAAGAAAGCCTGATAAGGAGTAGGTAATGTCTGCCAGATTATCTACGGAGGAGAACGGTTGGCTCGTTGCGCGCGCCCATTGCCAGGCCTGGCGCACCGACGCCCCACCCTTCGACCTCACCACCGAGGAACTCGCCGCCATCCTCCCAAATCTGATCAAGAGCGGGAGCGCCGGAATCATCTGGCACCGGGTAAAGCCGTTCCGCGAGAAGTACGGCGCCTTGGCCCACGCACTCGAAGCCGCCACTAAGGCCCAGATCGCCCATAACCAGCGCGTGGAGGAGGCCGCCATCGAGTGCGTCACCCGCCTCCGCGCCTACGGTATCGAGCCCGTGCTGGTGAAGGGCCTCGCCCTCGCCAAACTGTATCCGGAAGGCATCGTCCGGCCTGGCGGTGACATCGATCTGGTGGTTCGCAAGGAGCAGTTCGCCGCTGCTCACGCCATCCTCCACGACTCCACCAAACCGCCAATCTCCGTCGCCATTGATCTCAAGCACCCTGGCATCTGGGAGGAAGTTCCCAACGCCGACTTCTGGGATCGGCTAGAATCTCTTGCCTTCAGCAATCAATCTGTTGCAGTTCTCAGCAATTTCGACAATCTCCAAATGGTCTGCAACCACTTTCTAAAGCATGGAGGTATGCGACCGGTCTGGCTCTGTGATTACATGCTGGTCGTCACCTCCGCAAGGCTAACTTCTCTAGTCGCCAGTTTGCCATTGCTTAAGCGGTCCTGGCATCTTGGTCTCGTCCGAGTAGCCTCGTCCCTCGTGGGTCCCACTAGTGCTGGCCCTAGCCATCAACCCGATGATCTGGATTGGATAGTGCACAGTATCTTTGATCAGTGGCTCACGCCCAAAGATGTTATTCGCGGCCCCGCCTTCACACGAGCGGTTCGATCACCGCTGAATATTCCAGTAATTGCGCGAGAAGCCTGGCCAACTCCGATCGCCGCCACGTTCTACCAGCGTGTTCCCATCACTACCAGACGCCCTTCAAACCGGCAGCGCCGTGAATATTTGCGGTTATTCTGGCATCACCTTCGGCATGAACTTCTGGGGCAACTCCGTTCTTTTGCTCAGTCGTGGAGAAACTGAGTCGCTCGCGCGATGTTCCAGCGTCATGCGCAGGTATCTCTTTTCAGACATTTGCTTGGAAATTCATCACGCTGGAGTCGATTCCGCAACCAAGCTAAACATCTTAAAGTATGATTCAAGGCCCCCATGCTCCTCTGTCCATCGATCTACGTATCCTTGACTCGCTCGGCTCATTTGGTTGTATTCGATGTCATCCATATCAATACAGCGCGCTATTATATTGGACCATTTCTCTGTATCCTCCAATGCCATATCCCACCCCACTCCTTCTTGCTCCAACCGACGCCAGGGAGTTTGGTCGCTAAGAAGCACTGGGAGACCTTGATCCAGTGCTTCTGCAATGACGTGGCCAAAGTTTTCGCCGTGGGTGGGAAAGAAGAGGAAATGATATCTTGCGACCGTATCAGGCACTTGGTCATGAACGAGTTCGCCACGGTAGTTAAACATTACCGTGGCTGGCAGTGCAGCTAATTCACCCTGACATTCATCCCAATAGCGGGAATCCTCGATTGGTCCAAAAACATCTATTGCGACAGATCCTGAAGATACGCACCGCAATAGACGAATTGCCCCATCAAGATTCTTCTTTGGAACAATTCGCGATATCCATACAAATCGCACATCGCCTGTTTGTTTGGTGAGAGATCTTGATGATCGTCCTCGACTCAGCACTAAATCCGGTGCCACGAACACTTTCGCATCACGTCCAACAGTCTTGAAGATGTCTTCCTGCTCCTCTTCTGCAGATGCCTGCCAGAAGATATTGTCATGCAAGCCCAGAGCCTTCGACAATTTAAGGAATATGGACTTCTTGCGTTGCTTTATATACAGCGCTGCCTCTGAAAACTCCCCCTGGGGCGCAACAATCACAGGAATACGTTTTAGAAACCGCAATCTTTGGTTTGCAAGGACAAGGTTGGAACCTATTCCAAAGAAGCCGAGCAAATAGATGACATCAGGATCAACTTCAGAGAGTTTCCTTTGCCAGAACCACGGTGTATAGCCTCTTGAAGAACTGTAGAATACTTTGGCTTTTCCTACCTGCATCCATGTATCTGGCTTAATTCCTGGATATGGGTGGAGAGATCCCAGATCACGATCCGATGTCACTATGTTAAAGTCGATCTTGTCTCCGAGGCGTTCTACCAACGCTGCAAGTGATCGCACCGGTCCTCCGTAGCGGAATCCGGGCAGATAGCCGCCAGCGACAATGAGTACTTTCATCACATTCACTCTCAAGATTCAAACCGGCGGCAGACATCTCTGCATTTCTCTGCAGTCCAGCATGACTTTCGCCAGTTGGTTGTTCAGGCTCAAGTGAACCGCATCCTGGTACCATGGTTCGAGAAGTTGAACCGTTACATTTGGCCAACCTGACTCGCAGCGGTCGACTCCAGATCGTTGCTACGGGTCAGGATACGTAGCAGGCGAGTGACGTATCCGACCAGTGCTGTAAGAGCCAGTCCCCAGGCAACGCCCACAGCACCATAGTACGTGCCAAGCCCGAAGCATGCCATGGGCACAAGCAGGACCGTGATTATCTGGATCGATAGCGAATATCGGGCGTCGCCCAGCATGCGAAGAATAGGGAGGTTGACAATCAGGAGTGCATTCAAGAGCCCATGAAATGCGCCGACCACGATAAACGCCGGGACGCTGGACCACGAGCCTCCGAACAGGGCGGCACCCAGTTCGTAGGGGAGGCCATACATAGCTGCCACGAGACCTGCGGCCGGCAGCATGAGCAGCACGGCATTTCGAATGAGCAGCTGATGGATGCGATGTCGTGTGAGGTGTAGTGACAGTTGAGGGATCTCGAAGGCGCTCAGTCCCTGGGCCAAAGTGCCCAAGCTTCCGAAGACGATCTGGGCTATGCGGTAACCGGCCAGTGCCCCAGCCCCGCCCACGAGGAGAATAACCCAATTCAGTGCGTACGGAACTGCGGATTGCAGGAAGTATTCCAGGGTGCTGGGTATCGCCAGATCGTGGTTGTTACGCCACCATGTCGTTGCAAGCGTCAATTTACCCCAATAGTGAAGAGGATAGACAAGAATAAGGAATCCAACTGCCGTGGCTCCGGTCCAAACCAGAAGGATACCGATCGAGGAGTAATGCCCCGGTGTAACGAAAAGTAGCGATCCCGCCGAAAGCACCAGTACAACAGTATCGCTAAATGCTGCCCAACCTGCACGCGATACACGAAAAGCACGAGATCGAGCCAGATATCGAAGAATGAAGCTGGCGGAGCACATCACCGCTACACCGGCAGTAGTGACCGATTCTGAGTCCACTAACCACGCGACCACGCTAATTACCATACCGCCAGTGATGGTAACCCCGGTAAGCAAATATCCTACAGAAGCAAAAACCGGGTCGGGTTCCAAGTCACCTCGTATGAGGTCAGTCTGCCCCACCACAGTGTCCGTCAGTCCAGCGACGAAGAGGACCGTAGCTGCGGAAAGCGCAAAGTTGGCAAATTCAGAGGCGTCAAGCACACGAGCGGCGAGTAGCTGAACTACCACATTTCCTAGACTGGCGATTGCAGTGGCAACTAAGGCATTGAGCCTGGGCTTCATCCCATCCCAGAATTCAGATAGTTCCGATGTGTCACGCTGGGAAACTCATCTTTAGGTTTGAGTACCGTCAAGGCCGCATAGCTATGCTCTTTATCCATGTCCCCCCTTGAGATCCTGGCTCTCCCACTCCATAGTCTGTTGAATATCATCAGCACGACAATCGCAGTCATAGTTCTGGAAACATATGGAAAGGTACCACCCCAAACCAAATTCAGCGTCATGGCCAACAAAACTGTCCAAATCGTAATTAGTGGCACGGAATGGGGTAAGTGTCGGACCCCTTCTTGCGAGGAAAGCGCGTATCCAAGAAACCGATCCATCTTCAAAATAGCAAACAGGAGCACAAGAGTCGGAACGATACCCCAAACACCAAAATCCCAGACAAATTCGGCAAGATAAGGTGCTGCATCGCTGTGACCTTGTGAAGCCACCAGCTGTGGGTTGGTGAATGGTACTATTGCTCGTCCAAACCCCTCAGGCTTCGCCTCCCAAAAACTACGAGGCACCCAGAAAAGAGCTGATGTGAAGATAGACCTTCCCATTGTTGGAGCAATAGTTCCATCCATATTCGATTGGAGTAGGAACGCTCCGATCTGGAATGGCGCAAATACCGATCCAAGACTTTCGTCTAGATTGATTCGTCGTCCCTCATCTCTTTCTACGAGAACAATCCTGATAGTCGAAAGGAGCAAGATCCCGGGAATAGTGACGATTGCCACAATAAGCTTCGGCAAGAAGGATTCCCGAGTCCATGAAAGAACGATTGCAATAGCAAGAAGATAGGATGCAACCACAATTCTCCCAAAACCATCAAATTGATACGTGGCATAGATCAGCATCATTAACGCCAGGCTCATCAGGGGAAAAATAGATTGTTTTAGCGACGGCCTGGTGGCTACAACCAGAGTGACTAGCACGATTCCGACCAGTGACATTGGTGCTAGGAATGAGGCTATCAGTGATCCCTGGGCCAGGTAGCTGGCAATAATCGACGGCACAAAAAACAGCCAAGCAATAACATGAACGGACCCACTCACTTCTCCGACCCCCCGACCACCTTTGGGAAGTGGCCGAGAGCAACCAAACAATGCCAATTGTATGACGAAGAAAAAGGACAGGAACAGAACTGCTACGGAAGAGCGCAAGTCGGAACGCAATTCCACCTGTCCAAGTCCAATCATCACCGCAGGACTGGCGACGAAGACCAGATGACCGTACGAGATCATTGAGCTGAACAGAATCCTCCTTGATCCCGCGCTGAAAAACGTCAGTAGGCAGAGGCCGCCGAGCACAATACCTAGCCCGAGAATGGAGCCAAGGTTCTCTGCCGCCGGACCGTTTTCAAAAGTAAGCCCCAACACCAAACAATATGCTAGCGCAAAAAGATCTGCGATCAAGTAGCGGGAAAGCGCTGCGCGGTGCCGTTGTTGTCGCACTAACTGACCACTGTTGTGCAACTCGGAAACGCGGGCCGGCATTACCAGATTCCCGCACGTCGGTGGTGAGTGTGAGCGGTGGAACGAACGAAGTTAACGACTCTCACCGAGGAGTTCTCAATCTGGTACACATCTGGCACCGTGACCTGATTACGGGACTGGAGGGCGTAGTTCACCGCGTCCAGTACGGATTCAGCAGTCACTCCTGCAGTGATGATTGCCCCACCATCGATCGCCTCAGGTCGTTCGATTGCGTCGCGAAGCGTGACGGCGGGGAACTTCAGAATGCTCGACTCTTCGGCAATCGTGCCGCTATCGGAGAGGACGAGCTTCGCCCCCATCTGAAGTTTCACGTAGTCGTTAAATCCAAACGGTGGATGGAAGATCAGTCCATTCCTGGCGGATTCGGATTGGCCTTCAAGCCGCTTGCGGGTTCGCGGATGGGTCGAGACCAGCACCGGCAAACTATATTGGTCTCCGACAGCTCGGAGAGACTCCAGTGCTTGGCGAAGTCGCCGAGAATCGTCGACATTTTCTTCCCGATGCAGGCTCGCGAGGAAGTAGTGGCCAGCAGCGAGGCTCAAACGATCCAGAATGTCGCTGGCGTCGATCTGCTGGCGATTGCCATTCAGAACTTCGCGAATGGGCGAACCCATTAGCAGAATCCTGGATGGATGAATGCCTTCCGCCAGGAGGTTACGCCGGGCATGTTCCGAGTAGACCAGGTTGTAGTCGGCGACATGGTCGACCAATCGCCGATTGGTTTCTTCCGGCACATTCTCGTCAAACGAACGGTTTCCTGCTTCGAGATGATAGACCGGAACTTTCATCCGCTTCGCCATTACAGCTGAAATCGCACTGTTCGTGTCGCCAAGAATCACGAACGCATCTGGCTTCTCCGCCAGTAGCACGCCTTCGATCTTCACCAGAATCGAGCCAAGCGCAGCCCCGAGAGACGACACATCAGCGTGCAAAAAGTGATCGGGCCTCCGCAGACCGAGATCTTTGAAGAATACCTCGTTTAGTTCATAGTCGTAATTTTGCCCAGTATGCACCAGAATGTGATCGGTGAACCGGTCTAGCCGCTTGATCATTGGTGCTAGCCGAATGATTTCAGGTCGGGTCCCCACCACCGTCAACACCTTGAGACGTTCACTCATACGGACTCCATGAAGGTGTCAGGGTTGGCAGGGTCGAAAATGTCGTTGGTCCAAAAGAGTGTGTAAAGCGTCTCTTCACCCACATTGATTAGGTTGTGCGTCCACCCTGTGAGTTGGTCAACGGCCACAGGTTCGTTGTCAGCTGTGATTCTAATCACATCCTGGGTGAAGAGGCGACGCATCTGCATCTCGGCACGTCCGGCAACCACCACGAATCGCTCCACTTTGCGACGGTGATAGTGATTGCCACGAGTCACCCCCGGCACCGTCGTACTGAACGACGATTGCCCAGTTCCTCCCCAACTTCTCGCCATTTCGACGAACGTCCCACGCTGATCCGACCCGCCTCGAAGGGGAACTGTCCCAACTGGAGTGTAGGAACGGTAGGTATTGAAGAGATCCCTCGCAAACGGAGTCGACAAGTCAGGGACATCCCCCACACCGTATGTGTCGGACATCGACTTCAGTCGCGCTAGCAATTCCGAGACGGAAGCTTGACGCAGAACGTCAACAACATCTTCGCGTTCACCAGTCAGCCAGTCAGCGGCGTCCTGAGCGTGCAGCAGCGTGAGATCGCGGTCCTCCTGAACGGCCGGCTCGCCTGCTCCAGTCGCCAATTGGTGGCAGAATGTTGCAATGACCGAGTTGTAGAATGGCCGTCCATGCTCACCAAAGAGATTCGGCAGCAATACATCCCGGAACTCCGCGCCAGTCTGCACGGCAGCAGCGGCAAGCGTTTCACTTGCCTCCACTTTGGCCTGACCGTAGATAGAGCCGTTTTGGGACTGAGTCGAGTTCGCGTAGGCGACGCTCGCAGGCGGGACATCTGTCTGCTCAAGAGCTGATCTCAACTGCGCTGCAAAAAGACGGTTTCCAGATGCCACCGCATCGTCTGTGCCGCGATTCACTCCTGCGAGATGAATGAGCCCATCGGCGCTTGAGAGGGCCCTCGCAGCATCGACAGTGTCGAAACGTTCACCTAGCGGAATCTCGAGAAACTCACAGCCCATCGAGTGAATTGCCACCTTGACATGCCAGCCAAGGAAGCCGCCTGCTCCGGTCAAGGCATAGGTCTTCCTGGATTCAGCCACCATTGATTGCTCCCAAGGTCTCGGCTTGCTCCAGCCTCTCTGTCAATCCCGCCAATCTAAGTTCCTGTACTACTTCTGGCACCGTTAGCAACAGATTCTCTACCTCGTCTACAGTCAGGATGCCGATGGAATGCGAGTCATAGTCTTCAAAGTCCAATTGGTGTGGATCACCTTCACTGAAGAAAGCGTCGTAGTTCATGTTGCGCATATCGGCGCGCACCCTAAAGTAGGCACCCAAGTCTTCAGCTCGCGACAATTCTTCTTGTCTGGCAAGAACCTCAGACACCTTTTCCGCGTGCCTAGTCCCAATCACATCGATTCCGACTCTTGCCTGGAAAAGGTTTATGAGTGCCTGGGCCAGATTCTCTATGGTCGTAGAAACCGCCTTCCGGACGAACAGGTCCCCCTGATCGGCGTTGGTAAAGGCATACTCGACCAAGTCGACTGAGTCGGCCAAGGTCATCAGGAACCTACTCATCAGCGGATTCGTGACCGTCAGGTTGCGTCCCTGCTTGATTTGGTTAATGAATAGCGGCACTACCGATCCTCGCGAATACAGCACATTGCCATACCGGGTGATCGTCACCGTAGTAGCAGTCTGATCATTGTTCAAACCATGAGACTGCGCCACCTTCTCAGCGAGCGCCTTGGACTGCCCCATTGCATTCACAGGGTAGACAGCCTTGTCGGTGGAAAGCACAACGACCGTCCTAACCTGATTGGCGTCGGCACCCTGAATCACGTTCGACGTGCCAAAGATGTTAGTCCTAACGGCTTCGATCGGGAAGAACTCGTTGGAAGGAACCTGCTTTAGAGCCGCAGCATGAAACACGTAGTCCACACCACGACATACCCTGGTCACCGAGTCAGCGTCACGGACATCGCCAATGTAAAATCGTGCTCTACCATCGTTCAGCCGATGGCGCATCTCATCCTGCTTGCCTTCATCCCTGCTGAAGATACGAACCTCACCAACTCCCTGGTCAAGCAGGCGCCGGACAACAGTATTGCCAAACGAGCCAGTTCCCCCCGTGACCAAAACGACGCTGTTGGCTATCAGCATATTGGACATAATCGTATTCTCCGTTCGAGACTAGTGTTGCGTCCGGAAAGATGCCGTGCAAATATCACTACATGTGTCTTTTTGCTGCATTGGTCAGGATCGACTCAATACGGTCCAGGGCGATACTTCGTGACATGTAAGCGCGGTAGAACGCTAGCGCTCGGCGCGAAAATTCCTCCCGCTCATTTGAGGACGTTGCATATGCTCTGTCCAAGGCATTAGCAAGCGACTCTACGTCCCCAGGCAATGCCGTAAAGCCCAAGTTATGTTCGTTGACGAGTCTAGTCACATCACCTTTGACCGTTGTAATTACAGGCAGTCCATGGACGAGGCCACTCTGGAACTTCGATGGAATCGTGGATGAGAAGAAATCCCGGTCCTTGAGCGAAATCACCTGAAAGTCAGCCGAAGCATAGAATGCAGCCATTTCGTCTTGATTTAGTCGACCTACAAACTCTATATGGTCGCTGGCTCCGATGTTCTTCACAAGTTGCCGCAGTCGATCTTCAACAATGCCGGATCCCGCGATGCGTAACCTAAAGCCTGGACGATCACCGAACCTGCCTGCCGCCATAACCACCGTCTCGAGGTCCTGAAACACACCGAGATTTCCAGCATAGATGACCTCGAGACCTCTGTCGTTCGATGGTCGGCACGCGAATGATCTGCGACTTTGGACTGATTCGTCTGACCAGTTGTAAACTAGGTGGCACTTGTCCTTCGGCACACCACGCTGAATGAGCATCTCACGCGCGGTCGGCGCGATAGCATTTACCGCGGCCGCCTGCGAATATAGAATCCCGAGCCATCGGCTAATGAGCTTCCCGGCGATCGCCGATATAGGCCGTGGCAGAAACCCCGATTCCGTGACTGACTCTGGCCAAATATCCTGAACATGAAAGACATACGGAATCCGCAATGATTTCGACCAAGCCCGCGCGGGAGCAGCCACCGTTGCTGGCGTTCCATGAACATAGATGACATCAGCGTCTCGCACGAACGACTTCGCCGTTCGTGCTGACCACGAAAAGCTGACATAGTTGACTATTCGCCCGATGGCGTTGCTGGAATGGCTGGGAAAGATGGGAACCCGTCGTACGCTGATTTTCCCGAGGACCTCGGTGTGTTTGAGTCTCTGTCGGTAGCCTCTGGCGATCTTTCCGGTGTCATAGTGCGGAAAACTGGTCAGCACCCGCACCATATGACCCCGCTCTGCCAACCCAGAAGCAAGATCGTGAGGAATCCAACCTGGCGAGTCGGGAGGGAAGTAGTGAGTCAGAATGACAATTTTCATGATGCTGACAGGTTACCAGTACTGAAACCATTCTTCGACATTGCTACTCTGAAACCTCTCCGATTGGATTTCATTACATTAGCAGTAGTCGCATGGCCGAAATCGGCTTTGGCATATCGGCCACACATTACGTGATCTGAGATGACCCAACTGTTTTCGGCAAAGCCAAATCGTGAGGTTTGGCGGGACTACCGACTACCGTGAGATACTGTCCGACTGACCTGGTCACTACCGAACCAGCGCCCACCAATGACCACTTGCCAACTGATAGAGAGGGCAACACAGAAGCTCCTACCCCAAGAAACCCCCCTTCGGCAATAGACACACTTCCACCGAGATGAACCCCAGGCCCCAGGTGCGTAAAGTCTTCAATGACGCAATCATGATCCACGGATGCAGCGGTATTGATAATCGCGAATCGCCCGATTCGGGCAGCTACCTGAATAGTGGCGCCAGCACAAACCAAACTGCCTTTTTCAATTGTAGCATGGCGACTCACGAAAGCATTTGGATGGATGATGGTTGGCCAATGGAACCAAGGCTCCAGACGACGAACGATTTGCTCCCTCACGCTATTCTCACCTATGGCTACAAAGATTGCTGCTAGGCCATGGGTTCGGAGTTCTTTTAAGGATGTATCGCCCAGTACCGAATAGCCTAGTACCATCTCGCCATGACGGCCAGCAGCGTCATCGAAGAGTCCGACAATGCTCCATTCGTTAGCACCCGCTTCAATGGCATCAATCACCACCTTGGCATGACCACCTGCACCGATGATGCCTAGCCGGTTATTCATGGAGTCCGATCTCCCTATCGAACCGCTCCATGGTTTCTCCCCGTTTGCCAGATACTCCTTCCGAATTGATCACTTTCCTCAAAGTTCGAGCGATGATCGAAATGTCGAGCCAGATCGAGATGCGATCGACATAGTCAATATCGATTTCGAACCTCGTTTCCCAGTCGACGGAGTTGCGGCCACTTATCTGGGCAAGGCCGGTTATGCCCGGCCGGACTTCGTGTCGCCGCATCTGGCGCGGAGTGTAGTGGTTTCGATACTCCGCCAGGAGCGGACGCGGGCCAACGATGCTCATTTCGCCTTTGAGCACATTCCAGAGCTCTGGTATTTCGTCGATACTCGTCCGCCGGAGGAAGCGACCAAACTCCGTAAGGCGTTGGTCATCGGAAATGAGTTCTCCCGTGGTTGGGTCCGCAATATCTCGCATAGTACGGAATTTCACCATCTCGAACACCTCACCATCCTTGCCCAGTCGGGCTTGCCAAAACAGTACGGGGGTGCCGAGATCACGACGTATACGCCAGGCCGCCCATGCGGCCACGGGCGCCAACAAGAAACCGGCTACTAGCGCAATGGTCACATCAAAGGCACGCTTGCCCCGTGGCTCAGCGCGACCAGACCCGTTCATGGTGAGACGACCAGGTTGCAGTATTCGTTTACTGGCCCTCGTCTCACGTCTTCCTGCCGAAGGGCGGTCGTCACCGATCTCCGCCCAGTCAAACCGGGATCTCGACGCATGTCATCGTCATCGAGGCAGGAGACAATTGGCTCAGCCCGTACTTGTACATTTCTCGCTTGTGCCAGTACACCAGTCTTGCCGGGCAGGGCGATCCGAGCTGACTTCCAGGCAAGATTCGCAAGTGCGCGAATGTGTGCGAGAGAGCCCATATGCTTCGAATAAGCAACTGAAATCCACGTTACCTGGATACCATCTTCGGCTGTGTCGTATGGCTTGCCACTCCGCTGCCGCTCCGACGTCACCATATGGACTCGTGTCCCGCCGCAACGGGCCGGCGTGCCATCTCATATGATCGGGTTCCACCGGACATGGTTGGACTGTTGAAATATTGGTGGAGATAGACGATCTTCACCTATAATCCCCTGTTTCCATACGCTTCAAGCAAATGATTGCACGCACTATCTTGCTCTTCAGAGTCAGCAGAGGGTTCGTTCTCATCAGCGAGAACAGGTTGGGGGCACCGGTGCCTAGGGCGCCGGTCACCCAGTATTCTAGTCAACGCGACCTCAAACTGCACGCTGGCAGTTACGAATACCGTCAACAATCCGCGCCAGGTCCGATTCATCCATACTCGACCCAGATGGCAGGCAGAGCCCCTGGTCGAACAGCGCATCGGCAACCGCGCCGCCAACCACCGGTGACCTGGAGAAGACAGGCTGCCGATGCATCGGCTTCCACAGCGGCCGAGACTCGATATGCTCTGCCTCCAGCGCTAACCGCACTGCCTCTCGGTCCGCGCCGAACGCCGCCGGATCGACCGTGATGCACGCTAGCCAGCGCGTATGCCGTCCCCACGGCGCTTCCGGCATGAATCCAATTCCGGGCACATCTCCCAAGGCCTCGGCGTAGAAGTTGAAATTGCGTCGGCGCGCCTCAACGCGATCCTCTAGCACCTGCAACTGCCCCCGGCCGATCGCGGCCAGGATGTTGCTCAGCCGGTAATTGTACCCAATCTCGGTGTGCTCATAATGGGGAGCTGGGTCGCGCGCCTGCGTAGCCAGCTTTCGCGCATGCGCCATAGCCTCGGCATCGTCCGACACCAGCATGCCGCCGCCGCTGGTGGTGATGATCTTGTTTCCATTGAATGAAAATCCACCGAACTTGCCAAAGGTTCCGGGCGCTCTTCCCTTGTAGGTAGCGCCGAGCACTTCGGCGGCGTCCTCGATGAGCGTAACTCCATATCGGTCACAGGCGGCCACAATGGGATCAAGATCGGCGCTTTGCCCATAGATATGCGTCAAAACCACGGCTTTCGGCGAGTTGCCGGCAGAGGCGCGTTCGGCCAAAGCCTTCTCCAGAAGCACCGGATCCATGTTCCACGAGGTCACCTCGCTATCGATGAAGACCGGTCGTGCCCCCTGATATACGATCGGGTTGACGCTGGCCGAGAAGGTGAAAGTCGACACGAGCACGTCATCGCCGGGCCCGACACCCGCCAGAATCAGCGCCAGGTGCAACGCGGCCGTGCCCGAACTCAGGGCCACCGCGTGGCCACAGCCAGTCAACTCCGCGAACTCCCGCTCGAACGCATCGACATCCGGGCCGACCGGCGCGATCCAATTGGCGGCGAACGCCTCTAGAACCAACGCGAGTTCCTGGCCGCCCATGTGTGGGGGTGAAAGAAAGATTCGCTCTTTAGTCACCTACTTCTCGCTCTCTACGACGTGCCCAAAAATTCTAGACAATGAATTGGTTAGCCGTGCTTCCGCCCATCACAATACGGATCGACGGATCACTCTCAAGCAGGAATCGGTGATTGTTGTGGATGCGCCTTTGGTACGAGCCCAACTCGCGCACGGCAATTGCCAGTTCCTCGATTGATTCTCGCATTTGACGCTGTGGCGTGAATGCTAACCGACTTTTCGCCTTTTCAAAATTAACGAAGTAGTTTCGGCGATCAGTGATCTCCTGATTCAAGACAACTCTTGATTCTGGAACCACCTCTTGAATCAGCGACCCAACTTCGCCAAGCTGGAAGTTCTGCTCCGTTGATCCAACGTTGAAGGTCTCACCAGCGACCGTAACTATTGGAGCCATCAATGCGCACACTATTGCACCACCGATGTCGTCGACATGTATAAATGGCCGCCACTGAGCCCCACCATGAATGGTAATTAATCCATCCATCACAGCCTTGGCGGTCAACAAGTTGACGACCAGATCGAATCGCTGCCGATGCGAGGCGCCATAAGCAGTTCCGAATCGAAGAATCGTCGGTGAAAAGACGTCATCGCGCTCAGACAAAATATGCCGCTCGGACGCGATCTTGGTATTTGCGTATAGGGACACCGGGTTCAGCGGGGATTCTTCGTTCAGCTCGCCCTCGCTCGCGCCGTAGACACTACACGTTGACGCAAAAACGAACCTCTGAGTACCAGCGGCCTTGCAAGCCGCGACAATCGTTCGAGTGGCCGAAAAATTCGTATCGATTGCGAAGTCTTCATCGAGCGCGCACGCTGGATCCCCGACGATAGCACCAAGATGAACGACCGTCTCGATCCCCCGGAGTGCGTCAGCAACCGTCGCCTCGTCTCGGAAATCACCAACAACCAACTCGAATCCAGGTTCGCCGCGAAGCTCACTAATCGCTTCATCGCCATAGAGTAGCGAGTCCAGAACGCGAACCGGGCGGCCCAATCGCATAAGTCTTCTCACCAACAGGCTGCCTATATAGCCAGCTCCCCCCGTGACCAAGACAGGCGCATTGCCCAAGAACTCGCCCATGGTTTCGCCCGAAAACTCTCCGCCAATGTTCATGGTATCGGTTTCTCCCCACAACTCATCTGGTACCTGCCGTGCCTGAATTTATGATCGAGATTGCGGGCCAATGAGCCACGCAGATATTCGCGGACGTCCAAGCCTCACAAAGAATTAGCCTGCTTTGTGGCCATCTGCCGATATGGTCTAATCCCGTCCGTTGTCCTCAGATCCGTTATCCTCGTTCCGGAGAGAAGTTCGCCCAGCGTGGGACAAATCAACACTGGCAATCCAGTCCGCTTCCCAATGTTGACGAGCCTATTCCTGGCGAGGGGGCCTGCTGAAGGGATTGCTATGACTATTACGGCAATTTGCTCACGTTGAGCAATCGCACTAATACAACCTGTCGTTCCTATGACGGGCACGTCCAACATGAAAGTGCCAACAAGGCGCTCTTCATCATCAATGGCCGCGACTGGCACCAAGGGAAAATCAGGGGACGCTCTCAGCTCTCGAACCAAGTTGTTGGCACCCTTGCCCGCCCCTATCAGCAGCCCACGTAATGGTTTGGGCCTATTGAGATCCGTACGCACGTCGCTCTCGGAGATAGGATCCCCAAAAGTGACCAAGTGATCATGGATTCGAGGTGTCGCCGTCGAGTTGCCGTGCTCTGGTGGTTCACTTCCAAATGAATGGAGACCAACAGCAATCGCAGAAAGGAATCTGGCTGGAATCGACAACACATCCAACCGCGAGCGATTCTGAGATTTCTGAAACTTCCCCAAGAGTCCGCGGCGAGCTGAAGGATTCGCGGACGTATTCATGCCGTGTGTCTTTCACACCCGAAACGGATGGAGGCCTTTGCGAACAATGCTGGACGATTACCAGGAACACACCACCCAGTCATTTGGCACATCACATTGCTCCCTCCGTAGCCCAGCCGACCGCCACTTATCCCCGCCGACCATCTTATCACAGCGCCCAATATATTGAGAGCTTCGTACGAACACCCTTTCCAAGCGAGTGCGTCCTCGATCCACGATAAAGTGATACGGCGGCCGGCAAGGTAGGGTCAATGAACCTATCGTCAGGTACGCCTAGGCCCATGGTCCCACCCCAAGTCGTGAATTCAACCGGAAATCATCGGCAAATGTGTCAACGTCACGCTACACTGTTAGCGAATCCCGGGACCCTACATCTACAAATTGGATCGATATCGATCTTAAAGGATTTCGGTTCGTGGAACTTGACCTTCGCAGGCTGCTGCAAATCGCCGCCTATCGGGGCTGGCTCGTGATCGTATTGATGGTCGTCGCGGGGAGCGCGGCCTGGTTCCGAAGTGACAATGAGACCCCGTTGTACTCGGCGACCGCCGTGATGCTCGTGAACCCAGGCGTCGGCCAGCAGATGAACGAAGCCAACGCCATCTACTCCAGCCAGCAACTCGCGGGCACATATCAACAAATGGTGACGACTGGACCGGTCCTGACCCAGGTACGAGAACGCCTCGGTGTCGACGTACTGGAAACAGCAATCTCGGCCAGCGCCGCCGAGTTCTCGCAATTCATCCATGTGACAACGACCGATACGGATCCTGAACGGGCGGCCATGGTTGCGAACATCGTGGTCGAGGAGTTCGTCGTCTACATGGAGGGCCGCGCCGCGGAACGGGCCGAGACAGCGCGGAGCGGGATGGACCTCCAGATCACGGCGCTCGAGGAGCGCATCGTCGAGATCGACTCTCTGATCGGCGAGTTGCAAGCCAGCGAGCAGACCGAGGTGGTGAGCCAGCGGATCGAAGACCTCCGGCTCGAGCGCTCGTATGTGATCCAGTCGCTGACAAACCTGAACACGGACGCGGTCACCGTGAGCGCGGAAGTTCTGGCTTCGAGCGCCCACATCGAACCGGTCAACGAAGCGTTCCCGCCGGAGCGGCCATTCAGCCCGCAACCGCGCACCGCGCTCCTGCTGGGCATGTTCGTGGGACTGCTCCTCGGAATCGCGCTGGTGGCGCTGCTGGAGTTCATGGACAACACGGTCAAGCCCGACCGGCAGATAGCGGAGATCGCGGGCGCGCCGCTTCTCGCGACGATTCCCCTCGTTTCCCGCCTGCAGCCCGGTGGCGGTCAGGTCTACGCCTTCACGCAATCGCGCTCGGCGGCGTCCGAAGCTGTCCGGTTGCTGAGGACCAACCTCGAGTTCGCCGCGGCGGCAGCGCCGATCCGCACCCTCACCATCACCAGCCCAAGCTCGGGAGAGGGCAAGAGCACGACGATCGCTAACCTCGCCGTGACCATGGCCGGGGCTGGCCTGAAGACCGTGATCGTGGATGCCGATCTCAGGCGTCCGAGCCAGCACCGCGTCTTCCATTCGGGCAACGAGCAAGGACTCACCACGCTGCTAACCCGTCCCGGCATGCCGTGGCTTCACGCGGCGAAGAAGGTGGCGCTGCCCGGCCTCTACCTGATCCCGAGCGGTCCGATTCCGCCCAACCCCTCAGACCTTGTCAGTTCGCAGGGCTTCGCCAACATCCTGGCCAGCATCGCCGCCGATGCCGACATGGTGCTTGTCGACTCGCCGCCGGTGCTGGCCGCGAGCGACGCGCTGGCGATTGCCGCGCATACCGATGGCGTCCTGGTCGTCTGCCAGTCGAACAAGACCCGGATCGACGCCCTTCGGAGCGCGGCCGAATCGCTGCACCATGGGGGCGTGCGGGTCATCGGGGTCGTGCTCAACCGGCAGAAGCGACAAGCGGGGGCCAGTTACCATGGGGAGTACTATGGTCCTGTCGCCGAGGCGACCGCCGCTGATTAGGACGGCCGTTTTCGCAGGTATCGTTGGAGTCCGAGCGCGCCAAGCAGATCCGGATTCGCCAGGCTGAGTTGATGAAGGACTTCCGGAGTTGCTTCGTCCCCGAACGCCTGGCGCTGGTAGTCGGTGACTCGTCGGGTCATCTCTTCGGTGTCGGCCAACTCGTCGCCGGCATTCTCGCCAATCGCGACCAGGTCCGCCAATCGAGGGAGTATCTGGGAGAGATGCGCCTCCACGTCGTCGTGGAGGCCAAAGTGGGTTGGCGCGATCCGGGTGGGATTGAGCGAACGGATGCGCTCCAGGCTGACCTCCCACGCGGGCGGATCCACTTCTGGTGGCGGGATCGGCACCGCGACGTAGCTCGTTCCCGGTACGCGGACTCCTCCGACGTCGCCCGTGAAGAGCGTTCCCGTCAGTTCATCCAAGATCACGATGTGATGGGAGGCGTGGCCCGAGGTGTGGGCGATCCTGAGTGACCGGTTGCCGAGCGTGATGGAGGCGCCATCTTCAAGCGTGTGCACGCGCTCCTCGGGTATGCCGATGATCTCGCCCCAGAGGCGGTCCATGTCGTCGCAGTAGATGCGCCCGGCGCTTCGGACCAGCCGCTCCGGGTCGATCAGGTGCGGCGCGCCGGCCGGGTGGACGTGGATCTGGATGTGAGGGTTGTCCCGCAGGATCACGCCAGCGGATCCGCTGTGGTCCAGGTGGATATGCGTCACGATGATGTGACCGATGTCCTCGAACGAGCGACCCGCCTCACGGAGGCCGCGCTCCAACGCGGGGAGCGTGGTGGTGGGTCCCGTTTCGATCAGAATCGAGGTGTCCCCAGCATCCAGCAGGAACGCGGAGATCACGCCAGGTGTGCCGAGGAATTCGAGGTCGATGACCGTGATTCCGGATTCGGTTGGAGCGCCGGGGTTCGAACTGAACGACATGACTTGTACCTTTACTGATCGGAGAGCAGACTCTGCTGGGAGTAAAGCATCACCACAATAGACGTACAAGCCGGAGAAACCGCGCCACGATGTCGAGCGCACTTGCCGCGGACCCGCCGGAATGGCTACCATGTTGTCGCATGCGACGCATCGACGGCCACCGCTCATCGACCCAATCTCGCCAGCACGCGGTGTGATAATGGAAGACGCGCGCCATCGCACGGCGATCACGTGGACACGACCGTGTCCTGACTTCACGGGAACAGGCAGGTATGGACAGCGAACTCTCAATGCTCAGCGTTGGCGACGCCGCCAAGCGCCTCGATCGGTCCACCGAGCAGGTGCGCCGATATCTTCGCGAGGGACGCCTCAAGGGCCAGCGGATGGGCGGCCAGTGGTTCATCGAGCGGGACGTGCTCGATGCGTTCGCGGCGGCCAACCTGGTCCGTCAGAACTTCGTGGAGAAACTCCGGCCCGCGAGCAGCATCCGGCCTCTCGATGACGTGATCGGGATCGGTCAGGGAGCCGGCACCAACATCGGCGACGGCAAGGCCGCCTACCGGCTCGACGCCCTGCGCCGCCGCTCCTGATTCACAGCCACCAAGCCACGAAGCCGAGAGGGATATCAATCCGTGACGGACACCACGCTCCAGGACAATGGTCAACCAGACATCGTTGCCTTCGTCGATTCATCGGCGCTGGTGGCCCTGGTGGATCGCAATGACAAGACCCATGAGGCGGCCGCCAGCGCCTACGCCGAACTCGTCGAGCAGGGCTACAAGCTGTTCACGACCAACCACGTCATCGCCGAGACCGTCGAGTTGCTGATCGAAGGGGTTGGGCCGGATGTCGCCCGGCGCTGGCTGCGCGATCACCGGCTGCCGATCTACCACGCGGACGAGCAGGACGAGCGGCGGGCGAAGGCGCTCGTGATCAGTTCGCGCAGCCCACGAGGGTTGAGCTTCGTCGACGCGCTGAGCCTGGTGGTGATGGAGCGGTTCGGGGTGGCGGACGCGTTCGCCGTGGATTCGCACTTTCTCAGCGAGGCCAACTAGGTCCACCTCAACAGGGGCGAGGAATTCATGAGTTCAGCGTCATCTTCCCGCATCTGCCCGGTCTGCGATTCGCCGAACAGCAGCATCAGCCTGTTTTGCGCGGAATGTGGGGCCTCGCTCAACGTGCCGGACGATGGAGACACGGCCAGTGTCCGGGCGGTCGACGCCAGCGAGCCCGATTCGCAGGCAACCGCCGCGATCTCGGTGCCGGTGTCGCCAGTCTCGACCAGTTCCACTTCGTATGGAGCGAGTGGGTCGACGACCTCGACCTCGTCGCCCGCCTGGGTGGCGCCCGCCAGCGTGGAGAAGGCGCCATGGGAGCTCGAGAACCCTCCCCTCACTGCCTACGCCTCCACCGCTCCCGAACGGGGCATGCGCGGGTTCTACCTGGGACTGGTGGCGACGCTCCTGATCCTCGCGATCCTCCTTGCCTGGGGTTGGGCCTCCGTGCTGGACCAGTCGGCCCGGGACTCGATTCAGGACTTCTTCGGCTTCATCGGCTAGCCTCGGTTCCAGCATCCCCCTCCCCTATCGGTCGGCGATTCGACCCGGCGCCGGTGCGCCGGGTTGCGCCGCCCACCATTTCCGGGACAATGGCTTCTCAGTACGTGTTGCCCGCGTTCCGCGACGTTATGAGGAGTCCCCAATGATCGGCTTTCCCCAGACATCTCCCACGACCTCGACCGACTGGCCGCGACGACGCGCCTACCCGACCTACAGCGACCGGGGGATGATCGGCGCCGCCCACCCGTTGACCGCCGAGGCGGGAATCAACATCCTCCGCGCCGGCGGCAACGCCGTGGACGCGGCCGTCGCGGCCGGGCTAGTGGCCGCGGTGGTGATGCCGGAGATGTGCGGCCTGGGTGGCGACCTTTTCGCCGTGCTGCACATCCCGGGAGCGAAGGGTGGTGCTGGGAGCACCGTATCGGTACAAGGGAGCGGCATCTCCCCGCGGGAGGCGTCGATCGAGCTGATGCGGTCCAAGGGAAGCGCCGGTGGAACGCAGATGCCCTATCAGGGGGCGCTTTCGATTTCGGTCCCCGGAATGATCGATGCCTACGATCAATTGCTGTCCCGGTACGGGACGATGTCCTTCGCGCAGGTGGCGGAGACGGCCATCTTCCTGGCGCGGGAGGGGTTTCCGCTGCATCCGCTCGGGGCGAAGGCCATCGCCGACGCGGCTCCCCTGCTGAGCCAGGACGCGGCCGCGGCGGCGGTGTTCCTTCCCGGTGGCAAGGCGCCAGCGGCGGGCGAACGTCTTCGCCAGGTTGATCTCGCCCGGACCCTGGAGGAACTCGGCTCCGGCGGGCTGGACTCCTTCTACCGGGGCTCGCTGGCGAAGCGCATCACCGACTACCTGGCGTCGGTCGGCGGCGCGCTTTCCACGGACGATTTCGCGGACCACTCCACCGACATCGGCACGCCGATCAGCACGACCTATCGCGGTCACACCGTGTATCAGACCGCGATTCCGTCACAGGGGCTCATCCTGCTGGAAGAGTTGAATATCATCGAGCAGGCGAGCATTTCCGACGTGGTGTCCGCCGAATCGATCCACCTTCTGGTCGAGGCGAAGAAGCTGGCGTTCGCCGACCGGCTGCGCCATGCCGCCGATCCCAACTTCCACGACACGCCGCTCGATACACTGCTGTCCAAGCCGTGGGCGGCGAAGCGGTTCGCGGAAATCGATCCGAGCAGCGCGGCGACCGATGTTCCGGGCGGGGACCATCAGGATGGGGATACCACTTACCTGAACGTGGTCGATTCCAGCGGCATCATGGTGTCGCTGATCCAGTCGGTGTCGAGCGCGTTCGGCTCCGGCGTAGTCGGGGGCGACACCGGCGTGGTGCTCAACAATCGCGTCGGCCGCGGGTTCACGCTGCAGGACGGCCATGTGAACCAGTACGCGCCGGGCAAGAAGACCATGCACACGCTGAACTGCTACATGGTGGCAGACGGCGAGGGGCGGCCGGTGCTGGTCGGCGGCACCCCGGGTGGCGACGGACAGCCCCAGTGGAACCTCCAGGCGCTGGTCGGGATGATCGACGGCGGCCTGGATGCGCAGGAGGCGATCGAGCAGCCTCGGTGGACAAGCTGGCCTGGTACCGATCCTTCCGTGATCGATAACCCGTTTGAACTGCAGGTCGAGGATCGGCTTGGCGAGGACGTGATCGCCGGGTTGCGAGAGCGTGGCCATTCGGTCCGCCTGCTCGGTCCGTGGGATGGTGGCGGCGCCGCGCAGATCATCGCTCGCGACCCGGAGACCGGCATCCTGATCGGCGGAACCGACGCCCGCGTGGAGGGCAATGTCCTCGGCTACTAGGCGGGGAGTGGCCGGCGATGCGCTCCGTGTGTTTTCGCCCGCAATAAATCCATTAATCCATTAATTCCCTTTCCGGGGCGGATTTGCCCGGAGTGACGGGGTTTTCGCCCGGTGGATTTATTGCGGGCGAAAGAATTAATGTCGGCGCATGAATGATGTTGTCGTGCCCGTGGTGGGGTGACATGGACATCAGCGGCCGTGAGAGTTCGTACGATTGCGTCATGGTGGAGTTCCCTTCGAGGCGTGGGTGAATGGGGTCGAACGTGTCCACCCAGTGAACGCATCGAGGACGGAAAATCACGCCAATCCAGGGCCACCCCGTGCGACATTGGGTGGCGAGGCGGGGCATGGGCGAACGATCGGCGGACAACATCCGCCGTCGCCGCGCGGGCGGTGGTGGAGCATGCAACCGGCTGCAGGTCCGCCCGTACCCCAGATGGGTAGGCTATCGGTCAGGTGGACGGAGGACCTGGCTGTTTGCGCGATCGTTTGGGTTTGATGTTCTGGGGGTCCATGCCGGGGGACCAGTCGTCGTCATCCGGTGAGGCGGCGACGGTGTAGCCGAGACGAGTGAGCAGGGCGCGGCCCCAGGCGGCGCGCCAGGGACGGGGATCGACTGGGACGCCGGGTCCATGCGAGTCGGAGCCGATGCCGACCAACAGTCCGCGGCTTTCAGCCATCTGGCGATAGCGCCTGGTGTCGTGATCGGAGTAGGTTCGGTAATGACCTTCGAGGCCGTCGATCGGGGCAACCTTCAGCAGCCGATCGAGCGTCTTGGCGGTCAGGGCTGGTCCAAGATCGGCGCGGCCGGGATGCGCCAACACACAGACTCCGTCAGCTTCGTGAGCGGCCGCCACGACCTCCTCGAGCGGCGTGTCGGTGGTGAAGTGCCCGCCTAGCTCGACGACCAGTTCCGCGGCCTCCTTGAGGCGCGGGACGTGGCCATCGCGAATCATGGCGCGCAGAATGTGCACCGGCATCTGCTTGCGCTCGCCAACCTCCCGCTCGACCGAGGGAATGGACCGGCCCGAGGCTTCCACCCGCTGGCGGGCATCCGCCGCCAGGGCCATGAAACGCCGGTCGTGTTCGGCCATGATCTCCAGGAACGCGGCGGCTTCCGGACGCTGGTCATCGGGGCGGATGCCATAGACCAGCAGGTGCCACTGGCGCCCATCCCAACGGACGGTGACCTCCGTGCCGGGGACTATCTGGACGCCCCGGCGCCGTCCGAGGTCGATCGCCTCCAGCACCGAGTCCTGGGTATCGTGATCGCAGACGGCTCCGACCTCGAATCCGTGTTCGACGAGATAGCTGACGAGCTCGGATGGCGACCAGAATCCATCGCTGGCGTAGGTGTGCAGGTGCAGGTCGACTCGCGCGTCGAACGCGAGGTGGCGTTCGGGTTCCCGGTTTTCATCCACGACTGACACGACGACGTGCTTCTCCCTGCTCCAGACGATGGCCTTTCCGGTCATGATACGCGGAATGCGCGCGCCGGCGACATCTCGCGAGTGGTGCAATCGGCGATACTAGCGCCATCAAATCGCGTGACTTGATGTGGAGGAGATGACGATGACCGGCGCCAACACCGCATATGAAGCGCTTGACCCGTCCGTGGGCGCGTTGTTCAAGGCCTACGACGTGCGAGGGGTCGTCCCTGGCGAACTGACCCCGGAGATCGCCTACCGGATCGGACGGGCGACGGCGGCATTCCTGGAGTCCAGCGAGGTGGTCGTCGGCCGAGACATGCGGCTTTCGGGGCCATCACTTTCGGCGGCGCTGATCGACGGGCTGCGAGACCAGGGGGCGAACGTCACCGACATTGGCCTGGTATCCACGGACACGCTGTATTTCGCCGTGGGCAAGTATGGCTACGACGCCGGGGTGATGATCACGGCCTCCCACAACCCAGCGATGTACAACGGGTTCAAGATTTGCCGGGAAGAGGCCCGCGCGCTGTCGATGGACACCGGCATCGCCGACATCCGGGACATGGTGGTGAGCGGCCAGTTTCCCGAACCGTCCGGCAAGCGGGGCGACCTCGGCGAGCGCGACGTACTGACCGCCTACGGCGACCACGTGCTCGGCATGATCGATGTTTCGACCATCAAGCCGCTGAAGATCGCGATCGACGCCGGGAACGGCATGGCGGGCAAGCTGATTCCGGGCGTGTTCGAGAAGCTGCCCTGCGAGGTGGTGCCGCTGTACTTCGAGCTCGACGGATCGTTCCCCAACCACGAGGCGAACCCGATCGAGCCGGAGAACATCCGCGACCTGCAACGAACCGTGATCGAACAGGGGTGTGACCTTGGCGTCGCGTTCGATGGCGACGCGGACCGGATGTTCCTGATCGACGAGAATGGCGCGTTCATCGGCGGCGACATGACGACCGCGATGGTGTCGATCCAGATGCTTCGCAAGTTCCCGAACTCCGCGATCGTCTACAACCTGATCTGCTCGCGAACCGTTCCGGAGACCATCGAGGGACACGGCGGACGACCGATCAGGGCCCGCGTGGGTCACTCGTTCATCAAGGCGCTGATGCGGAAAGAGGACGCGATCTTCGGTGGCGAGCACTCGGGCCACTTCTACTTCCGCGACAACTGGTACGCCGATTCGGGCCTGATCGCCCTGCTGACGGTGCTGCAACTCGTCTCCGATGAGGGTCAACCACTGTCGGAAATCCTCGGACCGATCGACACGCGCGTGCGCTCTGGTGAAATCAACTCCGAGGTGCCGGATGTCGAGGAAACCGTTCGCCTGGTCGAGCAGACCTACGCCGCCGAGGGCGCGGAACTGGATCACCTCGATGGGTTGACGGTGAACTTCGACGACTGGTGGTTCAACCTGCGCGCCTCCAACACCCAGCCGCTGCTGCGGCTCAATGTCGAGGCGGACGAGAAAACACTTCTGGACGAGAAGACGGCCGAGGTGCTCGGGCTGATTCGAGGATAGCCAATGGTCACATCCCCAACCCGTTTGGTGGTCCGGCCAGGGACACCCTCCGACAGCGCGGCCATTGCCCGGATCTACAACGACGGCATCGATGACCGGATCGCGACCTTCGAGACCCGGCACCGGACCGCCGAGGACATCGCCGCCTGGTTCGATGGACGGCATCCGGTGGTGGTGGTCACCCAGGATGACGACGAGGTTGTCGCCTTCGCGGCGACCTCGTCATACCGGCCGCGGGAGTGCTACGCCGGCATCGCGGAGTACTCGGTGTATGTGGCGCGCGAGGCACGCGGGCAGGGGGCGGGACGGGCGGCGTTGACCGGACTGATCGACGCCGCGCGTGAGGCCGGTTTCTGGAAACTGGTCTCCCGTATTTTTCCAGAGAACGTCGCCAGCCTGCGGCTTGCCGAGAGCGTCGGATTCCGGCGCGTGGGTGTGTATGAGCGCCACGCCCAGCTCGATGGCGAGTGGAAGGATGTCGTGATCGTGGAGTGCCTGATCGATCGGCCGGACGATGCCTGACGAACCGCATGTCCATCCTCCAGGACTGTGGAACGGTGTGTGGACCCCGGACCCAATCTCGATCGCCGGGTTCGAGGACATTTCCGTTGGCGAAACGGTGACGGTGGTGAAACGGGCGCCAGACGGCTCGGAGGCGGCGCGGTATCCGGCGGTACGTGTGACCACACCCGCGCCATCGCCCTGGATCGAACTGGTGGCCGAATGGACGGTGCCGAACGTGGAGGTCGCGGGGCTGAAGTTCATACCCGGCGATACCGTTCGCGAGTTGTTTTCGGCCCGTCATCCGTACAACGCCTTCGCCGTAATCTCGCCAGAGGGTAGAACGCGGGGCTGGTACGGGAATGTCACCTACCCTGCCTTCCTAGATGATGTCGACGGGGAGCGGGTGCTGGTGTGGCACGACTTGTACCTGGACATGGTGATCCTGCCCGACGGCTCGGTGCACCTGCTCGACGATGACGAGCTGGAGGAGTCGGGCATCCTGGCGCAGGACCAGGCATTCGCAGCGGCGATCGTCCAGGCCCGGCTGGACTTGATCGAGGCGATCCCCTCGTTCGGTTAGGCGGAGGCCGGCGGACGAGAGACGTGGCATCCTGAAACCAACCAAATGGGCCCCTGGTTTCAGCAAGCGTTGAGAATCTGGATAACGCACCTTATGTCCCGTGTCAGGGACGACAGCAGGCAAGGGTGGAACGATGGCGATCACGCTCGGTGATGGGGAGTCACCAGCCGGACCGTGGCGTATCGTGCTGTTCGGCGAATTGATCGCCCTGGCCCTGGAACAGGCTTCCGCCACGGTAGGACGGCCCCTGATCCTGGCGGTGGACGGCCGCGCCGGCAGCGGCAAATCCACCCTGGCCGAGAGGCTGTGCCTGGCCCATCCCAACGCCACCGTTGTGCATACCGATGACCTGATCGGTCATTCCTTTTTCGGCTGGACCGAGCTTCTCATACAGGGTGTGCTGCGGCCGCTGTGGATGGGCGGTGCGGCACGGTACCTCCCGCCCTGCCCGGATCTCAACGGACGGCGACGTCCAATCACCGTGGCGGTCGGGACGGACCTGGTGGTGGTCGAAGGCGTTGGCGCCAGCCGGTCGGATCTCCGTCCCTGGATAGACGGTTCGATCTGGGTTCAGGCCGATGTCCATGAAGCCGAACGACGGTGGGTTGACCGGGATGGTGGACCCGAGGTGGTTGGGGTCTTGAGGTCGGAATGGATGACCGAGGAGATCGCGTTTCTGGCCCAGGACCGCCCGTGGGAGCGTGCTTCGGTGATTGTCGCGGGGACCTCGATCGAGGCGTACGACAGGAACTTCGAGGTGCTGGTCGCTTCGGCCCTGAAGGCATGGTCCAATCAGGACCAAACGTGGTCGATTGGCGACGGTTTCCCCTTTCGTGAAGCCTCAACTCTCCCAGGCACGGAAACGCCCATTCGAATTGAGTGACCGTTTTCGTTGATTCCTTCAGGTTTTTCGTGGAGCGGGTGGTGGGATTCGAACCCACACCTTCTGCCTGGAAGGCAGCGGCTCTGCCAGCTGAGCTACACCCACCGGTCTGATTGGCGTACAGCCCGTTTCAAGGAGCCGTACATCTTTCGTTAACGATGCTTGACCGGAATGGTTTCGGTGGGTTGTGGAATCGTTCCGGTAGGGGCTACAGACTCCGGCTGCGCCCCGCATGGGACGATTCGCTGTCCGCGGCCGGAGCCGTAGCCCCGTACATCTTGCCGTGCGCGGAGAGCGGAAGCGCGCGTGACAGCGGCCGGGTGAACACCCTCCGCCCGCGAATGGATCGATCCGGAATGAACGGGGATTCGCCCCTACCGTGGGCTGAACGTGAGGAGCGGTGGCGTGGGGCGTCACGTCCGAGCCCGGCGCGGTACGCGGTTCTCGGCTCTGTTGGCCCACAGCTCAGCTATTCCATAGCTGATCGACAAGGAAATACGCTTTTGGGCACCGCCTGATGGCGGAAGGACTTCGTCCGGGGGTCCTTCATGCCCCTCCTCTGACTCCTCCCCGACTCGGGGAGGAGAACTGTCGCTCAGGATGACGGGATTGGTTCGGGTGGGGTTGGCGCGTGTTTCGGGCTAGCTCGCTTGTGACAGGCACGAGGCCTGTCACTACTGAGGGGAAGCGCGTGAGCAGTGCGGTGGCGTGGGCAGGGCCGGGCGTGTGTGCCCGGCCCTGGTGTGTTGAGAGGAGTGTCCGCTATGCGGCGGAGGTTGCCTCTTCGGCGTCTTCCACCGGTGATTCGACCTCGGGGTTCGCGACCCGTTGGATGAACGGTTCGAAGCGACCGATTTCGCGCGCGGGCAACCAACCAGTGATGTTGGTGCCGGCTTCGCTGTACTCCGTGTGGTCGACCCGGCCAAGCGTGTGGAACCTATCCACCAGCTCGGAGCGGTCGAACGGAATGGTCAGCTCGACGTTCGTGAAGGCGTCTTCCTGCTCCAGGACGGTTTCAATCCGGGCCAGGAGCGCGTCGATGTGCATCTCCTTCTGGGCCGAGATCGGCACGGAGTCCTGGGGAGCCCCGATTTTCGCGGCGCGATCGCCGAGGGATTCCAGTTCCTCCGGCGTCATCCGGTCGATCTTGTTCAGCGCGAAAACCACGGGACGGTCGTCGGCGCCAAGGTCTTCCAGCGTGGTGTTGACGGTCCGCACCTGCTCGGCGGCGTTGGGATGCGTTACGTCGACCACATGCAGCAGGACCGTTGCCTCGCTGATTTCCTCCAGCGTCGCGCGGAACGCGGCGATCAACTGGGTGGGCAGGTTGTTGATGAAGCCCACCGTGTCGGTGAGCAGCACTTCCCTGCCGCTGGGAAGCGCGATCCGGCGCGTGGTCGGGTCCAGGGTCGCGAACAGCTTGTCCACGGCCAGGACACCGGCGCCCGTGATCGTGTTGAGCAGCGTGCTCTTGCCCGCGTTGGTGTAGCCAACGAGGGAGACGACCGCGATCGGGGTTTCCTTGCGCCGTGCGCGGTAGGTCTGCCGATGACGGTGGACCTGCTCCAACTGCCCCTTGATGAAGGTGATGCGCTTCTGGGCTTCCCGGCGGTCGGCCTCGAGCTGCGTTTCACCCGGGCCGCGGAGGCCGACGCCACCAACGCCCTGGCGGGAGAGGTGAGTCCACATCCGGGTCAGGCGGGGCAGGCGGTACTGCAACTGGGCCAGTTCGACCTGAAGGCGCCCCTCATGGGTCTGGGCCCGGCGGGCGAAGACATCGAGGATCAGGGCCGTGCGGTCGATGACCATCACGTCGAGATCGCGCTCGAGGTTTCGCTGCTGGCCAGGCGTGAGTTCGCCATCGACCATCACGAGGTCGTAGTCGAGGTCCTCGCGGAGTGCCTTGACCTCCTCCAGTTTGCCCTTCCCGACGTAGGTGCCGGGATGCGGGTGGGCGAGACGCTGCGAGATGGAGCCGACGACTTCCACATCGACGGATTCAGCCAAACGGGCGAGTTCCTCGATGGATTCGGCGGCGTCCCAGGTCTGGGTCTGGGTTTCGACCGAGATCAGCAGGGCCTTCTCGGTCTGGCGAGCGGAGGGGATGTATTCGCGGCGATGCCGTTTCTCGAATTCCTCGTCCGTCTCTTCGGTGTCATCGAACACGTCGTCGAATTCGTCGAAATCCTGTTCGATAACGTCGGTGTCATCGTGTGAATGGTTGGTAGTTATGCTGATTCCTTCCAGCGTGCGATCGTGGAGGCGGGGTTGTTCCCGTACGGGAACGGTATCTCACGTGTGATATGGGTAGTGAACCACGTAGCGGGTACCGCCATGCGATCTGGGTGCGATGGATGTGGGGAGGCGGGCCGTCTAGGCCGCCAGGAGTATCCAGATTCGCGGTATGCCCATTGCCATGGTCCTCCCGGAGTTCCGCCTGTCGCCTTCAGGCGGGGTGGTCGCGGATGCGACGGATGAAGAAGGTTCGGGGAGCGTCAATCCAGCACGGAAGCGCTCTCCCTTGTCTCGCTCCTCGATCCAGAGGTCACGTGGCGCGCTGTGGGTCACCACCAGCGAGACATCGCCCGGCACGAGGGTGTAGCAATCGATCCGGACCGTGTACTCCTGATCGGCGCGTTCCTCCTGGAGCGGTTCAACAGTATAAACCGCCCAGGCATGATCCTGCTCGCGGCCAGCCTTGCGCTCGGCTGGGTCGTCGCTGCCGAGGGTGATCACGGAGCGCTCTTCCAGTTCCTCGAGCAGGCCAGCTTCGCCAAGGATGCAGTCCTCGGGACGTTCGGCGCGGTTAATCACGCTTTCGATCGTGATGAGGCTGCGGCCCGACTGGAGTTCGTAGAACTCGGTTCCATTCAGGAACTCTACGCTGGTGATTTTCCAACCGTCGTCTGGCAGGGCCAGTTCCCAGCCGTGTACCAGGCCTGCCAGGACCGTTCCTCCACCGGTGGATGCCCGGGGCGTGGCTTCCGGCCAGTCGCCACTTGCGGCGCTGTCGGCATCGACCGCTGCCGGAAATTCCTCCTGGGGGAGGAATGGGCAGGGATCGGGACTGGCATCCACGCAGTCGGACTGGCGACTGGTGAGTTCGAGCATGCCGTCCTCGCTGGCGATCGCGTTCTCGCTGGCGAGCCAGAGCGTGACCTGAACCGTGGTTCCGGTCACGCGAACGGTGCGGTAGCCGGTGGCGACGACGCCGTCCTCGGCGCGAGCGGTCTGGATGGTCCCCCCCTCTTCGACCTCCTCGGGTTCGCCAAGATCGACCGAGAAGACCCAGGTGGGTGGGAAGGTGATGTCCGGCGGCGATTCCGCGAACCCGGCGGCCTGGGCCTCGGTGTCGAAGGTGGCGATGGTGGTATCGACCATATGGTCGTACCCATCGTCGCCCAGTTGCTGGCGGGAGACGAAGAGGTCCTGGATGCCATCGAGCGCGACATCCTCGAGATCGGCGGAAAGCTCACCGCCATAGGGCAGGACCTCGCCATCCCGGACGCGATAGTGGTCCGTCAGCGGGAAATAGAACCACGGAATGCTGGAGATGGCGTCGGGCCCGACCACCGTCAGCACGGCGGTGCCAGGCTGGAACTCGTCGCTGTCGGCGTGAGCGATCGCGTCGTCGAGCCGGTCGGCGGTTTCGACGACGAGCGCCGCGACGGATTCCGGCGTCCAGTCCTCGGTGTTTTGCTGGGTGGAAAAGGCCTGCTCGTCGAACGAGTAGTCCACGATGACCACGTGATCGTCGGCGACGCTGATGCCGGTGATGCCGTCCTCACCGTCGTACGTTTCGACATCCCCGATCGACTCGCCGCCCTCCAGGCCAAGTCGAGTCGCGATGTCCTCCGCGGCGAGTTCGGCCGCTTCGGGGTCGTCGAAGCCGACTATCATGGTCATCACGGAGGCGAGGACGGCGGATGAGGCATCTCCCCGGTCCTCGTGGAGCCCCAGGATCGTGGAGTAGGCGCCGGTGAACTGGTCCTCGATGTCATCCAGCACGGTGTCGCCCGACGATGGCTGACCATCGCCGGACAGCGCGTACTGGATGGAGGAGTAGTCGAGGCGTCCCGCCTGGACGAGTTGGTAGCCGGGTTCCGGAAGCAGGTCGGGCGTGACCGGCACGGTGGCGAGGTCGATGGGCGTGCGGTTGGGGACGGGATCGGCCTGGAGGATGTGCTCTCGGGCGGCGGTGTTCGCGGGCAACGACGCGAGCAGGAACGACACCAGTACGGTAACGGCGAACAGTCGATGGATTCCCTGTCTCGAGAGCATTCAGGCCTCCTCGGCTTCGAGTTGGTCGTCGGAGAAGATCGTGCGCGAGAGAACCATCAGCAGGATCCCTCCGGCGATCATGGCCATGCTGAGCCAAAGCGCCGCCGGGAGCGGGCCGATATAGAGACTGTCCGTGCGCATTCGCTCAATGATAAACCGGGCCACCCCGTAGGCGATCAGGTAGATGGCGGCGACATCACCGGACCGAAGCCAGCCCAGGCGAGGGCCGCGCAGGACAAGCCAGGAGAGCACGGCGGCGTTCACCAGGTTGAAGAGGGACTCGTAGAGGAACGTGGGATGGAAGGTCGCGTACTGCTCGTAGCCAGAGGGGCGGCGAGCGAGGTCGATGGTAACCGCCCACGGGAGATCGGTGGGCTTGCCGAATGCTTCCTGATTGGCCCAGTTGCCCCAGCGGCCGATCGCCTGGCCGATGGCGACACCGGGGACGATCAAGTCCATCCAGAGGCGCGTCGGTTGGTCGTACATGCGGCAGAGGACGACGAGGGTGATGATGCCGACGACGATGGCACCGTGGATGGAGAGCCCGCCACCGCGAAGGTTGATGGCGCCGAGCAGGTCATCCCGGAAGCGATCCCACTCCAGCATGACGTAGTAGAGCCTGGCGCCGGCGATGGAGAGGAACACGACCCAGGGGGCGATATCGAGCAGGAATCCGCCATCGAGGCCACGTTGCCCCGCCAGCCAGTAGCTGAGCGAGATGGCGGCGACGATGCCGAGCAGGATGAACAGGGCGTACCAGCGGATATCCAGTGGCCCAAGCGAAATCGCGACGGGATCGGTGAGTTGCGGCATTGGTGAGGTTCCAGGCTCCATCGCGAGCACGCCGTGGGCCGGCGGCAGGTCGATTGCGTCTCGTCGTTCTCAGGCGGCCATGCGCCGGTCGGGAACCGGCGGACTGACCGTGATGGAAGGGTACACTGGAGACTCAGGCGGGGCCGGGGTGTTTCGAGAGGAACTGGTCGAGTTCGGCCAGTGTTGGGAGGGCGGTCAGCGCTCCCTGGCGGGTGGTGGCCAGGGCTCCGGCCGCCATCGCGAAGCGGATGTCGTCGTCCGAGGGCGGGTTCCAGCCGGTCTCCCGCAGGCGGCTGATGAGGGCGGCGGTGAAGGCATCCCCCGCGCCGGTGGGATCGACGGCCTCGACCGGGAAGACGGGGTAGTGACGCAGCTGGCCCGGTTCCGAACCAGCGAAATGGACCCCACGGCCCCCATCGGTGACGACGAGGATGTGTGGCGCGTACGCCGACGCCGATTCGGCGGCCTGGACGGCGGTTTCTACGCCCCAGAGGTGGTGGGCGTCGTCGAGGCTGAGCTTGAGGACTGTGGCGGCGTTCAGGATCGGCTCGCAGGCGGCACGGAGGGCGTCCATGCCGGGCCAGAGGGTCGGCCGGACGTTGACGTCGAAGACGACCGGCACGTCGTTGGCGACGGCGATCTCGACGGCGCGCAGGATCGCTTCGCGAGACGGAGATTCGGCGAGCGCGCAGGAGCCGACCAGGAGGACCGCCGCCTGGTCGATACCAGCCGCTTCGACGTCGGCGGGCGCCAGCATGCGGTCGGCGAGGCGAACCAACTGAAAGTGTCCATCACCCCGCTCGTCGCGCCAGGCGTAGGCGATCGAGGTGTTCTGGCCTGGAATGACGCGGATTGCGGAGGCGTCCGCGCCCTCACGCTCGACTAGCTGGCGGAGTCGCTGGCCGAACTGGTCATCGCCGACAGCGCCACAGAAGCGAACGGGCGAGCCAAGACGAGCAAGGGCAATTGCGGCGTTCATTGGGGCGCCACCCTCGCGAATGGCGAAGGTGGTCGCGGTCAGGGGCGTGTCGCCGGGGTTGGCGATGAGGTCGATCAGGATTTCACCGGCGCAGACGACGGGCCGGTGCGGGGATGGGTTGGCCAAGATCAACTCGCCAGCGCGCGGGGGGAGGCTCCAGAAGAGACGTCGCGGCGGACCTCGACCACGTCGCGGAGACTTTCGAGGCGGTGCATGATGCGGCTCAACTGATTGACGCTCTCCACCTCGACGGTCAGGAGCAGGGTTACCGTGCGGTCGTCATGGGTCTGGGTCAGCACGGAAAGGATGTTCACGCGTTCGTCGGAGAGGAGGGTGCTGACATCACGCAGCAAACCCACCCTGTCCAGCGCGATCATGCGTACCGGTACCGGATGGGTTTCATGGACTTCCGCGCCCCAGGATACCGGCACGAGACGCTCGGGATCGGGGAGGTTGGCGACGTTGATACAGTCCTTGCGGTGATAGACGACCCCGCGGCCGCGGGTGGTGTAGCCGACGATGGGATCGCCGGGAACCGGGCGGCAACAGTTGGCCTGGATGGTGAGCAGGTTACCCGCGCCCATCACCTCGACCCGGGCGGGAGCACTGGGCGCCTTCACGACCGGATTGACGGGGAAGACATCCTTTGGGGTCTCGTCCAGTTTGGTGACGATTTGCTGGGCGGAGACTCCACCGTAACCGATGGAAGCCAGGAAGTCGTCGAGTTTGTTGAACCGAGGGAAGCGCTGGAGCACGTCTTCCAGCTTCATGTCGAGGCCAAGGCGGCGAAGTTCGCGCTCCAGGATTTCCTTGCCCTGGGCGATGTTCTCGTCGCGCTCCTGGCGGCGGAACCACTGGCGAATCTTCTCGCGGGCGGAAGCCGTCTTCACGTAGCCGGCGTTTGCCTGGAGCCAGTCGCGCCGGGGACCGCTGACCGTCTTGCTGGTCTTGATCTTGACGACCTGACCGTTCTGCAGCTTGTAGTCCAGCGGCACCATCTGGCCGTTGACGGTGGCGCCGATGCAGTGATGGCCGACCTGGGTATGGATGCGATAGGCGAAGTCGACCGGGGTGGCGCCGTTGGGAAGCTCGTAGATGTCACCGGCGGGGGAGAAACAGTAGACCATCTCCTGGAAGACGTCGGACTTGAGGGACTCGACGAACTCCTCGGCGTCGGCGACCTCGTCGCGCCAGTCCATCAACTGCCGGAGCCAGGCGACCTTGGCCTCGAGCTTCTGGTCTCCCTTGCCGCCTTCCTTGTAGCGCCAGTGGGCGGCGATGCCGTACTCGGCGACCTGGTGCATCTCGCGGGTGCGAATCTGGATTTCGACCGCGTGGGCATCCGGCCCGATGACCGCCGTGTGGAGGCTCTGGTACATGCTCTCCTTCGGCGTGGCGATGTAGTCGTCGATTTCACCCGGAATCGGATGCCAGCGGCTGTGGACGATGCCGAGCACGCTGTAGCACTCCTGGACCGTGTCCACGATGATGCGGATGCCGATGACGTCGTAGATCTCCTCGAACGGGCGAGACTTGCGGTTCATCTTGCGATGGATCGAGTAGATGTGCTTCTTGCGGCCGGTCATTTCGGCCTTGATGCCGGAGGCCTCCAGCATCGCGCCGAGTTCCCTGGTCACGACATCGATGTACTGCTGGCTGCCCTTGCCGCGTTCATCGAGGTCCTGAGTTATCCGCGCGTATTCATCCGGCTGCAAATAGCGAAAGGCCAAGTCTTCGAGTTCAGACTTGACCTGCCAGATACCGAGTCGATTGGCGAGTGGAGCATAAATCTCCATGGTTTGCTGGGCGATCCGTACCTGCTTCTCGCGAGGCATGGAGCCCAGGGTACGCATGTTATGGAGGCGGTCGGCGAGCTTGATCAGGACCACGCCGATGTCGTCGACCATGGCGAGGAACATCTTCCGGAGGCTCTCGGCCTGCTGTTCCTTCTCGCGGGCGGCCTTCTCGCGTCCATCGCCAATCTCCCCGGCCCAGGGGATTTGTCCGAGCTTGGTGACGCCATCGACCAGGTTGGCGACGCGTGGCCCGAACTCGTTCTCGAGATCGTCGTGCGTGACATCCGTATCCTCGACGACATCGTGGAGCACACCGCCGGCGAGCGTTTCGGCGTCGAGCTGCATGCGGGCCAGGATGGTGACCGTTTCGATGGGATGGACGATGTACGGCTCGCCCGACTTCCGGACGACGCCATCGTGCGCGTGATAGGCGAGACGAACCGCCCGGCTGATGAGCTCGATGTTGGCCGGGGTCAGGTTGGGGCTGAGCGCCTCGTCCAGCCTGGCGATGGCATCGAGGACGACGGGTTCCGGGTCGATGGGCGCGATGAGTTCCTCTCGGCCGGAAGCGGTTTCCGGACGGTTGCTGGAATCCCGGATTGCGTCGAGGAGAGAGACGCGTTGTGGAGTGATCGTCAAAGGCATCGGAGGCATTGCTCCGGTCTCAACCTCACGGGTGTCAATCGCGTTGTTCTATGAGACCTGTAGGTGATCCAAGGAATCGTGCGGGGAGCCCAATCCAGCCACAGCACCATTGCTACGGCTAGTGTATTCATCGCGTGAAGGCAGCGTCAACGTCCGTACACCTGCCCGACCATTGTCCGTCGATAGCCACGTGTTTTCCCGCGCTATAGGGCGATCACTGTGGACACCTGTCGGCGCGGTGGAGGCAGGATGCTCGCGACACCGTCGTCGGCGATAAAAAGTCGCACGAATCTCGCCAATTGACAACACTGTCCGGACAATCCATGCTACGCTACAATAAACGCAGGGCACAACATAGCTGGAGCGGGCTGCACAATTCCATACACCACCAATGCCAGGGAGCATCGATGAGCGGATTCAGTACACCTTCGCGGTCCGATTCACCAGCCCAGATCGTGCGCACGATTGGACGGCTGGCGCAAATGTTGATCGAACTGCGAGACGAGTATGCCGAGCGGCCACGGGACGACACGATGGCGCAGATCGAGCAGCGACTGGATGAACTGATGGAACTTCGCGAGTCTCTCCATAACAGCCTCGAGGAGGATCACCCAGCCGCTTCGTGACGCCTGGTTCAGGCGACGCCCGGCTGGGCGGTGGTGCCGGGCTTCACGATCGGCACGCCATCCGCGCAGAGCGGGCACTCGTCCGCCGGCCAGGATTCGAACGCCTGGGAGGACAGGGCGAACAGCGGCACGTCTCCGAAGGTGGTCTTGCCCCCGCTCCGATCGACCATGACGCCCACCGCCACGACCTCGACCGGGTGCGTGGCGAGCGCGTCGAGCGTTTCCCTGATCGATCCGCCGGTGGTGAGGATGTCGTCCACCACCAGGACGCGGGTTCCCGGCGCGAAGACGGTTCCCCGGCGAATCTCCCGGCCCGATGCTCCTTCCGAGGCGCGTTCGGCGTAGGCCGCCATGACGCCGAGCTGGCGAGCGGTTTCGAAGGCGAGAATAACGCCACCGGTCGTCGGCCCGATGACGACGTCGATGTTCATGTCCTTCGCGTGAGCGGCGAAGCCCGCGCAGAGTTCGACCGTGGCCGCTGGATTGCGCAGGAGATCGAACTTCTCCAGGTACACATCGCCGTGCCGCCCGGAGGCGTAAACGAAGTGCCCCTTCTTCAGCGCGCCGACTTCTTCCATCGTCGCCAGAACATCAAACGTCGTCATGATCCGTGCACTCCCTGTTCCGATCCTCATCCCACGCGAATGCACGGGCCGATAGGTCGTCGTTCAAGATCGCATCAAGCGGGCTCGGTTTCAATCCGCGATGATCCATGCCCTTTCGAACCACCGGTCGGCAGGCTACTCCGCGCATGGATCACGCAAGGCAAACCCACAGTCAGATAAAGGCGTTGAAACGTCGCGGGCGCTGCTCCCTTCTCTCACGCAGGCGCAGGGAGGCAGCAGATGTTCACTGCTGAAGCATTTTCGCCATGAGGTCATCAGCCGGCGCGGAAAGTCCATGGAAGCGGGGATTAGCGGTACCGACGATCTCGGAAATGCTGGCGATGCGATTGGCCGCCAGCCACGCCTCCAGCCCGTCGATGAGGCGCATCAGCACGCTGGGTTCGGAGAAAACGGCGGTTCCCACCTGGATGGCGGAGGCGCCGGCCATGAAGAACTCGAGGGCGTCGTTGACGGTGGAGATGCCGCCGAGCCCGACGATGGGGATACCGACCGCCTGGGCGACCTGATAGACCATGCGGACCGCGACCGGCTTCACGGCGGGGCCGGACATGCCACCGGTGTTGTTGGCGAGGATCGGCTTGCGCGAGCGGGTGTCGATGGCCATGCCGACGAGCGTATTGATGAGGGAAACGGCGTCCGCTCCCGCCTGCTCGACGGCGAGCGCGATTTCCACGACATCGACCGCGCCGGGGCTGAGCTTGACGATGATCGGCAGGGTGGTTGCCTCGCGCACGGCGCGGGTGACGTCGGCGGACATGACCGGGTCCCAGCCGAAGCAGAACCCACCGGCGTTGATGTTCGGGCAGGAGATGTTGACCTCAAGCGCGGCGACACCAGGCACCTCGTCCAGGCGGCGAGCCATCATCGCGAAATCCTCGATGGTTTCCGCGGAGATGTTCACGATGGCGGGAACGGTCCAGCCTTCCCAAACCGGCGGGTACTTGCGGATGAAGCCGCCGATACCGGGATTCTGGAGTCCGATGGCGTTCAGCATGCCCGAGGGGGTTTCGGTGATGCGGGGCATGGGATTGCCCGACCGATGCTCCGGCGTGATGCCCTTGGAGACGAACGCCCCAAGCCGCTGGACATCGACGATGCCGCTGTATTCCAACCCATAGCCGAAGCAGCCCGAGGCCGGGATGACCGGGTTGCGCAGCACAAGCTCCCGGGCGTTGTTCGGGGCGAGATCGACCGAAAGGTCTGGCTTCCAGTCGCTGGCCTGATCGATGCTCATTGCCACACCAGGTCTTCCATTTCGAATACCGGGCCTTCGACACAGGAGGTCTTCATGCCGCGTTTTGTCTCCACAACGCAGCCGAGGCACGCCCCCACCCCGCAGGCCATGGTGCGCTCGACCGAGAGCTGGACGGTTGGCTTCGACGCGAACCGGTTCGCCAGCACCTCGCGGCGAAGCGAGCGGAACATGGGCTCCGGACCGCAGGAGAAGACCTGGTCGGCCCACTGCATGTACCCGGGGATCAGATCGGTGACGAAACCCTGATGCCCGGCGCTGCCGTCGTTCGTGGCGACGACGTATTCCACCTCGCCAGGGAGGTGCTCGGCCGCGAGCAGGCCATTGGCCGACATCGCGCCCAGCAGGTAGGTGACGTTGAGCCCGGCGGCCACCGCCTCATTGGCGAGCATGAGCAACGGCGCCGCGCCGACGCCACCGGCGACCATGAGCAGGTTCCGGCTCTTCGGCGAGATGTCGAAGGTATTGCCCAGCGGCCCGAGCACGTCCAGTTCGGTGCCCACCGGCTGATCCGCCAGCCAGCTACTGCCACGACCATACGGGCGGACCAGAACCGTCATTTCGCCCCGCGCCGCGTCGGCGGAGTAGACCGAATACGGACGGCGCAGCAGCGGATCGCTCGACCATTGGGATCGGCAGAGGATCTCCACGAACTGCCCAGCGCGCGCGTTGGCGGCAAGCTGGGTCGGGCAGGTGAAGGTGACGAGCATGGAGTCGCCCATCACCGGTTGGGTGGTGGTGATGCTACCCCTGAACTCCCGGGACCAGCCCGTTTCGCCCGTATCGATTGGCAAGACCTGTGCTGTCATGTCGCGGTCAATCCGTGAGTGGCGATGGTTACGTCAATATCCAAAGCTCTTCTGGCGATAGGACTGGATTGGCTCGATGGCGTACATGGAGTTGGCCTTCTCCATGGCGTCGATCACGGAGCGGGCCGTATCGACCGATGTCATGCAGGGGATGCCTCGCTCAACCGCGGCGCGACGGATTTCGAGACCGTCGAGCATCTCCTTGTCAGCCGGGCCTGGCGTGTTGATGACGCCGTCCACCGTTCCATCGAGGATGACGTCCAGCATATCAGGCGATCCCTTGCCGATTCGCTTGGTCACCATCTGCACTGGCATGCCGGCCCGCTCGATCATCGAGGCGGTTCCCTCGGTCGCGTAGAGATGGAAGCCCATGCGGGCAAGGGAGCGTATCATGTCGAGGGCGTCCGACTTGTCCTCGTCGGCGAGGGAAAGCAGGATGTTGCCGCTCTCCGGAAGGGCCAGCCCAGCCGCGATCAACGCCTTGTAGAAGGCGGATGGGAAGGTACGGTCGATGCCCATGACCTCGCCAGTCGACTTCATCTCCGGGCCGAGGTTGACTTCCACCCCGCGCAGCTTGGCCATCGAGAAGACAGGCGCCTTCACCGCGAACAGCGGTTGGCGCGGCCAGAGCCCACCTTCGTACCCCTGCTCGGCGAGGCTCTTGCCGAGCATGATGCCGGTCGCCAGCTTGACCATCGGCACGCCGGTGGCCTTGCTGAGGAAAGGCACGGTGCGGGACGACCGCGGGTTGACCTCGAGGACGAAGATGCGACCGGCGTGGATGACGTACTGGATGTTGATGAGGCCGCGCGCCTGGATGTTGAGGGCGATACGAGTGGTGTAGTCGACGATCGTCTCGACCTCGGCCGGGAACAGGTTCAGCCCGGGGTAGACCGCGAACGAGTCGCCGGAGTGCACGCCGGCGCGCTCGATGTGCTCCATGATGCCGGGGATCAGGACGGTTTCGCCGTCGCAGATCGCGTCGACCTCGACTTCCTTGCCGATCAGGTACTTGTCGACAAGCACCGGATGCTCGGGGGTCAGCGATACCTGGTTGCGGATGTAGCGGGCCAACTGGCCGGAGCTGTAGACCACCTCCATGGCCCGGCCACCAAGCACGTACGACGGCCGGACGAGCACCGGGTAACCGATTCGCTCGGCCACGGCCTCGGCGTCCTGAAGCGAGGTGACCGCCGCGCCGGTTGGCTGCGGAATGTCGAGCTCCCGCAGGAACGCCTCGAATCGGTATCGATCCTCGGCGAGATCGATCGAATCGAGGGAACTGCCAAGAATCGGCGCGCCGGATTCGCTCAGCGGCTTCGCGAGGTTGATCGCGGTCTGGCCGCCGAACTGCACGATCATCGGAGGCATGGCTTCGGGTTCGCCATCCGCCTCGTGCAGCATGATCTCCTCGACGCTTTCGGCGTCCAGCGGCTCGAAGTAGAGCCGGTCGCTGGCGTCGAAATCGGTCGAAACCGTTTCCGGGTTCGAGTTGATCATGATGGAGGAAACGCCGGCCTCGCGGAGCGAGCGCGACGCCTGCACCGAGCAGTAGTCGAATTCGATGCCCTGGCCGATACGGATCGGTCCGGAGCCGATGACGACGGCGCGCTCGCCTTCCAGCGGCTCGGCTTCGTCTTCCTCTTCATACGTGGAGTAGAAGTACGGGGTCTGGGCGGCGAACTCGCCGGCGCAGGTGTCCACCATCTTGTAGACCGGCGCCATGTGCAGCGAGCGGCGGAGATCCCGCACATCGGCGGCTGCACGGCCGGCGAAGTGACCGATCTGCCGGTCAGAGAACCCGGCCTGCTTGGCCTCCCACAAGAGGTCGTCGGTCAGGTCTTCGTTGGCGAGCCGGCGTTCGATGGCGACCAGGCCTTCGAGCTTCCAGAGGAACCACTCGTCGATGTTGCTCAACTCGTGAATCTTCTCGACGGTCACATCGCGACGGAGGGCGGCCATGAGGGCCCACATCCGCAGGTCGGTCGGCTTCCGGACGAACTCGAGGATTGTGTCGAGGTCGCCGTTCCACTCCGGAGCTTCCCAGGTGAGGTCCTTGGCGGTCGTTTCCAGAGAGCGGACGGCCTTCTGGATCGCGCCCTCGAACGAGCGGTCGATGGCCATGACCTCGCCCGTCGCCTTCATCTGGGTGGTGATAACGCGATCGGCCTTGGGGAACTTGTCGAACGGCCAGCGCGGAATCTTGGCGACCACATAGTCGAGCGCGGGCTCGAAGGCGGCCGTGGTCTTGCCGGTAACGACGTTCGTCAGCTCGTCCAGCCGCTTGCCGATGGCGATCTTGGCGGAGAGCCGGGCGATGGGATAGCCCGTGGCCTTGGAGGCGAGCGCCGAAGAGCGGCTGACGCGAGGGTTAACCTCGATGACGCCGTATTCCATGGAGTTGGGATCGAGCGCGTACTGGACGTTGCAGCCGCCTTCGATGCCGAGAGAGCGGATGATGTTGATCGCGGACGTCCGCAGCATCTGGTATTCGCGGTCGGAGAGTGTCTGGGATGGGGCAACGACGATGCTGTCGCCGGTGTGGACCCCCATCGGGTCGATGTTCTCCATGTTGCAGATGGTGATGCAGGTGTCCGCGCCGTCGCGCATGACCTCGTACTCGATCTCCTTCCAGCCAAGGAGCGAGCGTTCGAGGAGGACCTGGTTGATGGGGCTGGCGTTGAGGCCCGAGGTGACGATGCGGTCGAGATCCTCGAGGGTGTGCGCGACACCGCCACCGGTGCCGCCGAGGGTGTAGGCGGGCCGGATAACGAGCGGCAACGGCGTGGTCTTGACGAACTCGCGGGCTTCCTCCAGCGAGGTGATGATCACGCTGGGGATGGCCGGCTCGCCGATGCGTTCGAGCAGGTCCTTGAACAGGGCGCGGTCCTCGGCCATCTGGATGGCTTCGAGCGGCGTGCCGAGCAGTCGGACGTTGTATTGGTCGAGGATGCCAAGTTCGGCGACCTTCACCGCGAGGTTGAGGCCGGTCTGGCCGCCAAGCGTCGGCAGCAGGCCCTCGGGCCGTTCGCGCTGGATCACGCGCCGGATCACGTCAGGCGTGAGCGGCTCGATGTAGACCGCGTCGGCGATGTCCTCGTCCGTCATGATGGTGGCTGGGTTGGAATTCACCAGGATCGTGCGAACACCGTCTTCACGGAGCGCGCGACACGCCTGCGAACCGGCGTAGTCGAACTCCGCCGCCTGCCCGATCACGATTGGCCCGGAACCAATCACCAGCACGCTTTCAGGTTGCGTTACCGGTTTGTTTGCCGCCCTTGCTATCACCGCCGCCCCATTTCCTGTGGATTACCTTGCTGCTCGTTGGCCCGCGGGCGCGCATGGAGGAGGCGTGTCGCCACCTTCAAGGCCCGATGTGGTGTCTGTCGCGTCGTCAGGCCCGCGTCGCGATCAGTTGGAGGAATTCGTCGAACATGTTCCCGGAGTCGCCTGGTCCGGGCGATGCCTCGGGATGGAACTGTACCGAGAGAACCGGCAGGGTGTCGTGCGAGAGACCCTCGACCGAGCCGTCGTTGAGGTTGCGAAGGGCCACGTGCCACCCGGTCGTCTCCGGGATAGTGTCGCTCATCACCTGGTAGCTATGGTTCTGCGCGGTGATGGTGACCTTGCCGCTGCGCTCGTCCTTGACTGGCTGGTTGCCGCCGCGATGGCCGAACTTCAGCTTGCTGGTATCGGCACCAATGGCCCGGGCCAGCAGCTGGTGCCCAAGGCAAATGCCGAGGTACGGCCGTTCGTCGTCGAGGAGCCATCGAACCACGTCCAGGCCGTCGTCGAGGTTGGCCGGGTCGCCAGGTCCCGGGGAGACGATGACGCCGTCCGGTTCGAGTTCCACGATGCGGCTGTACGGCGTGCCATAGGGGACAACCGTCACCCTGGCGCCACGCTGGACCAGCGAGCGGATGATATTGCGCTTCACGCCGCAATCGAGCAGGACGACGTGCGTCTCGGAGGTGGGGTCGCCGTGGACCGTTTCCTCGGGCGTCATCACCTCGCCGACCACGTCCTGCTCGCCAGGGAGCGGCGCGTCCTTCGCCAGGGCGACCAGCTCTTCGTCGCTCATGCCGTTGACGTTACGGACCAGCACGGCGCGGGTGTCGCCCACCGAGCGGATGTGGCGGGTGAGGGCACGGGTGTCGACACCGGAGATACCGGGAATGCCGGCTTCCTTCAGGTAGGCGTCGATGGTGCCGGCCGAGCGCCAGTTTGAGGGCGCGTCGCTCCATTCGCGGACGACCAGCCCGGCGATCCATGGCTGGCGGCTCTCGTCGTCGTCGTTGTTGACGCCGTAGTTGCCGATCAGGGGATAGGTCATGCACACGATCTGACCCCGGAAGGAGGGATCGGTGGCGACTTCCTGGTAGCCGGTCATGGTGGTGGTGAAGACCACTTCGCCGGCGGCGGTGGCTTCGGCGCCGAAGCCGCGGCCGCGAAAGACGCGCCCATCGGCGAGGGCGAGGGCGGCATCGGAGGCGGGCCGGAATTTGGCCTTGGGGGTGCGTTCGTCAGGCACGGTGACGTTCCTTTCCATCGACGAGCGTCAGCACCGCGCGTCCAGTAAGAGTCATTCCAAGCAGGGGGGTGTTCGCGCTCCGCGTGCGGAGTTCGTCCGGCGTCACCGTCCACTCGATGTTCGGGTCGAACACGGTCACGTCGGCGATGGCTCCGGTGGAGAGCGTTCCGCTCGATTCGCGAAGGATCCGCGCGGGTTCAACGGTCCAGAGACGAACGAGGTCGGAAAGCGACAGGTGGCCAGCCTCGACCAGCGCCCAGGTGAGCGGGAAGGCGAACTCCAGGCCGCTGAGGCCCATGGCGGCGGCCTCGAAGGTCGAGCCCTCCTTCTCCGGGGCGGCGTGCGGGGCGTGATCGGTTCCCAGGCAGTCGAAGGTGCCGTCCTGAATGCGCTTGATAAGCGCCTCGGTGTCGGCGATTGGGCGGAGGGGCGGATTCACCTTTGTGTTGGGATCGCCAGGTTTGGCCGGCCGCCCAGCGGGCAAGTCGGTGTTGTGGAGGGTGCGATCGCCGCCCACCCACTCGTCGCTCATGGCGAGGTGGTGAGGCATGACCTCGGCGGTGACGTTCACGCCGCGCCGCTTGCCTTCGGCGACAAGCTCGGCGCCGCGCCCGGTGGAGACGTGGCAGACGTGCAACCAGCCACCGGTGAGTTCGGCCAGCATGATGTCGCGGGCGATGATGATCTCCTCGGCGGCGGCCGGGATGCCCGGAATGCCGAGGCGGCGGGAAACCTCGCCCTCGTGCATGGCGCCGGAGGCGATGGCCTTGTCCTCACAGTGGACGATGACCGGGCGGTCGATCCGGGCCGACACCTCCAGCGCCTGGCGCATGATGGCGCTGTTGGCGGTGGTATCGCCATCGTCCGACCAGCCGATCGCGCCCGCCTCGATCACCGCTTCGAAGTCGACCGGTTCGTCGCCGGTTCGCCCGCGGGTGATGGTGGCGATGGGATAAACCCGCACCGATCCATTGGCCTTCGCGCGCTGGACGAGGTCGGCGATGATCTCCGGTGAATCGAGCGCGGGTTTGGTGTTCGGCATGCAGGCGATGGAGGTGAACCCACCGGCGGCGGCGGCCGCCGTGCCAGTTTCCATCGTCTCCTTTTCGGGGAACCCGGGATCGCGGAGGTGGACGTGGACGTCGATCCAGCCGGGCGTGACCAGGCAGCCACCGGCGTCGTATTCAGGGACCCCATCGATCGCGTCAATCGTGCCGACCGCCTCGATGACGCCGTCCCGGATCAGGACATCGTTCAGGCCGTCGATCCCGTTCGCCGGGTCGACGACGTGCCCCCCAAGGATGAGGACCGTTCCATCAATCACGCGTGTCTTCCCTTTCGTGGTTGGTGACGATCTCACAAAAAATCGCCCCCGAAGTCCGGAAAGGACCCGAGGGCGGGGCATCTGTATCTGGTAGGATCAGGCTGACTGGAGACACGAGGGAGATGGACCCTTTCCGGAGATATCCAAAATCGCCCTAGTATAGGTGCCTCGCCACCGCCTGTGCAATGTGAACGGACACGATTCAATCATGCAGACCTCGACATCCTCGCCCGCGATCCGCCGCTTCGAGACGTTTCGCCACGAACAGGACACCTCCACCCACCTCTACCTGATCCGGCATGGCCAAACCGAGGCCAACGTTCGGCACCAACTCGTGGGACATCTCGACATTCCCCTTGACGAGCTGGGCGTTCAGCAAGCGAAACAGGTGGGACTGAGGATGAAGGAGGTGCGGCTCGACGCGATCATCTCAAGCCCGCTCCAGCGCGCGAGGGTCACGGCGTCCGAGGTGGCGGCGCACCAACGCCTGGACCTGATGATGGAGGAGCGGCTGCGAGAAGTCCACTTCGGACATGCCGAGGGTCTGACGCTGGCCGAGGCCGCCGAGCGGTTTCCGGAGCTACTCCGGTTACGCGACGACCCGCTCGACAACCAGTTCGGCTGGCCCGGGGGCGATGTGCGCGCGGATTTCAATTCGAGGGTGTTCTCCACCATAAGCGAGATCGCCTACACGTGGCGGGAACGGCATGTCGCGATCGTCTGCCATGGGGGAGTGATCGGGTCGTTCATCGCGCAACTGGATGGCGGTTCCCCGAACGACTACGCGTCGTACCCGGTGGCGAATTGCAGCGTGACGCATCTGGAGGTGACCGGTCATGGCACCCTGGCGCATCTGGTGAACGACATCGCTCACCTGGACGTGGTGCGAACGGAACCGTTCAACTACACGACCATGCAAAGCGACGCGAGCGACGGGCAGAGGTAGATCGCGACCATGCCCGTTACGGCCAACCACGCGGAAGACGACCATCTGGCTGAGAAGTTCGACGAGATCGCCCGCCGGCTGGAGATGGCGTACGGTCCCCGCCCGTTCGCGCCGGACGGCGATCCCGTGCGCCAACTGGTCGCCACGATCCTCTCCCAGAGCATAACCGACCACAATTCCGGCATGGCGATGGCCTCGCTCCAGGACGCGTATGCCACCTGGGACGAGGTGATCGACGCTCCAGAGATCGACGTGGCCTCGGCGATCCAGGCGGGAGGGCTGGCGCGGCAGAAGGCCCCGCGCATCCAGCAGGCGCTGCGATCGCTGCTGGCCCTGGAGGCGTCCGGGATCGACCTGGCCACCATGCCGGCCGACGAAGCGATGGAGTGGCTCACCAGCCTTCCCGGGGTGGGCCCAAAGACGGCCGCCTGCGTGCTGCTGTTCTCCCTCGGCCAGCCGATCATGCCCGTGGACACGCACATCGCCCGCGTTATGACCCGGCTGGGCATCGTTCCGGACCGCACCAGCACCGTAACGAAGCAGACCATCCTCACCGACCTGGTGGGCCCACACGCGCCATCGATCTACGCCGTCCATGTCGAAACGATCGAGCATGGCCGGACCGTCTGCCGGGCCCGGAAACCCCGCTGCTGGGCTTGCGTCCTGCAGGACGTTTGTGATTACTACCAGCAGCACGGCGAACAGGACAGCCAGGAGGAAACAGGGGAATGAGCGGGAAAGTCACGGTGATAGGCGGCAGCGCCGCGTCGGTCGGGACCGGACAGGGATGCGCGAGCTACCTGGTGAGCGATGGGTCAACCAACCTGGTGCTGGACGCGGGGCCAGGAACCTTGCAGGAACTCCGCAAGCATGTCGATTTCCGCACGCTCGACGCGGTGGTGATTTCCCACCTGCACGTCGACCACATGCTGGACGTGATCGCGATGCGGTTCTCGCTGGCGTACAACCCGGTGAAACCGGGCCGCAAGACGCCGCTGTGGCTCCCGCCGGGCGGGAAGGCGTTCTTCCAGAAGCTGGCGGAGACCTTCGCGGCCGATGGTGAGCCGGATGATTTCTTCGGTGGCGTCTTCGATCTCGCGGAATACGACCCGAACGGCACGGTGAAGGTTGGCGGCGTGACGCTGAGCTTCCAGCCGACCGTGCACTTCATTCCATGCTGGGCGGTTCGGGTGCACACGGATCATGGCGATCTCGCGTACACGGCCGACACCGGTCCCTCGGCCGATCTCGGGCCATTCCTGGAAGGGATAAAGGTCGTGATCGCCGAGGCCGCCACGCCCGAGCGGACCAAGAGCGCGCTGCCGTTCGAGAAACGCGGGCACCTGACGGCCACGGAAGCGGCGACCCTGGCGGTGGAGGCCGGGGCGGAGACGCTGGTGCTGACGCACATGTTCGAGGAGAACGATCCGTCGGTGTCGCTGGCGGAAGCCGCGACGGTCTTCGACGGGCAACTGGTCCACGCGCGGCCGGGAGTGCATGTGACGTGGTGACCGCCACTGGGTTGAGCGATATGGTCGGGGTGTCGGCTGGGCATGCGACGCTCGCGGAGGAGAAGACCGGCTGCACGGTGATCCTCTTCGATCACCCCGCGCTGACGGCGGTGGATGTGCGCGGCGCCGCGCCGGGCACGCGGGAACTGGACTTGCTGGCTCCGGGACGAACCGTGCAGGCGGCCGACGCCATCCTGCTCACGGGAGGCAGCGCGTTCGGATTGCGCGCCGCCGATGGCGTGATGCGAGAGCTAGCCGAACGAGGTCGAGGGTTCCCTACCTCGGCCAGTCCGGTGCCGATCGTTCCCGCGGCGGTGATCTACGACCTGGCGACTGGCCAGCCGGTCGCGCCGGAACCCGAGCATGGTCGACAGGCCCTGATCGCCGCGGTACCGCTGAGCCAGGTTTCGCAGGGCCCGGTTGGGGCTGGAACCGGGGCGACGTGGGGTAAGCTCCCGGGGGGTAACCACCGCGAGGGTGGGATCGGCATCGCGCAGTTCGCGGTCCGGGCTGGCAAGGTGACGGCGATCGTGGTCCTGAACGCGACTGGTTCGCTGGACGGCGACCATCGCGAGTCGCTGCTGAAGCTCGACCAGAAGACTCCCGATCCTGGTCAGGCAACCACGCTGATCTCCGTGATTACGTCGACCACCTGCGATCACGGGACGCTTTCCCGGATGTGCGTGGCGGCGCACGACGCCCTCGCCCGCCGGGTGATTCCGTCGCACACCATGCTGGATGGCGATGTCGCCTTCGCCTCGACGACCTCTTCCGGGACAATCGAACGCGAGCACGGCTTCCGGCTGTGCATCGCGACGGAGTTGGCGGTAGAGGCGGCGTTGCTGAAGGCCGCGGGCCTGGACTGAGAGCGGGATACCCCATCGATTCACGGAGCATATCGACTTCGCGTCCGGGCGGATGTATGCGTGTCGCTCACCACAAGCTGCCACCATCCTGGCTGGAGTGGATTGCGGATGCGTGAGCGAACGCGACTCTGCCGGGCGAAGACAAGCTTCGCCGCTACCAGTTCTCAAATGTTCCCAGGGAGTTCCACTTGCCAGGGGAACGGTTGGCGCGGTGATACACTGAACATCCGTGTTTCCGGGAGCGGTTCCGTGCTCGTAGCAACACAGGCAGGCACTCTCTTATGTCCGCTCGCTATTCCACCGGTTCCAGACGACCGACCATCATCGCAGGCACGACGACATCGTTCATGGGGTCGCCCGGGTCGTCACTTCGAGCGGCCGAGGCCCTCCAGTTCTTCGCGATCGACCTCGACCTTCGGTCGTCCTTCCGCATTCCCTCGGCTCACGCGCTCGGCGCGCACCAACCCGACAACCTGATCCGCATGAAGAGCATCTGGATTCCAGGGTCCATTTACGGTCCCCTGGCGAGCCAGCGAACCGATGCCCTATGGTCGTTGCTGGACCAGGGCGCGAGGTCGCTTGGGCTCCGCACGATCGTCATTCCCCATTCCAGCGATGTAACCCGAGGCACCTGGCTCGGCGCCGAATCGCGCCGGCGATCGCGGGAAACGCACCGTGACTTCATTCGCCATGCGATCGGCATTCGTGGATCGAACATCCACCGGGGCCACGACCAGCTCGGCCAGCTGCAGATGATCCGGCACTCCTCCGAGGAGTGGGACCTGGACATCGCGCTGGATCTCACCGGCGACGTTCCCCATTACCTCGAAGCCGAAGCCGCAATCATGCGGCTGCTGCCCCGGCTGACGCTGGTCCGCATACCGTCGTGGGTGCTGAGCACCGGCGAGCTGAACACGAACGACCCGATCTCGCGACGAGTCGTGTCGATCCTCGCCGATCAGGGGTTCACCGGCACCATCAGCATCGTGCCGATGCGGTCGCCGTGGCAGATGCCCTGGACGGCGAGCGCCCCGACCTCAAGCGAGGAGTGGACGCGCACGATGATCATGGACATGTACACCCGGCAACGGTCGGATGACCTCCCCGCCCCGTACCGGTCCTCCGAACTCTTCCGCGAGCATTTCTAACGGCGGAGCCGGCTGTTTGGTCAGCACAGCCACACGCTGGTCTTCGGCTCGCTGGGACTGTCCCCGCAGACCAGCGGTCTCCTTTGAGACGTGCGCGGTACCCAAGGTATGCCCGGATGCCGTTCCAGGTCTGATGTCCGCGGGTTACGCTGTGTGATTCCCGCTGATGCTAGGATCATGCCATTGGCCGCTTGCGTGTGGCCCGGCTATCCGTCGCTCATGAACCGATGAGGCTTCCGTGACATCCATCCACGATCTCCAGGAACTCGACCGTATGCGACCGCCCGCCGAGGCGCGCTCGATCATCGACCAGCACATCCGGAAACTCCCGTCCGAGGCGATTCCCCTGCGCGAGGCCGCGTTCCGGGTGCTGGCGGAGGACGTGGTGGCCACGGAGGATCACCCGCCGTTCGCGGCCTCCACCATGGATGGGTACGCGGTGTTCGCGGCCGACAGTTCGCCCTGGCGCGAGGTGATCGGCGAGCAGCACGCGGGAAACGTGATCGACGCGGAGGTGACCGACGGCTACACGGTCAAGATCATGACCGGCGCGCCGGTGCCCAGGGGCGCCGACGCGGTGGTGCCGATCGAGGCGACCGATCTCAAGGAAGACCACGTCGTCATCCACCAGGAAGACGTGCAACCGGGGGAGAACATCAGGCCGATCGGCTCGGATGTCCGCAAGGGCGATCTGATCCTGTCCGCGGGAACCGTGCTCGGACCAGCGGAGATTGGCCTGATCGCGAATCTCGGCATCACGCCGGTGAACGTGACCAGACGGCCCCGTGTGAGCGTGCTGTCGACCGGGGACGAACTGGTGGAGCCAGGCGAACCGCTGGGACCGGGTCAAATCCGGGATTCGAACCGGTTCAGCCTGTCAGCCGCGTTGCTGGCCGAGGGGTGCGAGATCATCTTCGCCGGGAAGGCTCCCGACAAGCGCGACGAACTGGAAGCCTTCATTCACGAGCGACTGGCCGCCGATGACATCGTGATCACCTCGGGCGGTGTCTCGATGGGCGATCTCGACCTGGTCAAGGCGCTGCTGATCGAAGACCCAGGCATCGAGGTGCACTTCCGGCGCCTGTACCTGAAGCCGGGCAAGCCGCTCAATTTCGCCACCAGCGGGAACGCGCTGTTCTTCGGCCTGCCGGGGAACCCGGTCTCGTCACTGGTGACGTTCGAGGTTTTCATCCGCCCGGCGATCCGCCAGATGCTGGGCGCGCGGGAAGTGGACCGCCCCCTCGTTCCGGTGGTGCTGGAGGATGAAGTGGAGGCTTCCGACCGGATCGAATACCAGCGAGGCATCGTGTCGGTGGCGAACGACGGCCGGCTGACCGGCCGGAACACGGGCCGTCAGGCGTCGTCTCGGCTCGCCTCGTTCATCGATATCAACGCCTTCCTGATCATCAAGCCTCGGGAGCATCCCTACATGCCGGGCGAAACGGTGGAAGCAATGCTGCTGGCCGCGCCGCGCGGCCCCGAGGCGGACGAAGCGCGATAGTCGTTCGCCTCTTATTTGCGATTCCAGTCCCGAAAGGATCCTTCATTGGCCAAAGCCGGAAAACGAACCTCCTCGAAGAAAACCCTCAAGACGCTTCGCGCCGGCCTGGAGCCAGACTGGTCATACGCGGATTCGGCGGCGGATGCCCCGCCCGCCCCCACGCGCGCCGGACGGCCAATCGAAATCAACGACATCTTCGCGCTGAAACTCGTGGGCGATCCCAACGTCAGTCCCGATGGCCGCCAGGTGGTGGCGGCGGTGCAGCACATCGACCGCGAGGCGAACGAGTACCGCGCCGCGATCTGGCTGTTCCCGCTGGACGGCAGCGAACCACGGCAACTGACGACCGGTCAGTGGAACGATGGCTCCCCTCGCTGGTCTCCCGACGGCCAATGGATCGCCTTCACCTCGAAGCGACAAACCAAGGCTCCCCAGTTGTGGATTCTGCCGGTGGCCGGTGGCGAAGCCCGGCAGGCTACCGACCTCGACAACGGCGTTTCCGGGCCGGTGTGGTCGCCGGACAGCCGGCATCTCGTCTTCACCAGCCTGGTCGATCCGGAGGGATTCGACGCCGAGCGTGACGTGAAGGTGATCCGCTCCGCGCGCTACAAGTTCGATGGCAAGGGGTTTCTCGACGACAAGCGAACGCACATCTTCACGATCGACGCGCTGGAGCAGGACGCGGAACCGGTTCAACTCACCAGCGGCGATTTCGACCACGAATCGCCCGCCTGGTCGCCAGCGGGAAGCGAGATCGCGTTCATCGCCAATCGCGATCCGGAATGGGACCTTTCCCGTCTGAACGATGTCTGGACCATCCCCGCGGGCGGCGGGAATCCGCGCAGGTTAACCGCCGGGACGGGAACCTGGCGGTCGCTCGCCTGGTCGCCGGATGGGGCGACGCTCGCGCTGGCCGGCAATGAAACCGACATCCCTTTCGTGCAAAACAGCAGGCTGTACGTGATCGGGGCCGGGGGCGGAAAGCTCTCCTGCCTGACGGAATCGCTCGATCGCACAATCGGCGACTCGTCGATGAGCGGTCCAAACGGACCGGCCGCTGGCCCGACGATGCGTTGGACTCCGGACGGCAAGGCGATCGATGCCCTGGTCAGCGACCGCGGCGTCACGCGGGTGGTGCGGTTCCATGCCCGGAAGGGCGACGCGACGGTGCGTACCGGCGACAACCGGCATGTCACCGCGTTCGACCATCTCAAGGGCGGCAAGGACCTGGTGATCGCGGTCACCGACCCGACCACGCCGGCCAGCCTCCGGGTAGTCTCGGGTGATTCCGAGACCACCCTTTCTCCCTTCAACGATGCATGGCTGGCTGAAATCGGCATCGCCTCGCCGGAAGAGTTCTGGGTGGAATCCAACGGCCGGGCGATCCAGGGCTGGTTGCTGCGGCCCGGCGGCAACACGCCGGACGGACCGAAGGTTCCGCTGATCCTGAACGTGCACGGTGGACCGCACGCCCAGTTCAGCCCCTGCTTCTTCCACGAACTCCAACTCTACGCGGCGCGAGGATTGGCGCTGGTCTACATCAATCCGCGCGGGAGCATGGGCTATGGCGAGGAGTTCGCACAGGAGGTCTGCGCCGCGTGGGGCGTGGCCGATTCGCCGGACTTCCTCGCTGCCGTCGACCATGTCGTCTCGCTGGGCGGCATCGACGAGAGCCGGATCGGCATCACTGGTGGTTCCTACGGTGGGTACATCACCAACTGGATGCTGGGCACCACGGACCGATTCAAGGCGGCGGTGACCGATCGAAGCATTTCGAACATGGCCAGCATGTATGGCACCGACGACATCGGGCTGGTGTCCTTCGATCCGGAACTCGGCACGCCCTGGGACAACATCGAGAAATACTGGGACCTGTCGCCGCTGAAGCATGTGGCGAACATCACCGCGCCGCTGCTGATCATCCACAGCGAGAATGACTACCGCTGCCCGATGGAGCAGGCCGAGCAACTCTTCATCGCCCTCAAGCGCCTCCGCCGGGAGGTAGAGTTCGTGCGCTTCGCCAACGAAAGCCACGGCCTCAGCCGCAATGGCGCGCCGAAGCACCGGGTGGAACGCCTGGAGCGAACGCTGGGGTGGTTCGAGACGCATTTGTAGGGAGGTGAGGCGAGCGGGGCGGCGTCCCTCCGGGGTTCGATACGGACCAGCGCGCGTTAAGGGTCGCACCATCCATGGGCTGACCGGGTACGATACCCTTAATCGATACTCGTCACGGACAGCGCAACCGGCTCCGTGCACGACTTGACGACGCCACCCGATCAACGAACGAGGGCCACATGACCGACAAGGAACGTGACTACGTCGTGAGTGATGTAGAGTACAACGTGATCACCACGTTGGCGACGCTGCTCCAAAGCGAAGACGTCCTGGATCGCTATACCGAAGACGCCCGGGAGGCCGGCGAGGACGACATCGCCGCGTTGTTCGCCGAGCTCCGAAACCACCACCGCGCCATCGCGGAAGGTCTCCGGGCGGTGCTGAAGCGGAATCTGTAAGCGATTTCAGTCCAGGGCCGGATATCGGTTTCTGATTCGGAGTGCGAATGAGCCCGCAGCATTCCTGGTAGCGGCGGAGTTTATCTCCGCCAGGCAGCCGTGGCTCCGGAAAAGCCCTTCAAGGCTTGGCGTTCGCATCCCGGCGCTGGGCGAAGACAAGCTTCGCCGCTACCAGGCGACAACAATCGTGTTTTCCCGGCTTCCTTGTAAATGAGCCAGTTTTGACGGGTGCATGGCGTGACGCCGTGCCCATGTAGCAAGCGGAGTACCGCGTGTCCTCGAACCCCACCATCACGATTCGCGTCCGGTATTTCGCCATCCTGCGGGAGCATTTGGGCAAGGGCGAGGAGTCCATCGCCGTTCCGGAGGGCACGCACGTCTCCGAGGTCTACCCGCTGGTGACCGCCGATCATCCGCGCCTGGCGGGCCTGCGTCGCTCGATGATGCTAATGGTGAACGAGGATTACGTTGAACCCGATTACGTCCTCCAGGACGGTGACGAGGTCGCGTTCATTCCGCCGGTCAGCGGAGGCGATGCCCCGTCGAAGCTGTTCGCCATCACCGAAGAGCCACTCGATCCTCGGGACGTGGAAGCGCTCGTCGCGGCCGACGATGCCGGGGCGATCGTGACCTTCACCGGCACGGTCCGGAATCATGCGCGCGGCCGCGCCGTGATCGCGCTCGACTACGAGGCGTACGCCCCGGCCGCCGAGAAGCAGCTCGGGGTGATCGGCGTCGAGATCGTGGAGCGCTGGCCCGGCATGCGGGTGGCGATCCACCATCGCACCGGCTACCTGGAACCCGGCGTCGCCAGCGTGGTGATCGCCACGGCGTCGGCGCACCGGGCCGAGGCGTTCGCGGCGGCCGAATACGCCATCGACCGGATCAAGGAGATCGTGCCGATCTGGAAGAAGGAACACTACGCTGACGGCTCGGTCTGGATCGGCTCGGAGGCCGATTACCAGGCCGAGGTTCGCGGCGCTATGCCTGATTGAACGTCGTCACCGCTTCGACCGGGTTGGGGATGTGCTCCAGGACCTTCCGCACGTCCTCGCCACGGACCTGAACGGTTTCCGTTGGCAGCACCAGGCTCATGAGCACCCATTCCTGCTCATAGACGCTCGGATCGACATAGATCGCGATACCGGGATCGAAGCCGAACGGGTAGGCCGCGCCGGGCTCGGCGGCGAACTGTTCCCACAGTGCCTCGCCGCCCATAATCTTTGGCTTCGGGCCGCCCAAGTGAGCCCGGATCGCCTTGATGTCCACCCGGTTCCCGGCCAGCGTCAGGTAGACCAGGACCTTGTCGCCGCTGGTGAGCACCATGCTCTTGGACTCGGTTCCGAAGAAGCCGGATTCCTGGCGAGCGAGTTCCGCGTCGTCGTAGTTCCGGATCGGGCGGTGCTGGAACACCTTGTACTCGGCGCTCACCGCCTCCAGCGCGTCGAGCATCCGCTGGCGGGCGGCCTCCGGGGTCAGGGCCTCAGTCATTCGGGGTTTCCTCTTCGCCGAGCACATCGGCTGGCAGCACATCGCGATAGACCGGCAGGCGCTTGCCGAACCTGCCGCCCCAGGTACCCCGGGCGATGAGGTTGGCGAGCGAATTCCGATCGGCCTGGGTGAGTTCGAATCGCTGACGGTTCGTCATTTCGCCAAGGGCTTCGCGGTCCTCAATGCCGTAACGGGCGGCCACGATGCCGCGCACATCGCGCTTTCGCTCCTGCCCGGTGGCGACCGCCGCCGCGAGGGTGTCGAGTTCCGCTTCCGCGCCCCGGGCCAACGCGTGGAGACCGACAACCACGACATGACTGACGACGGCATGGCCCGTGAGCACGAACCAGTCCCGGACCAGGTCCGACTGGTGCCCGGCCTCGGGTTGGAGCAACCCGGCCGCGCCATCGAGGACGATCACCTCGGCGGTTTCGGCGGCGGGATCATCGTCGGTTCGCGCGAAGGTCGTGGCGGAGATACCGAAGTACGGCCTCAGCAGCGCTCGAATGAGCACCTCGGCCGTGGGACCGGCGTCCAGCAGCCGAACCACCGTTTCATCCACGCCATCCGGCCTCACCGGTGTGCGCATGACGATTGGCCCGATGCCGTCGAGCACCACGGCGATCTCGGAAATGAGCACGTGGGAATCGGCCAGCAGCGTGGCTTCGGCGGCGGAGATCAGCGCGACATCCTCGGACGTCACGTCGGAGGCCGACAGGCCTTCCCGGATATCTACCGTCACGGTGGTATCGACCCATCTCTCGGAGAGTGGAACCGCGATCAGGGAGGTCGTCAGGTTGTCATCGATCAGCAGGGTCAAGCGTGGCACCTCATGGCGTAAGCGAAAGAGCGGAGTGAAACAGAACAGGCCGAAGTCGGGGACGTGGAACGACCTGGGGACGGCATCCTAGAGCAGCGCCCTGGTTTCGAAGAGTTCGTCGAATTGCTCGATGGGGAACCGCGGGTAGGAACCGAAGACCTTCAGGTCCTTCACCAGGTCTCGCACCTCGCCTAGGACCTCGGCGATCTCCGGATCGAGCCGGTGTCCCTCGAAATCGACCAGGAAGACGTAGAGTCCGAGCCGCCCCTTGATCGGGCGGGATTCGATCTTGGTGAGCTGGATGTTTCGATTGGCGAACGGCTGGAACACCTTGAACAGGATGCCGGGCACGTTCTCCTTCACCGTAAACGCGATGGAGGTCTTGTCGGCGCCGGTTGGGGCGGCGTCCTCCGGAGCGAGCACGATGAAACGGGTGAGGTTTCCGCGAATGTCCTGGATGTCGCGAGCGAGGACGTGACCGCCATACAGCTCATGGGAGCGTTCGGGTCCGATGGCCGCCCGCGTGAGATCGTTACTCCCCACGACTTCCTGGACCGCGCCGGCGGTGGAAAGCCAGGCGACCTGCTCGGCGTGGGGCAGGAACCGTTCGAGGAACCGGCGGCACTGGGCGAGGCCCTGCGGATGGGAGATCACCGTCTGGATGCCATCGAGGGTGGCGCCGGGGGCCGTGACCATCACATGACGGATCGGCACCACCACCTCGGCCTGGATCATCAAGCCCGTCTCGTGAATCAGCAGGTCGAGCGTGGTGCTGATCGGTCCCTCGATCGAGTTTTCGATGGGAAGGACCGCCACATCGGCCAGGCCCGTCTCCACGGCCGAGACCAGCGCCGGAATGCCAGGCACGGCGACCAGTTCCGCGTCCCCGCCACCATGGATCAGGGCCGCCTCTTCGCTGTTCGTGCCTCGCGGACCAAGGAATGCTATGGACATGTACCTACCCAGCATCGGGATGCGGATCCCCGAGTAAACCAATGGGTCAATCCTACCGCACCACCTCTCCCGTATACTCCTGGCATGACAGAGCAATCTTCCCGACCACTCAAACCGAAGCGCCCCAAGCGACCGAAGGTCACGAAGGAACGCCCCCCCGAGACATCGGTGGATACCGCGATGCGGCTGTTCCTGGCCGTTCCCATCCCGCCGGACGTGATGGACCTGGTCGACAGGGTGACCACCAGCCTGAAGACCGAGGAGTGGCCGATCCGGTGGACGGCGGCGGGCAGCGCCCACATCACGCTGCATTTCCTGGGCGAGGTCGAGCCCGAGCGGGCGACACTGCTTCAGATGTCCCTCGCGCCGGTGGTGTCCGAGCACGACGCGTTCGAACTGAGGACGGCCGACCTGGGCGTGTTTCCGACCATGAAGCGCCCCCGCATCCTGTGGCTCGGCCTGTACGGCCCCGCGCATCGACTGCACACGCTGCGGAACGCGATCGGCGAGACGCTCCAGTCACTCGACTTCGAACTCGATGAACGGGACTTCCATCCTCACATCACGCTCGGTCGGCTGCGGAACACCCAAGACACGCGCATCCGGGACCTGCCCGCCAAGATTCGCGCCCGCTTCGAAAAGGCCGCCGAAACTGGCGAGGTGACCCACAAGTCGCCCATCCCGATCCCGGTATCGGAAGTCCACCTCGTGCGGAGCCACCTGGGCAAGGATGGCGCTCGCTACGAGATCCTTGAGCGTTATCCGCTTAACCTTCCCGAAGCCTGATCGACGCCCTGCCGACCCGCCACCCCCGGCCAACGGCCACTCACGGGACTCCTGGCGAGGTACCTGGTACCTCCATCCTAACCCTGGCGTGACCAATGCCGGAGACCGGCATCTTCCTCCCCGACCCCCTGATTGATAGACTCCGAAGTGGGTCTGTAACCAGTCACGATTATCGGGATGGAGAGTCTCATGCGCGGCAAAACAGTCACGTCACTTGCCCTCGGCTTGTTGTTGTCTTCGTGTATTGGTGCCACAGCGATCGCCCAGGACGATCCATCGCCGAATCCGGAAGAATGCACGCTCGAGCCCCGCACCATCGAGGAGATGCGGGAACTTCACGGCACACCCGCGCCAGAGGGCGAGGGTGAGCGGGTATCGGTCATCCAGGCGACGCCGGTCGACTTCGCGCTGCCGGAAGGCGAACCAGCCGACGAGCAGACCGTGGCGGAAATCACGGCCGCGATCTGGAACATCACGGCCTGCCACAACGCGGGTGACTACCTCGCCGGCATGGGTGGCCTGACCGACGATTTCATCATCCACCAGGTTGGCAAGTCGCTGTTCGACGAGGACTTCGTCGCGGCCATGACCGCCGAGCCGGTGCCGCTCGCCGAGGAACACCAGACAGTGATTCTCGATATCCGCTCGGTGACGGTGCTCGAAGATGGTCGCGTTGCCGCGCTGTTCGACTACGCCAGCCCGACCCCGCATGAAGAAGGCATCGACGGCGTTGAGACCGATCTCTTCATCTTCGTGAATGTCGATGGCACCTGGCTGCTCGACGAGGTGGTCGAGAACATCGAGGGAACGCACGGTCCCGAGGGCATCGCCGCCACGCCGGCCGCCTGATCCTGGCAACCGTTAGGTATCCCTGAGGAGCACCCTGATTCATGAACGACAGCACCCCGGACCAGCAGATCACCCAGAACTTCGACGGGGAGAAGCTCACCGTCACCCGGCGGCACATCGTGCTCGGCGCGGCGGCCGCCGCGACCCTGCCGGTCAGCGGTCTGGCACAGGAGGCCTCGCCGGACGCCGGTCACGCGCACGGCGGCGACACCGCGTCACCATCCGCGGAGGACGCCAGTCCGGTGGCTCCACCCACGCCATTCAACGGCGTGAAGGGCGAGCCGCTCCGGGAACCGTCGGTCCGCCGGAGCGAGAACGGCGTGCTGGAGACGTCTTTCCGAGCCGCGACCGGTGAGACGACCGTGGCCGGCCAGACCGTGACCACGATGACCTACGAAGGAGAGTTCCCCGGCCCAACGCTGCGAATCCGGGCGGGAGACGTCGTTCGCCTGAAGCTGATCAACGAGCTTGAGGACTACACCAATATCCACACCCATGGGTTCCACGTTTCGCCGAGCGGCAACTCCGACAACATCTTCCTCCAGGTCGACTCGGGCACGGAATTCGACTACGAGTACGTGCTTCCCGAAAACCACGTGCCGGGAACGTTCTGGTATCACCCGCACGCCCACGGCAACACGGGCGAGCAGGTCAACGCCGGTCTCCACGGCGTGATCATCCTGGAAGGCAACCTGGACGAGGTCGAGGGCATCGCGGGGCTCACCGATCGACTGCTGGTGCTCACCGCCACGCAGTTCGATGGCGATGGCAACCTGGTTCCATACAGCGACCAGACCAACCTGACCCGGTTCGTGAACGGCCAGATCGAGCCACGGATCTCCATCCAGCCATGTGAAACCCAGCGGTGGCGCGTGGCAAACCTCAGCGCCGACACGTTCTTCAACATCGCGTTGCAGGGGCACCTGCTGTACGAGATCGCCAACGACGGCAACCCGCACGACCGCGTGATCGCGCGGGAGAACATCGTGTTGGCGCCGGCGGAACGGACCGAGTTCCTGGTGCAGGCGTTGCCGACGCCTGGCGAGTACGAGTTCCGCACGCTGATGTGGGGTGTCGACTACCAGGCCCAGCCGGATGAGTTGCTGGCAACGATGGTGATCGAGGGCGACGCGGTGGACCCGACGCCGCTGCCAACCAATCTCGTTCCGTTCGAGAACTTCCGAGGGCTACCGGTCGATAACGTCCGGATCACGACGTTCGAGGAGCCAGGCGCCCCGTTGTACCTGGCGATCGACGGCAAGCATTTCGACCACGACCGGATCGACCAGACCGTGCAATTGGGAGCGCTGGAAGAGTGGGTTGTGCGGAACACGACGGATCACTGGCATCCGTTCCACATCCACATCAACGACTTCCAGGTGCTGTCGGTCAATGGCGAGCCGCATCCGGATTTCGGTCACCAGGACACATTCAACCTCCCGCCGCATTCCGAGACGATCATGCGAATGCGATTCGCCGACTTCACCGGCAAGTTCGTTTACCACTGCCATATCCTCTCGCACGAGGATTTCGGCATGATGGCGACGGTCGAGGTCGTGGAGTAACGCTCACGCATTCAAACTCGCGAAAGGCCCGGTCGAATTGCTCGACCGGGCCTTTCGCGTTATGACCAATATTCGCCCGGCCGTTCCGGATCCACGGGCAAGCCGCCGGTCAGTTGCTCAGGAAACCGCCGCGGAGGGTGCCAGGGCCGCCGGTGTACCCAGCGGCACGAATGGCTGGAACGCGTTGGTTTCGCAGGACCGTTTCGCCATCAGGCACAACTGGGCGCTGAGGATGCCGTCGTGGATCGTCGCGCGGCTGGGGCCGGTTCCATTGAGGATCGCCAGGAAATCGTGGGCGAGCTGCTCGTCGCCGCCGTGGTGCCCGCCGCCGATCGCCTCGGCGCGGTGGCGCTCGACGCGTCCGCTGTGATGGTGATGGACCACCACCTCGTCGGTGTTCCAGTCGAAGCTGACGGTTCCCTTGTAACCGGTGAGGATCGCCCCGCGCTTGGCCGCGCCACGCCGGGCGTAGAACATTTGCGTGTAGGTCAGGTGGGCGCCAGACTCGTACTGGAGGATGGCGGTCGCGGCGTCGTGGTTGCCGGTGTCCTCCGCGAAGCTGCACTGCCAGCGGCCATCCCACCAACTGGCGGCCTCGGCCATGTCGTCGATGATCCCCTGTTTGTAGAACAGGTTGTACTGGCTTTCGGGGCACTCCTTCTGCTTCGGACAGTCGAGGCAGTAGAGGCCAGCCGGCATGTCGCCGGTGAAGACGGTCTTGGATTCCACCGCGATCATCCGCTGGGGAACCTTGCCCACCAGATAGGTGAGGTAGTCGAGGTCGTGAGTGGCCTTCTGCAGCCACAGTCCGCCGGTCAGCGCCTCGTTGCGCATCCAGCCGTGGTAGTAGTTCGAGCCGTAGAACGGGACGTTGTTGGTGGCCTGGACGTTCTCGACGGTGCCGATGACGCCGCTGTCGATCACATCTTTCGTGATGTTGCACAGTTCGGAGAGGCGAAGCGGGAACGAGACGACCACCTCGCTGCTCGAGGCTACCGCCGCCGCGTGCAGCTGGCTGACCTGCTCTTCGTTGATGGCAACCGGCTTTTCGAGGAACAAGGGCAGGTTTCGCGCCAGCACCTTGATCGCGTATGGCGTGTGGTAGAGACAGTTCGTGCCGATGAGTACGCCGTCGAGGCCCGCCTCGTCCAGCATCCGGTCCACGTCGTCGTAGAACGTGACCGCCTCCAGCTTTTCGGGGAACCTGAGCCGCAGGGCCGTTTCGGCGGGATCGACCACCGCGACCACCGTGGCGCCGGTCCCAAACTTGTCGATGGTGCCGAGCATGTGCCGTATACGCGCGCCATAACCAATCACGCCGAGTCGCTTCATTTCGTGTCAGTTCCGTTCCATGATCATCACAAGAGGTTCGTTGCCGTGGAGCATCCATCGCCAGGTGCAAGGTGTCAACGGCCGGGGCGGATCAAAATCGTCCCTTCAGGCGCGAAAGATACTCCACCCGGTTGTACGGATTGAGGTCGGTCCGCCGTCGTTGAGGCGGTTCGCCCGCGACTGGCTGGTAGTCGTGGAAGCGGGTGTCGAGATCGGCGCGACCCCGGGATATACCCGGCAGCGCCTTCGACACGGCATCGATTGTCGCGGCCGGGATTATCCCGGCGATCATTGAAACCTCGCCGTCACCATCCGAGGACTCGACCTCCGCCCGGTTGATGGAGAGCAGGTGAATGCAGGCGCCGGAGTTTTCGGCTGGCACCCGCAGCTCGAACCGGTGGACCGGCTCGCAGACGACCGTGCCAGCGTTCTTCACCGCGTCGGCCATGACGAGCGAGGCCAGTTTGCGATAGTCGGTCGGAACCGATGTCACGAGGTAGATGAGATCGGTGACCTCGACGTCGACATCAATGATGGGCCAGCCATGTGGGCCCTGGCTCAGGGTGGAGCGGCCTCCGATCTCGGCGGCGTCGAAGAAGTTCCGCTTCGCCTTGCCGGGGGTGTAGCTCCAGACCGGTTCCGCTCCCCGCCGAGGCCCGATCCTGAACCCGACCGTGGCGTAGAACGGTGGATTGGTCTCACCGAAGATCTCGGCCGCCGATCCCGGACCAAGCAATCGCTCCACGCAGATCACGGCCGGCTCGCCGAAAATGACCTCCAGGCCGAACCGATCCCGCAACGTAAAGTCGATGACCTCGCGCTGGACCTCGCCGTAGAGGTGGATGAATGTCGCGTGGTCGATGTCGTCGATTCGCACGCCGATCAGCGGGTCCTCGTCGGAGAGGACGGACAGCGCCTGGCGAAGGTCGAACCGCTTGTCCGGATTGATGGGAATCACTTCAACCTCGAACACCGGTGGCTCGAAGGCGGGAATGCGCTCGGCGAGCGGCATGCCCAGCCAATCGCCAATTTTCGCCTCCGCCAAACCGCCCAGCCGAACCATATCGCCAGCAAGGGCCTCCGCGGCCTGGCATTCCTTTCCATCGTGGAATGCAAGCAGACTCGTGACACGGGCCGGTGGGATCTCATCGTCGTGGTGCGGACGTGAAATGGCGACCGTCTCGCGGACATGCAGCGTCCCACGCCAGAGGCGGCAGATGACCGAGCGCTCGCCATGAGCATTGCGGTTGACCTTGAACACCTCGGCCGAGAGAGGTTCATCGAGCTGGGATGCGGGAACGTCGGGCGCGAGTTCCGGGAGGAGGTTCAGGAGTTGCGTTACTCCGGCGCCGATCATGGCGGAGCCGAACACCACCGGGTTAAGCACGCCCCGCGAAAACTGGTCGCGAATCGCGCGGCGCAGCACCGGTTCGTCGAGATGTCCGTCCCGCTCCACCCAGCGATCCAGCAGGGCGGGGTCATGCTCGCCGAGCACCTCCACCGACGCGTCACAGGCGGCCGCCCGGGCGAGATCGATCGGCATGCTGGTCGCGTCCCGGGTGCCGATGTCGTCCACCCTGGAGAGCTGTAGCGGGTTGGCGTCGAGTTCCCTCCGCAGTTCAGCGACAAGGTCACCGGCACGTGCCCCTTCACGGTCGATCTTGTTGAGGAAAAGCAGGCAGGGCAGGTTTCGCCCCTTGGTGACGCGGAACAGTCGACGTGTCTGGGGCTGTATGCCTTCAACGGTGGAGACGACGAGCACCACGGTGTCTAGCACCCGGAGCGCGCGTTCGACCTCGGCGATGAAGTCCGGGTGGCCAGGGGTATCGATCAGGTTGACCTTGAGGTCACCAACGCGAAAGGAGACGACGGCGGACTGGATGGTGATGCCGCGTTGTCGCTCCATGTCGAGCGTGTCGGTTTGGGTTGTGCCATGGTCGACACTGCCGGGAGCCGCGATGACTCCAGCCTGGAAGAGGATCTGGTCAGTGAGTGTTGTTTTCCCGGCGTCGACATGCGCCAGGATGCCGATGTTGATGGTCCGCATGCGTGGGGCGTCCTTGAACGAGAATGCAAGTGGTGGTCTGGATTCTCGTGCGGACTGCCATGCGAAACCTCCCGGGAAATTACTTGAACGTGCATCGATGGATGCCATCGTACGCGTCACGCCGCCGGTGGTCAATCGAGAAACGGCGCGGGATGATCAAGCGTCGTGCCCGTTGGTGCCTGGGCTGGCAATCGCCCTCGAACGGGCCACCAGCCTCCATCGCGAGCCGGACGTGGCATGGATGCCGCTATAATTGGACCAGCCGGACCGAACTGGCACCTTCCCGTGACTCATGCCCAATCCTCCCATTCGTTTCCGAAGGCATGCCACAGGAACGATCGATCGATGTGCCGGGCGCACCCACCAATCCAAATCGGAGACACACCCCATGGTCGCAACCATGAACAGCTTTCGCGCCAACCTCGGAGAACTCGAGCGGCGCTCGAACGAACTCGACCACATGATGGGCGATCCCGCAATCGCCACCAATCCCGACCAGCTTATGGAACTTGGCCGCGAGCGCGCCGACCTCGAAGGGATCGTCGGAGCCTGGCGGCAATACCAGGAGACGGAAGCGGCCATCGCCGAGACGCTCCTGATGACCAACGACTCCGACCGGGAAATGGCGGAACTCGCGCAGGATGAACTCAAGGACCTGCGCGAAACGCTTGCCACGCTGGAGGCGGATATCCGCCGGCAACTCGTTCCGAAGGACCCGAACGACGAGAAGAACGTGATCGTCGAGGTGCGGGCCGGAACCGGTGGCGACGAGGCGGCGCTGTTCGCCGCCGACCTCTACCGGATGTACGTGCGGTTCGCCGAGAAGAACCGCTGGAAGGTGGAGGTCCTCTCCTCGACCGAGACGGACGGGGGCGGGTTCCGCGAGATCATCTTCGAGGTGCGAGGCAAGGGCGCGTACAGCTATCTGCGCTACGAGAGCGGCGTGCATCGCGTGCAGCGGGTTCCGCAGACCGAGAGCCAGGGCCGAATCCACACCAGCACCGCCAGCGTGGCCGTACTTCCCGAAGTCGAGGAGGTGGACCTCCAAATCAGCGACAACGACCTGCGGGTGGACGTCTACCGCTCGAGCGGGCACGGCGGCCAGAGCGTCAACACGACCGACTCGGCCGTGCGGATCACGCATCTCCCGACCGGGCTGGTGGTGACCTGCCAGGACGAAAAGAGCCAGCTCAAGAACAAGCTCAAGGCGATGACCGTGCTCCGTTCGCGGCTGTACGAGATCGAGCAGGAGCGACTGGCCGAGGAGCGAGGCGACGCCCGCCGCTCGCAGATCGGCTCGGGCGAGCGGAGCGAGAAGATCCGGACCTACAACTTCCCGCAGGACCGAATCACCGACCACAGGATCAAGAAGAACATCAGCAACATTCCGGCGGTGCTGAACGGCGAGATCGACGACCTGATCCAGGATCTTCGCGCGGCGGACGAGGCCGAACGACTGGCAGACGCCGGTCTCTCGGACGAAACGGCCGCATGATCCCGGCGACAATCGAGTGAGCGAGACCGGGAGGAGGCCATGTGCCTCCTCCCGTCGCGTTTCGGCGGGTCGCTAGTAGAGAGCGAGGATGCGGGCCGGACCGCCGGACGCGTTGGCGTGATTCGGCGCACCGACGGTGACCCAGGCTCCGCTGGCTGGAACCGTGTCGAGGTTGGCGATGCCCTCGATGCCATAGAGCCCGGCGCCAAGGATGTTGACGTGGGTGCGGAAGTCGGTGGAGTTGCCGGGATCCTGGCTGAGAGTGTCGGAGGCGATGCCGTTGATGACGCGTTCGGCGACGAGGAAGGCGGAGGCATCGGGGCTGAAGCCGGGATAGTGCATCACGCCATCCGCGTCCTGGTTGACGAAGGCCTCGGCGTCGTCGAAGCGGGCGCCCCAACCGGAGTACATGGCGACGATGGCGCCCTCGGGAAGCGGTCCGTATTCGCTCTCCCAGGCGAGGATGTCGTCGACGGTGAGCGCGTAGTCGACATTGGCCTCGGTCTGGGCGGTGATATCGATGATGGCGAGGGGCGCGACGAGGCTGGCCGGGGCGATTTCCCCGGCGGTGGCCCCATCCGCGAAGAAGTGGGCCGGGGCGTCGATGTGCGTGCCGGTGTGCTCATGAAAGGTGAGGACGTTGGCGTAGAAGCCATCGTTCTCGATGGTGACGACGGTTTCCGCCTCGAAGACGGGGTTACCGGGCCAGACCGGGGTGGCCGGCGAGTTCGAATAGGAGAGGCTGGCGACCTTGCTGAAGGAAATGCTGGCTCCGGTGGCGACCGGGGTGGCGGCTTCGGGGACGGGGGTGGCATCCTGAGCGCGAGCGAGGACCGGCGTCAGCATGCCGGTCGCGGCAATCGCGCCGGAGGCTCCGAGCAGGCGTCGGCGATCGATCCTGGTGCCGCCGCCGCGCCTGATGGCGGAGTTGACCCTGGCCAGAACTTCGGGAGAGCACATCTGACTACCTCCTGGGCTGCATGTGACCGTCCGGACCACCATCCACCGGTGTGCGCCAGACCCAGCGGCACCACGGCACATGGCCGTCTCGTGTCGCTCCTCCTGGCTCGGCGCGTCGTCGCGCGGCGGATACCTCATGCTAGCGTACCGAGGTTTCGATGGATACGGATGCGGGCTGGTGATGTTGCCAGATCGAGCGAGGAGCCTTTGGGCGATGGGCGAGGCGAGGATGGATCGATGACGGGCCGGCCGGTGTCATACCAGGATGCGATCCGGGAGGGGGCGGCGCGTCTCTCGGCGGGCGGAATCGAGACGGCGCGGCTGGATGCCGAGGTGCTGCTGCGGCACGTGCTGGGCGTGGACCGCGCGACCTTGTTCATGCGGTATCCGGACCCGATAGCCGACGAAGAACTGGCGGACTTCTCGGCTCTGATCGAGCGGCGGCTGGGTGGTCTGCCAGTGGCGTACCTGACCGGGATCCGAGAGTTCATGGGGATGGACTTCCGGGTGGGGCCGGGGGTGCTGGTTCCGCGGCCGGAGACGGAACTGCTCGTGGAATGGGGACTGGAGCAGGTGCGCGATGGTGGACTGGTGGTCGATGTGGGGACCGGCTCGGGGGCGATCGCGGTGAGCATGGCGGCGCTGGCGGGTGACGATGCGCGGGTGATCGGGACGGACCTTTCGGCGGACGCGCTGGCGGTGGCCCGGGAGAACGCGGACCGGCTGGTGGAAGGCTCCCGGCGGGACCGGATCTCGTTCCGGGAGGGCTCGTTGCTGGAGCCGGTTTCGGAGCGGGTGGACCTGGTTCTGGCGAACCTCCCCTATCTCACGCCGGAGCAGGTGGACGGAAACCCGGACCTGGCGGCCGAGCCCCGGATGGCGCTGGACGGGGGTCCGGATGGGCTGGACCTCGTGCGGGTGCTGGTGGCCGACCTGCCGCGGGTGCTGGCCGAGGGCGGCGCGGTCGGGCTGGAGATCGACCCAACGCAACAGGCGGAGACCGAGCACCTGCTGCGGGAGCTCTACCCCGGCCGGGAGGTGCGGACGATCCACGACCTGGCGGGGTTGGCGCGGCATGTGGTGATGGACCGGGTTTTCGAATGATTGTGGGTTCGCCCGTTCACCGCGCGTTCCAGGGCCGATACGAGATCGGCCCCTACAGTTGGTGGTGTCGCATTTCGCGACAGGCAGACGCCTGGGTTACAGGGTTGAGTGGTGTTCGCCGAAGACGTCGCGGAGGGCGTAGGCGACCTGGCCGAGCGTGCAGCCGCCGAGAAGGGCGTCCTTCATGACCGGGAGGAGGTTTCCGGCGCCGGCGGCGGTTTCGCGGATGGCCGTCAGCAACGGGGTGATGGCGGCTTCGTCCTGGGCGGCCTTGTAGGCCGTGACGCGCTGGACCTGGTTGGCCACGATGTCCGGATCGATGCGGTGGATTTCCATACGAGTCGATTCGGTTTCGGCGTGGCGATTGACGCCGATCACGACCTCCTCGCCGCTGGAGCGAGCCAGTTCGCGGTGATAGGCGTTCTCGCCGATGGCGTTCTGCATGGAGCCGTTCTCGATGGCGGCGACCGATCCGCCCTGCTCGTCGATGCGGTCGATCCACTCCTGGGCCTTCGCCTCCAACTGGTCGGTGAGGGACTCGACGAAGTACGAGCCGGCGAGGGGATCGGCGGTGTCGGTGACGCCGGTCTCCTCGGCGAGGATCTGCTGGGTGCGGAGGGCGAGGGTGGCGGCCTGTTCGGTGGGGATGGCGAGGGCTTCGTCGAAGCCGTTGGTGTGGAGGCTCTGGGTGCCGCCGAGGACGGCGGAGAGGGCCTGGTAGGCGACGCGGACGACGTTGTTGAGCGGCTGCTGGGCGGTGAGGGTGACGCCGCCGGTTTGGGTGTGGAAGCGCATCATGAGCGCCTTCGGGTTGGTGGCGCCGTATCGTTCGGCCAGGGCGGTGGCCCACATGCGGCGGGCGGCGCGAAACTTGGCGGCTTCCTCGAAGAGGTTGCTGTGGGAGGCGAAGAAGAAGCTGATGCGGGGGGCGAAGGCGTCGACCTGGAGCCCGGCCCCGATGGCGGCCTGGACGTAGGCGAAGCCGTTGGCGAGGGTGAAGGCGATTTCCTGGGCGGCCGATGAGCCGGCTTCGCGGATGTGGTAGCCGGAGACGGAGATCGTGTTCCAGGACGGGAGGTTCTGGGCGCAGTAGGCGAAGGTGTCGGTGACGAGCCGCATGGAGGGCCGCGGCGGGAAGATGTAGGTTCCGCGGGCGACGTATTCCTTGAGGATGTCGTTCTGGATGGTTCCGCCGAGTCTGGCCGGGTCGGCGCCCTTTTCCTCGGCGACGATCTGGTACATGAGGAGGAGAATGGAGGCCGGGGCGTTGATGGTCATGGAGGTGGTGACCGCCGCCTGGTCGATGCCATCGAAGAGGCGGCGCATGTCGTCCAGCGTGGAGACGGCGACGCCGACGCGGCCGACCTCGCCGAAGGCGCGGGGGTCGTCGGAGTCCATGCCGAGCTGGGTGGGAAGGTCGAAGGCGACGGAGAGGCCGCTGACGCCACGCTCGAGGAGGAGCTTGTAGCGCTTGTTGCTTTCCTCGGCGGAAGAGAACCCGGCGTACTGGCGCATGGTCCAGCGACGGGAGCGGTACATGGTGGGGTGGATGCCACGGGTGTAGGGGTAGTCGCCGGGGTTGGGCAGGTCGATCGGGGCATCGGGCGCGGTGTAGGTGGGTTCGATGGTGATGCCGGAATCGGTGGTGATGTCGCGGTTGGTGGTCATGCGGGCTCGCTCCTGGGCCGGTGGATGGTGGCGGGTGTTATGCCGGGTCCATTGTGCCAGTTCTGGCGGGAGTACAGGGGGCGGCCCTTTCGCTTCGCTCCGGGCAGGCTCCAGGGATCGCCCGGATGTTTTTCGCCGACATTAGTCCATTAATACAGTTAATCCCCTTTGGCGGGTGATTTGGCCCGGAACGACGGGCTTTTGGCGTGGCGAATTAATGTGCTGTTTCGAATTAATGTCGGCACGGAAAATGGGGCGGTCCCTTCGACTCGGCTGCGCCTCGCTCAGGGCAGGCCTCCGCTCCGCTCCGGGGTCCGCCCGTACCTTGACGGCAGGTCGCAAAGCTCCCTCGTCATGCCAGCCACATGGACCGCGCGATGGGTGTCTGCCCAGTGAACGCATCGAGCGAGGGAAATCGCGCCACCTGGAGGGCGGCAGAGGCTACAGACTCCGGCTGCGCCGTGTAGGCTTCGGCCGCCCACAAGGGAAACCCATACGCCTGCACGCCGCATATGGAGTGGCTGATTCGGCTGCAGGCTAGGGTTTCCGTACTGGTGCAAGGTGAAGCGCGATCACACCGCCGTCGGTGACAGGCTATCGACGCAGTGTACATACATTCCATGCATAGTCATCCTGATCGCTGGCAAGAGGCCCTCGATTGGACAATGCTGAGGCCGGAAGCGAGAGACAGCCGGACCGCCGTCCCGGAGCGCGCAGGCGCTCGACTCGGGGCGGCGGCGTACGTGGACTACCCGCTTCCTCGACCGTGACAACGATGGCACCCCGAACGAGGAGCTTCTGGCCTTGAAACGTTCAACGCATTCGGTGGAACAGGTCCTGGAGATCGCCAGGAGCCGGTTCGGCTTCGATACCCTGCACCCCGGCCAGCAGGACGCGATCATGAGCGCGATCAGTGGTCGCGACACCCTGGCCGTGATGCCGACGGGCTCCGGAAAATCGGCGATCTACCAGATCGCAGGGTTGGTCCGCGACGGATTGACGATCGTGGTCTCGCCCCTGATCGCCCTCCAGCATGACCAGGTGGAGGCGATCAACGCGCTCGACATCGGCGTGGCCGCGGAGCTCAACTCCACGCTTTCGGACGCGCAACGGAGCGATCTCTTCGAGCGGCTTGGCACTGGCGAAATCAAGTTCCTCTTCATGGCGCCCGAGCAGTTTGGCAATGACGAGACGCGCGAGCGCGTGATGGCTCGCGAGCCGGGTCTGTTCGTGGTGGACGAGGCCCATTGCATCAGCGAGTGGGGGCACGACTTTCGCCCGGAGTACCTCCAGCTGGGCGCGGCGGTCGAGGCGCTCGGGCATCCGACCGTGCTGGCGCTGACGGCCACGGCGACCGCGACCATGCGTGACGAGATCGTCGAGCGGCTGAGCATGCGGGATCCGAGGGTGATGGTTCGCGGCTTCGACCGCCCCAATATCCGGTTGGCCGTCGACACGTTCCTGGACCAGGACGCCAAGACGGAGGCGTTGCTCGCCGCCGTCGAAACCAGCGAGCGACCGGGCATCGTCTACGCGGCCACGAGGAAGACGACCGAAGCTCTCGCGGCCGCGCTGGTGGAGCGAGGGTTACCAGCCGCCGCCTATCACGCCGGGATGAAGGCCGCCGATCGCGACCACGCGCACGAGGCCTTCATGCGGGGCGAGATCGAGGTGGTGGTGGCGACGATCGCGTTCGGGATGGGCATCGACAAGGCCGACGTGCGCTTCGTGTATCACCACGACATCAGCGATTCGATCGACTCGTACTACCAGGAGATCGGACGGGCCGGTCGGGACTCGCGGCCGGCCGAGGCAAGGCTCTTCCATCATCCGGACGACCTCGATCTGCGGCGATTCCAGAAGGGCGGCGGGCAACTGGAGATCGAGGAGGTGGAGCCGGTATTCACGGCGCTGGCGGCCACCAACCGCACGGTCAAGACCGATCTTCTCCGCCAGAACACCGATCTGACCGACACCAGGATCCAGCGCATCCTGAACCGGCTCGAAGACGTTGGCGCCGTGGAGATGCGGCCGGGTGGACGGATCAAGGTGACCGCCAGGGACGAGGACGCCGGGGACGTCGCGAAAAAGGCGGTGGACGCGCAGCGAACCCATCGCGCCTACGTGAGGTCACGCCTGGAGATGATGCGGCAGTACGCCGAGACGAGCACCTGCCGGCGGGAGTTCATCCTCCACTACTTCGGCGAGGCGTTCGAGGGCCCATGCGACGCCTGTGACGCCTGCGAGCGCGGCGAGACGGACACCGCGCCCGCCACGGACGCGCATCCGTTCCCGATTGGCGACCGCGTGCGGCACCGATCCCTGGGCGACGGCAGCGTGACCCACTATGAAGGCGATACCGTGGTGATTCTGTTTGACGAAGGCGGATACAGGACACTCTCGATCCCGCTCGTGGTGGAGGACCGGTTGATCGAGCCGCTCACCACCTCGTCACCGGTGCCGCCTGGATTGATCGGCACGAACGTTGTCGCCGGGTCCCAGGGGCCAACCCCGTACACCCCGAGCGCCGATTGACCTTGACCGACTCCGGGCGCGGGGAACGCGGGGTCGGCGCCGTCAGGCGGGGAGGGGGATGTCGATGGTGACCGCGATGTGGTCCCCATCGGCCAGGGCGAGGCGCTTGCGGGTTTTGGCGTTGAGCGGGAGGTCGTAGCAGGCGCGGTCCTTGCGGGGGAACATGGCGGATTCCCAGGTGTAGTCGCCGACGGTGGCGTGGACCGGGACGGTTCCCCAGGGGTTGAGGTCGGTTCCGGCGATGTCGAGGATGTCGGCGGACATGTCCTGTGGCAGGGAGACGAAGAAGGTGAGCCCGGGAGCGCGGTAACTCCAGACCGTGCCTTCGAACCGGAAGCGGATTGTGCCAGCGCCGGGAAGCATGGGCGGTTCTCCGTGGTGGGTGCGTGCCGGGTTGTCGCGACCTCCACGATACATGCGAGACGCGGACAGAAACAGTCCTCCCATCGTCAACCCATTCTGCAATGGGAAGATGAAACCGGCGGGATTCGAGGCAGCGGTCAGATCGGCTGTAGCAGGTCCCAAAAATTCCCGTACAGGTCTTCGAAAACCGCGACTCGACCGTAGGGTTCCTGGCGAGGCTTCTCCCGAAACGTGACACCAGCGGCTCGCAAGCGTGCATAGTCCTGATCGAAATCCGAGGTGTGCAGGAACAAGAAGACCCGCCCTCCGGTCTGATTGCCGATATGCGCTACCTGGTCGGGGGTCACGGCACGCGCCAACAGGAGACATGTTTGGTGCGCAGGTGACGGTACTACCAACACCCAGCGCTTCGTATCCGAGAGGGGTGTGTCCTCGACCAGATGGAATCCGAGCGTATCGACATAGAACCGAATCGCTTCGTCGTAGTCACGCACGACCAGTGTGATGTAGCCAAGTCGACGAGTGACTGGGAAATTGCTCATGTCAGGGAACACAGACAATGACTCCTGGAACTGGTCGAACAACAGGTGGCGCATTCTTGCATGTTGCCTGACCGCATTCCAGGTGGGGCCGAACTTGCGGATGTCGGAGCGGAGATGGCCGCGGACCACGGAAGCTGGGCGATGCGAGAGCCGGTAATGCCGGTTTGCCCTAGCCTGCCAGTGATGATGTCGTGAGTTCGCCAGCGCGCTACGTCATGGTGCGCGCCGGATGCCGCCTGCACGGATGCGGAACCCCCACAGTCAAATTCCATCAATATGCAATTTGATGTATATGCACGCTCCGGTCTGGGCATGATGGGCTGAAACGTGGACCATTTCAGAGTCTCGCTCTCGGGCAGCACAGCACGCTGATCATGCCGAATTTCCAGACCTTGCCCACCTGGATCGGGAATCGCCTCGATTCCCCATATATCCCAGCCCTCCCGCCGTGCACACCACGACAAGGGAGGCCGGGCAGAAGGGACCATCTCATGGCCAGTTACACGCTGACGATCAACGGCGCGGAGGAATCCGTGGACGTTGACGAGAACACGCCCCTGTTGTGGGTGCTCCGCAACACGCTCGGAATGACCGGCACCAAGTTCGGCTGCGGGCTTTCCCAGTGTGGCGCCTGCACGGTGCACCTCGACGGCGTGGCCATGAGGTCGTGCGTCACCCCGGTGGGCGAGGTTGGCGACCAGGAGATCACCACCATCGAGGGGCTGGGTTCGGAGGACGAACTCCATCCGCTGCAGGAAGCCTGGATCGAGGCGCAGGCGCCCCAGTGCGGCTACTGCCAGTCGGGGCAGATCATGAGCGCGGCGGCGTTGCTGGAGGCGAACCCGAACCCAAGCGACGACGAGATCACCGAGGCGATGCAGGGCAATCTCTGCCGGTGCGGCACCTACAACCGCATCCGCCAGGCGATCAAGCTCGCGGCCGGGACCCAGGGATAGGAAGCAGCAGACATGACCCCCAAGAGCACCATACCCACCGTTTCACGTCGCCGCTTCATGCAATCGGCCGGGGCCGCCGCCGGACTGACCATCTTCTGGTCGAACGGCGTCGCGGGCCAGGAGGCCACGCCCGGCAACGCCACCCCGATCGCTCCGCCATCGGCGGGCGCCACGCCGGAGGCGACACCCCAGCCGCAGACGACACGACCCCAGCCGCCAACCGGCGTGGACGCGTACCTGAGGATCAACGAGGACGGCACGGTCACGCTGCTGACCGGCAAGGTAGAGTTCGGCCAGGGCATCCGGACCGGATTCGCCCAACTCGCGGCGGAGGAACTCTCCGTCCCATTCGAATCGGTTCAGGTCATCATGGGGCAGACCGATGAGGCGCCCTACGACATCGGCACGTTCGGCAGCCTCAGCACGCGGCTGACCGGGCCACGGATCCGGCAGGCCGGAGCGGCCATGCGTCAATGGCTGCTCGAACTGGGAGCCGAGGAACTGGGCGTCGACGCCGAGAGCGTGGCGCTGGAGAACGGCTCCGTGGTCGTCTCGGGCGACAGCAGCCAATCGGTGGAGTTCGCCGTGCTGGCCGGTGGCAAGCAGGCGAGCCGGGAACTCGACCCGGAGCTACCGCTCAAGGACCCGGCCGAGTTCACCGTGATTGGGCAGTCCATTCCCCGCCCCGACGTGAGCGACAAGGTCAACGGGGCGGCGAAGTACGGAATCGACGCCGTGGCGGACGACATGGTCTGGGGCAAGATCGTGCGCCCACCGGCCTTTGGCGCCACCCTCACCGAGATCGACTTCTCCGAGGCGGAAGCCCTGCCGGGCGTGATCGGCACCTTCCGGGATGGCGACTTCGCCGGGCTGGCCGCGGAGACGCTGCAGCAGGCGGAAGCGGCGATCGCGGCGGTGAATTCGACCTGGGAAAGTCCAGCGACCGTCACGACGTCCGACACGATCTTCGACCTGCTGCTTGAAACGGCGCGGGAAGGACAGAAGCTGGGCGACGACACGAGCCCGGCGGCGAGCGATGACCTGGTGTCGCAGATCGTCGAGCCACTCGACGTGACGTTCCGCGCGCCATACGTAAACCATGCGCCAATCGAGCCGCGCTCGGCTCTGGTCCATGTCACCGACGACCGGGTGGATGTCTGGTGCTCCACGCAGGATCCGTTCGGCGTGCGTGGCTCGGTGGCCCAGGTCCTTGGGCGCGACGTGGAATCGGTGGTGGTGTCGCCGCAGAATCCCGGCGGCGCGTTCGGCAGCAAGGTCGTCGCCATGGCCGAGGTCGAGGCGGCCCGGCTCTCCCAGGAGTTCGGCCGGCCGGTGAAGCTGGTCTGGACCCGGCACGAAGAGTTCTCGCACGGGCAGTATCGACCGGCGATGCTGATCAACATCATGACGGGCCTCGATGGAGAGGGACGCATCTCCGCCTGGCAGTACGATCTGTACAGCGCCGCGTACCACCCCGAGGGATCGGACACCGCGAATGGCGCGGCCGCCGACTGGGGCGCCGACATCCTCGAGATTTACGACACGACGGCGCGAACCATCTGGTACCAGGCGGACTCGCCGTTGCCACCGTACTTCTGGCGCGTAAACGGGGCCACGAACAATACCTGGGCGCGGGAAGTGACGATGGACATGCTGGCCGAAAAGGCGGGCGTGGACCCGGTCACCTTCCGCAAGAACCATCTGGGCGAGAACAGCAGGATGGCGGCGGTGCTGGATGCCGCGGTCGAACTCGCTGGCTGGACGCCAGGTGTGGGCCAGACCGGCCAGGGCATCGGTGTCGCGCTCGGGTTCGACGCCAACACATACGTGGCGGAAGTGGCCCGGGTGGAACTGGACGAGGAGACGGGCGAGGTATTCGTCCGCCAGTTCGACATCGCGGTCGACTGTGGTCTCGTGGTCAATCCGGAGGCGGCCACCCACCAGTGCGAGGGCGCGGTGGTGCTGGGCACCAGTTCCACCCTGCGGGAAATCACCAAGTTCGAGAACGGCAAGGTGACCAACCCGACGTTCGCCGACTACGCGCCGATCACGATTCGCGAGTCTCCGCCCGTGAACGTAGTGTTCGTGGAAGACAAGGCGAACCCGATGGGCGGCATCGGGGAGCCAGCGGTGGCGCCAACGGCCGGGGCGATCGCCAACGCGCTGTACGACCTCGCCGGTGTGCGGCTGTTCGACAAGCCGTTCACGCCGGATCGCGTGCTCGCGGCGCTCCAGGAGCGGTAGCGCGGACCTGTATCACGCGCTGAATCGAAGAATCCCTGAGATGGCCCGGTCGAGCGACCGGGCCATCCGCGTAGTACCGATCGACGGGGAAGGCGGGCCGCACGGGACAGGACCTACAGACCCGCTGGCGCGGGCCGTAGGTCCGTACATTCCGGGCGTGTGCTGGCGCGTACCAGCTCGTCCTGAGGACGAGTCGATGACGACGGCGACAGGGGCGGATTAGAGGAGGGCGAGGATGTCGTCGTCGTCGAGGAAGGTGAAAGGCGGTTCGCCGTTGATGGTGACGGACTCCTGGAGACTCTCGAAAACCTCGGGGAAGTCGTCCGCCAGGTCGCTGAACTTGACGGAGATCATGGCCTCGACGTCTTCGTCATAGCGGAATTCGTAGTAGTCGAACGCGGGTCCGTCCTCGAAGGTTTCGTAAGCGAAGAGCAGGACGTAGCCCGTGGCGACACGCTCTTCGGCGAGGTACTCGCGAGTGGTGTCCGGGTGATGATCGCGCATGGGCACGAAGAACCCGGTCGAGTAGTCCTCTTCGGCCTTGTCGAGATTGGCCTCCCAGGAAGGGAATTTCGCCAGTGGATCGGCGCCGATACTGTTGAACAAGGCTCCCGATTCCGGGGTCTTGAGGCTGGGCAGGGCCCCCGGGTTGTCGAATTTCACACCTTCTTCCCACGGAGCCTCCCATGCGAGGGTGACATCGGCGGCGTCGCTCGTGTACGAGCCGTCCTGGCGGGCGCTGGCGAGGGCCGGGACGGAGAGCGCGAACCCGGCGGCGGGCAGGGCGATCGCGTGGCGGAGGACGGTGCGTCGGGTCAGGGACATGAGGGCTCCATTCGTTCGGATATTGACCATTCCATGTCAGATAAACGGCAGCGACGAGGACGCGGTTCCCCAAAGGCGGCGGGCGGATGGAGTCGCGTCGCCCGCCACGGGCTTTCGCGCCGGCGTGGATGGGTTCGTGCTGGGCGCCTGGCCGAGCCCGCGAGCGGTAAAGGTATCGGGCGGCCGCGGGTTGACCGGGTCACGGTTAGAGTGGCGTGAGCCAGTTGTTGTGGGGGCGTTTGCGGGTGTAGCGGCCGCCGGGCAGGTCATCCTCGGCGCGGATGGTCCACTGGAGGAGTTCGGTGGTGAGCTGGAGCTGGCGGGCGGCGTGGTCCGGGTGGCCGAAGAGGTTGTCCAGCTCGGCGGGGTCGGCCGCGAGATCGTACAACTCGCCGTTGCCCTGGCTGTCGAAGGTGAGTTTCCAGTCGTCCATGCGGACCATCTTGAGGTTGCCGCTCTGGGTGACGCTGTTGAGTTCGTCAAAGGTGGGGCCGTCGTAGGGAAAGTGGAGCGGAGGGCGTTCGTCGGCGGTGTAGTGGAGGCCGCCGACGCCGAGTTCAGCGTACACGCTCCGGAACTCATCGGCGGGGAAGGGCAGGCCGCTGAGGATCGGCCACAGGCTGCGGCCCTGGACGCCATCGGGGATGGGCACGCCGAGCATGTCACACAGGGTAGGGAAGACATCCACCAGGGAGACGAACTCGTCGCGAGTGGGGTTTCCAGGCGTGATGCCTGGGCCGTGGAAGATGAGCGGCACGCGGACGAGGCATTCGGGGAGCCCGACGCCCTTGCGCTGGAGGCCATAGTCGCCGGCGTAGTCGCCATGGTCGGACATGAAGACGACGAGGGTGTTCTCGGCCTGTCCCAGAGTGTCCAGGTGGTCCATGAAGCGGCGGACCTGGTCGTCGATGAGGCGGATCATGCCGAGGTAGATGCCGCGATAGCGTTTCCAGACGTCATCGTAGCCGGGGCGCTTTTCCTCGATGAGGGCGCGCAGCCAGCGCCACTTGTCACCCCGGGCCGGGATTGCCTCCGGGCCAGCCAGGCGGTCGGGGATCGTTGCTTCCGGGAACATGCTGAAGTACGGCTCGGGCACCTGGTACGGATTGTGGGGCTCCGGGAAGCCAAGCCACATGAAGAACGGATCGGCGGGATCGTGTTCCTCAAGGCAGGCGATGGCGTCGCTGACGACGCGGTACGGGAGCTGGCGTTCGAGCGGGAAGGGCGTCGGCTCCATGTGCACGGTGTGGTCGAGGGCGTGGAGCCAGTCGTCGAAGGCGACGTCCTCGGCGGTGCGGCGGTCGTCGCGGCCACCGCCGATGTGCATGTAGGAGGACGACCAGTCGAAGGCGTCTTCCGTGAGGAAGCTGTGGTTCTTGCCGGCGAGGTAGGTGGCATAACCGTGTTCGCGCAACGTGGTGGGGAGGTCGGTGAGGGCGAACGCGTTGCCCAGGCCGCTGTTCTCGCGGACGCGGGTGGCCTTCGGATAGCGCCCGGTCATGAGGCTGGTGCGGGCGGGTCCGCAGGTGGGCATGGGCGTGTAGGCGCGGTTGAACCTGACGCCCCGCTGGCCGAGCGAGTCGATGAAGGGCATGGGGTCGAGCGGGTAGCCCTCGGCTCGGGAGAAGTCGGCGCGCTGCTGGTCGGTCATGATGATCACGATGTTAGGGCGTGTCGGCATGGGTGTCCTCAAATGGGGCGGGTTGGCTCGTGCGGCGACATGGTAGCCAATCGCGAGCGATTCGGGGATTCCTCATGAGCCCTTGCGCCTTCCCCGCACTGCGGGGACGATGTGCAAACCGGGATTGCCCGTTCACGTGAACGGGACGCATCGAATGCACAGGGCGGAGGACAAGTGCGTAATGTCTACTGAGGAACGACCCGAGGACAGAGTGAACGTCGCATCGCGGCCGAGTGAGCTGAAGATTACCGACCTGCGCACGGCGACGGTGGGCTGGGATAGCTGGCACTTCACGCTGGTGCGAATCGACACCAACCAGGGGATCAGCGGCTGGGGAGAGGTGCGGGACCTCGCCAGCAAGAACTACGCGTTGATGCTGAAGCACGTGTTGCTCGGCGAGAATCCCTGCAACCTGGACAAGCTGTTCCGCAAGATCAAGCAGTTTGGTTATCACGGTCGGCAGGGCGGCGGTGTCTGTGGCGTGGAAATGGCGCTCATGGACCTGGCGGGCAAGGCCTACAACGCCCCCGCGCACGCCCTGATCGGCGGCAAGTTCCGCGATCGCATCCGGATGTACTGTGATACGCCCAACGAGGCGACCGGCGAGGCGATGGGCCGCGAGCTCAAGCGCAAGGTCGACGAAGGCTGGACCTTCCTGAAGATGGACGTGGGGGTGCAGCCACTGATCGGTATCGAGGGCGCGTTGAGCTGGCCGCAGGGGATGCTGCCGGGCGACTCCCAGGAGCGGGTCGAGGAAGAACTGTTCAACAGCCGCCAGGTGATGCACCCCTTCACCCATGTGCGACTGACTCCGAAGGGCATCGACCTCATCTGCGAGTACGTGGCCGAAGCGCGAGCCGTGGTTGGCGATCATGTGCCGATCGCCGCCGACCACTTCGGTCATATCGGGGTCGACGACTGCATCCGGCTCGGACAGGCGCTGGAGCCGTACAACCTGGCCTGGCTCGAGGACCTGGTGCCGTGGCAGTACACCGACAAGTGGGTGCAACTCGAACGGACACTGAACACGCCGGTGTGTACTGGCGAGGACATCTACCTGCTGGACGGGTTCAAGCCCTTGCTGGAGGCCCGGGCGGTCAACGTCATCCACCCCGACCTGGCGACCAGCGGCGGGATCATGGAAACGAAGAAGATCGGCGACTACGCGGAGCAGTACGGCGTGAGCATGGCGCTGCACATGGCGGGAACGCCGATCAGCACCTTCGCCAGCGTGCATTGCGCGGCGGCCACGCAGAACTTCATCGCCCTGGAGCACCACTTCAACAAGGTGCCGTACTGGGGTGATTTCGTGGATGGCGTGCCAAAGCCGATCATCCAGGACGGGTTCATTCCGGTGCCGGAGGGTCCGGGCCTCGGCGTCGAGCTGAACCTGGACGTGGTGCGGGAGCATCTGGTGCCGTGGGACCAGGGGTTCTTCGAACCGACAACCGAGTGGGACGAGGTCCACAGCAGCCACCGGCTCTGGTCGTAAGACCGGGCGGCTCGGCCCGCTGACAATCGCATTTTCCGACCCCGAAGGGCGTGATTGATTAGTTGATCACGCCCTTCTTGAACGTCACGTTTCCGTAGGGTCGTGTTTCACCGGTGGCGACGATGGCGAACGACTCACGGGCGCGCTCGTAAAAGGCGAACCGCTCGACATGATCGACCTCGACCGCGCGGCCCTCGATCTCGTTGACCAGCGCGAAGACATCGGCCTGGACGTCGGGAATGATGTCCGGCGTGTCGACCATTTGCATGGTGGCGACCGGCATGTCGACAAAGGTATCCAGCGGAAAGACGGAGAGCACGGCTCGCGAGGCGTCGAGGAGGGAGATGCCGTCGAGGCGAACGAGGCGCCGCGCGGTCGCGACCGCCGGGAAGTTGGCGTCAACGAGGGTGATTTCGTCGCCGTGGCCCATTTCGGCGAGGATTTTCAGCAATTCGGGCGTGAGCAGCGGGTCGATACCTTTCAGCACGGGGATTGCCTTTCGATTGGGTGTGAACGTGTCTAACCAATGCGTGGATGGTTACACGTTCACAGGTCCATCGCAATGACCGCGAACTTCGAAGAATGGATCACGTCGGAGGTGCGTCACCTCGCGAGATGAGGCCACGTTCGACGGCGGTGCTGACGAGGTGGTTGGCAAGTTCCCAGAGGGTGGGGAACTCCTCGATGTCGATGCGCTTGCGCTCGAGCACCCGCGACGGCGTGAGATCGGGATTGGGATGGCCGATTCCGGCGGGCCCCCAGCTCATGAACATCGGGTGAAGGGCATCGATGGCGCGAGCGAACCGGGCCTCGACGGTGACCTGCGCGGCGAACTCGTCGTGGAGTGAGGCGAATCGGGCCCGATCGGCTTCTGGCAGGAGCGCGAACAGGCGAGCCGCGGCTTCGGCTTCGCGGGCGGCGGTTTCGGAGGCCGGAATGTTGTCCCAGATGACGGTGTCGCCGGCGTGGATTTCGACCAGGTCGTGAATGATGAGGAGGTCGCGCACGCGATTGTGGTCGGTATCGGGGGAGGCGGCGTCGGCGAAGAGCATCGCGAGCAGGGTGACGTGCCAGGTGTGTTCGGCGACGTTTTCCTGGCGGGCGCCGTTGACGACACGGTTGGCGCGGGTGACGTGCTTGAGGGCGTCGGTGGCGGTGAGGAAGGCGAGGCGGTCCTGGAGGTCGAGCACCGGGTCAGGCGGAGCGTCTGGCGGGAGAGGCCGACTTCTCCATGGCTAGCAACCGCTTTGCGGCGACGATGATCGCCTCTCCTTCAGCGACAGTCTCGCTTTCACCGTCGTCGGTCTCACGAACAAGAACGAGCGGGCGAAGTGAATCCATCCCGGTGGTTGCCAGGATAGCCGTAACCGCAAGTTCCACCTCGGCCGCCGATACGAAGGAGTCGATCATGTTCAGGGATTTGGAATCCCAGAGTTCATACATTGCCGGCATCTTCAATCACCTGATGAATTCGAGCGATGGAGCCGCGAACAACTTCACGATCACACCACAAAGTATAGTGCCTGCTCGATTGACGACCGGTTTGCTCCAAGGTGAATTCCGTAGCGTCTGGCAAGACGATTTCCGCGATCCGGCATTTCCCTTTCCAAGGCAAGCCCTTTGCCTTCTTCCGAGCGTGCGCGAGTGACACGAACACTGACAAGCCAGTCCGCATCCGCCTCGCGTCCGGGTCCGTGACGTGAGTCACCAGCCCAAGCTCTTCATAGGTCATCAGGTCTCGTTCCGAAACCGGGTCGTCGACTACGATGCGATAGACCGTCTTCGGCACGCCTCACTCCAGACCTGCTTCACTAGCAACATTTGGCGGAACTCCGTGCTCAGAACGGTGCGAGGAGGCCGAGTGTCTGACATTCAGCTATACCGCTTCGCGGATATATGCGAGCAGTTCCGAGCCGATGCCGAGGACGGTCTTGGCGTCTCGATCAGGGTCGTCTTCAAGTAGCATGACGAATTCCACGGCCCATTCGCCGTGCTTATCCATCGCACATCGCAACATTTCACGCGCTTCGTTTTCGGACGAAACCGCATCGATCAGGTTGTTGGAACGCAGGTCCCAGAATTCGTAGATCACCCTGGGATTCTACGGGTTTGGTGTGAGTCGCAACAACGGCACAGCCTGCTCATGCTCAATCCGAGTGAGGAGTTGGTGAGGGAAGACAGGATCCACAGACCCGCTTCGCGGGCCGTGGATCCATACACTTTTCGCCTCGTCCTGCTTCACCTCGGATCGGCTGAACACCCGGCGGGATCGCCCCACGTTACCCTGGTTCGCCTGGACGGAAGGGAGGACGGTGCCCGGCCGACGGGGTGATCTGGGGACTGCATTACCCGTTCGGCCATGTCCCCTGTGATCCTCATTCCTGGACGAGTTCGGTGAGGACGCCTTGGCAGGATTCCGGGTGGATGAAGGCGATGCGCCAGCCGTGCGTACCGGCGCGAGGCGCTTCGTCGATGAGGCGGACGCCAGCGGCGCGAAGCCGGTCGAGCGATGCGGCGATATCGTCGACGGCGTAAGCGACGTGGTGGGTGCCAGGGCCGCGCTTGGCGAGGTACCGGCCGATGGCGCCTTCCGGATCGGTGGGCTGGATGAGTTCCATGTAGCCCAGGCCGGCCATGTAGACGATGGCTTCGATGCCCTGTTCGGGAACCGAGAACCGCTCGCCGTCGGAGAAGCCGAGGCGTTCGTAGCTGGCCGCCGCGACATCGAGATCTTCGACGACGATGCCGATGTGATGCAGTCGCAGCTCGCCAGCGGCGTTCAATGAATTACTCACCGGCGGTACCCGTGAGCGAGGGCTCGGAGTCCTCGATTTTCTTCGAGTAGAGCTTCTTGTCGTCGCTGGTGAGGCATTTGCCGGTTTCGAGTTCGAACTGCCATCCATGCAGGGTGCAGGTCAGGATGCCGTTGTCGACCTCGCCGAAGCGTTCCAGGTCGGCCTTGAGGTGCGGGCAGCGACGCTGGATAGTGTAGCCCTCGCACTCGAAGGTCTGCTGTTCGTGGTGCTGTTCGACGTAGTAGCCCTCGGCGTATTCGATGCGTTCGATCGACAGACACTTGAAGAAGCTGTACAGGAACTCGTTGTAGGTGCCCTTGCGTTCGGCCTCGAAGCGGCAGGAGAGGAAAATGTAGTTCACCCAGTCTTCCTCGTGGTTGATGATGCAGTACTCCACGAGCTGGTGGGGGATGTGGAAGACGAAGCGATTCGGAGAGACGCCGTCCCACTCGCGAACCTGGCGGTTCACGAAGTCGATGACGATCTGGCCGCCTTCCCCGAGTTCGAGAAGCAGGGTGTCGTCGATGCCGAGGGCTGTCTGGTCGGCGAGTTCGAGGATCGGTTCGAACCATTCCTTGATGGCCGGGAAGATTTCGACCTCGCCGCTGGGCAGGGAGGCGAGGATGGCATCGAGTTCTGCCTGCTTGCGCTGCTTGTAGGCGGCGATGTGCTCGCGCTTGTGGGTATACGGCGCGAGGGCTTCCTCATCCGTTCCGGGATGCTGGACGGAGACCTTCGCGCCCGGCTCGATGGTCATGACGCTGCCGGGAACCATGAGGTGGCCCTGGGTCCAGTCGACTTCGTCAACGAGTTCGAGGAAGACCGTGGCGTCGGGGAAGATGTTGTTCGGGTCACGATCGAAGTCGTTGAGGTACATCAGGTCGTCGTCGAGGAAGCAGGGCGGACCGGCGCTGGGGACGATGTGGGGAGCGCCGATCTGCTTGGCGTAGCGCAGGGCGCGTTCCATCTGGGTGACGCGCTTCTTGCTGCTGAGGGCGTCCTTCATCTTCTGCGGGAAACGGTAAACCATCGGATACCAGATGGCGCCGGAGTATTGCAGGAAATGGACATCGTATGGACCGAACGCCTCCAGCGCCTCGAAGTGGACCGGGCGGGAGTCGTTCTGGTTGAACATGCGGACCTCGCCGTCGTCGAGGCAGAGGCCGGAGTCGCCGAGGGGGCCGTCGGCGGGCGCGACGAGCGAGGTGACCATCACCTTGAGGCCGTTGATGTCCATGCTCTCGGCGCTGCGGGTCTGGATGAACTTCGTGAAGCCGAGCTTGCGAAGCCACTTCTCGACCAAGCCAAGCGGGTGGTCGGGAAGAATGACGGTCGCTCCCTTGCTGACGTGCTCGCGGAGGAACTTCTCGTCGAAATGGTCGAGGTGGGTGTGGGAGAGAAAGAGGTAATCCGGATTGACGTAGGGCGTGAAATCGAGCTGGTCGTTGGCCGGGAATACCCACCATGAGCCGAAGTAGGACGAGTTGAAGACGGGATCGCAGAGGATGGAGCCGTGCTTCGTATCGATGTACATGCCTGCATGACCGAGGAAGGTAACCTGCACGTTGTGTTCCTTGATGAGGGCGACACGCGATGTGGCGATGCGCGTGCGAAGGCGGGAAGGGGTGGTGAGAAGGCAGGCGAAAGCCCAGCCAGGTGCCCCATTGCTGCGATGATTCTACGAGGGCCATCGCGGCCCACGCAACGCGCAAACGGGTGGGGCGTGCCCGAAAAGCGCGGGGTACACTTCGAGGAGAAGTCTTTGCCGGGGGCTGCCGGCAAGCAGGTGTATTGCGAGCGACGAGTACCTCATGGTTGATTGTTTCGACAGGATAGCGGTGCAGATGACCGAGCTGGCGTTGGAGCCGGTTCGGCAATTGAAGGATCGGAAGATGCTCGGGTCGGTGTCGCTACGGACGCCGAGCAACGGGCGGCGGTACCTGGTGACGATCGCGAAGCGCACGCCGGGTGGAGACCTGGGCCAGGCTCGCTACGTGTGGCGTGTGGAGGAGATCGATCCGGAAGGCGAGGTGCTGGCCGATGGGCAGCGCTGCGCGATTGATGACGGGACGATGGTCGACGACCCAGAGCAGGCGTACTGGGCGGCCGTGGATGGTCTCTGCGTCCTCGCCGCCAGCGCGCCAGCCGTGGCGAAGGCCGGGTAGAGTAAGGACGAAGGTCCCACGAGGCCGAGCAGGCGAGGGTCGGCGTGGTGGCGACGATTCAAACACCGACGTGGCGATGCCATTGATCAATCGCTGTGATGTGGCGGCTGCGCCGCCAAGGACTTCGTCCATGGATCCGTCGCTTCGCCCTGGATGACGTCAATATTTTGTTATTTCCTGGCGCCAAAAATATAGGCTGGCGTGACGGAAGAACGGGGCAGGATTTAATCCGGCCCCGTTCCTGTTGGCTTGATGTCAGCCTTCGTCCTCTTCGTCGTTGGGGACAGGCGTGGCGGAGTTTGGGGTGGCCTCCGGCGAAGCCACGGGTGAGGCTTCGGGTGTTGGTTCCTGGCCGGGGATCGGCGGAGTTGGGGTGCGTTCCAGCACGGTGCCCCTAGGGCGCTTGCCGGTGAGTTCCATCCAGGCGCGGAGAATCTCGTCGACCACGGGGACCGCATAGGTCGAGCCCTCACCACCGGCCTCGATAACGACCGAGACGGCGATTTCCGGCTCCTCGACGGGGGCAAAGCAGGTGAACCAGGCGTGGGAGTCACGCGCGCCGATGGAGTCGACCTCGCCGAATTCGGCGGTGCCGGTCTTGCCCGCGATCTGGAGTTCGTCTTCCTCGTCCTCGGGGTTGGTGAGCGGCCACTTCGTCACCTGTACTCCATCGATGGTGTTGTGATGGGCGGTACCGACCTGAGGATCGTGGACCACGCGCCGCATGCCCTCGACGATGACATCGAGGTGTTCCTGGTCGAAGTCGATGTTGGAGAGATCGACGGGCTCGACTTTCTCCTCGCCACCGCCAGGGTTGAGCCACGAGTGCACCAGACGAGGCTGGCGAATAACACCTCCGGAGGCAAAGGCGGAGACATTCATGGTGAGCTGTAACGGTGTGACATTCATCTCACCCTGGCCGATGGAGACGTTGAGCGTGTCACCGACAGACCAGCCTTCACCGTCGAAGGTTTCCTGCTTCCACTCACGATCCGGGAAACGTCCGCGGGCCTCTCCAAGGATTTCGATGCCGGTGGGTTTGCCGAACCAGAACTTGTTCTGCATATCGTCGGCAAGGGGATCGATGCCAAGACCGTTAAACACGTGACGACTGTCCGATGCGACACTTTGCGGGAGCAGGTTCCAGTCGAAGTAGTACACGTTCTCGTTTGAGTACTGAAGCGTCGTCTTGGAGACCGCGACGTTGTAGAAGTAGGTGTCGCAGGACTGGGCGATGGCGTCGTAGAGATCGATGGTGCCGTGATTCCGTCCCTGCCAGCCGATCCAGCAAGCCATGGTGAGCCCCTCGGCGAGGTTGCCTTCGGTGGGTACGAAGATCGCGCCCGAGCAGTAATGGGTGTCTGACGGCTGGAGCGTGCCCTGCTGGAGGGCCGACGCGGCCAGGAAGATCTTGTAGGTGGAGCCGGGTGGGTACTGTTCAGCGATGGTGCGGTTGATGAGGGCATTACCCTGGTTCGAGGCGGTGTACTCGTCCCATTTGCGAGCGGAAATGCCGGTGACGAAGAGCTGGTTGTCGTAGTACGGGTAGCTGACCATGGCCAACACCTCGCCGGTGCGCGGGTCGTAGGCGACGGCCGCGCCGGAGTTGGGAATTTCCCACTCACGCTTGCCTTCGGCCCGCCGTTCCTCGTTGTCCCTCCGCTTGCCTTCGGCGGCGGCCTCGATGCCCTTGCGCAGAGCCTCGCCGACCGCCTGCTGGAACTCGAGGTCGATGGCGAGGTTGACGCTCTTTCCTTCAACTGGCGGGGTTTCGGTGCCGGGCAGGGTTCGCATGACCACGCCATTGGCGTCGACCTCGACGGAACGGCGGCCCTTGCGGCCGCGCAGCTCATTTTCGAGCGCCTGTTCGAGCCCTTCCTTGCCGATGGTGTCATTCTGGTCGTAGATCCGCTGGTTGTTCTCGTCGCGGTTGCGGAGGTCGTCGAGGGAGACCCCGTCGATCATTCGCACGTAGCCAAGGATGTGCGACATGACCTCGCCGCCAGGATAGAGGCGTGAGAGACCGCTGTCGTCGACGCTCACGCCCGGCAGGTACATGCTGTTGGCTTCGAGGGTCAGCGCCACGGAGCGGGGAACGTTGGTCTTGACCGTGATCGGCAACTCATCTGCCCAGATATTGCCGACGAGAAAGTCGATCTCGTTCATGACCAGGACGCCGGGGATCTCGGCGGAAAAGGCCCGGAAGCGGGCGCCATCGTCGAGCGAAACCGGGGCGACGAGGACGAGGCGATCCCCCCACTCGCGTTCCCAGCGAGCGAACTCGATGCGGGCCTTTTCCTCACTGTAGTCGAGCATGCCCGCGACCCGCTGGAACACGGTATCGCGAGAGCCAGACGGCACGCCGCGCGGGCGAATGACGACGACATCCTCCAGCTGCAGGGAGGAGATGAGCATGTCCAGCACGCGCCGCTGCTCGGCCTCGTCGTCGGGAAGGTCGGCCTTGGTGACCCGGACCTCCCAGGTGCGGCGGTTTTCGGCGAGCGGGCGCCCCACGCGATCGTAGATGATGCCACGGGGGGCGGGAAGGATTTCCTCGCGAATGACGTTGTCCTCGGCCTGGGTCTTGTACTCCTCCCCCTGGACGAGCTGGAGGTACCCAAGGCGAGCGGCCAGGCCGGAGAAGACGGCGAGGATGCCGCCCTTGGCGATGAACATCCGCCGGGTGAGGAACGAATCGCCACCACCGCCAAAGGAAGAACGCCGGCGGCGCTTGCGGTTGCCTGGCGGGTCGTAGACCATCCGTTTGCGTCGGGCCATGAAAGCACAACCTGTGTCCTACCGGTCGAATACCCGCAGGACGAGATAGATGACGGGAACGAGGATGACGTGCAGGGCGGCCTGGACCGGAATGTACATGACCAGCGGCGAATCGGCGCGCAGGAGCGCGAGCACCACGCCGTGAATGATGGTGGCCAACCCCACGAGCATCATGGGAATGAGAACGTTGGCCTGGAGTACCCGCTGGTGGGCGAACCCGGCCAGCACCGCGACGACAAGCAACGCCAGGGCGTTGGTGCCGAAGTAGTCGACGGCGAGCACGTCGAGCAGGATACCGGTGAAGAAGACCCAGAAGAACGCTTCGCGGGCGCTTCGCTTGGACAGCCAGACGAACAGGAAGACAAGAGTAAGATCGACCGAATAATGGAACGGGTTGATCCGGGGAAGGATGGTTGCCTGGGTCAGGGCGGTCACTACGATCAGCAGACCAAACAGGAAGCGCGCCATGGAAGTGTGGGGTGTGCTCCGTCCCGATGGCCTGGGTCCGGCACCAACCGTTCCTCACAACCACGTACGTATCAGCCGGCGAACGAGATTGGCCTGAGCCGGGGTTCCACGACGCGATTTCGCGAGTGGCCGGAACGGGTGAAATGGGCGTACGCCGGGCATCCGCCGATGGCAATGGGCGCCATGGCGTGCGCCTGATGGCGTTACCCGGGCGACCTTGCCGACCCGGTGAGTGTACCACGGTCAGAACGGGTTTCCGGCCGTTTGGAGAGGGTCCTGCTTGTGGCGATGGGGCATACTCGGACGAGTGAAATTTCGACGTTACAGGAGTCCTCCATGCCCATTCCCCACTCCCCGATTGTCTCTATTGACTGGCTCTCGAAGCACCTGAACGACCCCGACCTGCTGCTGGTGGATGTCCGCCCGGCCATGGCCTACGCGGCGGCGCACCTGCCGGGAGCGATCTCCGTGGACCTGGCTCCCGCAAAGCTGTCCAACTCCTCGGTGGCGGCGCTGGAGGCCTGGCGCGAACAGTTGAAGGAGGTCATCCAGTCGGCCGGCATCACGCCGGACCGGACCGTGGTGTTCTATGAGGACATCAGCGGCACCATGGCACCCTACGGCGTGTGGCTGCTGGACGCGGCTGGTCTCGGCAACGGCGCGATGCTGGACGGAGGGATCCGAGGGTGGCACGCCGCGGGGCTGCCGCTCTCCAACGAGCCGGTGGCGGCGACGCGCGTCGATACGGCGATCGCGCCGCACCCAGCCGTGATCGCGACCGCCGACGATATCCTCGCCGACCTGGCGGCGGAGAACGGGACGACCCAGCGAGTCGACACCCGCGCCGCGCACGAGCACGGGGCCGGCACCATTCCAGGCTCGGTGCATATCGACTGGACCTCTCATCTCGATCCGGCCACCGGAGCGTTCAAGCCGATGGACGAACTCGCCGCGATGTATGACGCGGCCGGTTTGGACAAGGAGCAGGAAACGACGAGCTACTGCGCCGGCGGTTTCCGCGCGGCGAACACCTACGTGGTGATGCGGGCGCTCGGGTTCGCCCACGCGCGAAACTACGCGCCGTCGTGGGGCGAATGGGGCATGCGGCCGGACACACCGAAGGCGTAAGCCTGCCCATTGGAGTGGAATCGCGTGCCTTCACCGCGTATGGAGCGGTATTCTTCGGCAAACCCGCATTCACCACGCCATTCCGTTCCGGAGTGACGCCGGATGGGCCTATCGCGATTCGCGGCGCGGCGAACGGGATATTCAAAGGAGAACACCACCGTGAGCGATACCAACCTCCCCACGATCCGTCCCAGGCGCGTCGTGGTCACGGGCCTGGGCGCGGTCAGCTCGCTGGCCAACACCGCCGACGAGACGTGGGCCCGCATCGTGGCCGGGGAAACCGGCATCAAGCGCGCGGACGACCTGGACCCGGCGCAGCACCCCTGCGTGCTGCGTGGCGAGATCGACCGGAGCAGCCTGCCCCAGCGGTTCCTTACCGGCAAGGAAGCCCGGAACACCTCGCTGTACTCGAAGATGGCGCTGGAAGCGGCTGGTCAGGCCCTGAGCCAGGCCGGGCTGCTCGACGATGACCTCAGGCCGGTCATGGACCTCTCCGCGGCGGGGGCGGCGTTCGGCACCTGTGTTGGCGGGACCTACGACGACCTGCTGCCGGCACATGAAACCTTCCTGCAGCGCGGCACATCACGCGTTCCTCCCCACCTGCACGTGATGTTCCCGCACAACCTGGGCGCGTACACCGTGCAGCACCAGTTCGGGATGAAGGGCCCCAGTTCGACGGTGGTCACCGCCTGCGCAACAGGTTCGCAGGCGATTGGCGACGGGTTCCATGCCATCAAGTACGGCAAAGCGCCCCTGATGATCGCCGGGGCGACGGAGTCGACGGCGCATCCGCTGTTCCAGGCCGGGTTCGCGGCCATGCGGGCGCTGGTGACGGATTCGAACGACAACCCGGATGGCGCGAGCCGCCCATTCGACGCAACCCGGGCGGGTTTCGTGCTAGGCGAGGGCGCCGGGATGCTGGTCCTCGAGGACCTGGAGCACGCCCGGGCCCGGGGCGCGACGATCCTGGCCGAGATCGCCGGATTCGCGACCTCCAACGATGCCTATCACCCTATCGCGCCAATGCCCGACGGCGAGGGCGCGGCCCGGGCGATCGTGGCGGCGCTGGCCGACGCGGGGATCGACGCGAGCGAGGTGGACCACATCAACGCGCACGCGGCGTCGACCCCGGCCGGTGACGTGGCCGAGGCAAACGCGATCCGGCTCGCCTTTGGAGAGAGGGCATCGGAGATTCCGGTGACATCGATCAAGGGGGCGATCGGCCACTGCATGGCGGCGGCTGGCGCGCTGGAGACGATCTCGGCGGTGCGGACGATCACGGACGGGACAATTCCGCCAACCCGGAACCACCGCAACCCGGACCCGGAAGTGAACCTGAACATCGTTGGCAACGAGGCGAAGAACCTTCAGGTGAGGGTGGTCTCGAAGCACTCGTTCGGGTTGGGCGGCCAGAACGCCTGCCTGATCCTGCGGGCATTCGACAACGCGTGAACCTGACCAGCGATACGGGCGTGGCGCAACCAGCCGACCCACCGCCATCGACCCCGATGGTGATGCTGGCGGCCCGGTTCCTGCTAGAACTATTCGGGCTGGTGGGGCTTGGGTATCTCGGTTGGTGGCTGGGTGAGGGCGGCTGGATTGGCGGCGCGCTGGCGGCGGTGTTCGTGCTGGCTGGCGCGGCGATCTGGGGCATCTTCCGGGTTCGATACGATCCACCGAACAAGGCGGAGCAGCCGGTGGTGGTACAGGGCTGGGTGCGGTTCGCCATCGAGATCGGGTTCTTCGCGGTGGCCGCGGTGGGACTCTGGTTTGGGGCGAACCGCGCCGCGTCCGAGACGCTGATGACGGCCGTGGTGGTGCTGTATGCCGTCACCTGGGACCGGCAACGCTGGCTCCTGCGTCAATGAGCGTCACCACCAACGAGATCAGCGCGACCGATGGCGGTCAACGAAACGGATGAAGCCGGCATGTCAACAAACACATCACTCAGCGGGCGCGTGGCGCTGGTAACGGGCGCGACGCGGACAATCGGGATCGGCGCGGCAACCTGCCGGAGACTGGCGGCCGCCGGAGCCGATATCGCATTCACCCACTACCTCGCCTACGACGCGGAGATGTACGGCGCGCCAGACGATGGCCCGGACACCCTCCAGGAGGAGCTTGAGGCTTCGGGCGTTCGAGTGCTTTCGCTGCCGGTTGATTTGTCCCAGCCGAACGTGGCTCCAGGGCTGTTCGACCGGGTGGCGGGCGAACTTGGCCAGGTGGATATCCTGGTCAACAACGCGGCGTACTCCACTCACGACGCCTGGGACACGTTGACCGAAGCATCGCTGGACATGCACATCGCGGTGAACTACCGGGCGACCGCAATGCTTACGGTGGAGTTCGCGCGGAGATACGAAGGCACCTCGGGCCGCGTGATCAACTTCAGCTCGGGACAGCATCTCGGGCCGATGCCGGATGAACTCGCCTATGCTGGATCGAAGGGCGCGATCATTGCGTTCAGCACGTCGATCTCCCCTTCGCTGGCGGCCCGGGGCATCACGATCAATGTGGTCAATCCCGGGCCGACCGATACCGGATGGATGGACGACGACCTGCGCGAAGCGCTCGTGAAGGTGACGCCCGCTGGTCGGGTCGGCATGCCGGACGACGCCGCGCGCCTGGTGGCGTGGCTGGCGAGCGACGAAGCCGCCTGGATTACCGGACAAGTGATCAATTCGGAAGGCGGATTCCTGCGCGGGTAGAAGTCTTGTTCCGGCGCGATTCGCCACATCTCCCCTCTCTTGATGGAAAGGTCGACATTCATGAGCGTTTCAGAGCAACTCGGTTCCAGCTTCGCGTACGTGTTTCCTGGCCAGGGCAGCCAGGTGGTGGGGATGGGCAAGGAGCTCCACGACTCCTCCCCGGTGGCGAAGGCGACCATCGACGAAGCCGACGAGATCCTGGAGACGAAGCTCTCGACCCTGATGTTCGAGGGACCGGTCGAGGACCTGAACGACACCTACAACGCGCAGGCGGCGATCCTGACGGTCAGCGTGGCGGCGCTCCGGGCGCTGGAGGCGAAGGCGGGCGAGAGCCTGGCGCCGATCGCGGCGGCCGGTCATTCGCTGGGCGAGTTCACGGCGCTGGTCGCGGCGGGATCGCTGTCGTTCCCGGATACGCTTCGCCTCGTCCGTGAGCGGGGCCGGTTGATGGCGGAGGCAGGGACCGCGCGGCCGGGCGGCATGGCGGCGGTACTCGGGCTGGACGAGGACGCACTGATTGCTGTCTGCGAGGAGGCGTCGGCCAACGGCGTGATCAACGTGGCCAACGCCAACTGCCCGGGACAGATCGTGATTTCGGGCGAGGTACCGGCGCTGGAAGTGGCGATGGAGTTGGCGAAGGCGGCGGGCGCGAAGCGCGTCGCGCGGCTCCCGGTCTCGATCGCCTCGCATTCGCCGTTGATGGCGGATGTCTCGGCCCGGTTGAAGGAGATCACCGCCGACCTGCCGTTCGCGGAGCCAGCCTTCCCAATCGTGGGGAATGTCTCGGCGGCGCCGGTGCGAACCGTGGCGGACATCCACGCCGAACTGGAGCATCACGTGGAACGCCCGGTGAACTGGACCGGTTCGGTTCAGACCATGGTGGGCCTGGGCGCGGACACCTTCGTGGAGCTTGGCGCGGGCAACGTGCTGGCCGGGTTGATCAAGCGGATTGACCGTGGCGTTCGCACGATTGGGACGGCGGACCTGGGTTTGTAGCACGGTGGTGGCAATGCCGCTACCATTACGACCCAAATGGGGTTAATGGAGCAGTGCGGTTCACGGGTGTCCCCATCGCCCCAGCCGGGCGCGCGCGACCGTCGAGATGGTCGAACGCGGCCTGGCAACGCAGGAACTGGGACCCTTGCCAGCACCGATGCTGGACCATGAAAGGACGCGGCTGGTGACTCGGGTGGTTGTGACAGGAGCTGGGGCGGTAACCCCGCTTGGGATAGGCGTCGATGCCTTCTGGTCGGGTCTGACGGCGGGGCGCTCCGGCATCCGCACGATCCAGCACTTCGACGCGTCGAACCTCGACGTGCGAATCGCCGGCGAAGTCCCCGATTTCGTGCCAAAGGACTTCATCGACTTCAAGGCGGCGCGGCGGATGGACCGGTTCGCCCAGTTCGCCGTGGCCTCGGCGCGGCAGGCGATCGAGGACGCCGGTCTCGAGATCACCGACGAGAACCGGGAACGCATCGGGATCATGATCAACACCGGTGGCGGCGGGATCGGCACCATCGAGAACGAAGTCACGAACATGGCGTTGAACGGCCCGAAACGGGTGAGCCCGTTCCTGATTCCGCTCTTCGCCCCAAACATGGCCAGTTGCCAGGTGGCGATCAACTTCAACATCCATGGGCCGACAGTGACCTCGGTGGCGGCCTGCGCGGCGGGCGTGCAGGCGTTCGTGGACGCCGTGTTCATGATCGAGCGCGGCGACGCCGACGTGGTGATCACTGGCGGCACCGAGGCCGGGATCACCCCGGTGGCGATCGCGGGACTTGGGAACATGGGCGCGCTCTCCACCCGAAACGACGATCCGGCGGGCGCGAGCCGCCCGTTCGACAAGGGCCGCGACGGGTTCGTGTTCTCGGAAGGTTCGGCCGTGATGGTGCTCGAATCCGAGGAGCACGCGGCGCGGCGGGGCGCGAACGTGATCTGTGAGGTGGCTGGTGGGGCGTATACCTCCGACGCCTTCCACATCACGGCACCGGACCCGAGCGGCCGCGGACAGGCCGCCGCCGTGAATGGCGCGTTGAAGCGAGCGAACCTGACCCCCAACGACGTCGACTACATCGCGGCCCATGCGACGGCGACCGGGCTTGGGGACGTGGGGGAGACGAACACCATCAAGCGCGTGTTCGGCGACGCGGCGAAGACCGTCGCGATCTCGGCGAACAAGTCGATGCTTGGGCACCTTCTGGGAGCGGCGGGCGCGGTTTCGGCCCTGGCCTGCGTTCTGGCGATTCGCGACGGAGTCATTCCGCCGACGATCAACCTGACCGACCCAGACCCGGAATGCGACCTGGATTACACGCCGAACGTGAAGCGCGAGCGCGACGTGAAGGTGGCCGTGGCGAACGGGTTTGGCTTTGGTGGGCAGAACGCGTCGGCGGTGTTCAAGGCGATCTAGCTGCCTTGGATTTGGTCACGAAGACACCCATTCCGGACGATGTCCGGAATGGGTGTCTTGCGCTCCCGAAGTATTGCGGAGGAGGTTTCATCCGAGGATATGCGATGAAAGGAGCCACTCCGGCACCGCCTGACGGCGGAACGACTTCGTCCATGGATCCATCGCTGCGCTCTGGATGACGGTTACGGTTAGCGGAATCCAAACGTGTCGTTTGGCACTCAGTCGGTGATGAGGCGGGCGTAGATGGCGAGGTCCTCGAAGTGGTCGGCCTTGCGGATGTAGCCGCGAAGGATGCCCTCGTAGGTCATGCCCGCCTTTTCCATCACCCGGGCCGAGGCGGGGTTGCGAGGCAGGCAGAGCGCCTCGACGCGGTTGAGGCGCAACGCCTGGAACGCCCACTCGGTCACGGCCGTGGCGGCCTCGGACATGTAGCCCTGGTTCCAGTACGGCACCCCGATCCAGTAGCCAAGGGTTCCGCGCTGGTTCTTCCTGTCGAGCCCGATCGCGATCGTGCCCATCAAGGTCGCGTCAGCCTCGCGGACCACCGCCCAGTTCAACATCGAGCCTTCCTCGGCGGCGGCCCGGTGACCAGCGATCCATGTGGCGGCCGCGCCGTCCGGATACGGATAGGGGATGTTCTGGGTGGTCTCACTGACCTCCGGGCCGGCGAGCAGTTCCTGGACAACGGGCGCGTCGTCCAGCGTGAACGGGCGAAGGATCAGCCGAGAGGTGGCGAGAACGGGGCTGGCGATTGGGTCCGTCATGTAGGGCTCCGAGTCTGGATCGAGTCGGTCAGGGTTCAGTAGAGGCGGCGGGTGGCGAGTTCGCCACGAGCCAGATCGGCGGCGACCCGGTTGTGGTGAGCGACGAGCGCGGGGAGGTCGACGTCGATGATCTGGCCCTCGGAGACGCGGACCTTGCCATCGATCATGCTGAAGTCGATGTTCTGGGGCTGGCAGAAGACGAGCGCGGCGACCGGATCGTGCACGGCCCCGCCAGCGAACGGCAAGGTATCGATGCGGACGCCAACGATGTCCGCCATCATGCCGGGCGCGAGGTAGCCGATATCGTCGCGGCCCAGGACCTCGGCGCCGCCACGGGTCGCGAGGCGCAGCGCTTCCCGAGCCGAGAGGGCGGCGGGATCGCCGCCGACGCGCTGGAGCAGCATCGCCATCCGGGCCTCGGCGAGCAGGTGTGACCCGTCGTTCGAGGCGGACCCATCGACGCCCAGGCCGACGCGCATGCCGCTGGCTCGCCAGGCGTTGACCTGGGGAATGCCAGAGGCGAGCCGCATGTTCGACGAGGGGCAGTGGGCCGCGCCGGTGCGTGATCGTCCCATGCGGGTGATTTCGTCGTTCGACGGATGCACCACGTGGGCGTGCCAGACATCCTCACCCATCCAGGCGAGATCCTCGCAGAGTTCGACCGGCGTGCGACCGAACTGGTTGAGGCAGTACGCGTGCTCGTCCCGGGTCTCGGCGAGATGCGTGTGCGAATGGACACCATACGAACGGGCAAGCTCGACGCTTTCGCGCATCAGGTCGGGCGACACGCTGAACGGAGAGCAGGGAGCGAGCACGATCCGGGTCATCGCGCCAGGATTCGGGTCGTGATAGTGCTCGACCACGCGGCGGGAGTCGGCGAGGATGGCGGACTCGGATTCGACCACGGAATCGGGTGGGAGCCCGCCGCTGCTCTCGCCCACCGACATCGAGCCTCGGGAGGCATGGAAACGAACGCCGATCTCGGAAGCGGCTTCGATCTGGTCATCGACGCGGGCACCATTCGGCCAGATGTAGGTGTGGTCGCTGGCGGTGGTGCAACCGGAGAGGAGGAGTTCCGCGAGCGCGGTACGCGTGCTGACCTGGATCGCCTCTGGCGTGATGCCCGCCCAAATTGGGTAGAGCGTGCGAAGCCAGGTGAAGAGATCGGCGTCCTGGGCGGCGGGAAACGCACGAGTCAATGTCTGGAAAAAGTGGTGGTGAGTATTCACGAGGCCGGGGAGCAACACCATGCCCGAGGCGTCGATGACCGTGCCGGCATCGAGCTCCGGGGTGACGATCTCCTCCGTGGAGCCTAGGGCGACGATGCGGTTGTCCTCGATGAGGATCGCGCCATCAGGTATTTCGCGGGACTCGTCGTCCATCGTGGCCAGCATCGTGGCGTTCCGAATGAGGGTGGTGGTCACAGGCTGGCTCCAGTTGGCATTCACGCGGTTGGCATGCCCTGATTGTACCCAGCGGCGAGGCCGCGGGGTGCTATCGCCTTTCGGCCGCGGGCGATACCATCCGGTGAGCACATGATAGCGAGTGGCACAGACAGGAAGGGGGCATCCGATGGGTGACCAGGGTGAACTGAGCGGGCAGGTGGCGATCGTGACCGGGGCGGCGCGAGGCATTGGCCGGGCGGTGGCGACCCGGCTAGCCCGCGACGGGGCGAAGGTGGCGCTGGCTGACATCGACCAGCAGGCGGCCACGGCGACCGCCGAGGCGATTGGCGACGGCGCGATTCCGGTCCGGCTCGACGTGACGGACGAAGGTCAGTGGGCCGAGGCCGTGTCGGTGGTCGAGGCGGCGTTGGGCCCGGTGTCGATCCTGGTGAACAATGCCGGGATCGCGGGCCGGTCGGCGCCGGCGTGGGAGTTGTCGTTCGAAGAATGGCGACAGGTGATCGACATTGACCTGGGAGGCGTGTTCCTGGGGTGCAGGGCGGTGTTGCCCGGGATGATCCAGCGGGAACATGGTCGGATCGTGAACATCGCGTCCATCGCCGGCAAGGAGGGCAACCCGAACGCCGTCCCCTACTCCGCCGCCAAGGCCGGGGTGATAGGTCTGACGAAAGCGATCGCCAAGGAGGTCGCGACCAGGGGCGTGATCGTGAACGCCGTGACGCCGGCGGTGATAGAGACGGAGATCCTGCAACAGGTTTCCGAGGAGCATATCGCCTACATGACGAGCCGGATACCGATGGGCCGCGTGGGCCAGCCGAAGGAGGTGGCGGCGATGGTACGGTTCCTCTGCTCGCCGGACGTGTCGTTCAGCACCGGAGCGGTGTTCGACGTGTCTGGCGGCCGGGCGACCTACTGACCTGGTCCGCAGCTCAGCGGTCGTCGCGGTTGAGCCGGACAAGGAACATGTCGATGGCGCCGCGTGTCTGTTCCGCTCCCGGACCGAGGTAAACATCCGGACCGGAACCCACGATCACCTGCGCCTCGCACCGGCGGATGGTTTGCGCCAGGCGGTCGACGGTCGTCCGGGCGATATGGCTCCGCTGCCCAGCCAGGACGAGCGTCGGGGCCTGGATGCGGGCCACCACATCCCAGTCCTCACGCGGGCAGCAGGCCGCCTCCAATCGAGCGACATGCTCCAGGTTATGTCGCCAGGCGTACACGCCGTTGACTTCTTCAAGATCGTTGGGGATATCGTGGCGGGCCCGATCGACGGAGACGCCCAGGCTGTCCTGATAGAACGCCATGGCGGCTTCGAGCGAATCGAAGGAGCGCGGGATGGCCGCGATGTCCCGCATTCGGCGCTCGGCGCGCTCGGGGGTAATCTCGGGAGAGCAATCGCCAAGCACGAGTCCGTGCACCAGGCCGGGGTTGTTCGCCGCGAGGTGATACCCCACCGCCGCGCCATGATTCCGGCCGATGACGACGACCCGCTCCAGATCCAAATGTTCGATCAGCGCGGCGACATCGGTGGCGAGGGTGGCGGGATCGCATGGTCCGTCGGGCATCTCGGTCTGGCCGCGGCCACGGAGGTCGGGATAGACGACGTGGTGGAACCGGGACAGGTGCCTCGCGATGTGGGAGTGCTCGTCGGCACTCTGGAGAATGCCGTGAAGCAGGACAACGCCGCATTTGCCGGGCAATCCGGGGTTCGGCCACTCCAGCCAGGACATCGACAGCCCGTTGATGCGCTCCGTCTGGCGCGTTGTCGTTGCAGTACTCACCGTTCCAGGCCCCATACACGTGTCGCGTTCCGGATCAGGTCACGAAGAAAAGGATACTACCCTTCCAAAGCCGCACGCTGAAGGGCGAGATCGCTGTACGACCCGGCCTCGCTGGGCAGGCGATCGAGGCCGAGGGCGGCGATGACCTGGGCGTGATCGGCGGCTCCCTGGGCGTCGTCGATACCGGCGATCACGGTCTCCAGCTCAACGAAGTCGCCAAGGCCAGCGACACGGTCGAGATGAACCCGGGTGTGTCCGACGATGGCGACCCGGCGCTGTTTGTCGATGCGAACGAGTTCGTCGTGCGTCATGAGCAGGGAGCGCAGGAGGGCTTCCGCGTGCTGGCCCGCGATGGGAACCACCTCGTACGTGCTGAAGCGCGAGCCCGCCTCCGAGGGACGGTGGTAGGCGATCAGTTGCGCCCGCTCAACGGTGGATGGCGAGGCCAGGGAATGGAACTCCCGAAGCTTGAGCCGTCCCTTCGTCACCTTCAGGTAGGTATCGACCTGATGGAAATGCTCGATGGGCGAACATAGGAGATTCTGGAGGCGTGCCTGGACCTGTTCGAGGTCACCGGGCTCGCACCTGACCTTGAGTTCCAGGTTGCGCTGGGCGCCAGTTTCGGACATGCGAGACGTAGCTCCTTTGGATGGACGAACGGGGACGGTTCTTGCGAATGTTTCGCGGTACACTGTGCTGGACGAATATCTGGCGCCATTGAGGTGCTGGGACAATGGCCCTGTGCCACGAATGGTAACTGGAGGAAAACCGGGATGCGGCTCCTGCCCTGGGAAAGCAAGACAAAGCTGAAGAAGGAGATGGCCGTGAAGGCGGCCCCCGCTCCACTCGGCTATCGATTCACGTTGAAGGGATCTCCCCGTCACTACGACGACGTGAAGGCGATTATTGAATCCAAGGGCACCGCCAAGGTGTATTTCGGTGAAGCTCTGGCCTACGAACGTGGCGCCGGGATCGCGCTCTGGCGGGTTCGGGCGACGGCGTTCGACTGGCTGCCCGACCTGTACGAGTGGTGGGCGAACATGGAACGCGTGGAGCCGGTGCAGTTCACCTTCCACCTGTACATGCCGGACAACCTGAAGTACCCGGCCATGGATCTGCGGGAATTCATGCCGGATGGCGTGGCGGCCTTCATCGAAACGAACGCGCCTTGGGATGGCAAGAAGTCGCGGGCGACCGCAAAGGCGTAACCATCCGAACCACCTGATCGTGGACAGATTGCAACGGGCCGGTCCCCTCAAATGGACCGGCCCGTTCTTCGTGCATCGCGTTGACGAAAATCACCGCCGCCCACCGTTTCCCTGGGGATACCCCAGGAACCGGCATCAATCGGCGGCGCGTTCGGCCAGGCGCTGGCGAATCTCCTCCAGGCGCTCCGGGTGCGCCTTCCAGCACGCGGTGAGGTCGTGCGTCTCCATGCAATAGGAGGCCTCGGTCTCGGAATGGATCGCCCAGGCGAGCGCGCAGCGGGGAGCATGGTTCCCTCCCTTGAATGGGAGGCCAAGCCGCGTGCGGGTCAGCATCGGGCAGCCAAGCTGAGGTCCATCGGGCGTATCGAGTTCGGTGATCTGGCGCTTGACGACGGGCGAGCGATCGCCGGTGATCTGGACGCGAGGCTTCAACACCTCGCCCGTGATCGGCTGGAGCTGCTGGCGGGACCGACCCTGGCGGCGACGCCCGGAACGCTCTCGCCCACCACCCTGGCGACCTTCCTCACGGCGTTCGCCCTGGCGGGGTCCGCGTTGCCGTCCCTCTTCACGAGGCTGGTCGTCGCGCCGGGCCTGTGGCCCGCGTTCGGGGCGGCGTCCGCGTCGTTCCTGGGGCTCGCTGGCTTGTTGGGTCCCGGCGTCGGGCGCCGGCGCATCGGGTGCCGGCGCATCGGCTTGCTGAACCGCGCCCTCCTGCTGCTGGGCGCTGGCGTCGTTCGATCGGTCGCGATTGCGCCGCCGTCCGCGACTAGAGCGGCTTCTGGTCATGTGATTCTCCCCTGGTTCGAGCGCGCTCGAAGAGGTGTGTTGCCTGGCGTGAAAGTCCGGCGACCGCCTGTCCGCTCTTCTGGAACGTCCAACTCACGCCCTTGCGGACGAATTGGCGAATGGCGGCAAGGTCGTCCGAGATGTCCTGGGCGGTGAGTTCCGCATTGCCGAGATGCTCGTCCACCACGGCCTGAGGAGTTACCCGGATGGCCTGCTGGAGGCCCGTAAGGACCACGTAGAGATCGTCGAGCTGGCCGGCGACCGGGATGATGCCCGGCACCAGGTCGATTGGCGACACGAGATACGCGCCGCCGATGGCGAGCATTGCCTTGGCCGAGGTTGGCACGCGAGGATCGCGAGCCATGCCCGAGGCCAGCCGGACATAGCGCGGCAATCGCTTGATGAGGACCCACATGGGTTCGAGCGCTGATTCCCCGGCCATGGACTGGTCGCCGGCCTGGCCAGACGCCTGCTCCCTGATGGGAAGCGGATCCGGCTGGATGGTCGTGGAGGTTTCCTGCTGGTCGTCGTTCATTATGTCTCCAATCAACGGAAGTCATGGATGCATCGATCGAGGCTTCCGTATGGTTCCATTGTGCCACTAACGCGGATTGGGCAGGACGCCGGAGCGTTTTCGACCACCCCCGGACATGACTTCCATCCTATGGGCGACCGGGCCTCCCTGCCGCAGAGGTACTACGAGAGGTCAGGCTGGTACGGGACTTTTTCGCCACAGTTGGGTGAGGTTGAAAATTCTAGAATTAGTGGAAGCCCGGATCAAACCCGGAATACATGCGTGAGCCGGTTATCCGGGGACCTCGGCGACATCTCACCAGGGCGGAATGGGAGCAAACAGCACATGGGGATTTCCACCGAAACAGCCGACCGTGGCGCGGCACTAACGCCCCGTCAACGCGAGGTGTTGCGATTGCAGGCCTACGGCATGAGCTACGAGGAGATCTCGAATCACCTTGGGCTGAGCGTGTGGACGGTAAAGAACCACCACAAGCAGGCCGTGCGGTCGCTTCAACTCTCCCTGACGGTGTACCCCAGCGAACGCGTTCGAACCACGCTGGCCTGCTACATCCTGGGGCTGCTCGATGGCGGTGTTCCCCCGATGGAGATCGTGCAGCGGCTCAAGAGCGCGAAGGACAAGCATCCGGCGATCGCCTCGGGCGGGGATGACACGCTCGTGGACGACGATGATGAGTCCGGGAACACGAAGTCCGTCCAGGGCAATGGGGTCGCCGCCGACTAACCAGCCAACCTGAACGAAACTAGCGCCACGCCGGGACTTCCTGGCGTGGCGCGCTGCGTACCTGGCCCGCACTGCCGCCGAACCGAAGCCGGTATCAGCCAGCAAGCTGGCGCAGGACGAAGAAGGCGTTGGCGGGCCGCTCGGCGATGCGCCGGGTGAAGTACGGATACCACTCGGTGCCAAACGGAACGTAGACTCGCATGCCCCAGCCATCATCCACCAGTTTGGCCTGCTGATCTCCGCGAACCCCGTACAGCATCTGAAACTCGAATCGCTGGGGGGCGATGCCCTCGCGCTGGGCGTGTTCAATGGTGGCGCGGACGAGCGTCATGTCGTGGGTGGCGATGGCGGGGAAGTTGCCTTCGCTGAGCAACAGTCGGGCCAGCCGCGCATAGTTCTCGTCGACCTGGACCTTCTGCTGGAACGCGACCGATTCCGGCTCGGAGTAGGCCCCCTTCACCAGGCGGACGCGGGCGCCAAGCTCGATGGCGCGACGGACGTCGGCTTCGGCGCGGCGCAGATACGTCTGAATGACGATGCCCACCTCGCGGGGCCAACGCGAGTGAAGGTCCTCGAAGATGCGCATGGTGACCTCGGTATAGTCCGAGCCCTCCATGTCGATGCGAACGAAGCCATCGACCTCGCGGGCGACCTCCAGGATGCGGCTCGTGTTCTCGCGGGCGACATCCTCGCCCAGGTCGAGACCGAGCATGGTGAGCTTGATCGAAATGTTGGGATCGAGCCCGTTCTCGCGCATGGCGCGAAGAGTCTCGCAAAAGCTGGTGGCGGATTCCCGCGCCTTTTCCGCCGAGTCCACATTCTCGCCAAGCAGGTCCAGCGTCACCGAGATCCCCCCATCGCCCAGTTTCCGGGCGGCCTCGATGGCGGTGTCCAGCGATTCTCCGGCCACGAACCGGTTCACGAGCGACCGGGCCATGGAGCTGGACTGGAAGAAACCGGAGACGGCTTCGTTATCGGAAACGGCGAGAACGGTACGGCGCAGGATGCTCATGTGCGCGAAACTCCGGTGGCGATCAAGGGACATCTTCTACAAGGATGGGGGCTGAAGGCGGCCGCGGGGTCGCCGGCCTCTCCTCGCCAAGTATCACACCGGGCAGGGCGCTTGCCCATCGAATCGTGAGACGGCGTATGCTGATTTCCAGCGAGGCGTTTCGGCCACCTTGGGGGTGCAATGGACTGGGCGGCGATGGACTTTCCTGGCAGCGATCGACAACCACACGATGGGCGCAAGGTGCGGGACGCGCTGTATGACCTGATCGACCTCTCGCCGGCGGACGTGGCGCTGATGGAGACGCCTGCGTTCATCCGGCTGGACGGCATCCAGCAGCTCGGGTTCGTGTCGCGGGTATGGCCTGGAGCCCGGCACTCGCGGTTCGAGCATTCGCTGGGCGTGCTGCACCTGACGCGGCTGGCGGTGCGGCGGCTGGAATCCGCGCACGGCTACCGGTATTTCACGCCACAGGACGCGAGAACGGTCATCGCCGCGTCGTTGCTGCACGACATCGGTCACTATCCCTACTCCCACGCCATCGAGGAACTTGGGGCACCGATCCTTTCACATGAGGAAGTTGGGCGGTCGATCATCGAGCGAGGCGAGGTCGCGGATGTCCTGGAACGAGCCTGGGGGATCAACCCCGGTTCGGTAGCGGCGATGATCCACGGCGACGTGGCGGACCTCACGGACGGCGAGCGGGTGCTACGCGGACTACTCTCGGGCACGCTGGACATGGACAAGCTGGACTACCTGCCGCGCGACGCCCATGGCTGCTCGGTTCCCTATGGCGGCGTCGACGCCAGCCGCTTGCTGGCATCGCTGGTGGTGGTCGAGCTAGAGGATGGCGCGACCGGCGAGCCAGGCCCGCGTGTGGGCGTGAGCGACAAGGGCGTGAGCCCCCTGCACTCGCTGATCAACGCGCGCCAGGAAATGTTCGACAACGTGTACTGGCACCACACGAACCGCGCCTGCATGGTGATGCTGCTGCGGGCGGTGCAGGACGCGCTGGTGGAGGGCCTGATCACGCCGGAGTCGCTCACGAACCACGACGACGCGTCGCTGCTGGCGTTCATGCGGGCGGAATCGATGCCCGAAACGACGCGATCGCTGGCGGAGGCGCTGGCGCTGCGGCGGGTTCACAAACGGGCGGTGGAGGTAAGCGCCGGGGCGTTCGAACTCTACGCGCGACTGGGCAATCTGTGGTTCGACTCGCGGGCGCGGCGCGAGGTGGAGATCGACCTCTCGCGAGCGCTGGGGGAAATCACGGGGGAAACGGTCTCGACCACGGCCGTGCTGATCGACATCCCGAAGCCGGAGCGGTGGAAGACCGATGTCTGGGTGTCGTACGAGCAGCCTCCGGTTGGGCTCCAACCGTTGATGCACTGGCGCGACGTGGTGGGCCTGAGCGACGACGATTTCAAGCGGTACGAGGAGCACCGGCGGCTGATCCGGATCGTGACCGAAGAGCGATATCGGGACGTGGTGGCCGAGCGATGGGAGGAAATGCTTTACCCGCTGCTGGGTGGAGCGTTCTGAGTTCGGGCGCGATGCGACTCCGAGGGTGGTACTGGCCTGGTTCTATACTCGTCGCTTTAGAGGAACCGGCATGGACATGGAAGGGTGATCCCAGATGGCGGAGCCACGATCGCGAAGTAGTCGGAAGCGGGCAAAGGCGAAGGTGGTCGCGCGGCAGCCAGCACCGGCCCAGGCCCAGGAACCCGTCGAGGCCCCATCGGCGCCCGGCGACGCAATGGTGACGAGCGCACTCAGTGACCCGAATGGCTGGCTGGCCATTGTGCTGGCGACAGGCGGCCTGGCGTTTGTGACGTTCTTGACGGTGCTGCTGGCGGTCGCGGCCAGCCGGGCCTGACCCAGAATCCACGGCGGGACGATGACCCCTCGTCTGGTCCGGCCATCGGCGCGAGACGCCATTGCGGGCGTGTACCGCTCGACCGTCACCCTGGACGCCATGGTCAACCACAGACAGATGATGTCCCAAAGTGCCATCCGGAGGCGCATGGATCTCTCGTTCGGGTGGCGGCGTGCGACGCAATCGGGTTCGATGAAATCGGTTGAAATCCAGGCAGGTTAGCGGTGATTCAACCTTGACACAAGGTGGTCAGGGTTGGTATCGTTCATTGTGTTAGCACTCTCGTTTTCAGAGTGCTAACGTAGCCAGGAGACCGTCAGCGTGGACGCATATCAGCAGGAATCCCCACCGTTGTCGGAACGGCAGCGGGCGATTCTGAAGTTGATAGTTCAGGAATACGTCGCCACGGGTCGACCGGTGGGATCGAAAACGCTCACCGAGCGATACCCGGTGGGCGTATCTTCGGCCACCATCCGGAACGAGATGGGCGAACTGGAACAGGCTGGCTACGTCCAGCAGCCGCACACCTCTGGTGGGCGGGTTCCGACGGATCATGGCTACCGGTACTACGTGCACGAACTCATGGGGCCACCGGAGCTTTCCTCCGGCGACCAGATCATGATCCGGCACCAGTTCCGGCAGGTGGAAGCCCAGCTCGACCAGTGGGTGGACTTCGCGGCATCCGTGCTGGCGGAGACGGCGGGCAACGTGTCGATCGTATCGGCGCCGAGAACGCTGGTTCCACGCATCCGGCACTTCGAACTGATTTCGTTGCAGCCGCGGCTGGCGCTGCTGATCCTGGTCACCCAGGAAACCGCCGTGCGCCAGATCATGGTTCACCTGCCCGAGGACACGGACCAGGCGGAACTCAGCAGGCTGGCCGACTCGCTCGTCGCGGAAACGCGAGGCCTGAACGCCGACGAGATCGCCTCGAGGGTGATTGGTTCGACACCGCTGGCGAGGTTCGTGCTGGAGCAGGTGGAGTTTGGACTCCGTGGCCTGCATTCGGTGGAACACACGCAACTACGGCATTCCGGGATCGAGAACATCCTGGGCCAGCCGGAATTCTCCGGCGAGGGCGCGCAAAGCGTGCTGGAACTGCTGCGAGGCGGTTCGCTTCTGGGGGCGTTGCTCCCCCAACTGACGTTCGGCAAGGAAGTGCAGGTGTTCATCGGCGACGAGAACCCGGCCGATGCCCTGCGACAGTTTGGCGTGGTGATGGCCACGTACGGAATCAATGGCGAGGTAACCGGCATCCTTGGGGTGCTGGGGCCGACCCGGATGTCCTACTGGAGATCGATTTCGTCCGTTCGTTACATGGCCAGGCTCATGAGCGACCTGATGGAGGACCTGTATTCCTCCTGACATTCACGGAAACAGAAACCGGTTCCGCGCCATCGCGGATCGCATGAAATGACGGATCGTTTGAGGCTGGCTGGCGCGTAGCCAACCGGCATAGCAGGAGCGGGGCGTGTCAAACAGTGACCATCCCACCTGGCCGAAAGCTCCAGGCGAGCACGAACCAGGTGATGAAGAATTCGAAACCCCAGAAGTCCCGGTGGACGACGCCGGCATCGAGCCGGAGCCAGAGGATGACCTGGCGAGAATCGCGGCCGAACGTGACGACTACCTGGACCAGTTGCAGCGCAGCCGGGCCGAGTTCGTCAACTTCCGGCGCCGGAACGACCAGGAACGGGCGCAGATCCGGCAGTTCGTGACCAAGGACGTGGCGGCCCAGTTCCTCCCCGTGCTGGACGATTTCGAGCGCGCGATGACGGTGGCTCCCACCGATGGATCGGCGGCGAGCTTCGTGCAGGGCGTGGAAATGATCCAGGCCAAGCTGAACGGCATTTTCGAGCGCCTTGGCGTGACGAAGGTGGATGCCCTGGGGCAGCCGTTTGACCCCTCGGTTCACGAGGCCGTGGCGACCGAGCCAGGCACCGATGGCAGCACGGTGGTCGAGATTTACCAGCACGGATATCGGATCGGCGACACGCTGGTTCGCCCGGCGATGGTGAAGACCGGCGCACCGCTTGAAGAAGACAACGAAACCCCGGAGACGTTCGACGCCTGACGCTCCGCGCGGATCCTGAAACCCAGGCGCCCAGCGAAAACATCTCGGAACATCCTGGAAAGGAACATGACGAATGGGAAGAACGATTGGTATTGACCTTGGAACCACGAACTCGGCGATGGCGACCATCGAAGGCGGCGAGCCGACGATCATCCCCAACGCCGAGGGCGAGCGCGTAACCCCTTCGGTGGTCGCCGTGACCTCGAGCGGCGAGCGCCTGGTTGGCCGGTTCGCCCGCCGCCAGGCCGTGACCAACCCCGACAACACCGTGTTCTCGGTGAAGCGGTTCGTTGGCCGCAAGTTCAACGACCCGGCCGTGGCCCGAGACAAGGATCTGGTGCCCTACCAGGTCAAGGCGGCCGACAACGGCGACGTGCAGGTGAAGATGGGCGACCGCTGGTACAGCCCGCAGGAAATCTCGGCGATGATCCTGCAGAAGCTGAAGGCCGACGCCGAAGCCTACCTGGGCGAAACGGTGGACAAGGCCGTGATCACCGTTCCGGCGTACTTCGACAATGCCCAGCGCGACGCGACCAAGGACGCCGGCCGCATCGCCGGCCTGGAAGTGCTCCGCATCATCAACGAGCCGACCGCCTCCGCCCTGGCCTATGGCCTCGACAAGAAGGGCGAAGAGAAGGTCGCGGTGTACGACCTTGGTGGCGGCACCTACGACATCTCGATCCTCGACCTGTCGGACGGCGTGTTCCAGGTGCTGGCGACGAACGGCGACACCCACCTCGGTGGTGATGACTTCGACCAGGTGCTGATCGACTGGATGGCCGACGAGTTCAAGAAGCAGGAAGGCATCGACCTGCGGCAGGACCGGATGGCGCTCCAGCGACTGAAGGAAGCGGCCGAGAAGGCCAAGATCGAGCTTTCCAGCACGCAGCAGACCGACATCAACCTGCCGTTCGTGACCGCGGACGCCAGCGGCCCGAAGCACCTCAACATCCCCCTCACCCGGGCGAAGATGGAGTCGCTGGTCGGTGGCCTGGTGGCGCGAACGCTTACCCCGATGACGGCGGCCCTCAAGGACGCCGAGATCAGCAAGTCGGACGTGGACGAAACCCTGCTGGTGGGTGGCATGACCCGCATGCCGCTGGTTCAGCAGCAGGTGAAGGACTTTTTCGGCAAGGAGCCGCACAAGGGCATCAACCCCGACGAAGTGGTCGCCCTCGGCGCGGCGATCCAGGGCGGTGTGCTCGGCGGCGACGTCAAGGACATCCTCCTGCTCGACGTGACCCCGCTGACGCTCTCCATCGAAACGCTCGGTGGCGTCGCCACGCCGCTGATCGAGCGGAACACGACGATTCCGGCCCGCAAGAGCCAGAGCTTCACCACCGCCTCGGACAACCAGCCGCAGGTTGAGATCAACGTGCTGCAGGGCGAGCGCCCGATGGCGACCGACAACAAGAGCCTGGGACGCTTCATCCTCGATGGCATCCCCGCCGCGCCGCGGGGCGTGCCGAAGATCGAAGTGACCTTCGACATCGACGCCAACGGCATCCTGAACGTGACCGCGAAGGACTCGGCCACGAACAAGGAGCAGAAGATCACGATCACTGGATCGTCCGGTCTCTCGAACGACGAAGTCGAGCGAATGGTGCAGGAAGCCGAGGCGCATGCCGAGGAAGACCGGCAGCGACGCGAGGGCATCGAGACCCGGAACCAGGCCGAGAGCTTCGTGTTCCAGGCCGAGAAGACCCTGGAAGAGCACGGCGACAAGATCCCGTCGGAAACCAAGGCCGAACTCGACACCAAGATCGCGGCGGTCAAGGACATCCTCGAGAACGACCGCGAGAACATCGACCGCCTGAAGCCAGCCCACGAAGAGCTGGTGGAAGCGCTACAGAAGGCGTCGACGGCGATGTACGAGGCGGCGGCCGCCGCCGGTGGCGCGGACGGAGAAGGCGCCGACTTCGGCAACCCGTTCGAGGGCGCGAGCCAGGACGGCGGACAGGCCTCGACCGAGGACGAGTCCACAGTCGAGGGCGAGTTCCGCGAGATCAACGAGGACGACAACAAGCAGTAGTCCAGAACGGCTTTGACAGAGGAGGTCAACGGCGACCTTCCGTTAAGCGAGAAAACGGGCGGGTGGAGCAATCCACCTGCCCGTTTTCCCGCTTAACGGACCTCGGGCCAGGTATCGACATCCAACACATCAGTGTGCCCTTGACTATAGTGTGTGTCATACACTATAGTGTCCTCATGGATACGAACGATGCGCTTGTCCAATCGCAATACCAGGAAATACGACGCGGATCGGTGGTGACAGCCGTGCTTTCGCTGTTGCGAACCCCACAGTACGGCTATGCCCTGCTGGAGCACCTCAACGCCGCCGGAATCGAGGTGGAGGCCAACACGTTGTATCCGCTTCTCCGGCGGCTGGAGGGGCAGGGTCTGCTCATCGCGGAGTGGACCACGGACGAGGCCCGACCTCGCAAGTACTACCGCACGAGTGACACCGGGGAAGCGCTGGTGGCGCTTCTGGCCAAGGAATGGAGCCGATTGGCCGACTCGCTCAATGCACTGCTGGAAATGGATGACCAGGCATGACTACTCAGTTGATCGAACGTTACGTGGCGGCGGCGCTGGACCGGATACCGGAAGACCGGCGACTTGACGTGGGCAGGGATATTCGCGGCGCGATCGACGAGATGGTGACGCCGCGCGTGGAAAACGGGGAACCGGAGGACGAGGCCATTCGCGCCGTCCTCACTGAACTGGGCAACCCGGCCCGGCTCGCGGATTCCTATCATGAGCGCAAGCGCTACCTGATCGGACCCGGGTGGTACCCGTCCTACGTCGAGGTGATGAAGCGTGTCCTGACGATCGCCGTGCCTCTCATCGCGGTGATCGCGATGCTCGTGACCATCGCGGATAGCGACAGTGACCTTGGCGACATCCTGGGCAGCGGGATCGGCGCCGTGTTCGAAGTCGGCATCCAGGTGTTGTTCTGGGTGACGCTGGGATTCGTCATCGCCGAGCGAACCTCGGGGATGGACGGTCCGGAATCGCTGTATGGCGCATGGTCCGTTGACGATCTCCCGGACCGCCCGGCCCATGGCCGCCAGATTGGCCTTGGCGATACCGTCCTGTCGGTGGTCACTTCCGTGGTGTTCGGTGTGCTGGCCTTCGTGCAATGGGAGAACGGCATCGGCGCGTTCGTGCGGGGGATCAACGACTCGTACGAGCATCTTCCGGCGCTCAACCCGGACCTCGGCGCGGCCTGGGTGGCCGGATTCTATGCTCTGCTGGTCATCTCGATCGCCGCGGCCGTCATCCGCTACATCAGCGGCTACTGGACCCGCCCCATGGTGATGCTGACGGTGGTCGAGTCCCTGCTGTGGACGATCTATGTGATCGCCCTGGCGGTGAGCGAACCGATCTTCAACCTGGACCTCGCGCGGCGGATCGACGACTCCACCAACGCCGATTGGTGGGCGGCCGGTGGATCGGCGAACTGGATCGCCGCCCTGATCCTGATCGCGATCAACGCCTGGGAGGTGTGGGAAGCCTGGCGGGGTTCTCGTGAGCTGGAACGGCAACGGACGGTCTCGAGCACGGCGGCGTAACCCGCGGGCGAATCGCACAAGTACCTGAATCGGGCGAGTGGAGCACTCCACTCGCCCGTTTTGGTGAGCGGATCGAAGAGCGGACAGGGACTGTCCCCCAGGCCAGCTACCGTATGGGAAGTTGGCCAAGCGACATGGCGACCGCAAGGGTCCCTGGGAATGGAAGGATCGACATGGCGGACCTCCGCATCGTGATGGAAACCGGCAAGCAGAAGGCGTTCGCCTCGGCCCTGGACTGGCCGGGATGGAGCCGTGGAGGCAAGAAGACGAGCGACAACGCGATCGCCGCGCTGCTCGACTATCGAGAACGGTTCGCCGCCGTCCTCGCCACCACTGGCAAGGTGCAGTTGCCGGAGGGGACGCCACGGATCGAGGTGGTGGAGGAGCAGGCCGGGGATGGACAAACCGACTTCGGGGTTCCGGGTCAGGTCGCCGCTTCCGAAGAAACGCCGATCGAGGGCGAAGAACTGGAGCGGCAAATCGCCATCCTGGAAAGCTGTTGGACATTCTTCGACCAGGTGGCGGCCAGCGTGAGCCCTGAGTTGCGCAGGGGGCCACGCGGTGGCGGACGCGATCGGGACCCGATTATCGACCACGTGTTCCAGGCCGAGCGCGGCTATGCGACAAGTCTTGGCATGAAGCGGATCGAGCTTCCCATCGACGACGCCGGAGCACTGGCCGAGCACCGGGAGGCGGTCCTCGCCGCCCTGCGCGAGCTTGGCCCGAATACTCGTCTGGAAGGCCGGAAGTGGCCCGTGCGCTACGTTATCCGACGCATGGCGTGGCACCTACTGGATCACGCGTGGGAAATGCAGGACAAGGATCTTTCGAAGGAGTGACGGCATGGGCGATGCGGTACGGGCGGCGCTCGAACGCGGCCCCAAGGGCAGGGAATTCGTGGCCTATGCGCCCGCGTGGCCGGGCTGGAGCCGGGGGGCCAAATCCGAGGACGACGCGATAGCGACGCTTGAGGCCTATCGCGAGCGCTATCGGCCGGTGGCGGTCCTGGCGGGTCTCGCTTCAGAATTTAACGCAGCGGGCGCCCTCGATGTGGTGGACCGGTACGTGGGAACGGGGTCGACCGATTTCTGGGGCATCTCCTTCAGCCCCTCCCCGGGCGAGATCGGGCCGATGAGCGAGGATGACCTGGAGCGCAAGCTTGCGCTCCTGCAGGGCTGCTGGGCGTACTTCGACGATGTGGCGGCCCGGGTGTCGCCGGAAATGCGGAAGGGACCGCGCGGCGGCGGTCGGGACCGGGACGAGATCATCAATCACACCCTCGGCTGCGAACGCACGCAGTTCGCGGTGAAGGTAGACGTCAAGACGCCCGAGGGCGTGCAATTGACGTCTGAGGGCCGGCGAACGCACCGAGAGGCCTACCTCGCGGCGTTTCGCGAATACAACGCGGAGGGCAGGAAGGCCAGGACCTGGGAGTTGCAGTTCCTGTTGCGGCACACCGCATTTCACCTCATGGACCACGCCTGGGAGATGGAAGACAAGACGCTTGACTAGTTCCGAGCCGATGGCGATTTCGCCTTTATGTCATCTACACACCTTGAGAAGGCACGCCGGTATCCACGACCGGCACAGTTGCTTGGGCGTGGCTCTTGGCCTCACCTGTCGCCAATGGCCTCGGATGTCTGACGGGCGATCTCCAGTTCCTCGTTGGTCGGCACCACGAGGATACTGACTGGAGAGGCGTCCGTGGAGACACGACGGATACCGCGCTCGCTGGAGGCGTTGCGGGCGGGGTCGAGTTCGATACCGAGGCGTTCGAGACCAGACAGCGTTTTCTCGCGGACCACCGCCGAATTCTCCCCCACCCCGGCGGTAAAGACGATGGCGTGCAGCGGATCGAGATCGGTCATGTACGCGCCGGTGTAGTGACGCAGGCGGCGGCAATAGACATCGAGCGCCAGGCGTGCGCGCCCATCACCGCGTTCAGCGGACTCCTGGACATCGCGCAGGTCCGAACCGCCAGTGAGTCCGACCATGCCGCTTCGGCGATTGAGAAGGTCGTCCAGCTGGTCGATCGACAGACCCGCCTGGCGATGGAGGTGGAAGAGGATTCCGGGGTCGAGGTCGCCGCTACGGGTCCCCATCACCAGCCCTTCCAGTGGAGTCATGCCCATGGACGTATCAACCGATTTGCCTTCGCGGATGGCGGTGGCCGAGACGCCATTGCCGATGTGGAGGGTGATCGCGTTGAACGCCTCCAGCGGCACGCCGAGAAACTCCGCGGCCCGCTCCGAGACGTACTTGTGCGACGTTCCGTGGAACCCATAGCGCCGAATCCGGTACTGGGCCGCGAGGTTGGCGTCGATCGCGTAGGTGTAGGCCTCGGGCGGCATCGTCTGGTGAAAGGCGGTGTCGAAGACCGCGACATGGGGAATGCTGGGGAAGGCCTCCATCGCGGCGCGGATGCCAAGCAGGTTGGGCGGGTTGTGCAACGGCGCGAGGGAACTGATCTCCTCCACCACGCGGATCACGGAGTCGTCGATCACGGTTGGGGCAACGAACCTGGAGCCACCCTGGACGACTCGGTGGCCCACGGCGGCGATGCGTATCTCGTCAAGCTGGGGTCCATGTTCCTCGCAGGCCTTCAGCATGGCTCGGAACCCGGCCGTGTGGTCCAGGATGGACTGCTTCAACGTGTGGGTGCCGTCCGGGCCAGTGTGGGTAACAACGCCATTCCCGGAGCCGATGCGCTCGATGAGTCCCTTGGCCAGGACGTCGGACGTGTCCATCTCGATCAACTGGTACTTGATGGACGATGAACCAGAATTCACGACGAGGATGTTGATCATTCCGGGCTATCCATTTCCTGGGCCTGGATGGCGGTGATCGCGACGGTGTTGACGATGTCCTTCACCAGGGCACCCCGGGAGAGGTCGTTGATCGGTTTCCGCAGCCCCTGGAGCACCGGTCCGATCGCGACGGCCCCCGCGCTGCGCTGAACCGCCTTGTACGTGTTGTTTCCGGTGTTGAGGTCGGGAAAGATGAAGACCGTGGCATGCCCAGCGACGTCGGAGTCGGGCATCTTGGCGGCGGCGACCGTGGCGTCGGCGGCGGCGTCGTACTGGATCGGGCCCTCGACCGGGAGGTCCGGCGCTCGCTCGCGGACGAGCGCGGTGGCGGCGCGAACCTTGGCGACATCATCGCCCGAGCCGGACTCGCCAGTGGAGTACGACAGCATGGCGACCCTCGGCTCGATGCCGAACTCGCGGGCGGTTCGGGCGGACGAAATCGCGATATCAGCCAATTGCTCGGCGGTCGGATTGGGGATCACCGCGCAATCGCCATAGACGAGCACCCGGTCGGCGAGGCACATCAGGAAGACGCTGGAGACAATCGAGACATCGGGCGTGGTCTTGATGACCTCGAAGGCGGGGCGAATGGTGTGAGCGGTGGTGTGGGTCGCGCCGGAAACCATGCCATCGGCGAGACCGAGGTGAACCATCATGGTGCCGAAATACGACACGTCGGTGACGATGTCACGCGCGGCCTCGACGGTGACGCCCTTGTGGGCCCTAAGTTCGGCATAGGCCTGGGCGAATCGCTCGCGCAACTCCGGATCGAACGGGCTAAGGATCGTCGCCGCGCTGAGGTCGAGGTCGAGGCGGCTGGAGCGGGCGTTGATGTCGGCGGCGTCGCCCAGGATGGTGATGTCGGCGGCCTTGCGGAGAAGCAGGGTACTGGCGGCACGAAGGATGCGGTCGTCCTCGCCTTCAGGAAGGACGATGTGCTTGCGGTTGGCGCGAGCGCGGTCCAGCAACTCATATTCAAACATCAGTGGCGTGACCACCTCGTCGTGGTCGACCTCGAGGAGCGCCAGGATTTCGGACGACTCGACGTTCTGCTCGAAGAGGGCCAGCGCCAGGTCGAGCTTGCGATGGGACTCGGCCGCGAGACGGCCACGCGTTCGAACGATGCGAAAGACCGTGTCGAAGGTGTTGTGGTCGGTTTCGATGATCGGCAGGTCGACGGCGTGACCGGCGAGCAGCCGCTCGATGGTTGGCGACAGTTCGAACCCGCCGTTGAGGATGACGCCGGTCAGCGCGGGGAAGGTTCCAGCCTCGTTGGCCATGAGCACGGCCAGCAGCACCTCCGGGCGGTCGCCGGGAACGATGACGACGGAGCCCTGGACCAGCCGAGTCAGCACGTTCTCCATCGACATCGCGGAGACGACGACGCCGAGCACGTCGCGGTCGAGCAGGTCGGATTCGCCCTGGCGGAGGGTGCCATCGAGCGCATCCATCAGGGCGCGAAGCGTGGGGGCGACGAGGACGGGATCTTCCGGGAGCGACCAGACCGGGACGTCGTGCTGAGGGGCGATCGCCGCGCGGATCGCGTCGCGGACGTCGCCAAGCTGATCGGGATCGACCCGATTGGCGATGATGGCCGCGAGTTGGGCGTGCGCCAGGTCGAGTTCGGCGACGGTGACCTCCGCGACCTGGCCCATCTCGTCCGCCGGGCGGGCCGAACCGAGGAACACGGGCGTATTGGTGGGGGCATGCTCGCCCTGGCGGCGACCGCTGAGCACCAGCAGGACGGGCGCCCCGAGGTTGACGGCGACGCGGGCGTTGAAGCTCAACTCGGTCGGCGTGGAGATATCGGTGTAGTCGGAGCCGACGATGACGACGACATCGTATTGCTGCTCGACGGCCCGGTAGCGTTCGACGATGGTGGACAGGGCGGCGCCGGGATCGGCGTGAACGTCCTCGTACGTCGCGCCGACGAGCGGCGCGTCTCCCTGCTGGCCACCGGCGAAGTCCACAAGCAGGTCGTGGATGAAGTCGACTCCCGAACGCGAGACCGGCCGGAAGACGCCGATCCGGCGGCCCGAGCGCTTGAGGGCGTCGATCAGGCCAAGGGCGACGGTCGACTTACCGGTATTCCCCTCGGCCGAAGTGATGTAAATGCTATGGGTCATGTCGGTTCGATTCCTGGCGCTTGTGCTCGGGATCGGTACGGAAATCGCGGTTGATGGGTGAAGTGTACCGGGCGCGCTGGACTTCCGGCCCTCGCCTCGAGGCGCGATCAAGGCGAGATTATCGGTCGATCCCGGTACAATGCCGTCGTATTCACTCGCGATGGGGAAGGACCAGCAGGGAATGACGACGGCGGATACCGGCATCCGGGAGGTTAGCGGCAACGAAGAGGCGCGGTCGAAGGCGGCGCATCTCGCGGACTACCGCGAACAGATCGAACAGCAGCGGGACGTGGCGCGGGAAAAGCAGGCCAAGCGCGGCAAGCGAAGCGCCCACGACCGAGTGATCGCGCTGCTCGACGAGGGATCGTTCACCGAACTCGATCCGTTCGTGCGGCACCGGGCCACGCAGTTCGGGATGGACAAGTCTCAGCCGTTCGGTGATGGGGTGGTGACCGGCCTGGGCACGATCGACGGGCGCCAAGTGGCGGTGTTCTCCCAGGACTTCACCGTGTTCGGCGGCTCGCTCGGCGAGGCGTACGCCGAGAAGATGGTCAAGCTGATGGACCTGGCCGAGCGGTATGGCTGCCCAATCATCGGGATCAACGACTCGGCCGGCGCCAGAATCCAGGAAGGGGTCGAGGGCCTGGCCGGCTACGGCGAGGTATTCTTCCGCAACGTGCGCGCGTCCGGCGTGGTGCCGCAAATCTCGATCATCGCCGGCCCCTGCGCGGGCGGGGCGGTGTACTCCCCGGCGATGACGGACTTCATCTTCATGGTGGAGGGCATCGGGCAGATGTTCATCACCGGCCCGGACGTGATCAAGACCGTCACTGGCGAAACGGTGACGATGGACGCGCTCGGCGGAGCGACGACGCATACGCAGACGAGCGGCGTGGCCCACTTCGCGGCGACCGACGAGGACGATCTCAACGAGCAGGTGCGGCACCTGTTGAGCTTCCTGCCATCGAACAACCTCGACGACGCGCCATGGTTCGCGCCGGACGACGATCCGCTGCGGGAGACGCCGGAACTCGACGAGATCGTGCCGGAATCCAACGCGAAGCCGTACGACATGCACGACGTGATCGGGAGCGTGCTGGACGACGGCGAATTCCTGGAGGTGCAGCCGAACCACGCGCCAAACATCATCGCGGGGTTCGGGCGGCTGGATGGGCACGCGGTGGGCGTGGTCGCGAACCAGCCGAAGGTGCTGGCGGGCACGCTCGACATCGCGGCGAGCATCAAGGGAGCGCGGTTCATTCGCACTTGCGACGCGTTCAACATCCCTATCGTCACCTTCGTGGATGTACCAGGGTTCCTGCCCGGTACGGATCAGGAGTACAACGGCATCATCCGGCATGGCGCGAAGCTGCTCTACGCCTACGCCGAGGCGAGCGTGCCGAAGGTGACGGTGATCACCCGCAAGGCGTATGGCGGCGCGTACGTGGTCATGTGTTCGAAGCACATTGGGGCCGACTTCAACGTGGCATGGCCGACCGCCGAAATCGCGGTGATGGGTCCGGCCGCGGCGGTTGGCCTGGTGTTCCGCCGCGAACTGGCCGAATCCGAGAATCCGGAGGCACGCCGGGCGGAACTGGTGTCCCAATACGAGGAGCTCTTCGCCAGCCCCTACCAGGCGGCATCGCGGGGATACATCGACGACGTGATCGAGCCGAAGACCACCCGTCCCTGGCTGATCCGGTCGCTTGAGCGCGCCCGGTCGAAGCGCGCGACCACGCCCCGCCGCAAGCACGGGAATATTCCGCTGTGAACGAGGATCAGCAGAAGCCCATCATTTTGGTGAGCCCGGAACCGTCGCCCGAAGAATTGGCCGCGATCGTGGCGGCGGTCACCACGGCGCTGCGTGAGAGCCAGCCAGCGCCAGAAACGCCGACGCGCCCACCGGAGACTTCACGGTGGGCGCGCGCCGGACGTTTGGAGGCATTGCGGCAATTGGACGATGAACGTCACACCTGACCATATTGCCGAAGGAACTTAGGCGACCCCACGAAACATTGCCTCAGCCGCAATATGACGGCTCGCCTACCCTTGTCTTCTGGCAAATTCCCAGACACTGTCCGGCCGAATTGCCTGGATTTCTTGGGTTGTAGCACGGATAACCCCTCTGCCAGTTGAGTTCATCCTCCTTGGTGATAATGAAGTTGCAATCACTTTTACAAGTCCCCGAGGAGTGCGCTGCTGCGAGCGGCGCGCTCACTGAGGCGACCATGGGGACGGCCACACCCGCGATTCCGAGCTTCTTGAGGAAGCCCCGCCGACTCTGGTTGCCCAGAACGGCCCCTACCTCGATCGGTGATGTAAGCAGGTTGGCGTCACTGAGTGTCGACAGGGCGAGCAGGATGGAATCCAGTGTAACGACTGTATCCAGCTCGGCACGGACCAGAACGAGCACGTCCGCCGCGTTTCGGATGCCGTCCAACGAGCGCCACACCGCCGTCGCGACCGGGTTCAACTGATGAAGTTGATGGCTGCCGGTGTCGTAAGCCAAGAGTTCGTTGCCTAACTCCGTAATCACGAGATGCTCAGAGCGCGCCGCCGGCAAGGCCCCAGTCCAATCAGAAATCATGCTCTCTACTTTCATGCTAGCATTAGTACCATGGTACTGACCCGTTAGGCATATTACCTCACATAGTACCTGAGTACCAGCCTCTCATGGAAACAGGCCATGCTGCCCAATCGATCCGAGATCCAGATGTCCTTTGGAGGCTGCTCGATTAGAGGACGCAGACAGCCATCGCTCGACTCGCATGTCCAGCCGCGGCAAGAAAGGCATGCCAGAATCGACCACGGTCTTCGGGGAGCGGTTGCGGCTGATACCTCCGGCAAACGGGTCTCACTTCATATGGGAAAGCGGATTGCGGTGGGTTAGGATTTCGGCAGGAAGTCCGGGCGATATCGCGGCTACGTTTGAACAGGAATACGCGTGGATACACTGATCGTTTTGCTGCAAATCGTGCTCGCGGGCGTGCTTATCGTCGCGGCCGTTGGAAAATTCCGCGATCTGGGCGGCTCCCGGCAGGCCGTGCAGGACTTTGGCGTTCCAGAGCAATACGCCAGGACCGGCGGCGTCGCCCTCCCGGCGGTGGAACTGGTGCTGGGCGTGGGCCTGCTGTGGGGCGCGACGGCGCGATGGGCGGCGCTGCTGGCGGCGCTGCTCTTCATCGCCTTCATCGTGGCGATTGGCTACAACCTCAGCAAGGGACGGCAACCAGACTGCCACTGCTTCGGGCAAATCCATTCCGAGCCCGCGGGGTGGCCCACGCTCATTCGTAACGCCGTGCTGACGCTGGCGGCGGTCGCCATCGTGGGACAGGGCGCGGTGGGACCAGTCGACTGGTTCGACAGCCTCTCGCGCGATGGCGAGGCGCAGACCCTGATCGGGCTTGGCGTGCTGGCCGCCCTCGCCATGATTGGCCTGTACCTCCGCAAGCTGGTGGCGCTCAACACCACTATCGTGGCGCTCAACACCGACATCGTGGACCTGCAGGCGGATCTGGCGAACCGGATCGAACTGCTCGCGGAACACCCGGTGACGATCCAGGGCGATGAGGCCGGAACCGCCTCTGAGGCTCCGGAGGTGGTCGAGGAGCCGGAGCGCAAGGCGCCCAACTTCGATTTGCGGGGCCTGGATGGCGAGCGAGTGACGCTGGATTCGATCCAGGTGCCAGGCAAGCGGACGCTTCTCATGTTCGCCGATCCCAAGTGTGGACCGTGCAAGGCGCTGACACCGGACATCGCCGAGTGGCAGCAGCGATTCGGCGACGAGCTGCCGATCGCGGTCATCAGCCGCGGCACCGACGAAGCCAATCGCGAAAAGTTCGTTGAGCTGGGTGTGAAGAACATCGCCGTGCAGGAGGAATGGGAGGTCTACACGGACTATGAGGTGCGCGGAACGCCTTCAGCCGTGCTGATCGACGCCGATGGCGTCATCCGGGAGCCGTACGCGGCGGGCCGTGACTCGATCCGGGACCTGGTGTCCCGGACGTTCAGCAAGGACCAGCCAGCCCCGAGCAATGGCAACGGCTCGCTCAACCCTGGCAACGACGACCCGAACGATATCGCAAACTTCCTGCGCAAGGCCGAGGGGCCCGAGGTCGGCAGTTCCGCCTCCCGGTTGCCACTCCCCACCACCGAGGGTGGGTTCCTGGGGCTGGACGACTTCCTCGGCGAACCGGCCGTGGTGGTGTTCTGGAACGTCGGCTGCGGGTTCTGCCAGCGGATGATTCCGGACCTCAAGGAGATCGAGGACGAGGCGGGCGACAAGTTATCCCGCGTTCTGATCGTTTCCCAGGGCGACATCGAGGCCAACAGGGAGCAGGGCCTGAAGTCCCGGATGGTGATCGACGACGGGTTCACGATGGGCAAGGCGTTCGGGGCGAACGGGACGCCATCCGCGATAAAGCTCGATGCCGAAGGCAAGGTTGCCTCGCCCCTGGCGATCGGCGCCGACTCGGTGATGACGCTGCTCGAAGAGGTCCTGGAACTCGACCCAGTAACAAGTTGACGATGTGAGAGTATAGCAGTAGCGATCAGCTTTTCGGCAGAAGAAGGGAGGGTGAGCGATGGATTCGCTCACCCTCCCTTCTTCTGCCGGCTCTTATAGGCCCACATCGATCCAGCCGCTGCATGGCAAACCTGCCGCCTCGGGTCACATGTATACACAGTCCCTTGCTGGAACGCTTCGTGTACTAGCTCAATTGGCTTTTTCGCATCCGGCGCTACAGTTGCATTCCCACTCACCTTTATTCTTGGGAATACACTTTCCGCAATTTCCCTCACCAGGCGTACCGGTCCAACACGACATGTAGTCTTCCCAGCATTCAGAAACCGTAACCCTCGTGTCACCACACGCAGTGCCTCCCGAAGCGTGCGCGGCAGGAGCGGTAATCGACGCTATGACCGGTACGGCGACACCGACTGCGGCGGCGCGCTTGAGGAACCGGCGGCGAGACGGGTTTGCGGGCTTGGCGCCGAATGCAATGTGACCATCCAGCAAGTTAAGGCTGTCGAGCGATGAAAGGGCGGCCTCAGCGGCTTCACGACTTACTTCCAGACCGAGGATGACGGATGCCTCGCGCTGCAAGCTGGCAAGTGTCTGTTGACTGGCCAACAGACGCCAGATAGTCGTGGCGGTTGGATTGAGGTGATGAATGACGTGAGTCCTCGTATCGTAAACCAACAGTTCGTTGCCAGATTCGGTGATCACCAAGTCCTCGATCCGGGCCCCTGGCAAAATATGTTCGTCGCGCTGAGACATGAGTAACCCCCATTTGCCTTGTAACTGGGTTCAAAGTACCAGGACCCTTTTGGCAAATGGTAGTACCTTGCATCACAATAGTCCATATGAGGTCTATGTATATATAGGACTACGGTACTATTTCCGGACAGACTCTATTCGAGGTGAGGTGATGATCGTTATCTGGTACCCGACACCCACGCTTCACCCCAGTAAGCAAACAATTCCGTGCTCAGTCATGCGACTGGAGTTCACTCAACGGCACAGAGGCAAAAGAGGTTCATGGGAACATAGGCAAATACAAAGCCGCTCGAAGGCTGAGCGGCTTTGTATTTGCTTTTCTCTTGTCGAAGTGAGAGTGGACTGGGAGTGACCTGATCTACGGCTCCGCCACAATGGTGCGAATCCAGTCGATCGCGGTGTCGAGGTCGGGGCGGGTGCACTGATATACGGCGGCGGTGGCGGCCACGCGTGCCAGCATCGCGAGCGTCTCGGCGGGGCGCCGGCGAATGGGCACCATGTGCTCACTCATGGCGACGACCGCCCGCGCCCCGCGAAGCTCGGTCGCCTCCCACTCGGAACCGGCTTCGTAGCGGATCAGCGCGACAAGGTCGACAGGAAGCGGTTGCAGGTTCTCTCCCGGCTCCGGCGCGTGGGCGGCCATGTCTATGCGGCCAGCCGGTCCCAGCGGGCCCTCGCGGTGCGAGAGCTTTCGCGGATACGGGAGGACCCGGCCCTCATGGTCCAGTACGGCGAACTCGTCGGAGAAGTACGTGGCGCCAGCATTGACCAACGCCCGGACGAGGGTCGATTTTCCAGCGTGGGTTTTGCCGGGAAGGACGATCGTTTTCCCATGCCACCGAACCACTCCCGCATGGAGGAACAGATGAGGATCGGCGAATTCCGCGATATAGATCTGGAGGTCGGACTCAAGCCGCTCCACGATAATTTGCGGGTCTCGAAAAGTTGGGCCAGATGGCTCATCATTCACGTACATCTGATAGCCAGAGACTCCGTGCGGGGATGCTTCCTCGTCCAGCCACGTGATCCGGTAGGCGCGATCGAACGGCTCGGCAGCTCCGGCCGGCACCAACTCGCCAGGAGGAAGCTGATCAGAGACGGGCTCGAACAGGGCAGGGTCGTCCAGGTCAATTCCGATGGTCAGGCCATGCGAGCGAAAGACGAGGCTGAGCGCATCCTGGCGACGGTCTGTTGGAAGAACCACGATTGACTACTAACCTCACTCGTTGCCGGCATCCCCACCGGTGCCGCCCTCGGGATGGTACCCGTTCGAGGCGGCCGGGGTCTTGCCCCGCCCAAACATTCGCTGGAGCAGCCCAGGCTGCTTCGGTGGCGTGATGGCTTCCTCGATGCGGGCCACCAGCGTGCGATCCCACCGGCGAGGGTCGGGCATCACCACCGACGTACCAGGAAGCGCCTCGCCTCCCGGCCCCACGATATCCTGCGCCTCGAACAGGCCGACGCCCCGCTCGCGTGCGAACGTGAGCGCCTCGTACATCAGGCCAGCGGACGCCACGGCGTCGTATTCGGCCTCGGCCAAGCGCCGGGCCGAGCGCTCGAGATGCTCGTCGAGCATCTGTGCCGCCTGGTCGACCAGCCTGGCGGGGATGTATGCGCCGCCCATCATGCCGAGTTGGAAATCGAGGCGTATGGGCATGGCCCGGGCCGCGGCCTGGTCGAGCCCGGCGTCGAGGAAAAGCCGTGATGGTGGTCGCATCAACATCCCGATCGGACGATCGACCTGGGCTTCCCAGAAGGACAGGCCAAACGGGTTGGAGGTGAAGGCGGGTCCTCCCGCGCTCAACGCATGGGCAAGCCCGTGGGTAATGCGGTTGGCGGCGGCCTCGTCACCGGCGCGGCTCCGGGCAAGATCCTGGCGCAGCGAGTCGCGAAACCAGGCACTCCACTCGGGCCGAGGCGGTTGGCCGTTTAGCACGGACACGTACTCGTCCACGATGGCGGGATCAATGGGATGCAGGGAAATGACGTTCATGACGGTTCTCCGGGCGGCGTGCGCCAGACTTCCGGCTTCGATGTATGGGAGTATACGAACTGACGACGATCCGGTTTATCCCAGGACGACCACGCTTGACTGAAACAGCCATAAACGCGGCATCGACTACCACACATCCCACAGCCGGCGAACCTGTGGAACTCAGCACCCACACGGATGACAACAAGACGGTTGTCAGGGTCCGGGTCGGCTCGCGAGGCGACGAGGGAATCGTGGCGAGCATTCCGGTGGAGGAGGCCGAACCCGACTTCGGCTTGCCCAGCGGCTCGGCCACGCGGGTGGTGGCCCTCGATGTGCTGGAACATGTGCTCGACGAGGAAGCGTGGCTCGCCGCCATCTCCAGCCTTCTCGCGCCGGGCGGCACCCTGGTGGCGCGGGTGCCGCTGGAAGGGCCACTCACCTGGCTGGATTCGCTCAACATGTATCGCTACGCGCAGGACATCACCGGGATCGGCAAGGATCTCGAGGAAACGAAGATGAAAGGGTGGCATCGTCATTACCGGCGGCATGAACTTAAGGCGATGCTTGAGGATGCCGGATTGCGGGTTTCCACGATGGTGGCGTCCGGCTCGCCCCACCTGAACGTGCTCCAGTTCGGGGCGCTGGTCTGGGGCGGGATGGTGCGCCATGATTCGGAGATCGAACACACCGTGCGCGCCTGGCGAGACAGGCGCGAGGCGGGGCACGACCTACCCCGCCTCGGATCGCTAAGCACCAAGATCACCATCACCGGAACGAAGACCACGGGCTCTCCCAACGGGCTGTCGGACAGGTGAGTGGAGGAGGCAGTGCGGGCCTCCTTCGAACTCATCCGGACAAATCGGCTAGTCCCTACTCTCCCTCGTCTCCGAGATCCACGTTGGTGAGCGGTTCGCCGCCGTCAGGCATGTGGACCGGGAACGGCACATGCTTCACATGGCGGGTGACGATATCGCCCTTCCCCGCCACCCCGAGTTCGCGCATGATCAGGGCGAAACGCCCACGGAGATGGGAGAGAATCCCATCCTTGATCTCGTCGGACAGCGTCCACAGTTCCCGCTTGAATGGGCCGATGGCCCGCTTGCGCGCGTTGTAATAGAACTGCGTGTCGGTTTGACCGTCCTTGCGTTCGTCCGCATGGTTCTCGTCGAGGTAGGCGTGGATCTTTTCGAGGAGGTCGGCGGGGAAATACGGCGAATCGAAGATCGCGTTCTGGAACGCGGTCGCGAGATGCACCTCCACCGCGTTGGATGAGGCGAACCTGTCGAACGCGGTTTCGGGGAGCGTCGACGCGCCATGCTGCACGGCGCCGCCCAGTCCGTATTTGGTGCGGGAGACCTCGGACAGGCGAGCGAGCGTGTCGAAGTCAACGCTGACTTCCTTGATGGAACCGTCCGGCAACACGATGCCTCCGTGGCTGGTTCCAGTCTGGACGCTGATCTTGCTGATGCCCGTGATCGAACGTCCAAGCTCTCCTTCCAGGCGGGTCAGTTCGGAGAGGTAGCCCTCCATGAACGCCTCGAGGTCCTCGACGGTGCTGTTGGTGGTCCCTACCTCACCGATCTCGCCGCCAACCGAGATTGTGATGCCTGGTGGCTCCACCTCGCGAATGGCGGCGGTCAGCTCGGCGGTGTAGGTGTAGTTGGTGCGCTGCTGCTCGGCCAGGGTGTCCCTGGAGAGGTCGACCAGGGTGGAGGTGTCGATATCGATATTTCCGTACCCCGCCTGGATGGCCTCCCTCGCGAGGTTGCGCACGGCCTCGATCTCGGCTTCCGGGTCCTGCCCCCACGCCTTGAGGCTGATCTGGTAATGATCACCCTGGATGAAGACCGGCCCCTGCCACCCTTCGCGAATGGCCGCGCCGAGGACAACGGAGGCGTATTCCGCGGGTCGTTGCTGGGTGTATCCCATCTCGGAGCGGGCAAGTTCGAAGATCACCTGCCGGGTGCCGGTTTCGTGGGCGGCCTGGAACACGGCTCGCGCGAGGTCGTAGGCCATGGCGCGGAGGTTAATGGCGGGTGTGGTGATATTCGCGTACGCCTCACGACCGGCGGCCATGTACAGGTCGTGAATGGATGCGGTCCAGGCGCCGGATGCCTCGGCGAGGTGGCGAATGAGCCAGCGGGACTGGAGCTGGAGCTCGCCTTCGCCAAACACGGCGGACCAGACGATGCGATCGATGAGACGCCCGCGCAATGCGCTGGGGTCGAGGATTTCCACGCCGTCTTCTTCGATGCGGACAATCCCGTTGGCCGTCTGCATCATTTCCGCGGTCGATTGAAACTCACGTCCGTGCATCGTCACTGCTCCCTTGACGGTTTGAGGCGATGGCCGCCTGTTACCTGGATTATGGAGACGGCCGGTTCAGGTCCTTAGTTGTACCGCGGAATCGGGATTCCGTCTTCGCCGGATGGGTGGGACGATCGGGCTTGGGACCGACGAAACGAGCCGGTTCCTGGCAGGGAACCGGCTCGAATGCAACGCATATGACTGGCGAGCGGGAAGGCTACTCGACCGTGAGCGTGCCGACCATGCCCGCTTCCCGGTGACCAGGAACCGCGCAGAAGAACTCGTAGGTTCCGGCCTCGGCGTTGATCGTGACGGTGGTCGTCTCGCCATTGCCGAGCAGGTCGGAGGCGATGCCAAGCTCCTCGACGTGGAAGTCGTGCTCGAGCACGCCCTCGTTGGTGATGGTCACCACCACGTCGGTTCCGGCGGGAATGGTGAACTCGTTGGGTTCGAACGCGATGTCGACGGTCGTGATCTCAACGCCTTCGGCGTCACCGGAGCCAGCCGCTTCATCGGCGGGCGTGGCGGCGACGGGAGATGCCGTCGCGCCGGCCTCGATGATGGTGAGCGTACCGACCATGCCTCGCTCGCGGTGACCCGGGATCGAGCAGTAGTACTCGTAGCTATCGCCAACCGACACGCTGTCTGGAATCTGGATGTCGATCGGCTCGCCAAACGGCAGGAGCTGACCGATCTCAAGTTCGTCGATGACGAAGTCGTGCTCGAGCACGCCGCGGTTCAGGACGCGGATGACCTGACCCGGAGCCGCCTCGATCGCCTTCCAGCTCCAGTTGTACGGATCGGTCGCTTCCAGCGCGACGACGTTCGGGTCCTCCATGAGCGCGAGGGCATCCTCGGAGACGCTCGGAAGCTCTTCCGGCTCCGGAGTGGCGTCGCCACCCTGGGCCTGGGCGGCCGGGCTGGTGTCGGCGGACGGCTCGACGATGGTGAGCGTGCCCTTCATGCCACTCTCGCGGTGACCTGGGATCGAGCAGTAGAACTCGTACTCATCGCCGACCGGCGCGTCTTCGGGGATGGTGGTCTGAACGGTACCGCCGATCGGCATGGGGACGTTCAGGCCCAGTTCGTCGACCACGAAGTCGTGTTCGAGCAGTCCGGAGTTCACCAGATCAATCGTCTGGCCAGGAGCGGCCAGCAGGGCATGCGTACTCCACTGGAAGGGGTCGGTCGCCACGAGCAGAATTGGCTCGCCGCCTCCGGCGGCCGGGCTGCCCTCGCCTTCGGCGGGCGCTTCCTCTTCGCCAGAGCCCTCGTCCCCCGCCGGGGCCGCCGCGGCGGCCTCGACGATGGTCAGCGTGCCTTCCATGCCGCTCTCGCGGTGGCCTGGAATGGAGCAGTAGAAGACGTAGCTATCACCAGGCGAGAGGTCATCCGGAAGAGTGATATCGACTGGCTCGCCGCTGGGAAGGTTCTCCCCGATGCCGAGTTCGTCAATGACGAAATCGTGCTCCATCACGCCGGTGTTCGTGACCTGAATCACCTGACCGGGCGCGGCTTCAAGTTCGGTCACGCTCCAGTTGAATGGGTCCTGTGCCTCGAGGGTGACCGGGCCAGCGGCCTCACCACCACCCGCGGGAGCTTCCTCGCCGCCTTCGTCCTCACCAGCGGGAGCCGCGGCGGCGGCTTCGATGATGGTGAGCGTGCCCTCCATACCGGATTCACGGTGACCCGGGATCGAGCAGTAGAAGACGTAGGTATCGCCAGGCGTGAGGTCATCTGGGAGAGTAATATCAACCGGCTCGCCACTTGGCAGATTCTCGCCAATGCCCAGCTCGTCGATCACGAAGTCATGTTCCATGACACCGGTGTTGGTCACCTGAATCACCTGACCCGGAGCCGCTTCGAGTTCGTTAGTGCTCCAGTTGAACGGATCCTGGGCTTCCAGCGTCACGGGGCCGGAGGCCTCGCCTCCACCGTCACCTTCGGCTGGAGCCTCTTCGCCTTCTTCCTCGGCCGGAGCTTCGGCGGAAGCTTCGACGATGGTGAGCGTGCCCTCCATGCCAGATTCACGGTGACCCGGGATGGAACAGTAAAAGGTGTAGGTATCGCCAACCGTGAGATCGCCCGGCAACGTGATGTCAACCGGCTCGCCACTTGGCAGGTCTTCGGCGATGCCGAGTTCATCAATGACGAAGTCGTGCTCCATTACACCGGTGTTGGTCACCTGGATGACCTGGCCGGGGGCGGCCTCGAGCTCGTTGGTGCTCCAGTTAAACGGGTCCTGCGCCTCAAGGGTCACGGCATCGCCGCCACCACCGCCCGAGGTTTCCCCACCCTCATCGCCGCCTTCGTCCGGAGCCGCGCCACCACCGGGGGTGGCGAACGGCGCCAGCGTGGGAGGAGCGCCTTCAACCGGGATCATCGTTGGGTTCAGATCAACATCGTCAGGGTCGTTGCCACAGGCAACAAGAATCGCGCCGGTCGAACCAACCGAGGCGACAAGCATGAATTTTCGGCGATCCATGCGTTTCATCAGGTTTTTCCTCCACCACCGGCCATCGGCCAGTTGAATGATTTTTCCGGGCGACGTCGCCAATCGCGGTCTGCCCTACTCGACGCGGTTTTGTGAAGCTGGAATCGATTCCCGCCAGATGCACGTCACGCCTTTGTGGTGTACTTTCCGGAATCGACCCGCAGGAAGGGGTATTCGCCTCGCGTTTGGAAAGTTGCACGGCGTGCACAACAGTACATATTCTACCGCCAAATCAACGGTCTCGCAGGAAACCGGGGAGTCGATGCACATCGGCGAAGGCGAGCACCTGCTTTCCGTAACTCGTTGGCCAGGAGCCGGTCCAACGGTGCTGCTGATCCATGGCATTGGCGCCTCCGGAGATAGCTGGCGGGACCTGATTCCCGCGCTTGGCCAGCACTTCACGCCGGTCACCATGGACCTGCGCGGCCACGGTGAATCCGGCAAGCCCGCCAGCGGCTATCTCTACGATGACTACGTGAATGACCTGGATCGGGTTCTGGACGGACTCGGTGAGGATGCCCCACTCCTGATCGGGCATTCGCTCGGCGGTATCGTCGCGCTCTGGTGGGCGGCCCGACATCCCAGCCGCGCCAGGGCGATCGTGGTGGTCGACAGCCCGCTACGGAGTGGCGAGGACTTTCGGCCCGCGTTCGATGGGTGGATCGCCCAGAACGCGATGTCGCCCGCCGATCTCACGGCCTGGTACCTGGAGAAGAATCCGGAATGGAGTGAGCAACGCGCGGCGCGGCGGGCTCGGATCATGACAGGCACGGCCCCACACGTGTTCATCGAACTCAGGGCGGATTCGCTGGCGCATCACGGCGCCGACCGAATCGCCGAACTGACCGGCATCACGACCCCGGTACTGCTGGTCCATGGCGATGTGGAGACGGGCGGCATGGTTCACCCGGACGACCTGGCCGCCTTCCAGGCGCGAATGCCGAACGCTTCAACCGCGCGCATCCCGGAAGCGGGCCACGCCCTGCACCGGGACCGGACCGACGAGTTCCTGTCGCGGGCGATGCCATTCCTGCGAGAGCATTCGCGGAAGTAGGATAGCTGGGGCGAGCGTTCCGTCACGTTCATCCTCCCCAGACGACCCGCCTCCGGGCCGGCACGTCAGGGCTGGATGACCTGCTCGATGGTGACGAATTCGTAGCCAGCTTCGAGATAGTCGAGGATCAGCGGTTCCAGCGCGTTCCAGTCGGCTTCCTGGGCCACGTGCATCAACAGGATGCCACCAGGGCCGCCCTTGTCGGAACTGGTGCCGCATCGCTCGACGATCACGTCCGCCGAATCGCCCATCCAGGCGAGGGTGTCGCAGGACCACGACATCGTGTAGGCGAACCCCATCTCGCCGAGCAGTTCCAGGGCCGCCAGATCGTAGTCGCCGTACGGGAAACGGAAGAAGGGGCTGGACTGATAGCCATCGGCGGTATCGGCGATGGCCCGCTCGGTCCGGTCGATCTGCTCGCGCCGCTCCTCTTGGGTTAGTGGTTCCAGGCCGGTCGACACGCCGGTAAATGACCGGTGGTCCCAGGTGTGGTTGATGAGCTGGTGGCCCTCGCTGACGATGCGTTGCATGAGGTCGGGGTTGGCCTCGGCCCACTCGCCAGTGACACCGAAGCTGCCGACGACGCCGTATTCGGCCAGCAGGTCGAGGATCTCCTCGGTGTAGCCACGCCCCTCCCCGGCATCGAAGGTGAAGGCGACTTCGAGCCGCCCCGAATCGCCCCGTTCAACCACCAGCGAGGTGGTTTGACCTGTATCGGGCGGGACAGGGCGCTCGGTGGCGACCGGCGCCTCCGTAGGCTCGGGTGATGGCGTGACGGTTGGTTCAGGCGTCGGTGATGGTGGCGGGACCGTGGCTGTTGGGGAGGGGCTGGCGGCGGGACCCGGAACCGCGGCCGTGGCGGTGGGTTCCGGGTTCAGGGCAATGCCGGTCGCCTCGGCCGTGGCGGTCACATCGGGCACCGGGGCCGGAGCGGCGTTGTTGGCGCCTCGCTCCAGCACCATGACGATGATCAGGATGACCAGCAGGGTTTGAGGCCGGATCACAGCTCGCCATGGACTCCCGGAATGTGGCCGTTACCGGCGGCGGTTACCAGATGCCAAGTTCGTCCTTGGCGTCCTCGGTCATCAGGTCGGGAGACCAGGGCGGGGACCAGACGAGTTTCACGTCGGTCTCGCCGATCTCCGGCAGGTCCTTGAGGGCGTTGTTGACTTCCTGCATGATGACTGGCCCGAGCGGGCAGCCGATCGAGGTCAGTGTCATGGTGACGAGCACATCCCCGTTCTCGGCGATGTCAGCGTCGTAGACGAGCCCAAGATCGACGATGTTGATGCCGATTTCCGGGTCGTACACATTCTTCAGGCCAGCCAGGACATCGTCCCTGGTGAATTCGACGGCCATGATGCGGATTCCTCCAAAAAGATCTGATGCGATTGCGTGAGGTATCGCCAAACGCGATGCGCTCACCCCTAGTCTACAGACGTTCGCCAGGTTGGGCCCAGTCCAATTGGGTGAGCCTCAGCCGACGATCAGCAAGGTACCCGCGATGAAGGGGGTCGCCACGATGGCGACCCGCAACAGGGAGGTAGGAGCGCGCCGGGTGAACTTGGCGCCGGTGTACGACCCGGCGATCATGCCGATGGTGACGCCCACAAGATGCTCGAACGACACATCGCCGTGTCGCGCCAGGGCCAGGCTGCCGCTGAGGCTGATGAAGACCAGGGCCAGCATGGACGTGCCGATGGTGCGAACCAGCGACAGCCGGAAGACGGTGAGCATGCCCAACTGGATGAACGGAGTCATGCCCACGCCGAAGAATGCCGAGGCCACCCCGCCACTGACGCCCAGCGCGCCGGCTCCCGCGATCATGCGGGGAGTCGGCGGCGGTTCGGTGGTGTTGTTGCCGATCCTGCCGCTTTTGGCGAGCCGGGTCCGGAGCCAGACCAGGAGCGCGAGAAACCAGAGGGCGATCCCCGCCATGGGTTGCAGAATGCGTTCGGGAATCGCCTGCGCAACGTCCGCCCCGAGCACCGCCCCGATCATGCCGCAGAAGCCAACGATGGCCCCGGCCGGAACGTTGATGTTGCCTTCACGGTAATGGGAAATCGTTCCGGAGATGGAGACCACCAGCATGGACGCCAGGGCCGTGCCCACCGCCTGGTGGATGGGCAGGCCGAAGGCGATGGTGAGTAGCGACACCATGACCCCGGCGCCACCCGCGCCAATGAAGCCAAGGAGCACTCCGATGGCGAAGCATGTAACGATAAGCGTGAGGAGAAGTGTCAGGAACCACGCTCCCGTTCACGCTTGAGGGCTTCCAGTTCGGCCTCGATCTGGTCCGGCGATGGACTGGGTGGCCGCTGGATAAGGGGAACGTCGACGAACTCGACGTCGGTGGGCTCTTCCGCCCGGCGTTGCGACGCGCCGGACACATCGATCACGGCGGACCATGAGCGACCTTGCGGTTGCCGCTGGTAGTCCGCGTTCTGGGGGCGTGGCGCGCGCTGGGATCGGAACCACAACCAGCCGATGATGATGAGCGGCAGCAGGAGCAGCATCAGCAGGCCGAACCTGAACGCCATGGAAATGATTCCGTGGAAGATCCAGCCGAAAACCAGGCCGATGACGATACCGGCGATGAAGCCGAACTGGGCGCCACGGAGCCGTTGCGACCATTCCGGCGGGAGCATGCCCGTCACGGTTTGCTTGTCCACGATTTACCTCGCTTTCGGGGGCGTTGGGGAAGACTACGTGGCGGAGGCGTCACGCAGGAGTGCCTTGGTCAGGCAGGTGGGTCCTCCCTGGCGATTGTGCGAAAGCTCGACGCCCTCGTAGGTCAACACCTCGACCCCGGCGGCCTCCAGCAGTTTGATGGTACCGGTATTTTCCGGAAGCATCAGCACGCGGTTGGGAGCAAGGGCCAGGATATTGGTCGCCTGGGTGGCGAATTCCTCGTCCGGAATCTCGATCAGCGTCCAGTCCAGCGAGCGCAGCAATTGCATGAACGTCGTGCTGATTAGCGGCGAGTAGACCACGGCGGTGCGCTCGGCGACCGGGCTGATGAGCGAAAGCAGGTGCAGGCATTCGTCCGGCCCATGCCAGTGTGGCAGGTCCATGCGGATCAAATCGATGCCGAATGGGCGGACGAAGGTGGACAGCTGGTCGATGCCTGTGGAGTTGGTGCGGTAGCCAATCCCGGCCGCGAGAATGCCATTCTCCAACCAGAACACGTCGCCGCCTTCGAGCATCCCCTCGCCCATGATTTGCCCGATCACCGGCACATCCAGGTTCTGGTAAAGCGACTGGGCATAGTCGACCTCGACGCGGCGGACTTCCTTGCCCGGATGGGCTAGGACAGCGCCGGCATCGGTGACGATCGAGGTGTCGTAGACAAAGATGGAATCGAGTCGGCCAACCTCGTCCGGCTCCTGCCGGATGACATCAATGCCCTCGCCTTCGAGGATGGCGCAAAACGCGTCGAACTCGGCGACTGTCCGGCCGTGGTCCACCGGGTGGGTGTAACCATAGGCCTTCCAATCATCCGGCCCGGCGGGTGGGGCTGGCTGCTGCACGATGACGCGGCGGAGGGGAGCAACCATCGATTGGCCACCGTATCCCTGTTCACGAGCGACTTCGGCCGTGGCCTCGGCTACCGATCGTTCATCATCACGACCCAATCCAAACATCCGTTTTCGTCCAATCGAGGCAGGCGGCATCACACTTCGGAGCATCGTAGCACGCGGGCAGCCACGGCCGGAGGGTTTGGTATGCTGCGGGCTGGTGTGCCGCTCAGGATGCCATTCCGGCGTCATCGCATTCTCAGGAGTATCCACGCGTGAAGATTGCCCATTTCGACCCGTTTTCCGGCGCCAGCGGCGACATGATCCTTGGCGCGCTGGTGGACGCGGGACTCCCATTCGGCGACCTGACGCGTGAACTTGGCAAGCTCGGGCTGGACGGATACCGCATCCGCGCGGAACCAGCCGGGCAGCACGGGATCCATGGCACCCGCGTGGTGGTGGAACTCACCGAGCATGTGCACTCGCGAACGTGGGTCCAGATCCGGGCGCTGATCGAGGAATCCGAACTCGACCAGGCGATCAAGGACGTGGCGATCGCCATTTTCCAGCGACTTGCCGAAGCCGAGGCAAAAATCCACAACGCCGAACCGGACACCGTGCACTTCCATGAGGTTGGCGGCGTCGACGCGATCGTGGATATCTGCGGCGCGTGCATCGGCCTGGCCCTGATGGGCGTCGAGGCGGTGTACTGCAACCCACCGCAGGCCGGATCCGGGTTCGCCAACAGCGCGCACGGGCTGATCCCGATCCCGGCGCCAGCCACGCTTGAACTGCTGGCGCGGTCCAACGTTCGCCTGGCTACCCCGATTCCAGCCATGCTCGAAACGCCAGCCGAACTCCTGACGCCGACCGGGTCGGCGATCCTCTCGACGCTGGCTACCTTCCGGCAGCCGTCAATCGCGCCCTCATCGATTGGGTACGGTTTCGGGCAGAAGGAGCTTCCCTGGCCGAACGCCTTGCGGGTCTGGATCGGCGACCTGGCGGACAACGAGGACGCCGATGGTGAACTGCTGATCGAGGCCAACATCGACGACATGAGCCCGCAGCACTACGAACTTGCCATGGAGCGGATCTTCGCGGCGGGAGCCTACGATGCCTGGCTCACGCCCATCCAGATGAAGAAGTCACGTCCGGGCACGAAGCTGAGCGCGATCGCGCCCGCCAATCGCCGGCAAGAGATCGAGGACGCGATGATGACCCATACGACCACCCAGGGTCTCAGGGCAACGGCCATCGAACGGGTGAAGGCGGCCAGGGAGATCGAGACGGTGGCCACCCGCTGGGGAGACGTGCGGGTCAAGCTGCGAATCTGGAACGGCCGGGTGATGGACGCGGCTCCGGAGTACGACGACTGCGCCGCGCTCGCCCGCCAGTACGACCAGGCGGTTCGCGCGGTGTGGAGCGAGGCGCACCGGATTGGCGAGGCGTACGTTGGAACGCAACGGGGTAGCGCTACCGGAAGCGGATCCAGCCGATAACGTAAGCAATCAGCACGTAAACAAGGTCCGGGACGAGGTCCACTTGGAGAACCTCGGATACCGGTACGGCGCGGCGACCGTATTCCTGAACGGTCTCGGCGGTGATGACGGCCTGGTCCAGCGCGTTCACCTCCGACCAGGAGATGCCGAAGCGCTGGGCCAGCAGGACCCGGCTGAGCAGGAATCCCACGGTGATGATTCCCAGGGCCAGCACCTGCAGGTCGGCGCCGCGCTTGTTTCCGGAGAAGCGGGCGATGGTTTCGGCCACCCCGAAGCCCAGCAGCAGCGACAGGTAGAACTGCCAGTTGGGGAAGAACCGCCAGAGGACGGCGGTGACGAGGGCGACGGCAAGCCCCGCCGCCGCCGCTTTCGCCAGGCTGTTGGCGGGCGTGCGGTAGGTGGGCAGGCCCCGAACACCGGCGCAATCGGGACAGCGAAAGCCGACCGGGGTTCGCACGGCGCATTGTGGGCATATCGGCTTGCCACAACGGCTACACCGCAGGCCGGTGAGCACCTTCGGGTGGTAACTGCACGGCACCTCGGTGGGCGACTGGCTCGACGGAATGGATTGGGCCATGAACGAAGGAAGTCCTTGCGGTTACGAAGGCACCGGCGGTGCGCCGTTGATCTGGCGGAAAGGATACGATATCCGCCCGGATCGCCCCTCGCCAGACCTGGCGGCCGACTAGAAATCGAAGTCGATCGAGTCGAAAATTCCTCCCGCGATGTCGAGCAGGCCTCCCAGGCCGCTGCTGGCGGCTTCCAGCCCGCCGCCAAGCCCCTCGGCCATTCCTTGCAGGTCCAGGTCGGGCATGCCCACGTTGGGGAGATCGACGTTCGGCATGTTGATGTCGCCCACGTCAATGTTCCCGCCGCCCAAGTGCCCGATGATCTGGCCGGCCCTCACCGTTTCGAAGGCCGTGTCGAAGGCATCCCAGCCAACACCGCCACCGAACGCCGGACTGTCGAACCAGCCTGGCGTGGTGGTTCCGACCGCGGCGAACGACGAGATCCACTGCTTCTGGAGGCCAAAGGCAACCGCGTAGGACAGGTACTTGTCGAACAGCGCCTTCGACTCCTCGAGGTTTTCGTACTTCTGGATGGAGCGCAGGTAGGTGCGGAACGCCCGCCAGCGCGCCGCCGACTCCGCGCCGTGTCGCGTCTTCTGAGGCATGGCCTTGCTCATGCGCAGCAGGATGAACCAGACGATCATGGCGGCGATGGCCGGCAGGAACGCGAATCCATCGGTGATCCGGAAGACCACGAAGCCGACGATGGGGGTGGCGATGAGACCGGCCCAGGCGAGCTTGCGCCAGCGATGGCGGGTGACCTCGGGCGAACGCACAAAATACCCGCGATCGACCAGTTCCTGGTAGAGATCGTGCTTGATTTGAGGCTCGCGGGCATCGAAGCGTGACTTGACGTCGCGCAACATGGCGCGTGAACCGGGGGCCGGGTCTCCGGCGAACAGCGCCCGAAGCAGGTCGGCTTCCAGCCGGGACTCCGCCGCCGAGGGATCGAAGACCTCGATCTCGTAGTCCGTGCGCCGCCGCCCCGCGTCCTTGTCCGGCGGCAGCTCGTGAATCTGGATCGCGCCGTGACGTGCCAGGCCAAGCAGCGTGGCGACGACATCCTCATGGTCGGCGCGCTCGTCGAGCAGCGTTCCGGCCGCGCCGGGCGGGAGGTCGTCAGGCGGTTCCGGAATGTACTCGGCGACCAGGCCAACGGCGGGATCGCGCCCGCGAACAAACCAGAGCACGGTGATGATGACGATGCCACCGACCAGCATCGCGGCCATGCCGACGATGAAGGCGAGGTGAAGCAGCGCGGTCGCGGTGTCGACGGTTTCTTCCTGCCCTACGGGCACCGCCTGGGCGAAGACCATGACCTACCGGAATCCCCGGCGGCCGCCACCGCCACCACCGCCGCCACCACGGCTACCACCGCCCCGGCTTCCGCCGCCGCTGAATCCCCGGCCGCCTCCGCCGAAGCTCCCGAAGCTACCGGAACCGGAGCCCGAGGACTCGGCGAACGCCTTGGCGACCGTTCCAAGCATGTCGAAGAAGCTGTCGCTTCCACTCTGGAGCCCGCCCGCGGCGGAGTCGCTGGCTTCCTGCAAGGTGGGCATGTCGAAGCCGCCTCCCGAGCCGGAGCCACTTCCGCCCGATCCGCGACCCGGCTGGCCTGGAACCTGGGTCCAGTTGGCGCCGCCATATCGTCCAGACCGGCGGCGGCGCCCGTCCGCGATGATCACGGTGCCGCCGCCGAATGACTGGCCGAACGAGGACGGCGCGACGTAGGTGTACCGGCTGACCCAGCCTTCGGCGAGGCCAAGCGCCACGGCGTGCGGAATGTAGCGATCGAAGATGGCGCGCGCCTCGGCGTCACCCTTGCGCTTCTCAAGGTCTCTCAGGTAATTGCCAAAGGCACGCCATTTCGCGGCGGCCTCGGCGCCGGCGACGGTCTTGCGGGGCATGGCCTTCGCCAGTCGCCCGGAGAAGATCATGACGATGATGCCGACGGAGATGGGGAAGAAGGCGAAACCGGACCACGCGCCCACCAGGAACATGATGAGGACGACCACCGCCCCAATCACCCATGGGGTCAGCTTGAAGATGGTTCCCCAGCGAGCGCGGGTTTTCGCGGGTGACTCCTTGAAGTACCCCGCCTCGACAAGCCGCTTGTAGAAGGCATCGGCGATTTCAGAGTTGCGCGAGGAGAGGGCTCCAGTCACGGTCGGCATTTGTGTTTTCTGGCCCGGCTTGGCGCCGGCGCCGAAGATGACGTCGAGCACGATCTGCTCGTAGGGCCGCAGCGCCTCCGTGTGCTCCCGCAGGATGAACGTCGAGGGGTTGGCGGAAAGCGGATTGGATTCGGTCCTCGTGCTGGCTTCCATCTCGATCACGCCCCGGTTGGCGAGATCCAGCACGGTTGCAACCACGTCGCGCTGGTGGAATTCCTCGTCCAGCAGGACACCGACGGCGCCGGGGTTGAGATCGTCCGGGGGCGTTTCGGTGTACTCGGCCACCAAGCCAACCTGTGGGTCACGTCCGATGGCGAACCAAAGGGCGAGGAACCCGACTCCAAGGCCAACCGAGGCGACCAGGCCAGCGATGAGCAGCAGGAACCCGGCCCAGTCGGACCGCTCCTGGGCCTCCTGGCGCGCCTGGCGCATCTGGTCGTCGGCGGCCTGCCAGGCGGGAACCTCGGCATCGGTGATCGGCGGAAACTGGAGGCTGACCTCGAACTCGTCGCCCTCGCCCAGGTTGGAACGGTGCCAGGTGACCGAGTTGGCGGTGATGTCCGGCTCCGGGTCGTCCGGGAACCAGACGAGGTCGTCGGAAGAAACGTCCTCTGGCAGGTTGATGGTGACGGTGGACTCGCGGATCGACGCGATGTCGGTGACGTCCTGGGTGATGGCGTACCACCAGACCTGCTGATTGGCGGGATCGAGGTCCTCGTAGACGCGGATGCCGCCGATCACCTCGTATTCGATCACCACGACGCGCGTTTCCGTGCCGCTCCACGAGGTGGGATTGAAACCGTAGTCGAGCGCGATTTCGCCGGACTCGGTCTGGTAGGTGTAGGTGCCAGGATCGGCATCGTAGCGGGATGGCCGGACGTAATCGCTTTCGCCGGGGGTGCCGGAGGTGGACTCGCCAATTGAAACCGTGACGTCCTCGATCGATTCAACCCTGCTCAGCGGGATATAGACCGATCCTGCCTGGAACCGCCCGGTGAACTCGATGACCTGGTATTCGGTGACGTGCATCGTGCCGTCCGAACGGACATCGATGGTCACGTCGTACTGGTCCCAGACGACCGCGTCGAAGGACTGGGCCTGGGCATCCCGAATGGGCGCGAACGCGCCCGCGACCAGCAACAGGGCCAGCGTGAGGAAGAGGAGACCTATCGGCCGGCGCATCGACGAACCCGGGATCAACCGCTGCATTGGGACCTGTACTCCTCGCGTGAAATACCCCGCACGACCGCGTCGTGTGCGAGTCATGGCTCTCCGTGGTTGAAAGTATCTCACTTTCGCCCCGCTAACTCCGATAGGAAGGAAACGTCGTACCCGTCAAGGGCGTTGCGACCGAGGGGCAGGGTCGCACATCCCCTGGAGATGAGACCAGTTATCAGTAGGCGTTCCGTATGGTACGATCCCCATCATGATGACGCACGCGACCACTCCCCCACCCACCACCGAATCAACCAGTATCGCGCTCAGCAAGGATGACGTGATCAACATCCTCGCGCAGCATGGATACAGGCTGACGAAGCCGCGGCTGGCGGTGGCCGAGGCGGTCCTGCGGTACCGGCAACCATTCTCCGCCGAGCAGCTCGTGGCCGACCTCGGCGCGGCCCCCGAACCGATCGGCAGGGCCACCGTGTACCGGACCCTGGAGATTTTGGCGGCGGTCGATGTACTGACCCGGTTGATCCAGCCGGACGGTCATCCGGCCTACATCTGCGATTCCACGGGACACCGGCATCATATCGTGTGCTCGCAATGCGGCACGGCGGTGGCGTTCACGGCCTGCCCGCTGGAAGAGCTCGTGCCGGCCCTCGCGCGGGATACCTCCTTCCAGATCCACGACCACCTGCTGGAAGTGTTCGGTGTCTGCCCCTCCTGCCAGGACATCCCGGCGGCGACCGCCCACCCCTGATCTTCCAGGCGCCTTCCGGGCCCGGCTCACTATTGACACAAGGTATCAGGTAGTGGTAGGTTGCGTGAGGTCCTCATCCGGAGGATGTTTCGTTGTCCTCCATCCACAGGTCTCCACTCCATGCCTCTTGAACCCATGACGCCGGCGCCCCCTGGCTCACCGATACTTCAGGCCCGGAGCCTCTCCGTGCACTATGGCGACCGGCCCGCCTTGGAGGACGTTTCATTCGACGTTCGAAGCGGCGAGGTGGTTGGGCTGCTGGGGCCGAATGGCTCGGGCAAGAGCACCCTGCTGAAGGTGGTGGCCGGCGTGATGCCGCCGTCGCACGGTGAGGTGCGGTTCGAAGACCAGACCGTGACCAGGGCGATCCCGGGGATCACCTACGTGCCCCAGCGATCCGGCGCGGACTGGACCTTCCCGATCTCGGTGATCGACTCCGTGTTGCTCGGGCTGGCGCGCGTCACCCCGCGGTTCCGAAAGTTCAACAAGCGAGAACACGCGCTGGCGCTCGACGCGTTGCGCAAGGTGCACATGGACCGGTTCGCGAACGTCCAGATCGGCGCGCTCTCCGGTGGTCAGCAACAACGCGTCTTTCTGGCGAGAGCCCTGCTCTCTCGCGGCGCGATCCTGTTGCTGGACGAACCCTTCACCGGGGTCGACATCCCCACGCAGGAATTGTTCATGTCGCTGTTCGACGACCTGACGAGGCAGGGAACGTCGATTGTCTACGCCACCCACGACCTGATGCAGGCCCGCGAGCACGCGGACCGCCTGATGCTGCTCAATCGCACGCTCATCGCCGACGGCACGCCGGATGACGTTTTCACCCCCGCCAAGGTTCGCCAGGCCTTCGGTGGCAGCGTGCTCGTGGTGCCGGATCGCGATCCCGCGCCCGAGGGTCAAGGGGTATCGCGATGATCTCCTGGCTTACCGAACCGTGGTCGCTGGTGCTGATGCAGCAGGCCTTCCTGGCGATCATGCTGGTAGGGCTCATTTGTGGCGTGGTGGGCGTGTTCGTGATCCTGCGGGGACTGGCGTTCCTCGGCGACGCGCTGGCCCACGCGATCTTCCCGGGCGTGGTGATCGCGTTCATCCTGGGCGGCAATTTCCTGATCTGGGCGCTGGTGGCGGCGATCATCGTGTCGTTTGGTATCGGCCTGGTGAGCCAGAGCGCGAAGCTCTCCAACGACACGGCGATTGGCGTGATCTTCGCGGGCGGATTCGCCCTGGGAGTCACGCTGCTTTCCACTCAGTCGAGTTACGCGCGGGACCTCAACGGCTTCCTGTTCGGTTCGCTGCTGGGCGTCTCGCGTGACGATCTCAAGCTCACGGCCATCGTCGGAGGCATCGTGTTGCTGGTGGTGGCCTGGTTCCGGCGGGAGTTCACCAGCATCGCGTTCGACCGGACCTTCGCCCAGAGCAGCGGGATCAACCTCTGGGCGTTCGACCAGTTGTTCCTCATCGCGCTGGCGATGGCGATCGTGATCTCGCTCCAGACCGTGGGCAACGTGCTGGTGCTGGCGATGCTGGTCACACCGGCGGCGACGGCGAGGATGCTGACGGACCGGCTGCCGGTGATGGTGGCGATTTCGGCATCGATCGGGATGGCGACCGGCGTGGCCGGGCTCTACGTGTCCTACTACAAGGATGTGCCGTCCGGCGCGGCGGTCGTGCTGGTGGCGACGTGCGTGTTCCTGCTGGTGTTCCTGTTCGCCCCAACCACGGGGCTGATCACGTCGCAGGTGCGGCGACGCCTGCACCACGGGCATCCCGAGCGCGACCAGTTCGGCGACGACCCGCTCCCGAGCAGCGAGTGACGCTCGACGCCTGTTCCCCGTAGGGGTCGGTTCCCGAAACGTGCGGACACGACTTCATGTCCGCACGCTCCAGCATCTCGCTCCTGCCCCACAATTCTGCCCGTCATGCCGAGCGGAGCGAGGGATGACGACCATGGCGTGGGCTGGTGCGAGGCAAAAGGTATGCGCGCGGATGGCCGGGCGGACACCCTCGTCACACGAATGGGGCAGACCAGAATGAACAGGAATCCTCCCCTACCGCTGGCGAATGTTAACGAGGCTCAACGACCAGGCATGCGAAACGGCGGTCCAGATCGGACCGCCGTTTCCCGTGTTCCGTGTTGTGGCCGCGCCTAGTTGATCTTGCGCGGGTCGAGCGCGTCGCGGAGGCCGTCGCCCATGTAGTTGATGGCCAGCACCGTGAGGAAGATCAGGGTACCTGGGAAGAGCGCCTCGTGCGGGTAGAGCTCCAGGTAGTCCTTCGCCTGGTAGAGCATCTGACCCCAGGTCGGAACGTCGGATGGGAAGCCAAGGCCGAGGAACGACAGCGCGGATTCCGTGATGATCGCGCCGCCGACCTCGAGGGTCGCCGCCACGATGATCGGGCTCAGCACGTTCGGGAGGATGTGACGGTTGATCAGGTTGGTTCGGGTCGCGCCAATCGAGCGGGCGGCTTCCACGAACTCCTTTTCCTTCACGCTCAGGAAACTGGCCCGGACCAGCCGGGCGGTGGGCATCCAGGCCAGACAGCCGATCACGATCACCACCAGCAGGAAGACACCAACGTTCCGGGATCCGAAGGTGTTTTCCGCGAAGTCCTGCATGGTGTCGCGGAAGAGGTAGGTGATGAGCAGCAGCAGCGGAAGCTGCGGGAGGCTGATGAAGAGGTCGGTGATGCGCATCAGCAGACTGTCGGTGAAGCCGCCGAAGAAGCCAGCCATGGCGCCGACCAGCGTCCCCAGCGAAATGGCGACGAACGCGGCGACGAGGCCCACCGAGATCGAGATGCGGCCACCGTACAGGATGCGGGCGAGGATGTCCTGTCCGAGCGAGTCGGTACCCATCGGGTGATCCAGGCTCGGCGACATGCCGGTGTCATACGCGAACGGCGCGTTGACCTCCTCCGGCCAGATGTACGGACCAGTGAAGACGGCGATCGTGAAGAAGGTGAACACGATCAGGCCAGCCATGGCGAGCCGGTGATGCCGAAACTGACGCCAGGCGTTGTTCCACAAGGAGCGCTGCTGGCGAACACGGGCCAGGTTCATGGTGTTACTGTCGGCAGCCGCCTCCAGCGTGGGCGTGGTAGTCGTCATTCGGGCCGCCTCTCGAACTGGCCGGGCGCTATCGCGATGGTGGCCAGATTTCCAAACCAGTTTCGCATTGATCCCCCAATGCCAAAGAACACAATCAATTCCAAACCCGCCCCATACGACGAGCGACCGGGCGTGAACCCGGCCGCCTGGTCGCTAGGAGTACTTGATACGTGGATCGAGCAATGCATACAGGATGTCGGCGATGACGTTGAACAGCACCACCAGGATCGAGACGCCGAAGGTGATCGCCATGACCACCGGTACGTCCTTCGAGTTGATGCCATCGATAAGCGCGCGACCGATGCCCGGGATGCGGAAGATCTGCTCGGTGATGACCGCTCCGCCAACCACCGCCGGCAGCTGCAGGGCGATGATGGTGATGACGGGGATCATGGCGTTCCGCATGATATGGCGGAACACGACCCACTTCTCCTTGAGGCCCTTGGCGCGGGCGGTGCGGACGAAGTCCTGGTTGATAGTTTCGAGCATGGAGGCGCGGACGAAGCGCGTCAGTTGCGCCGATCCGAACAACGCCAGCACGGTGATCGGCATGATCGCCTGCGTGACCCGTGTCCAGCCCGTGGCGGTACTGTCGTAGACGAACGGCAACCAGTCGAGTTGCACGCTGAACAGCAGGATCAGCAGCAGACCGGAGAAGAACGTGGGAATGCTGAACCCGATGAACGCGAACGTGGTGGCGACGTTGTCGAACCACGAGTACTGCTTGAGCGCGGAGATGACACCGACCGGAATCGCTATCATCACCCCGATCAGGTAGGCGGTGCCGACGATGCTCAGCGTGACGCCAAGGCGATCGAACACATAGTCCTTGACGGGGATGCGCGAGGTGAGAGACTGACCCCAGTCAAATTCGAAGAAGTAGGCCTTCGCCCACTTGAAGTACTGCACATAGAGCGGGTCGTTGAGACCCCAGCTGTCCCGGATTTGCTCGCGAACCTCGGGCGAAACGTTGGGATTGGTCGCCAGTCCCCCCAGGGGGTCGCCGGGCGCGAGGTAGAGGATCGAATACACGATCATGCTGATGGCGATCAGCGTCACAATCGAGATCAATCCCCGGCGAATGAGATACCGGCCCATCATGGCCTCCTGTTCGTGGAACCTTCACGTTGATCGATTGCCCGTCAACGTGACCTGACCGTGGAATCGCGTATACCGGAAAACGTCTCCGCTCGCGCGCCAGATCGCGACATGCGACCATCAACGTCACGGGTGGGGTCCCTCATTCCGTTTGCTGGGAGGCCTTTCTCCCCGTGACGGCGTTCTTCGCCATCACCATGCTGGAAATCGCCCAGAATGCTACGGGGCGGGCAGTGCCTGAGTCAAGGCGCGCCCGCGAGTCTTCGGCTTAGGATTGCTGCCCATTATGCACGCCTGCTGGGCGTTTCGCACAATCGAACCCCCTACGACATGGATTAATCCTCGAGCCCGGTCATCCGGCGCCGCGAATGAAGCGAGCGGTTCATGACACGATCACGAAATGCACAAATTCTCGAACGGCTGAACGCCTTCCAGGGCGGACTGGTCGTGTCTTGCCAGGCTCGGCCCGGAAACCCGCTCCACGGCGCGGATTCCATGGCGCGGATGGCCAGGGCGGCCGAACTTGGCGGCGCGCGTGCCCTGCGGGCGAATGGCCCGGCGGATTTGAAGGCGATCCTGGAGGTCACCTCGCTGCCTCTGATGGCGATCAACAAGGTCGAGCATCCAAACAGCCAGGTGATGATCACGCCAACGGTCGACTCGGCCACGGCGCTGCTGGAGGTGGGAGCGGACATCGTCGCGCTTGACGCCACCAACCGGCCGCGACCCAACGGTGAGCGCCTGCACGATGTGGTCCAGGCGATTCACGACGCGGGGGCCGTGGCGATGGGAGACCTCTCCAGCCGTGACGATCTGGAAGGCGCGCTGGCGGCCGACATCGACGCGGTGGGCACGACCCTGAGCGGGTACACCGGGGGGCCGGTACCGGACGAGCCCGACTTCGACCTCCTGGCGTGGCTGGTGAAATCCTCGCCGGTTCCAGTGTTCGCGGAGGGGCGATACTGGGCGCCCGAACAGGTGACACGGGCATTCGAGCTGGGTGCCTCGTTCGTGGTGGTGGGCACGGCAATCACCAACCCAATGGCGATCACCTCGAGGTTCCAGCGAGCCATCGACGACATTCGATCAACCAATCAGCGAGGACACAGATGACGCAGGCAACGGCGGCGTACCTTCACCACATCCGGACATTGATCGACCAGATCGAACAAGACGAGGACGAACCGATCCAGCGCGCGGCGGACCTCATCGCGACCTCGATCGCCGGTGGCGGCATCGTCCACGTCTTCGGGTCGGGGCATTCGAACCTGCTCGCGCAGGAAGTCTTCCACCGGGCGGGAGGCCTGGTTCCGGTCAACGCGATGCTGGACGTGAACCTCACGATCTTTGGTTCGGCTCGGGCGACGATGGTGGAGCGACTCGAAGGCTACGCGCCATCGGTGATCGCCTCGTACGACATCCGACCCGGCGAAGTGGTGATCGTCATCAGCACCTCCGGCGTGAATCCGGTGCCGATCGAGATCGCCCAGCGAGCCAGAGAAGCCGGGGCGACCACGATCGCGGTGATGTCCGGGCACGCCTACGCCGATGCTCCAAGCCGCCATTCCTCCGGCCTGCGGTTGGCCGACGTGGTGGACCTGGTGCTGGACACGCATGTGCCATTGGGTGACGCGGTGCAGCCAATCGGGGACGCGGGAATCGTGGTGGGAGCCACCTCGACCGTGCTCGGGGCGGTGGTGCTCAACGCGCTCTTCGTGGCGGTCGCGGAATTGCTGGCTGAGCGCGACGAACCCATACCCGCGTTTGTCAGCCAGAATATTCCGGGCGGCGACGAGCACAACCAGGTCTTGATCGAGCGGTTCCGGCCACGCATCCCGCTGATGAAGCCATGAGCGAGCGACAACGGCTCGTACTGGCGGTCGATGGCGGGCAGACATCGTCCAAGTCGGTGATCGCGACGCTAGACGGAGAGATCCTGGGTTGGGGCATTGGCTCGCCCTGCGACCACCTGCACGGTTCCAACGGGTACGAGCGCAACCGCGACGCGATCCACTCGGCGGCCCACTCCGCGCTCCAAGCCGCGGGCCGGACGACGGACGACATCGCCCTGGTGGGCCTGGGTCTAACCAGCGCGGCGCGCGAATCCACGGCGCTGGCGATGATCGGCGACATGGTTCACGAACTCTGCTCGCCAGAGACGGTCTGGATCGACGCCGACTTCGTCTCCAACCTGGCAGGCGCCTCCGGCGGCGAGCCGGGCGTGGTGGTGATCGCTGGAGGCGGCTCCATCGGCTACGGGGTGGACGACCAGGGCCGCGAGGCCATCGCCGGTGGCCTGGGCTACCTGATGGGCGACGAGGGGAGCGGCTGGTACATCGGCCTGCGGGCCATTCAGGAAGCCGCGAAGGCGTTCGACCTGCGCGGCCCGGACACCGCCCTGTTGCCGATGGTGCTCGACCATTACGGGATCACGGCCATTCGGCAGATCATCCGGGTGCTGTACGACACATCGTTCAGCCGCGAGCAGGTGTCCACCCTGACCCCGAAGGTGATCGAGGTCGCGGCGGCGGGCGACGCGGTGGCAACCGGCATCGTGACGGCCGCCGGCGTGAAGCTGGGCGAGACGGCGCTGGGCACCATCCGCCAACTCCATCCGCCGGCGAACGCGGTCAAGGTGTTTCCGACCGGCGGGGTGTTCTCGGCGGGACCGATGGTGATGGACACCTTCACCTCCACCATCCTGGACGCCTGGCCGGAGGCGACGATCGAGACGCCACGCTATCCGCCGGTGATCGGCGCGTATCTCAAGGTTCTGGAAGCAGCGGGGATCGCCATCACGGGCAAGCTTCGCGCGCGACTGGACGACGGCATCACGGAGAGGACAACGTGAGCATGTGGTTCGCGGGCGGCGCGACGACAACATTCGAGGTGCCCCCAGGCACGCGGCTCGGGGGATATGCCGACCGGGCGGCGGGTGCGACCGGTACGCACGATGAACTCGAAATTTCCGCGCTCTCGCTGAGATTCGATGATCGGTGGATGCACATCATCACCGCCGACGTGATCGGGCTCGATAGCGACCTGCCGGTCGACATCGCGCGGGCCGCGGGAATCGACGCAAGCAGCCTACTGCTCTGCGCCACACATACCCACAGCGGCCCGCTCGGAATCGCGCACCGGCTGCATCCGGCGAGCCCGCTGACGGTCGAGCCCGGCCCTCGGGCTCGGTTCATCGAGACGGCGGCCACGGCGGTGACCAGCGCGACCGCCGCGATGCGGCCGGTGATTCTCGCCACGGGCGAGTCGCGGATCGAGGGGGTTTGGACCAACCGCACCGATCCCCAGGCGCCGGGCGACGATCGCGTGCGGTTCCTGACCGCGACCGGCGAGGATGGCGCTCTGGTTGCCCTGCTGGTGCTGGTTCCGTGCCATCCCACCGTGCTTGGCGCATGGAACCTCGATGTTTCGGCCGATTTGCATGGTGGTACCCGGCGAGCGATCCGATCGCGACTGGGCGCGGCGGGCGACGGGGTGACAATCCTCACCGCCACCGGCGCGGCTGGGGACATCAGCACGCGGTTTGCCCGGCGCGAGTCGTCGTTCGAGGAGGTCGACAGGCTGGGTGACCTGGTGGCCGCGAGCGTGCTTTCCGGTCTTGAGCACGCGAAGCCAATCAATGGCGGGCTCCGCCGGACAAGCGAAACCGCCACATTGCCGATGCGAGAGCGGGACGCCGAATCCGAGGCCATGGCTCTCCGCGATGCCCTCGGCGCGTGGAACGCCGTCAAGGGCGACCCCACCGTTCCCGAGGCGGAGAAACGTCGCGTGTATACCCGTCTGCAGGGCGCGCGCATCCTGCGGGAGATGGGCCAGCTTTCGCCGGTGACCACCACGGTCGACTGCTGGCGGCTGGGAAATTCGCTGGCGATCGCGGCCATCGGTGGCGAACCGTTTTCCTCGTGCGGCAGGCTGGTGGAAGCCGACTCGCCGTTCGATGTGACCTGGTTGGTGGGATACGCCAACGGCTACCTTGGGTACCTGGTGGATGCCGCGGCCATGGAAGCCGGCACCTACGAGGCGCTGGCGAGCCCGTACGGTCCTGGCGCGAGCCAGGTGGTGGTCGACGCCGCCGTCAAGGCATTGCGGGACCTTGCGTAGCGCGCCTCGCCGCTGGATTTCGTGGATATGGTGGGGCTCCGGGTGGTAGACTGCCAGCTTGCGTGCCATGTTGGCGCGGTGGTTGTGGTGTGCCTGGAAAACCGGTCCCGCGATACACATGCAAGGCATCCCACATGGGGTGCCGGGAAGTAGGAGCCATCTTGTCATGTCCGATGAGCTGATTCTGAGGGCCGAACCGCGGGATGTCCACGGGAAAAAGGTCAAGCGTCTGCGCCGCGAGGGCCTCGTGCCGGGCGTGGTGTACGGTCCCGTGGTGGACGACACCGTTTCGGTGTCCGTGAACCGCCGCGAATTCGACAAGTTCTTCCAGCGAGCTGGACACTCCACCGTGTTCACGCTGGAGTGGGAGGGCGGCAACCAGCCGGTCCTGATTCGCGAGGTCCAGGTCGACCCCGTGACGCGAAACCCGTTGCACATCGACTTCTTCGCGCCGAACATGCGGGTTGTCCTCCGCCAGTCGGTGCCGGTCGTGCTGGTGAACCTTGGCGTTCACGCGGGCGTGCTGCAGACCATCCTCAACGAAGTCGAGGTCGAGGCGCTGCCGGCCAACCTGCCGCAGCAGATCGAGATCGACGCGTCTGGCCTGGAGAACGTTGGCGATGCGCTGCACGCCAGCGACCTGGTCCTGCCGAACGACGTCACCCTTATCACGGCGGGCGAAGATCTGATCGCGTCGCTGGTCGCCGAGGCCGCTGAAGAGGCCGAGGAAGCCGCCGAAGGTGAAGAAGCCGAGGCCGCCGAGGGCGAAGCCGCAGACGGTGAAGACACCGAGGCCGCCGAGAGCGAAGACGCCGGCGAGGAGTAATCCCGCCCGTTGCCCTGAACAACCAGAACGGCCCTGGTCGCGATCGCGACCAGGGCCGTTTTGCGTCCCGCCTTCGCCCACGCGCGAGCGGAGTTCGGCGTCAGGCAGGGCTGGCGACCTTCGCGTCGAGCTGCTGGCGCACCGGTCCCGCGAGGAGTCTCAGCGTGGTGTGGATGCGCTCCGGGCTGGCGCCCATCGCGTACGGGTTGGCCAGGAAGAGGTCGAACCGGAGGTCCTCCCGGGCCTTCGCCAGGGCCTCGGCCACCGTGTCGACGCCGCCCCCGATCATGATGCCGTTCTGGACCATGGTGTCGAACTGGGCATTGGCATCGGATCGGCGATCAGCGCGGGTGGTTTCGGACTGCTCGCCATTGACGACCTCACCAAGCCGGAGGAGATCGCCGATCACCGCTTCCCGAACCTCCTCATCCGATTCGCCGACGATGATCGACCGCATGAGGGCCACCGCGCCCAGCGGGCGCTCTGGCTCGGCGACGATAACGTCGGGGGTACGTGACGCGCGACCTTGCTGAAAGGCGGCGATGGTGGATTTCAGTTGATCGGTCGGCTTGAAGCCCACCGCCAATCCCAGGCCATTCGCGCCCATCCATTGCGCGCCCATGGCTTCGGTACCGGCGTACCAGAGGGGTGGATGCGGCTGCTGGACGGTGAGCGGTGCGACCGCGACCTGGCGCACCTTCACGTCCCCACTCTCGAACTTGACCGAGCCACCAGACAGGAGCGCCCTGACCAGGGCGAGCCGTTCCTGGAAGATCGTGATGCGCTGGCCAGGGTCAACTCCAAGCGCGACAAGTTCCTCGATCCGGTGCCCGGTACCGAAACCAACCTCCAGCCTTCCGTTGCTCAGCAGGTCGAGGGTGGCGATATCCTCGGCTAGCTCCACCGGGGCCTTGATGGGCAACGTGTAGGCCATCGCCCCGAGCCGCATACGGGATGTTCGCTGGCTGGCGGCGGCGATCCAGGCGGTGGCCGAGGCGGCCGCGAACTGTGGGAGGAAGTGGCGCTCGGCGGTGAAGGCGGCGTCGAATCCCAGGGAGTCGGCCAGCTCGAGGTCGTCGAGCTTCTGGCGATACATGGACGCCAGGTCACCCTCGCGCAGGGGGTCGATCTGCATGATGTCGAAGATGCCGAGCTTGAGCGATGTGTCCGGTGCGAGTGATCCCAAGGTGCTTTCCTTCGCGAGCGATTCGGATGGCCACTGTCATTCGATGCCGACAATGGTACATGGGACGCGATCGCGATGGACGCAAAAAGGCCGACCCCGTGGGGCCGGCCTTTCTGTCCTGGACATCACGGCTGTTGAGCGCTACTAGCGCACAACCTCCACCGCGATGCCCTCAGATGTGAGACTACTCATGGGCATCACCTCCTTTACCCTAATTGGTACAGGTGTGGTCGATCGAGCAATTCCCGACCGTGGGTACACCGTAACATGCCCCCCATGGGCCGTCAACTGGCATTGCGACAAATGGGCAGTTGGGTATACGTGTCCTTCTCCAGGAGCCCGGACGCGGCTCCATGGCCAGGACGGAAAAAGGATCGCGGGAATGGACTACGTGTGGGTGGGACTTGGCGGCCTGGTCGGGGCGAATGCCCGCTACGGCATGACCAAACTGATGGTGGCGCGATTCGGCGACAGCCTGCCGTGGGGAACGTTCGCCATCAACATGCTGGGGTCGTTCGTGATCGGAATCCTGCTGACCACTCTGAGCGAGCGGGTGGTGGCCGATCCCGCCATCCGGCTGGTGCTGGTGGTGGGGTTCCTGGGGGCGTTCACCACCTTCAGCAGCTACACCTTCGAGGCGATCGCGCTGGCGGAGGCTGGCAGGTGGGCGCAGGCGATCGCCTACGTGGTTGGCTCCAACGGCCTCGGCTTGCTGTTCTGCGCGGCGGGCATGTACCTGGCGAGACACGTCGCGGCGTGACGCACCAACCCTGGCATGAAGCGCGCTTTCATGCCACGCAGGGACGCGCATCGCCACTCCCAGGAACGTGACCGTTTCGCCTGGACCGGACCTACATGAACAGCTTGCCGAAGAGGAACACGCACACGAGCAAGGCGATGATCAGCAGGGTGACGATGATCGCGAGGCAGGACCGTGACGCCGATCCGAGGTCGGCGGCGTTGACCAGCCCTTCGAACTCCTGGTCGGTTTCGATGTATTCCGTGCGGAGTGGCCGGCCGGGCACCACGATCTTGCCATTGGGTTCCGGTCGCTGGTCATCTGTCATCAGGCGGTCGTTCCGGGGCCGGCGGAATCGCGATCGTCCGCCTGGGTCAGGCGCCAGACGTGGACGATGCGCCACACGGCCGTGAAGTGGGTGAGGATCGCCAGGATCCAGAGTGCCCACAGGGGCTGGTTGATGATGAGGCACAGCGCGAGCAGCACCACCCGCTCCGGCCGGGCGACAAGCCCCACCGATGCCCCATATCCGATCGCCTCGGCGCGGGCCCGCGCGTAGCTGATCATCAGCGCGCCAGTGGCGGCGATCAGGATCAGCAGCGCGCCAATGTGGTCATCGCGGGTCTGGTTTAGCCAGATCAACAGGCCGATATAGACGACGATTTCCGAGTAGCGATCCAGGGTCGAATCGAAGAACCCGCCGAACTTGGACACCGAGCCTGTCGCCCGCGCGATGGCGCCATCGACCATGTCGAACGCCGACGCGATGAGCAGCAACACGCCGCCGATGCGAGGGTGGCCAGATGCTATGACAGCGGCGACGCCAGCGTTGAGGAGAAACCCGATGAGGGTTGCCATGTTGGCCGTCATGCCCGTGCGGGCCAGCCACTGCCCAACGTGGAGCATGTAATGACGGACCCACTGGCCTATCCGCTCCGATATCACTGAGATCCCCTCCGCACGTCGTCGCTTGCCGGCGCCACGCGACAGCGCGTGCCCCCTCCTGCCGGTTGCATTGTAGGGTATTGCCTCCCGCGCGGGCAGCTATCTGGCTTTCAGCCGCCACGCTTCCAGCTGGGCCCGTTCCCCCGCTCGCCGGTACGCGCCGAGCACCTGCTGGGCCACGTTCGACCAGTCGTACTGCTGGGCGGAGACCATGCCGTTCGCGCCGAGCCGCTCGCGCAGTTCCCGGTCGGCCAGCACTCGCACCAGCGTCAACGCGAGCGCCTGGGGATCACGCGGCTCCACCAGCACGCCGTTCACACCATCATCGACCACACTGGCGTAGCCCGCGATATCACTGGCGACGACGGCCCGGCCGGCCGCCATTGGTTCGACCACCACGTAGCCAAAACTCTCGTTGCCGGTGGATGGAGAGCAGCAAACATCGACGCTGGCATAGTACCGGGCCTTTTCCTCCTGGGAGACAAAGCCCTTGAACTCGACGTTGTCGACGCCGTATCGCTCCATGAGGTTGGCGAACTTCTCGGGACGCCCGGAGCCGAGGACGATCAGCTTCGCTTTCGGAAACTGCTTGCGAACCAGCGGCATCGCGCGGAGCAGGTAGCGAAACCCCTTGCGCGACTCCTCGTAGCGACCCACGAACAGGATGCGCTGCACCCCGTCGTTCGCCCACGGATAGGGCTCGACATGGTTGCCGTAACTCCCGACATCGATCCCGTTCGGGATGACGTCGTAGTCGCCCTCGAAGTATTTGGTGACGAAATCGCGAGCCGGCGCGGACACCGCGATCCGGCCATCGAGCCGGGTGAGCACGAAGGTCATGTACGGCTTGAGCGCGGTGTACCAGGGCTGGGAACCGCTGTAGGCATGAAAGGTTCCAACGTTCACCGCGCGGGAGTTCAGCAACACCATGTAAGACAGCACGGGCATCAGCGGCTCGTGCAGATGCACCACATCGAACTTCTCGCGCTTCATGATCTCCTTGACGTCGGCATAGAGCGTGACGTCGAAGGTGAGCCGCATCTTGCTGCCGTTGCCCGGAATGGTGATGGTGCGCCCAATCCCGTAGTAGCCCTCGCTGACCTCCAGCCCTCCCTGCCGGCCGCGAGGCGCCATCACCACGACCTCATGGCCGAGGCGCTTGAACTCGTCGCGCAGGTGGGCGACGTGCTCGGCGACGCCACCAGGTTGCTGCATGCTGTAGGGGGAAACGAGGGCGATCTTCACGAACCTGAGACTTTCCGGTATGCGCGCCACGGAACAGGGCGATCCAGCGGCGCGGCGGCGGAACCTGACCATGGCGCCCATGCGGCGAGATGGCCCCGCGTGTTGCGGAAATCATCGCCGGTCGGGGCTGGCCTGTCGAATGGAACGGTCATTCCGGGGCATCGAGGCGGACCACGAGGTCATCCACCGCGAGCGTGACATTGGCCGGGAGGCGTGGCGCGACATCGACGTAGCGCCCAAGTTCGTGGGCGACGTGGGTGAAGTAGGCCCGCCGGGGCTGGAGCACGTCCACCATCGCCAGCGCTTCCTCCAGGCTCATGTGGGCAACGTGCTCGTTGTGGCGAAGCGCGGTGAGCACAAGCACGTCCAGATCACGCAACAGCGGCATGCTGGATTCCGGAATCGTCTTCACGTCCGTGACGTAGGCGAGATCTCCAACCCGGTAGCCAACGATTGGAAGGCGGCCATGGTTGACCGGGATCGGGGTGAACTCGACGCCGGCGGCCGTGAAGGAGGCGTTGGGATCGATGACGTGCAAGTCCAGGTCCGGCTTGCCGCCGAAGAAGCTGAAATCGTGATTGAAGGCGTACTCGAACCGCCGCTGGAGGTCACCAGCCGTGGATTCGGTCGCCCAGACCGGAATCCGCTCGGTCTGGATGATGTTGTACCGGCGCAACTCATCCAGCCCGGCGGTATGGTCAGCATGGGCGTGGGTGAAGAGGACCCCGTCGATCCGGTCTGGACGGGCGCGCAGCATTTGCTCGCGCAAGTCGGGCGCGGTGTCGATCAGGATGGTCGAACCGTTCACGCGGAGCAGCGCGGACGAGCGCAGACGCCGATCGCGAGGGTCCGGCGACGTGCAGGCATGGCAGTCGCAGTGGATGACCGGCACGCCGGTGGACGTGCCGGTTCCGAGGAAGGTCAGTTCAATCACGAGCCACGCCTGGCGTTCGTCGTGGTGGCGATCTCTTCGCGTTGGTGGTCCAGATGGTTGCCGGTCAATCGATTCCTCCGGGCGGCGATGGCCGCGCGCCATCCATATGGAAGAAGGTACCACGCGCCCTGCCTTGCCGCGCGGCCATCGCCGTGGTGGACATGAATCGCTATACTCGGCGTTGCACCGCCAAACAGTGAACCTGGCGGCGCGATCGAGGTAAAGGACCTGATGAAGCCGAATGCGTACCTGAAACTGGGTACGGTAGCCATGGACTTCCCCTTTCTGGCTGACCAACCGCTGTTCTGAGACCTGGCCGCCCGGCCAATCGCGCAGGTGAACAGCGGGAACATGCGCGCCAACCGTTGACCGAGCCACATGGGTTCGACAGCGGCATCTGGCGTTGCCGTCCCGGAGCATTCCGGAGCTTCATACCACCATGGTTCGCATCCTTCGTCGTCGTGACGCCACGATGCCTCCTCCCCCATCGTCCACTCGTCCTGTTGCCTTCGACAGGTTTTTACGTCGACCCACGGGAGGACTGTGGGCCAACGGCAATTTCCTCAACCTGTGGTCCGCCGAGTCCATCGCGCAGGTGGGCTCGCAAATCTCGCCGGTGGCGATTCCGCTGCTGGCGGCCCTGACGCTGAACGCGACCGCCTTCCAGATGGGCCTGCTCACGGCCGCCAGCGGCGTGCCGGTGCTGCTGCTCGGCTTCCTGGCGGGAGCCTGGGTGGACCGCCTGCGGAAGAAGCCGGTGATGATGGCCATGGACGTTGGCCGCGCGCTGGTGCTGATGGCGATTCCGGTCGCGGCGCTGCTGGACGTGCTCAGCATTCCATTGCTGATCGCGGTGGCCCTGCTCACCGGATCGCAATCGGTGGTGTTCAACGCCGCCTACGTGTCGATTCTGCCAGCGTTGGTGAAGCGCTCTGAACTCTCCGACGCGAACGGCAAGTTGTACGCCAGCATGTCGGTAGCGCAGGTGGCTGGTCCAGCCACGGCCGGCACGCTCATCTCGCTGCTCTCGGCGCCGGTGGTGATGGTGATCAACTCGCTGACGTATCTCGGGTCGGCATTCTACATCGGGCGCATCGACCACGATGAAACGCCATCCAGCGCGACGGCGGACGATCGGCATCTGCTCCGGGAAGTGGCGGAAGGGTTCGGGGCACTGTTTTCGTCGCCGGTGCTGCGGGCCATATCGCTGAGTTCCGCCACGATCAACCTGGCGGGATGGATGTTCCTGGCGGTGTATGTGCTGTACATGACCAACGACCTCGGGCTGTCGGCCACCGGCGTCGGGCTGGTATTCGCCTCGGGCGGCGCCGGCGCGTTGATCGGCAGCCTGGTCGCTTCGCGGCTGTCCAACCGGTTCGGCGTGGGGCGAGTGATGGTCTGGGCGGCGATCCTGTTCGGCGTGTCCGGCCTCACGGTGCCGATGGCGATCCTGGCGCCACACCACGCCCTGCCGCTGATCGTGTTCGCGGAGTTCGCGCAGTGGATGACGCTGGTGATCTTCAACGTGCTCGGGCTCAGCCTGCGGCAAACGCTGACCCCATCCAGATTGCTTGGTCGGGTGGCGGCGTCCAATCAGGTGCTGGCCCAGGGGATGATGCCGATCGGATCGTTCCTGGGGGGCGTCATCGGCAGCCTGGTGAGCGTGCAGGCCGCGTTGGTGGTGGGGGTGTTCGGTATGTTCCTGGCGGCAGCCTGGGTGATGTTCTCGCCGGTGCCGTCAATCCATGAGATGCCCGCCGAACCCGCGTGAACGCAAACCGGAGCGCCATCGAGGCGCTCCGGGTGTCATGGCTGGTGGGTGTTGGCGAGGCTCAGGACGAGCGGCCTGGCTGCGACGTCTGCCCCATGCCGGCGGGTGCCTCGTCGTCGCGCGGCTGGATCGGTTTGGAGCGCTGGCCGGTGGACACAATCCATTCCTCGCGCATCCACTGAGCCTGCCAGGGAATGCCGACCCGGCTGTTGTCGTGGCCAGCGAAGTCCACCAGGTACAGCGGGATTTCGTACGGGCCGCGCGGGTTGATATCGGTGACGACGCCGGTGGCGCCATCGAACTTGGCTTCTTGCGACGTGGTGTACATCACGCTGATACCCATCACGCCGCGCTTGCTCTTGCCGCGCGGCATCTGGACCTTGACTTCGTCGCCAATATCGAACCGGGCCATGCTGCTTCCTGTCTTCCCACTATCACGCAAGACCCCGCCCGGAACGGCGGAATCGATCACACGTCTTCAGTATAGCGGCGGTGCTGGATGGCGTCCTAAGAGGGTTCGATGGAGCCGATTCATCCGAATCGCCCATTTTCGACGCGAAATCCCGCGTGAACCGCCTCCGAAGACGACGTCTTCAGGTGAATTTCAACAATCTGAAACCCGATATTGAGATTATCAATTCGGAGTTGACAAATCTCAATACCGACCTTAACCTGAGGGCATTGGTGCTGGCGGGGGCAGCGTCGCTCCCCATTTCACACAGCGTCGTGTGCGAGCACCGGCAGATGCAAAGGAGTTTCCTCTCATGACCGACACACCCAATGGCTTTGGCGCCACAAGCCACGCGCACCTGTACCCCGTTCCGGGTCAATGCCCCGTATGCGGCGGCGAAACGCACGTGACGCGCGTGGAATGCGGCCAGTGCCATACAGGAATCGACGGGCGCTTCGCCCTCGACCGGTTCGCCAGGCTCGGCGCCGACCAGCTCGCGTTCCTCGAGGTCTTCCTCAAGAACCGCGGCGTGATCAAGGACGTCGAAGCCGAACTCGGCATTTCGTACCCCACCGTTCGCGGACGATTGGATGATGTGATTCGCGGGCTCGGCCTCGCCGCCACCAACGATGACGGCCTGCGGCCGAGCCAGATGCGGGAGGAGCGACGGCAAATCCTGGAGGCGCTGCGTTCGAAGGAGATCAGCGCCGACGAAGCCGCCACTCGCCTCGCGGGCCTCGGCGGGCGGGGTGACTGATGAGCGACACGATGCCAACCTCGGGCCTTTCGGAAGAGCGCCTCGAGATCCTGCGGCTGGTGGAGAACCAGACCATCTCCGCCGAGGAAGCGGGCCGGCTGCTGGAAGCGCTCGACCGCTCCGACCGGTCGAGCCAGGCGGCCCAACGCACCACTCCGATCCTGATGACGCCGCCTGGCCCACCCGATCCCCCCGCTCCCAGGGCCGGAAGCGTCCGGATCCGGATCACGGAACTCTCGAGCGGCAAGGCCAAGATCAACCTGGTGCTGCCATACCGGCTCGTGGATTCGGGCGTGAAACTCGCCAAGCGGCTGGCGCCCGAGCACATGCTCGACAGCCGCGAGATTCGCCGCTCGATCGAAGACGGATACTGGGGTCCTCTCCTGGACATCACCGATGACGACAAGCGCGTCGAGATCATCGTTGAAGGCGGAAGCCAGGACGCGGGACCGTTCACACGAGAGAAGGGACGATGAGCGAGCGAGACACTTCCATGAACCGCGATGACCATGATCCTTCGACCGGGAGCAGCCCGGTACCACGGGAAAGAGCCATGACCTCCACGAACGCCCTCACCGCCATTGCCGGCACCAACGGATACCAGCAACAGGTTCCCATCGACCGCGACCAGCCGCTCCACCTATCCGTCTCCAACGCCAGCGGCGAGATCCGCATCTCGGGCACCGACCAGGAAGGCGTCTGGGTGGTCGTCCGTCGCTCGGACGGCCAGGCGACCGAGGAATCCATCGAAATCCCGGTCAGCGTCGACGTGGATGGCAACACCATCTCCATCCATCCGGACTGGGGTGTCGCCGGGGGGTTCGCCGGCCTGGCGAAGAAGATCAAGGACCAGTTGCAGCACGGGCTGAACCCCAGCGACTGGGACCTCTCCAACTTCCGGCTCAACCCGGACCTGAACTACGACATCCGGGTCGAGATCCCACGCGAGCTGGCGGCGGACTCCAAGGTGACCGCCAAGACCGCGAGTGGAAGGCTGACGATCAGTGACCTGACCAGCGACGTGTCGGCGGTGACCGCCTCCGGCCGGATCGAGGCGAGCGCCCTGCGCGGCAACGTCTCCATGAACTCAGCCAGCGGCTCGGTGCGGCTGGACGGGATCGATGGCAGCCTCGAGGTGAACGCGGTCAGCGGCAGTGTCGATGTCGCCAAGGCGAATGGCTGGACCTCGCTCCGGACGGTGAGCGGCCGCATTCAACTGGACGAGGGTGTACTGAAGCACGCTCGGGTCGCGACCGTCAGCGGCAGTGTGCGCGCCGCCTTCACCGCCGCCAACGCCCAAACCTACGCGTTCTCCACCGTGAGCGGCAGCGTGAAGCTCGACGTGACGACACCGGCGACGGTGCTCTCGACGTTGACCAGCAAATCGGCCTCCGGCTCTGCCCAGGCCGACGGCGAGTGGACCTCGACCGGCCGCAGGGCCTGGTCGATGGGAGGCGGCCAGACCGGTCCGGCGCTGGATGTGAAGACCGTCAGCGGCAGCCTCAAATCCACCGGCCGCACCGATCCCACGGTCACGGCCCAGCATGAACCGCTGCCCGAACTGCAGCTCGCGCGGGACGCGGCAAGCGCGTCGAACAGCCACCGCCATGATGTCGACAGCGACGAAGCGGCCTTCGAGCAGAAGCTGCGCCAGAACGCGCCGCAGGAGGGCTTCGACCTCGACGTGGACGGGATCACCTCCTGGGCAAAGGATTTCGCCAGGGACCTGAAGAAGAACTTCGCGAGTCTCGCCACGCCGCCGAGCCCGGACCAGCCGGAGCCCGCGCGACCGGCCGAGACCCCGGTTCCGCCAGTTCCGCCCGCTCCGCCGGCAACGCCACCCACACCGCCTTCCATGAAGGCGGACCAGGACACCGCGAACGTCGATGAGGCCATCGCCCGCGCCGAGGAGCGGATCGCCCAGGCGGAAGAGGCGGCGGACCAGGCCGAGGAAGCCACCGCCGAACAGGGCACGACGCCCGTGGCCAGCGAGCCATGGACGTGGTCGTCGGGATCTGGCGCCACACCGCCGAGCACGACTCCGATCGCGGGCGAAACCGCGCCGATCGAGCCCGAACCGGCAAACACCGTTGAGACCGCCGAAGCGGCGGGAGCGATGTCCCCGGCCGACGCCGAACGCCTGCGAGTGCTCGAAGCGCTGGAACGCGGCGACATCGACATAGACGAGGCCCTTTCGAAGCTGGACCCGGACGACGCCAAGAACTCCTGAGCCAGCCGGGGCATGAAGCCGTCACCTCGCCCCCTCCGGTGAGGTGACGGGCCCCAACATTTCTCTCCCATCCACATCCATTGACGACCGCCGGGGCACCACGTTGAGAGCGCGCACTGGCGGTGCGGGGCACCTTGCGCTCAAAAAGCTGTCGAGTTAGCCACCACCAGGCCAGGAGCACGAACGTGATGGAATCGAACTTTCACTTCAACGACACACTCGTCAAGGAACACCAGGATCGCCTGATGAAGGAGGCGCGGCACGGTCAGGCCACCGTGGACCTCGGTGAGGAAGCGGCTCCCAAGGGTCGCATCCGGACGGCGACGGGCAACCTGCTGATCCGATGGGGCGAGAGGGTGAGCGGCTGCGAACGCCGAGCGGCCGCCCATTCGGCCCCGGGACGACTCGCCTCGTAGCTATCGGGGCGACGACGCCCACGCATTCGGGTCTCACCGCATCATGGAGCCAGCCGTGACCACTCCAGTCAGCCAACCGCTTCCCCAGTCAACCGGCCCAGGCTCGTTCCGAAGATCGATGCCGGTCCAGGTCCTGTGGATCACCAGCCTCGTCTCGATCTTCGGGAACATGCTGACCGCGGTCGCGGTGCCCTGGTTCGTGCTGGAGACGTCGGGCAGCGCGGGCAAGACCGGGATCACCGCGGCGGTGACCGTGATACCGGTGATCATCGCGACCTTCCTCGGCGGGGCGCTGGTCGACCGGATGAGCTACCGGTTCCTCTCGGTGTTTTCGGATCTGGTGAGCGCTATCACGGTAGCGGCGGTGCCCTTCTTTTACCTGACCACGGGCCTGTCGTTTCCGGGCCTGCTGGCGCTGATGTTCCTCGGAGCGATCTTCGATGCGCCCGGCGGCACGGCTCGACAGGCGATGGTTCCACCACTATCCCGCCTGACCGGTATCTCGCTGGAGCGGATCAACGCCAACTTCGGCATGATCGCGGCGGCATCGAGCCTGTTCGCGGCGCCGTTCGCGGGATTGGCGATCGCCTGGCTGGGACCCATGAACGTGCTCTGGTTTAACGCCGGCACCTTCGTCTTCTCCGGTCTCGCGGTATGGCTGTTCATTCCCCGGCTGGAACAGCCCACGGCCAGCGGCGAGTCATTCACCGAGGACGTGAAGAAGGGGTTTCGTTACGTTCGCGAGCACTCGCTGATCCGCACGATCATCCTGGGTGCCCTGACGATCAACTTCCTGTTCGCACCGCTGTTCGGCGTGGCGATTCCGTTCTTCGCCAACCAGGAACTCCAGAGCGTGCGTGCGCTCGGCATCCTGTTGGGCGCGGAAGGGCTTGGCGCGCTGGCTGGTGCATATATCTACGGACGGCTGGCCCCGCGACTCCCGCGCCGTGCGTTCCTGGTCACGTCGCTCCTACTCCTTTCCGCTCCGTTGATCCCGCTTGCGCTGTCCACCTCGATGTGGCTCAGCGCCGCCCTCCTCGTCACGATTGGGTTTGGGTCCGGGTTGGTCAACCCGATGATCGGCACCTTCCTCCAGGTCACGACGCCAGCGGAGTTCATGGGGCGGGTGATGGGTCTGGTGCGAGCCGGGGCAATGGTCGCGCAACCGGTTGGACTGCTGCTGGGTGGTGTCCTCATCGGCGTGATCGGCTTTACCGGTGCGACAATGCTGACGGGGATGCTGATGCTGGCCACGGCCGTGGCGATGATCGTTTCCCCGGCGCTCCGGGAACTGGATACGCTTCCCACCGAGGAGGTCGAAGAGGTCATCGATGCTCCGGAGGTCGCCGGTCCCGCCAGCGCCGAGGCGGCATAGCGACGCCGATCCAACCCATCGAAACGCGAAACGCGGCGGACCGCTTAGTCCGCCGCGTCGTGTCTTCCAGTGATCTGGTTCCGGTATCAGTAGGGATAGACCGCCAGCGACATGCCGTCGACCACTTCCCACATTTGGATGAAGAAGCCCCAGGTGTAGTGAACCTTCTCGCCCTTGGCCGGATCCATAACCCAGACGCCATCCTCGTCGTAGTCGTAGACCGTCACCACGTGCATGCCGGCGAACACCGAGTAGTTGCCGTCGTCGGTCAGACGCTCGCGAGTGTCGCCCCAGAAGCCAAGCCAGGTCACCACCGGGTGTCCGGCGTCGATGTGCTGAATGAGCGGCCCGGTGTCGCCGAAGGTGTACATGACCTCGCCGTGGAAGCCCCAGTCGTTGAGGACGGGCACCAGCGGCTCGGCGTAGATGCCGTAGTCCTCGGTGTTGCCCCACCAGCCGTCGATGTTGCCGCGATAGCCATAGTGCGGATTCAGCGTGAGCGGGATGGAGTCGATGAAGACTTCCTCGGTGGGAGCCCAGCCGAAGGCCATGGCGGCGGCGTGGGTGGCGGCGTATTCGCAGCTCAGGTTTCGCCGCTGCTTGTAGTTCGGAACTGGAATGCCACTCGTGGTGGCGCTGGACGATGAGGCGTTGGAGCTACCGGTCGACGTGGCCGTGGCCGGGATGATCAGGCGCGAACCGACGGTCAGCTCGAGCGGATCGTCGATACCGTTGAATTCCATGAGTTCGTTGACGCCCACGCCATACATCGCGGCGATGGTGGCCGGGTTCTCGCCGTACTCCACCCAGTGCGCGGTGTAGGCCCACGGACTGGTCCCCTCGTTCTGGGCGGCCATCTGGGCGGCGTCGCTCGGTCCCTGCCCCCGCTCGGGGATGATGATCACCTGGCCGGCCGTGAGGCTGTCGCCATTTGGCAGGTAACTGGACGAGCGGATCGAATCGGCGTTGACGCCAAACACGTTGGCGATCGACTCGATGGTGTCGCCTTCCTGGACTTCGTAGCGGTACTGGCTGGCGAAGCTGCTGGAGGCGGCGCTGGCGATGAGCAACACGGCCAGGCAGGTGGCGACCACCGCCCGTTTCGACCCTGCCATGCGGGAGTAACCATGCCCGCCCCCACCGAGCAGCGTCCTCAGGCCATCGGACAAGGTACCGGCGAACGTGTGCAACCCACTTAGGCCCGGTGCGGGGCTGGACTGTGACGCAGACTGACGCGATGACATGGTGACGCCTCCCGATCGGAGCCTGCCATACCTCATGCGGAGGCGCGGGTGCAGGTCCCGATAATGTTCCTCTCTCCCCCGGCCGATGACGGTTGCTGGCCGAACCAGCGCCATCGTCCTAGGGATACCGTTTTCGCCCGCGGCTTCCCCAACCAGAAGCCGTTCCCCTGGCGCGCTTTCCCGAACGGGTGCCGGGCCAGACCGGGCATGCGCCATGCGCGAGGCATACAACCACATGAGTCCCGGCCGGACCGGATCGTCGTCCGGTTCAGGCGTGCTGGTGACGGGCGTTTGTACCGCCGGTGAGACCGACGAAGGGTGCCAGGTAGGATAGGAAGGTGGCGCGATGGATCGTCGATGCCGCTGAAGCCGCATCTCCCAGGTCATGTCGTGGCGGATACCATCCGAAGGTGGAACCACGCCTGGCTCGCCTTCATCGTGGAAACGGCCACCCAGGATGACTGTCATCGGTCACTTCTCCCACTGCCCTGGCGCAACCCCACGTGCGCCAGAAACGTCCTGACAGGCCTCTCGTCACTCTCCCGGAGTGTACGTACACTCCGATACTAGCCTATCGGTGACAAGCAGGCAAGGTTGCGGTAACCATCCATTGGCCCCTATCATCAGGACATCTATTGAGTTGGGCCCGATTGCCACACACGAGCGCCAGGGCGACCAGGAACCGGAACCGGTTGTGACGGACACGAGCAGGCTCCCCCTGCTGCACCAGACAGATAGCTACCTGACGTCGTTCGACTCCACCGTGAGCCACGTGGACGAGGACGCGCATGGCGTCGTGCTCGAACAGACCGCGTTTTACGCCACTGGCGGCGGACAACCGCACGACACCGGCCTGCTGAAGGCGGACGGCTGGTCGGCCCAGGTGGTCGAGGTGAAGAAGAGTCCGGAAGGCAACCTCCACATCCTGGCCGAGGACGCATCCCTGCCCGCCATTGGCAACGCCGTGTCCGGTGAGATCGACTGGGAGCGTCGATACGCGCTCATGCGCATGCACAGCGCCCTCCATGTCCTTTGCGGCATCGTGTACCGCGACTATGGTTCGCTGGTGACCGGCGGCAACATGGGCACGGACCATGCCCGCATGGACTTTGAGATGGACAGCGCCGACTTCACGCCCGAACGGGTGGCCGAAATCGAGGCCACCGCCAACCGGGAGATTTCCGCCGAACGCGATATCGTGGCGCGCATCCTGCCGCGCGACGAAGCCTTCGCGATTCCGGACCTGATCCGCACGAAGATCAACCTCCTGCCGGAAGGCATCACCGAAATCCGCACGGTCGAAATCGTTGGCCTGGACCTGCAGGCCGATGGCGGCACCCATGTGCGGAACACCCGCGAAATCGGTGAACTGAAGGTGATTGGCACCCGTTCCAAGGGCAAGCGGAACAAACGCATCGAAATAGCCCTGGTGGTCCCACCTACCAACGCCTGATCGGCTGGTCCTCGACCGGCACGGTACAGGCTTCCAGCCGCACGACGGAGCGCACGCCCGATGGCGATGCGGGTCCAGTGCATTGCATGCGGATACGACCCGAAACCACCAGAAGGAATGTCTCTTGGCCACCAACCTCACCGCCACCGAAAACCGTCTCACCGAGCGCATTTCGAAGCGCAACGATGTCTTCGGCGAATCAATCTGGACCAACATTCTCACCCTGTTCAAGCACCACGAGGACCCGATCTACTTCGGCGACGGCGCGCCGGACAAGAAGCTGATTCCGACCGAGCGCCTGCGTGAGGCTTCGCGCCAGGTCTGGGCCGAGGATGCGCCGGACTGCCTCGGCTACGGCGAGCAGCAGGGTCACGCTCCGCTGCGCGACCTGATCGCCGAGCGCATGCGGCCGCTGGGCGTCGAGGCCGATCCGGACCGGATCCTGGTGACATCGGGCAGTTCCCAGGCGATGGACCTGGCCTGCCGCGTGTTCATCGATCCGGGCGACGTGGTCCTGCTCGAAGACCCGACCTTCCTGGGCGCCACCGAGATCTTCCGGTCCTACGGCGCGCGGCTGGTGCCGATCGCGATGGACGAGCACGGGATGCGGATGGACGCGCTGGAAGCCGCCCTCAAGGCCGAACCGGGCGTGAAGTTCATCTACACGATCCCGACCTTCCAGAACCCGACCGGCACGACGATGCCGCTGGACCGCCGGGAGAGACTCGTAAGCCTAGCGCGGGAGTACAACGTGGCCGTGCTGGAGGACGATCCGTATGTGGAGCTTCGCTACGACGGCGAGCCGGTTCCGTCCCTCGTCTCGCTGGACCCGAACGTGATCTACATGGGCACCTTCTCCAAGACCATCGCGCCGGGCATTCGCACCGGATGGACGCTTGCCCCGGCGGAGGTACACCGGCTGCTGCTCGCCAATCGCGAGGTCGCCGACATCAGCAACGACCGAATCACGATGCGCACCGTCGCGCTCACCGCCCAAGGGTTCCTGACCGACCACGTCAAGGGCACCCTGCCGGTCTATCGCGCTCGCCGGGACGCGATGCTTGGCGCGTTGCGGGAATATATGCCAGCGGACGTCACCTGGTCGGAGCCGGAGGGTGGGTTCTTCGTCTGGATCACCCTTCCCCAGTCGATGAGCACCACCGAGATGTCCCTGGCCGCCGCCGACAATGGCGTGATTTATTTCCCAGGCAAGTGGTTCTTCCCGAACGAGGATCGCGAGGACACGCTGCGGCTGAGCTTCTCGACGGTGCCGGAGGCTCGGATCATCGAAGGAATCCGGCGCCTGGCCCAGACGATCGAGGAAGCTCGGCGGTCCTGATCGGGCTCGCTTCGACAGCAATCCCGCGGCTTGGCGATCCGGGACCGGGCATGGCCGGTTGTGCTACGCTGCCACGGCTGCCTTTCCGCTGGGGAGCGGCGCAATTCGACGAGATACACCCGGGGAACGCTTCGCCTCCATGCCTGACATGCCCGACCTGAGCTGGGACAGCATACCGCTCGGACCTTTCGACAACAGACTCTGGTGGTTGCTGATCGGCCTCGGAATCGCGCTGCTGCTGACCGTGCAGGCGATCGAAACCGCTGTCGAGGGAGCCTGGCCCCATCAGCGCCGCACCGCCAGGATGCGCTCGGGCGAGCGTATCGTGCAGATGTCCTGGGGCGTGGTGGGCATCCTGGTGTTGCCCGCCGCGCTGCTCATGATCGGCATCGTGTCCATCCTGCTGTGGCGCGATCCGGAGCGGCCCGACCAGCTTATGCTGGGAGCGATCCTCGCCGGGCTCGGCTGGCTCCTGTTCCTCGTCTTCAGCCTGAATTTCCTGCGCGTGGGCCAGTTGTTCACCAACCTCGGCGCGATTGGGCCAATCGCCCTCATCGCGTTGCTGCTGGTTGGCGACATCCTGCTGCTCACGTCGTTCCTCGACATCGTTCCGCCATGGAGCGAGGTCACCGACGCGCTGGAAAACGGGCTGCGGGACATCCTGCCATTCCTCGACGAAGAGGACTCCTGACAGGCTGCACGGGTGTAGCCGTACACGATGACTCATGGCATGCTTGACGGACAGGCGCTACCGGGCACTCCTGGAGCGATTCGCGCAAGGGAGCATGCGGCAGTGTGAGCGACACCAACGCACACAACGATCACGACCGTGAATCCAGGGCAGCTTCCGCCAGGCGACGGGCACGCTCGCGGCCGGTCGCGCATCCGGTTCGCAAGTCGAGTTCCGCCGGACGGATCATGGTGGGCCCCGATCCCGACGACCTCGAACCGCTTGAGGACATCACCTCGCCCCAGATTCTCAGCGTCGAAATCCAGAACCTCGGCGGCCTGTTCGGCACCTCCTCACCGGTGGTGGAAGAACCCGGGCGGCGGCTGGGAAGACTCAGACGCCGACCATCGCTCCCTCTCCCCGGCGAGGAATCGCTGCTGGCGGACTTTGACTTCCGCATTCTCTGGATGTCGCGGCTGCTCTCGCAAACCGCGCAGGGCGCGCTGCTGTACGCCCTCCTGATCCTGGTCGTCGACCTCTCCGACCGGTCGGTCTTCACCTCGGTGTTCGTGATCTGCTCGATCATCCCCTCCATCGCGTTCGGCCTGCCGGCGGGACTGGTGGCGGACACCGTTCCCCGGCGCGGCCTGATGGTGCTGCTCAACCTGTTCCGGTTCACATTCATGCTGCTGCTCGTGGGGGCCGACGTGTCGCTGCCCGGGGTGTTCGCGGCCACACTCGGTATCTGGGTCATTCACCAGTTCTATTCGCCCACCGAGTCCTCGATGCTGGCCGATATCGTGGAGCCAGAGCGGTATACCTCCGCCCAGGCCATGTTCAACCTGGCATTGACCATTTCCCAGGCCGTGGGCCTGGTGTTGACCGCTCCAATCCTGCTGCGATTGGGTGGTCCGGAACTGGTGTTCGTGGCGGCGGGCGTCCTCTGGCTGGTGGCGGGATCGTTGACGGCCCTGCTCCCACCGATTGACAGGGCGAGAAACCGGGCCCGCATGGCTGGCAGGTCCCTCCGGCAGATGCTGGGCGATGGTTGGCGATTCGCGCGGAGCGACCGCTTCACCTTCGAGGCCATCATCGACGATGTCCTGGTCGGCGTTGGCATGAGCGCGCTGATCGTGATCATGCCGGTGTACCTGGAGCGCGTGCTGGGCACCTCGAAGGAGAACACGGTCTTCGTGTTCGCGCCGGCCGCGCTGGGACTGGTTCTTGGCCTCCGGCTGGCGCCGAAACTGGCCCGCCTGATCGGCGAGCAGTACCTGGCCACGCTCTCGCTGTTCCTGTTCGCGCTGGTGGTGGCGTCGCTTGGGTTCGTGGAGCAAACCTACGACTTCCTGAACGACACGCTGATGTTCCCGCTCGACCAGTTGACGACCGCTCTGGGAATCTCGCCCCTGATTTCGGTGGCGATGGTGCTGTCGATTCCGGCCGGGTTCGCCTCGGCCCTCGTCAACGTGGCCGCTCGCTCGATCCTGCTGGCACGGACACCGGGCACGCTGCGCGGCCAGGTTATCGCCACGCAGGGCCTGATCGGCAATATCGCCTCGCTTATTCCAACCTTGCTGGCCGGTATCGCGACCGACATCTTCGGCGTGAAGCCGATCGCGGTGGCGATCGCGGTCTGCATCGTCGTGGCCGCGATGGCGGCCCATTCCGTTGGTCGGCGCAACGCTGAAGTGCCGTCGATGGCGCCTCAGACGTAGTCGAGCATCCGTGGTGCCAGCCAACCACACGCCCGTTCCTCGCAGTCTTGCTCTCCTTGGCAATGGGAGAGGCGGCTACGCCGCCACGGACTTCGTCCATGGATTCATCGCTTCGCTCTGAATGACGGCATTGATTCGTGACTACACGACGTGAGAATGGGCAACCATTGCTCATTCCGCGTCAGGCCCAGGTGATCACGAATCCCGGAATGGCCGGGCTCACCTCGCCAGTTTCCAGGTCGACCAGCCACGTTTCCGGGCCATTGCCGCCCACGCGCTCCATCGATACCGCGAGACAGGATTCGTCGCGGCTGAACGCACTGTCAATGGCGAAGGCCGCGAGTTCCTCATCGTGAGGAATGCGCAGGTCTCGACGCAACCCGGCGCTCGCGTCGAGCACGGTGATTTCCGATCCGAGATTGTTGGCCTGGATGAACACGGTGTATCGGCCGCTGGGAGAAACGGTGGACGCGGCGATCTCAATCCGGCGCGTGAACGTAGCCGTGTGGACCACCTCGCCGGTATCCCGTTCGACCACGGTGAACTCGTACGCATCCGGCCAGGATTCTCGCCGGACCTCCCAGGCGGACGACTGGAATATGTCTCGGAGGATCAGCGGACGGTGAAGCCGCTCGATGGCGGCCGGTGGCAGGTCGATCGAGGCCGTGGCGTGATTGCCAGGATCGAGGACGACCGCCTGGTTGTCCCGCGCAAGAAACAGCCAGCCGTGCGCGGTGGCGCAAGCTGGCTGTTGGAGGCTCTGAATTGGGGTGGCGGTCGCGGCGCTGTATGTGAGGATCAGCACCGCCAGGAGGCGCCGCCAGCGGTTCACGCGTCGCCGTTGAACATGAAGTTCTCCAGCTCGCCGGTCTCCACGTTGTAGGTGGCCGAGAAGAAACAGTCTCCGCCGTCCATCACGAACACGAGCTCCGCTTGCCAGTTCGTCTCCCATGCGTCGCAGAACCCGTTGACGTACACCTTGTGCTGCCCGCCTTGGGTGATGCCGATGTACTGGCGCATGTGGTCGAGCGGGCCCTGCTCGGCTTCAATGGCCTCCTCGGCGGCGATCACGTCCGCTTCGGTGGGTGTCCAGGCTTCCTCGCTTGTGAACCACGGATCGTTCTCGACAGCTTCCACGGGGACGATCACGCCCTCGAAACCATCGAACGACACGGGAACCCAGCCATCGGCGGGCTCCAGGACGCAGTTACCCTGAACGTCCTGGATACACGCTTGCGGCGACTGGGCGACTTCGGATTCGGAGACGAAAAAGAAACCGGATATCGCGATGAGGATGATGAGAATCACTGACATTCAAGCCCCTTGCACACCTGTCACCGCCAACGGTCGGACGTCATGCGGGGACGACCGCCCTCGCATGTGTGACGCCCGGGCCCAGGTACTGGTTCCGCGCTTCCCGCGGGCTAGCCGCCGAGCGGCTGGCCATCGACCTGGATGGTGACGCTGATGATGCCAACCGTCGGGATCGGGTCGGAGTTCTCGCCACGGGCACTCGTCGTCACGGGCACGGTCGCCAGCGTGTCCAGAACGTCCTCGCCCTCGGCGATGTGGCCGAAGATCGAGTAGTTCGGCGGGAACTCGCCCGGCAGGTCCTGGTGGACAATGAAGAACTGGCTGCCATTGGTGTTCGGCCCCGAATTGGCCATCGCCAACGTGCCGCGGGTGTACGGGGCATCGCCGGACGGAAGCTCATCGGCGAACTGGTAGCCCGGGCCACCGGTGCCCGTGGCGGTCGGATCGCCGCCCTGGATCATGAAGTCGACCATCACGCGGTGGAACAGCGTGAAGTCGTAATAGCCGGAGGCCGCGAGGCAAACGAAGTTGTTGACGGTGGTCGGGGCCGCCGAGGCGTCGAGGTTGAACACCATCGTGCCGTGGCTGGTTTCGACCGTGGCCGTGTAGGACTTCGCCTGGTCAACGATCATTGCGGGCGCCTCGGCCCACTGGGGGAATCCCAACTCCATGCTGGGCTCGGCGCTCCAGCATCCCGCCGCGGGCGAGTCCTGGGCGCTGAGCGTGGCCGGCGCGAGCAGGGTTGTCCCGACGAGCGCGATCAACAAGGCGAGGTTCCTGGTTCTGGTGACGAATGCGTGCATGTGCGTGGTTCGCTCCTTGGGCGTGGGTCGATTGAGCCCCAGCGTTGTGCGTGACGCGGGATCTCGCGACGCGCCAGTGAGTTCGCGATCGGTGTTCGCCTGCCGAAGTATACCTATGGCGAACCAGCCGGTTCAGGCTCCCGCATTGTAACCCGCGCCATCGCGGCCGCCGATTCGGGCGGATAGAACGGGTACGACTCCAGGCGCTCGTTCATCGCATCGTAATGGTTGGGGAAGAAGAGCGGGATCACCGGCGCGTCGCGTGCGACGATCTCCTGGATCGCCCGGTACAGGTACCCACGCTCCTGCTGGTTGCGCGCCCGGCAGGCGAGCCCCGCCAGGTAGTCAACCCGGTTCGATTCGTAGCCGGAGGCGTTCATCGCGGCACCGGAAACGACCAGCGGCCGGATCAGCTCATGCGGGTCGCGCCACCAGGGCATGTACGTCATCTGGAGATCCCAGTCCCCTCCGGTCATCGCCGCGTCGAGTTCCGCGTCGTCCAGCAGGTCCAGCGCCAGCGCGATGCCGGCCCAGGCGAATTGCTCCTGGAGCAACACGCAGGCGTTGGCCAGCGAGGCATCGCGCGACGAGGCGATCAACCGGAGCTCCATGCCAGGCGGCTCCCCGAGCGCCTGGAGCTGGCCGCGAACGTCGTCCGCCGCGCTGACGGCGACTCCGGCGTCCAGCGCGGCCCAGTGCCCTTGCGGTATGAGCGACGACGCGGGTACCGCCTCCCCCGCGGTGGCCGCCCGCGCGAGGTCCTCGCGATCGATGGCGCTGGAGATGAGCGATCGCATCCGGCGATCGGCCAGGCGAGGGCGGGACAGGTTCACCTGCAGCAGGCAGAGCCGGTTGGTGGGTCCACCCACCAGCGTGATGTTGGGGTTCTCGCGCAGGGTTGGGATGTCGAGCAGCGGGGCCTCGATCAGCAGATCGACATCGCCGGCGACGAGGTCGGTCGTTCGCGAGATGGCGCTCGAGGGCGCGATGCAGGCGAGCCCGGCGATACGGGGTCTCCCAATCTGGAAGTAGCCATTGTTGCGGGTGAAGTGGATTCGAGTCTCGGTGAAGCTGTGCAGCTGGAACGCGCCGGACGACGCGGGCACTCCCGGTTCGGACAGCGCGTCGAGCCTGGCGATCCAGGCCTCCGGCAGGATTGGCGCGCGCGACGACGCGAGCAGGGCCGGTATGGACGCATCGGGCTGGCGCAGGGCCATGGTGACCGTATCGTCGTCGGCAAGATCGATGGAATCGACGTTCTCCCAGCGCCAGGCCTGGTCTCCTTCACGCTGGACCTCCCAGGCGTGGCGGAGGCTGGCGACGACATCGACGGCCGTCACCTGGGCGCCATCGGCGAACAGTGCGTCTGGCCGGATGGTCAGGTCGAGGCTCGTTCGGTCATCCGAGAGGACCGACATCACCGCCAGCGAGCCTACCAGCGTATTGTCGACCGTCACGGCGAGCAGGGTGGACGTGGACAATAGCCGCGCCCATACGGCGTCCGCGCCCGGCCCGAACAAATCCGCTCGCGACGGCCATTCGGGCAGCGACACTCTCGGGAAGCCGTACGCGCGGGTCTGGGCCAGGGAGATCCCTGACCCAAACCGTGCCCCGGCAAGCGCCGCGGCGCCCGCCATCAACGAGCGGCGGCTGATTGTCCCTGGGCGCTGACCTGCCACGACACGCGTCGCCTGGTTCAGGCCAGCACGTCTTCGAGGGCGGTCATCAATTCGTCGACCTGGGTTTCCTCCCAGATGAACGGCGGGAGCAGCCGAATGACGGTGGAACCGGCGGGCAGCGTGAGGACGCCGCGCTCCTGGAGTCCCTTGAGCACGGGGGTCGACTTCTGCTTGAGCTCGATCCCGATCATCAGGCCCTTGCCGCGAACCGCCCGGATGCCAGGGCTTTGGAGGGCTTCGATCCGGCTGACGATGCTTTCGCCAAGCGTGGCGCAATGGTCGTAGATGTTTTCGTCGCGGTAAATGCGGAGGGTTTCCAGCGCGGCCCGAGCGGCCAGCGGGTTGCCGCCGAAGGTCGAGCCGTGCGCCCCACCGGGCACCGACGCGCTGATCTCCTCGGTCACCAGCGTGAGACCGATGGGGAACCCGTTGGCGATCGCCTTGGCGGTCACGATGATGTCTGGCGTGATCCCGGCCGCGACCGAAGCGAATGGCGCGCCCGTGCGGAATCCACTCTGGATCTCGTCCACGATGAGCAGGACGTTCCTGAGTGTGGCGATTTCGCGGACCGCCTGCAGGTAGGCCGGGTCAGCGACATGGATGCCGCCCTCGCCCTGGATCGGTTCGAGGACGATCGCGGCGGTCGTGTCGTCGATCGCGGCCTCGATCGCCTCGGCGTCGTTCCAGGAAACATGCTGGGACGGAAGCGGAAGCGGCTCGAACGGCGCGCGGTACTTCTTGTCGGCGGTCGCCGAGAGCGCGCCAAGCGTTCGACCGTGGTAGCCGCGGCGCGCTGCGACGAGTCCCTGCTTGCCCGTGAACGCCTGGGCGAACTTGAGCGCGGCTTCGACCGCTTCGGCGCCCGAGTTGCTGAGGAACGATCGGGAGACGCCTTCCGGGGCGATGGTGGCGATTTCGGCCAGCAGTTCGGCGCGCACGTCGCTGCCGAAGCTCTGGTGACCGGTCGCCAGTGTGCCAAGCTGCTCCACCAGGGCGGCAGTGAATCGTGGGTGAGCATGGCCCAGCGAGGAAACGCCGTAGTTGCTCATCGCGTCGAGATAACGATTGCCCGCGGCGTCGAACAGATATGCGCCCTCGCCTCGCACGAGCGCGATGTCGCGCTTGGCGTAGAGGGGAATCAGCGACTCTCGTTCCAGATCGAGGATTTCGGCGTCGGTGCGGGAACTGATGGCGGACGTGGTGGTCATGGGTTTGGGTTCTCCGGTTGGGTGGCGAAGGCGGATTGCGGCTCGTTACGGCGCCGGATCGACAGCCTGATCCGGCGCATTGATACGGTCGAGAATCCTGAAAATGCCGGTCAGGTTGTCGATGCGGTGGGGCACATCGGCGATGCCTGGCCAGGATGCCTGGAGATGCGCCCACGGACCGCGCTTGACGAAGACCGCGTGCATGCCCATCTCCTGGGCGGGCAGGATGTCGTTGTCGAGCCGGTCGCCGACGTACAGGATCTGGCGATAGTCGAGTCCCAGGCCCCTCGCGATGCGCTGAAAAAAGGCGGGGTCGGGCTTGGCGACTCCCCAATCGGCGGACGAGCCAGCGAAATCGATCGGGAGCCCGAGCGCCTGGATCTGCTGGACCGCGCCGAGCGGCTGGTTACCGGTGACCCCAATCGCGTAGCCAGCCGTCTTGAGCTGCCGGAGGACATTGACGACATCCGGGTAGAGGTCGCGTTCCTCGATCTGATACCCGAAAATGTTGGGGTCGACGGATTCGATCTGCAGGTAGCCGAAGATGCTTCGATGGTGCTCGCGCCGTTCGATCAGCCCACCGAGCACGCCCATCAGCGTCAGCTCCGGGATGCCCGCGTAGTGCGCGACGGCGGCCCAGTGACGCGTCTCGTCCACCAGGGTCTCGCCCATATCGAATACGACCGCCTCGATCTTCCTCGTCATGCGGATTCCACTCGTGTGTCGCGAACCACCGTACCCTCGCCGGCGAGGGCCCTGGTCACCGGCTGCTCGACTCGCGCGTCGGAGAAGACCACCCGGCCAACACCGCGCTCGACCGCCTTGATCGCCGATTCGACCTTCACGACCATCCGGCCCTCGGCCGCCGCCAGCGCGGATTCCGGGTCACCGGCGTCGATCTCGCGAATGAGCGTCGATTCGTCGTGGCGATTCGCGAGCAGGCCGGGCGTATCTGAGAAGAAGAGTAGCCTATCGGCGCCAAGCGCCTCGGCGATGCCCAGCGCCAGCTTGTCGCCATCCACGTTGATCGGCACGCCTTCAGTGGCGAGCGCGGGTGGCGTCAACAACACCACGAACCCGGCGTCCATCAGGGTGGAGACGAGGGTGGTGTCGATGGTCTCGATCGTTCCGGCGTGATCGTCGCGGAAGATGCGGGACTTGCCGTCCTCGGTGCCGCGGATCACCGGCTTGCGCCGCCCAACGGCGATCCCGCCGTCCATCGCCGAAACGCCGACCGCGTTCACCCCGGCGTGGCGGAACGCGGCGACGAGCCGCTTGTTCTGCTTGCCGCAATAGGCCATCAGCATCGCGTCCATCGTGGCGGCGTCGACGTAGCGCGACACCCGGCCACTGCTGGACGTGATCATGCGCGGGGGCATGCCCAGGGCATCGGAGAGGGCACTGAACTCGGCGTTTCCGCCGTGGATGATAACGATCGGCTCATCCAGGGTGGCGACATCGGCCGCGAAGTTGGCGAAGGCTTCGGCCCCAATGGCGGCCCCACCACCGATCTTGACTACCAGCATGAAGAACACTTCCTCCGGTTGGGCCGCGACGCGCGGCCCGGCGATGACGCGAACTGGCGGACGCCCCCCTAGATCGGGTGCAGGCCCGGGAAATCGATGGCAGTCTCTTCCGGGAACCCCATCCGGATGTTGAAGGCCTGGACGGCCTGACCGGCCGCGCCCTTCATCAGGTTGTCGGTGGCGGCCAGCACCACGATCCGGTTCGAATGCGGGTCCTTCTCCCAGCCCACATCGCCGTAGTTGGAGCCACTGAGAATCTTCGGCTCCGGATAGCGGTGGATACCGGCGCTTTCCTTCACCAGCCGCATGAATGGCTCATCCTTGTAGGCTGCGCGGTAAATCTTCCACAGGTCCTTGTCCGCCAGCGGCTCCTTGGTATAGACGTGCGAGGTGGCGAGGATGCCCCGGACCGCGTCGGTGGACGTCGCGGAGAAGGCGACGTTCGGTGTCTCGCCGTTGAAGGTGCATTCCTGGATGATCTCGGCGGTGTGCCGGTGGCCGGTTGGCTTGAACGAGCGGACCACGCCCGCCCGCTCCGGATGGTGGGAGGCAAGACCCGGCGAGCCGCCGGAGCCGGACGAACCGGTCTTGGCCTCGATCACGACCGGGATATTGGGGTCGACCACGCCCGCCTGGAACAGCGGGTAGAGCCCGATGATGGCGGTGGTGGACATGCAGCCCGGCGAGGCGATCCAGTCCGCCGTGCGAATCTCCTCGCGGTGCAGCTCCGGCATGCCGTAAACGAAGGTGCCGAGCGCCTCCAAGTCGTTGTGCTCGTGGCTGTACCAGGTCGGGTAGTCACCCGGGTTGTTAAGCCGGAAGTCCGAGCTGAGGTCGATGATGATCGGCGCGATGTTCCGCACCTCCGGCAGCTTCTCCATCGAAACGCCGTGCGGCAGCGCCAGGAACAGCACGTCGCACGGCTCGAGGTCGGCCGAGGCGACGAACTTCATTTCCGTGCGCTTGCGCAGGTTGGGGTGCGTGGTGCGAATGAACTTGCCGGCGTTTCGCTCGGATGTCACCTGCTTGAGGTTGACCTCCGGGTGCGAGAGCAACAGGCGGACGAGTTCGCCGCCAGCGTATCCAGACCCACCAATAATCGAGACATTCAGCATGATTCAGATTCCTTCTGTTCCGGGAGGCTCCAGTCGCCTCACTTTGGTGATTCGCGGCCAGGTTAGTCGGCGGCGATGGATGCCTCCAGCCGCCGGGCACGATTCGCCTCGCCGACCTTGATGACGTAGTCGACCACCCGGGCCGGGATGTTCACGCCCGTGGTGTCGATGCTGTTGCGGAATTCCATCGTGTAGTTGACCTCATTCACCTGGAGGCCATGCGGGGTTTCGAAGAGATCGACGGCGACCACTCCACCACCAACCGCGGCCGCGGCGGCGCTGGAGATTTCGGCCAACTCGGGCGTCACCGGGCAGTTGGTGGCCTTGCCACCACGCGCGGTGTTCGTGATCCAGTGCGGCGAGTCGCGGTAGATGGCGCAGATCGTCTCGCCATCGATCACGAACGAGCGAATATCGCGCCCGTTCTTCTCCACGTACTCCTGGATGTAGAACGCGCCGTGGTGGAACGAGCCGAGCGTGACCTTGTGCTCCAGGATCGCCTCGGCCGCGTCGCGGTCGTTGATCCGGGAGAGCAGCCGCCCCCACGAGCCAACCGCTGGCTTGAGCACCACCGGGTAGCCCATCTCCTCGATCGCTTCCAGCGCGGATTCGGGGGTGAACGCGATCACGGTGCGCGGCGTGGCGATACCCGCCTTCACCAGCGCGGTGGAGGTGAGCAGCTTGTCGCCGCAGATGTTGGCGACCTGATAACTGTTGACGGTTGGGATGCCCCAGTCGTTCAGCACCTTCAACGTGTACATCGCCCGCAGGTGGTTGATGCAGCGTTCGAGGACGACATCGCACTCCGTCATCGACGGATCGGTCAGGTCGAGCGTGAACTCGCGGTCGTCGTAGCGAATGATCTCCACGCCACGCGATTCGAGCTCGGTGAGGAGCAGCTTTTCCTCGACCCGAACGCGGGAGAGGAGCACCCCTACTCGCAGGGGCGACTCGGCGGATGGGAGAAATGGCACCACCATGGTTTCCTTCCTGACCGGTTGCCTCTCGACGCCGGTCTCGTCACACGGAAAGACGCGGAGTCACTCGTCCAATCCAAAGGACGGCGGACTCCGCGCCGTGGTACCACCTTTGTTCGCCGCCACCCTCGCGAGTAGCCGCCTTTCCGGGTTGTCGCGATCAGAGGAATCGCGGTAACCCTCACCCGGTAACGGGGGTGTCCGGCTGGTTCTACTGACCGGGCAATGTCCCGGCGTTCTTCCAGCGGCTCAGGGGTCTTGATCCATCCGGCCGGTCCCGCGGGGCTTTCACCACCTCCCCGCTCGCTTGTGGCCGCTATCGAATGGACCGTGTCCCCATCGTTGCTTGTGTTGATTTGAGTATGCACGATTCCGTGCGTTATGTCCCCGCTTCCCGCCCTGTCCGGGCCCGATTGCTCAGGCCATGGCCATGACAGGAGCGGCGACACCGTCGCGGGCGAGGCGAGCCGCCTCTTCCACGATTTCGCCGGCGATGTCGCGGTCGGTCGTCGTCATCAGGCCCTTGAACTCGCCGCCGGTGTTGATCTCGATCACCTTCAGGCCCTCGTCCGTTTCGATCAGGTCGACACCCGCCAGGCGGGCACCGACGACTTCGCAGGACCGGAGCGCGAGTTCCTCGATTTCCGGCGTGATCGGGCAAGGAACGGACACCGCGCCCCGCGCCGCGTTCGTGATCCAGTGTTCGGATGTGCGGTAGGACGCCGCGACCACCCTGCCGCCGATCACGTAGGCCCGGATGTCGCGGCCCGGTTTCTCGATGAATTCCTGCACGTAGTAAATCTCGTGGTGAAACGAGCCGTGCTCGGACTTCTGCGAGATGATGGCTCGGGCCTGCTCCGGGCCGTTCACCCGGGCGATCAACCGCCCCCACGACCCCGTGACCGGCTTCAGCACGGCCGGATAGCCCAGCGCCTCGCAGGCCTCCAGCGCCGCCTCCACCGAGTACGTGACGAACGTGCGCGGAGATGGAATTCCGGCCGCTTCCAGGACCATGCTGGCCCGGGCCTTGTCGTCGCAGATCGTGACCGCCTGCGAGGAGTTCAGCGTGGGGATACCCCACCGGTCCATCGCGAACAGGGTATATCCGGCCCGCGAGTGAACCACGCTACGGTCGAGCAGCACGTCGATCTCGATCCCGCTGGCGGCGGCGGTCGGGGCCGATACATTGAGCACCAGCTCGCGGTCGAAGAGTGGGGTTACCTTCATGCCGCGCGCCCGGGCCGCCGAGAGAATGAGCTTTTCTTCCTGCCGCAGGAAGGAGACAAGGACTCCCAGCCTGATTCCCGCTGTTGAGACTACCGTGGTCATGACGTCTGGTTCCTGACTTTCTGGAAACGCGAGCCGGGCGGCTACAGCGCCAGCAATACGTTTCGCAACACCTGCACGGATCGCAGGTATTCGCTGAGGACGATCCGCTCATCCGGCGTATGATCGAGCGACGAATCGCCAGGACCATACGCCACGATAGGGCATTTCCAGACGGGACCGACGACGTTCATGTCCGATGTTCCCAGCTTCAGCGTGAATCGCGGAGTGCCGCCCTCCTGGCGAATGGACCGCAGGAATGGCGGAACGAGCTTGCTGCTCTTGGCGGTGCGATATCCCTCCTGCAGGCCATCGATCACGAACTGGCCCGGCGCGCCCAGAGTGCGAATGCGCTCCAGCAGGAGGTCCACATCCAGCCCGGGCGGCAGTCGCAGGCCAATTGACAGCACGGCCTTGTCGGTCAGGCCGTCGCCACTGGTATTGAAGGCCCGTAGCGAGTGCCCAATCGAATCGAAGCTGCCCTTCGCGTCGGAGTTCCACCGGTCGAGTTCGGCCCGGAGTTCGTTCCAGAACTGGACCGCCTCCTCGGCCACCGACTCACCCGGTCCCGCCGTGTGCCTGGTGGACTGCTCCAGCGTATAGATCAGCGAGAGGGATCCACGATAGCCAAGGCAGATGGCATCCCACCCGCTCGGCTCACCGATCACGCAGAAATCCGGGGCATCCCATTTCGCGACTTCGTTCGCGCCAGGCGACCCGATCACTTCCTCGCCGACCGCGCCAACCACCGTCACGCGGCAGTTCAGGTCCTTGGCCGCGGCGCTCGCCGCCGCCACGAAGGTGGCCAGTGGCCCCTTGGCGTCAACCGCCCCACGGCCCCAGAGCACGCCGTTCTCGATCCGTACCGGAATCCGGCCCGGAACGGTGTCGATATGGCCGAGCAGCACCACATGCCGCTCACCCGTGCCGACCGTCGCCACGGCGTTGCCGGCCGCGTCGTCCAGAACGGTCATCCCGCGTGAGGCCATTTGCCCGCGCAGCCAGTCGACCGCCGCCGCCTCGTTGCCGGACAGGCTTTCGATACTCACCAGGCCATGCAGCAGGTCGATATCGGCCTGCTGATCCGTTGACGTTGGGCTTTCGTCAAGCGCTGAGGGCGACGCCATGGTGCACCTCCTCGCTCATGGCCACCGGCGAGCCGATGGTTGCCTGGGCGTGCGATCCGGCGAGCCTGGCGATCGCCCCGGCCACGGTCATGTCACCCAACAGGGTCGCCTGTCGGAAGTCCGCCACCGGCTGCACATCCCAAACGACAGTCTTCCCATCGATGATGGCGATTTCGATCGCGGCGATCGATGCCTGGATCGCGCGAGCGGCGTCCCTGGCGATATCGAGCCCGTGCTCCTCCGGTTGGGCGCCAGCGAAGGCGATGGCCTCGCCGCCAATCACATGCACCACCGAACGCTGTTCGGCGGCGGGCGCGCCGGCCTGCAACAGCATGATCGCCTCGGAATCCTCGCCCAGCACGACGCGATGTTCGATCACCGCGTCGGCCGTGTCGGAATCCAGCAGCGAGGTCGACGCCGAGCCCGGCATGAGACCAAACAGCGTGGCCGGATAGCCAAGCCGCCGGACTCCCGCCACGGCGGACTCCTCGGAGAAGCCGACCAGCGACTCTGGCCGGGCGACACCCGAGGCCGCCAGCGCCGAAGCTACCTGCAGCCGCGTACCGGTGGCGGCGATTCCCGCGTCCAGCGTCCGCACGCCAAAGGCGCGAACGAGAGGGAGCGTACTGGCCGCCACGGCCCGGTTCGCCGCCCGGTCGATGAGCGTATTCACACCCACGCCGGTGGTTTCGCCGGATGACGCATCGAGGAACTCGCCCAGCACCGCGCAGGAGCGCGATGCCGGGCCGGGAGGCAAGGGCATGCTCGCGGGAGGAACGGGCACCACGACAAACCCGGCCTCGCCGATTGCCGCGATGATCTGTTTCTCTTCCACGCGCACACGCGCGCAGAGCACGCCGATTGCCGTCACGTCAGACTCCTCCAAAGGCGTGGGGCGTTCCCCATCGCCAGCTACCCATCATCCGGCCGGCCGCCAACGCGGTCCGGCATACTCGATGGGCGCGATTACTCGCCCCAGTCTTCGCCTTCTTCCGGCGCAAGGCCGAGGCTGACCGGATTGACACTCAAGACTTCGAGATCGGCGCCACAATCGGGGCAGGGAACAATCTCGCCCTGCTCGACCTTGTCATCGACCTCGATACCGCCACCGCACTCCGGACATTCAACTGCCGACATTCCCGTTTCTCCTTTTGACCTGTACAGCGGTCACACCCGTGCCCGCCACATTCTCATCAACCTGACGTTCGACCTGCCCCATCGCCTTCCGGCTCGGGTTCATGACGCTCGTCATGCAGCGCCTGCAGCAGGACCGCCTTGTGGACATGAAGCCTGTTCTCCGCCTGGTCGAAGATGATCGAACGTGGACCATCGGCGACCTCGGATTCGACTTCCTGCCCGCGGTGCAACGGCAAGCAGTGCATGAAGACCGCCTCCGGTTTCGCGGCGTCCATCACCGCCTGGGTGACCCGGAAGGGTGCCAGTGCCATGAGCTTGGCGGGATTGACCTGCTCGCCCATGCTTTCGTGGACATCGGTGTAGACCGCGTCGGCGTTGTTCACCGCCGCGTATGGATCGGTGGTCATCTGGAGCGTGCTCCCCGCGGCTTCAGCCAGCCGCCGGGCGGTTTCCACCACCTCTGGGTCCGGGCCGAAATCGTCCGGTCCGGCATAGGCAAAGTCCACTCCCACCGCCGTCAGCGCGAGCATCAGCGAGTGGCAGACGTTATTGCCGTCGCCAAGGTAGGCGAACTTGAGCCCCTTGAGAACCCCAAACCGCTCCCGAAGCGTGAAGACGTCGCTCAACGCCTCGATCGGGTGGTTGCTGGACGTGAGGCCGTTGAACACCGGCACCGTCGCCCCGGAGGCAAGTTCGACCAGGTCGTCGATGTTCTCGACGCGCACCGCGATGCCATCGACATAGCGGCTGAAGATGGCCGCCGTGTCCTGGATCGTTTCGCCGCGCCGCAGCTGCAGGTCGTCGACGCCCAGGAAGATCGCCTGGCCACCGAGCTGCTCCATGCCGGCCTGGAAGGCCGTGCGGGTTCGCGTGCTCGGATGCTGGAAGATGAGGCCCAGCGTCTTGCCCGCCAGCCAGGCGTGGGGAGCGTGCTCGGCGCGCAGTCGCTTGAGGACACCGGCCGTCTCGATCAGGGCCGTGATCTCGGCCGGGGAGAGATCGGTATCGCGCAGCAGGTGGCGACCCCGCAGCGAGGGCACGAAGTTAACCCCGGCATCGGCGGCGTCCTGGTGCATGTCTGTTTCGTCTCTCGCCTCAAGTTCGATCATCGGTGCGCTCCGGGTCGGCGTCGACCAGTGGTTCCTAGCAAAGGGTCTGCAGCAGAAGGGCCTTGTGCATGTGCAGCCGGTTTTCCGCCTGGTCGAAGATGATCGACTTCGGGCCGTCGGCCACCTCGGACGAGACTTCCTCGTCCCTGTGCATGGGCAGGCAGTGCATGAACACGGCCTTCGGGTTGGCCTCGGCCATCAGGTCGCTGGTCACCTTGTAGGGAGCCAGGGCAACCGCCCGGGCCGCGCCGTCGAGCTGGCCCATGCTGACGTGCACATCGGTATAGACCGCGTCGGCGTTCTTCACGGCCGCGGCGGGATCGTTGGTGACCTCGATGGTGGCGCCATTGGAGGTGGCCAGCCACTGCGCGTGCCGAACGATGTCAGGGCTGACCTGGAGGTTGTCGGGAGCCGCCACGGTGACGCTGACGCCCATCGCCGCGCCCGAGAGCATGAGCGACGCGGCCATGTTGTTGCCGTCACCGAGGTACGCGAGCTTGAGGCCCTTGAGGTCGCCGAAGGTCTCCTGCAACGTGAGGAGGTCGGCCAGGGCCTGGAGCGGATGGCACTTGTCGGAGAGGCCGTTCATGACCGGGATGGTGGCCGAGCCGGCGAGGGTAACGAGGTCGTTGTGGTCGGCGACCCGGGCGACGACCGCGTCCACATAGCGGCTGAGGATCTGGGCGGTATCGCCAATCGTTTCGCCCCGCTTCATCTGGAGGTCGTTCACGCCGAGGAAGATGGCCTGTCCGCCGAGCTGGGCCATGCCCGCCTCGAACGAGACCCGGGTTCGAGTGCTGGGATGCTGGAAGATCATGCCGAGCGTTTTCCCGGCCAGGTAGCCGTGCGGCTGGCCCGTTCGCCACAGCCGCTTGATCCGGCTGGCGGTATCGAGCACCTCGGCGATCTCGTCCGGCGTGAAGTCGGTATCGACCAGCACGTGCCGGCCCCGCAGCCGCGGGCTGATGGTGAACGAGGGAAGCGTGGTGTTCTGGGGACCACCGAGCACGACGGCGCGATCCTGGGCGGAGCCGCTCAGGTTCTGCGACACGGTCGGAACGCTATGGAGGATGGGTGACTGGGTTGGTTCGGTGGTTGGCGCGGCGGTCGTGGCGAGATTCTGCATCGTGATTCCCCTCGTAGTCCGGCAAAGGTTGCCGTCTGAACGCCGGTTCCATCGTTCCGTAAAGACCGGTGCGATCGAACCGAAGGGGCGAGAGGCGTATGATCCCGCGGTACCACCCTTCTTGCGCGAACCGGAATCGCCACGCGGCGATGTTCGCGCATCTCTCGGCTGATGTGTCCATGGGAGCCACCCATCCAGGCCTACTTGCGACACCCGTGGGGAATCGCTTTCTTCGGCTGGCCGCTCGGGAGCGCGTTCCGGGCCGCGTCGCATGTCCAGGGCTTCCACCGTCCCCTGGTCGCTTTGGCGCGCATTGCCCGTACTGGTCCCCGTCATCGCGGGATTGCATGATACGAACGTAAGTTGTGAGTCGGAATACAGCGCTAGCTGGCGGCGGCCGCTAGCGCGTTGTACGCAGACAACGCGTGGGCCGCCGTGAGGGAGAGCGGGAAAGCAACTCCATCTCGATTCCGTGATGTTGGTTCATCACTCGCGACCTCCGCCTGCTGGCACGATTCTCGGAAATGCTGAGCGGGCGTCCAGGAGACACCCCACCCCCACCAGACCGTTGTGACTGGCGCACAGTGAAGATAGTGCAATTGCACACAATCTGTCAATTGATTCACGAGAACCCACCGAGGACTCTCGATCGCGGATCGCAACGAGTCGCTGACGGAGACCAGCAACACTAGCCACCGGGTGGAACCACCATCACGGCCACCTGGTTGCCCACCGGGGGCGCGTTCAGCACCAACGCGGGTTCTCGGTGAAGCGATACGTGATGAACGGCCAGGGCGGCGTCGAACGCGCCATCGGCGGCCTCGCAGTCTCCCGCGGTCCAGCGAATGGAATGGACCGGCGCGTGGGACAGGTCGACCGGGGGCAAGAACGCACTCGCGACCTCCCCCGCGAGCCACAGGGACCGTACCTCGCTGGCGGGGAGGCCCACCTTGTCCAGCGCGCGCCGAATCGCCCGGTTCCGGGCATCCGGAGCACTCTCCGCCCGGTGCGCGGTGACGATCGCGTGACCGGCGATCTCGGCAAGCACCGGCACAGAAGCGTCCGGATTGGCTTCCAGCGCGACGAACGCCGCCCCTTCACCGGGAACAACACCCCGATCGAATGCTCCCGATTGGGCGTACCCGCGAAGGAGGGCTTCGCCAAGCGCCTCCACCCCACCAGCGAGCATCCGTTCGGCGCGTCCCAGGCGGAGCGTATCGACCGCCTGGCCGATCGCCTCCAGGCCACTCGCCCCGCCGCACAGGGTGAGGTTCGGACCGGCCAGCCCCAGGAAGATGCCGAGGTATCCGGCGTGCACGTTGGCGACGACGTTTGGGAACCGTGCCGGATTGACCATGGCCGGCCCTTCCACGAACTCGTCGCGATTAAACTCGACGATCGATTCGAGACTGCCACGCCGCGAGCCGACGACAACCCCGGTCAGTGATGATTCAGCGTCACGCGCATCCGGAAAGCCGATCGCGGCCACCCCGGCGACCACCGCCAGCCGGGAAGCCCGGGAGAGCGGCCGGAATCCGCGAATCCTGACCCACTCGGCGGGGTCGAAGCCGTCGATCGCGCCGAGCGGCTGCCCTGGCGGCACCTGCTGAGCCCACTCGGACGACGCCCCGGTGAGCTCGCCAGCCATGACCGCGTCGTACAGGCGTTCGATCCCATGGCCAGCCGCGCAGATCGCCCCAACGCCAGTCACGGCCACGTTCGTCGTCATCACATCGCTCCCAGCTCGGACATCGACTGGAAGATCACGGCGCTGTTGTTCCCGCCGAACGCCGCGGCATTGTTCAGCACCACGCGAAGCTTCGCTGCCCGGGGTCCATCGGAGACCACATCCCAGTCGGGTTCGGGCTCGGTGACGTTCCCCGTGGGCGGGATCACCTGGTGCTGGAGGGCAAGCACGCAGGCGACCGCCTCGATCGCGCTGGCCGCGCCAAGCCCATGCCCGGTCAACGCCTTGATCGAACTCATGGGTGGTCGATCGAGAACGGGCTCGTTCGCGTACAGCGCATTGGCGGCCGCGATCTCGGCCCGGTCGTTGGCCACGGTGCCCGTGCCATGCGCGCAGATCCAGTCGACTTCGGCCGGGGTAACACCCGCGTCGTTGAGCGCGGCCCGCATCGCGCGAAGCATGCCATCGCCTCCGGGCGGTGGGCTGACGATGTGATGGGCGTCGCAGGAGAGACCGTACCCCGCGACGACCGCCAGCGGCGTCGCCGTTCGCCGCCTGGCGGAAGATTCGGACTCCAGGAGGAGCATTCCCGCTCCCTCGCCCAGCACCAGCCCATCGCGATCGGCGCTGAACGGCCGGCAGCTTTCGCGGGCGAGCGCTCCCAGACTCTCGAATCCGGTGAACGCGACACGTGAAAACGCATCGGCTCCGCCAGCCAGCACCCGTTCGGCGCGGCCGGCGCGAATCATGTCCAGCCCCAGTCCAATCGCGTAGTTGCCGGCGGCGCAGGCTCCGGCCACCGTCGTGACCTGCCCTCCGATTCCAAGGATGCTCGCCGCGCGCAAGGCGGCATCATCCGGCGCCGAATGGAGCAACTCTCCGGCGGCAAACGATTGGTTGACCACGTCCTCGGGTGCCCAGGCTTCGATCCAGCAAGATTCGCCCATCGTCGTGCCGAAGCAGAACGCGGTGGATTCCAGGTCCTCCGGTGCGAGCTTCGCCCCGCGAACGGCCTGAAGCCCAGCCGTCGCGGCGAGCCGGGCGGCACGGCCAGTGGGAACGCCATCGAGCCCCTCGACCAGGATGACATCCGGGGCGACCTCGCAGCCGATCCGTGTCCGGTGCCTGGAGGTGTCGAACGAGCGCACCGGCGCGACACCGCTTTCGCCGGACATCAGCGACCGCCACAGGGCATCGGGCGAGGCACCAACGGGAGAGACCACGCCAACCCCGGTAACGACAACCGGACCGAAGGTCGCCATCAGGCGGTTTCCGCTTCGACCGCCAGTCTCGCGACGGCGAGGTCGACGAGATCCTCGAAGGTCTCTATCTCGCCAAGCTCGTCGTCATCGAACTGGATGCCAAGGGCGCGTTCGACATGGACGGCGATTTCCAGGCCCATCAGCGAGTCGACGCCAATGTCCTTGAGCGACTCGCCTGGCCTGACCTCGGCGCGGTCGACCTCCGCCACGGTGGCGACGATGCCGGCGATGGTTTCCTCGATTGAATTCATCCCGCAGCCTCTCCTTCATGCCAACTCGCGATCGAATCCGGCGCCGGCGCCCACACCGCCCGGGCGCGCCGTTCGGCCATGGGGTCCCCAATCAGTGGGGCGAGTGGGTCGCCAATGATGCGGTAGCCAGAGCCATGCAGGTCGCTCGGCGGCGCGGCGCGGAGCAGCGCCGGACCGACCTCCGCCTCCCCCGCTTCCAGCGCGGCGACCAGTCCCAGCATCCAGCGCATGTTGAGCAGGTGCCGGACCGGCGCCACGGCCCCAACCGCCGCCGCGGCTGCCCCACCAAGCACCACCGACTCGGAGAACGACAGGCCCGTGTTCCATCGACTGGCGGTGCGGCAGGTCATCGAAAGCAGGGCGCCGAGCGGCTCGCCCGGCGTCTCAAGCAGGTGATGCGCACGCAACCCGTGGTACCCGGCCCACCCGCGTGGGCGGCCGTGACCGAAGTAGACCCCCATGCCGGGCCCTGCACCGAGCGCGCGGGCGAGATCGTCACGGGTGATCCGGTCGGCGGTCCAATGAAACACGGACGGCGGCGCGGCGAGTTGGTCCAGGTTGCGGACCAGCCTCGTCGCGAGCGCGAGGTACCGTGGCTCCCATTGCCCCATGACCACCACCGGGCCCACCGGGCCACGCCGCCCGACCACGCGGGCGGCGGAACTGGCGAATGCCACCAATCGAGACTGGCCCACGTCCGGCAGCCACCCAACCGGCACCAGTCGACCGACGCGGTCAGGAATGAACGGGCCGGGAAGGGCGGATCGGGGCGCGTACCTCCTGTCTCCCACCAGCAAGGCTCCCGCGGAACCCTCCAGCCACCGACGCCAGCTTTCCCCGGTCGGAGGTCGATGGTCGGGCAGGGTGACGATGCGAACGGCGCGCGTCCGCTCGTGGGCGGCGATCAGGGGAGCGAGCGCCTCGTCGTACCTCCCGGGAGGTACGACGAGGACCCACGTTCCGGGCTCAGGCTGCATGCACGACATCGGCATACGGCTGCCAGGCGGTGAAGTCGGCGCGGGTAGCGGTCGGGCCGAACCGCCGGACCCAGTAGTGCTCGATGATGTCGGCCTGCTGCTCGCGGTTGAACGCGTTGAAGTTGCCAGCGGCGGCGTTCAGTTCCGGCTCGCCGCCATCTCCTCGCAGGTGACCGTTCCCGGTCTCGTCGTATCCGTAGTTATAGCCTTCGCCGATCAACTGGGCTTCCAGCGCCTGGATCATGTAGAACGGTCCTTCCACCACCCCTTGCCAGACATGGGTCAGTTCATGGATCAGCGTGGCGGGCGTCAGGTCGTCCCACGATGCGAAGTTGATGAGGTACATGGTGGTGAACGGCCGCTCGTTGTTGGCCCATTCGATCAGGTCGACCGGTGGCGACATGACCGCCAGTTGCACCTTGTCCAGGTCGATCGACGTGCCGAAGACCTTTTCGGCCTCCGCTCGCTCTGTTGGGTTGAGTTCCCGGTAGACCCCGAACCACTCAAGCACGATGGAGAAGGCGGCGGCCAGCGCGCCGAGCCCGATTTCCGCCGCCCCCTTGAGGATGGTGAGCGCGGATTCGCCAAGATCGCGAAGGGCTTCGAGCACACGCTTCTGCGCGTCGCGGGCGGGCTGCACGATGGCGGCGTTCACCACATCCTGCACGGTCTGGCCGAGTTCGCGGGCCGCGCGCACCAGGTTCTGGAGCGCGTCCTGAGGCCGGGCGATGGTGGCGGCCACCAGGTCGCCCAGGGTGACACCGAGTTGCAGCAACTCGCCAACCACCTCGCGAACGGCTTCGATCGCCCGGCCAACGGTCCACGCCATGAACTCCGCGACCGCGAATCCCGCCTGGAAGGCGCCCCGGACCACCGCGGCAAGCCCAGGAAGCGCATCGTTGGCGACCCAGCTGAGGACATAGCTCACCGAGTTACCGACCTTGACCGTGACGGCCGCCAGCATTTCGAGGGCGGCATCGCCAGCGGCGGCGGCCCATTCGATGACGGAGGCGATCGTCTCGCCAACGCTCTCGACCGCGCGAAGCACGGCCTCGAACGCCGCTTCGCCCTGGGCCATCGCCCAATCGAGCGCTTCGGTGACGCTGCGCTTCACGTAGCGAATGGCCAGGATCGCCTCGCGATACAGGCCCGCGATAACGTCTTCGGCCACGCTACCAACCTGATCGAGCACCCAGCCGAGGATATCGCCCACTGGCCCGAGCGCCTGGAGCACGCCGTTCACTACGCGGCGGAAGAGGTAGTAACTGCCCTTCGCCGCCTCCGCGAGGATATCGGCCACCGCCATCCCGGCATCGAGCGCCGCGTCAACGAAACGGGCGGCCACACGATAGGTGAAGGAGACGACCGCGCCGACCAGGTCGAGCGCCGTCTTTCCCAACTCAATGGCGGCGCGAACGGCGTCGCGCAACACATTCATCGTGAAGTTCAGGCCGTCGCGCAGGAGGTCGAGGAACGTGCGTCCGATGTCGAACGCGGCCTCGACCACGCGGCGAATAGCGTTGAAGCCATGGATCGCAACCGTGGTCACCATATTGAAAATGGTGGTCCCGGCCTGGAAGGCGGCCCGGGCAACCTCGAGCGCCACGTCAACCGCCGCCTGGGCGATGTAGGCCCCAAGATCGGCGAGATGACTACCTATGTCGATGAGGGCGCGAACCAGCGTCCCCACGAATTGCGCCGCGGTCTGTCGAATGCCATCGATCAGGTCGGTGACCGTCTTTTGAAGGCTGATCAGGGCGGTGATCAACGACCGGAAGATATTGCTGGGCCGGGTCACGACCTCGACCAGCAGGGTCCCCACGGTCCTTCCCATCTCAAGGAGCGCTTGGGCGATGTTCCTGCCCAGCGAAATCGCCACCTGGAACCCCTGTTCCAGCAGGTTGCCCACCGTCTTGCCGATGGCGAGCAAGGCCTCCGTGATCTTCTTGACGGTCGAGTAGACCTGGGTGGCCATCCATCCCAGCAATTCAACGAGCTGGCGGCCGAGACTATCGATGGCGCGCAGCACGGTTTGCAGCGCCTCGCCCACGAAGTTCACGACCTCGGAGAGGATGGAGAACAGCGACCGTCCGGCATTCACGATGCCTTCGATGACCCGCTTGACGAAGTTGAAGGTGTTGGCGACCGCCGCTTCGAGGGCACCCTGAACGATGGTGAAGATGGATTGTCCCGCCGCGAGCAATGACTTCGCCAGATTGGCCATCTGGTCGACGGTGAAGTTCACCGCGTCGGCGATGGCGGTGGCGATCGAGCCGACCGCGTCGACAATCGCGTCCACCACCGAGGTGACGGCCTGCGCGGCCTCGTCGATCAGGTCTCCGACCGCCTCGACCACCGCCGAATCATCCGGATCCTCGCGCTGCTGAATCGCGCGCATCGGAATTTGGGCTCCGATGTCGACCAGGAAGCCGAGTACCTCCCTGACCGACTTCTTGTCCCGGTTTCCGGAAGCGTTGAACACGAAGTCCTTCATGACGGTGCGGCCCTGGGCGGCCGGAAGCTGGCTGATGGCCAGCACGACCCACCGGTCCTGGCCCGCGCGCCGATACCCCGTCAGGGCCGACCGCCGCTCCTTCTCGGGCCGGGCGGCGATGTCCTGGAATAGTTGTCGATGTTGCTGAATGGTGGGCAGCGAGGTTGCGTAGGCTTCCGCGAGCCGCACCGCCTGGCGGTTGGATTGCTGGAACACCTCGTGCAGCGTGGGGGCTACCTCCGTCGGCGTGGGCTGGATCTCGGCGACGGTGTGATTGAGGGTCTCCTGATTGAGAGCGGGCAGCGGACCAAGCGCGCCCAGGACACGGCGTGTGGACACCAGAGATTTCCCTTCCATGAGGCGCGACGAGGCCTTACCAGGCGCACGTGGCACCGGCAAAACGCGGAGGATGGGTCATGGAATGCACGATGGCTGGACGTTGAACGAGGTCCCGAAATGTGAGCCCACTCTAGGGATCGGACATTCCTATGTCAATCACCATATCGGCCCATTTTGCGCCGGGTCGCGGGACCGTCCTGGCAACGCGAAAGCCCACGATCCCTGGTCGGGATCGTGGGCCTGCTTTCGCCTGGGATTATGCCGGATTAGACCCGGCGGATGAAGTCGTCCACCACGTAGCCGGTGCCATAGGTGGCGCTGGTCACGCGATACCAGTCGTAGCCTCCAGAAGAGGTCGGACCGCTGACGATCGTCAGCCGATGGTTCTGTGGGAGCACCGCCAGGATCGTGCTGCTGGTGGATGTGCTCGAGCGCAACCGGAGGTTCGGGTCGACCACGTAAACCACCGTTCCGGCCGGGAACCCTCCCGTCGGCGGCGGGGTCGTCCCGCCACCCTCGGCCAGCACATCCTCAATCACCCAGCCATTGCGGCCACCGGTGCGAATCTGCCACCAGGTGTATCCGCTGGCGGTGGTTGGCCCGGAAACGATCGTTCCGGTCGTGCCAACCGCCAGCACCGAAATCACGCTGTTGCCCGTTCCGGCGCCTGTGCGGAAGTTTGCCCGCTCCGTGATACGAATGGCCTCGCCGACCTCGAACCGGCCATCTGGCTCCTCTGGCTCTTCGGGTTCTTCCGGCTCCTCGGGCTCTTCGGGGGGGTTGCCACCAGTCGTCTTGGTCAGCCAGTCCTGCACGGCCCATCCAGTTCCGGCGCTCGTCCTGATCCGCCACCAGGTGTACCCGCTTCCCGTGCTCGGGCCGGACAGGACCTCACCGGTCGCGTTGACCTGGAGCACCGTGATGACACTGCCGGCGGTGCTGGCGGCCGAACGCAGGTTCAGGCGTTCGGTGACACGCACGGTGTCGCCCACGGCGAACTTGCCAGTCGGTGGCGGGGTCGTGCCGCCATCGGTTTCAACCATCCAGTCCTGCACGGCCCAACCGGTGCCGGCGCTGGTCTGGATGCGCCACCAGGTATAGCCATTCGCGGACGAGGGGCCGCCCAGCACCGTGCCGGTCACGCCCACCTGGAGCACGGTGATCACGCTGTTGCTCGTACCCGCGCCGGACCGGAGGTTCATGCGCTCGGTGACGCGAATCCGGTCGCCAATCTGGAACTTGCCGGTGGGCGGTGGCGTGGTTCCGCCATCCGTTTCCACCATCCAGTTCTCGATGCACCAGCCGGTCGTCCCATTCGAATGGCGAATCTGCCACCAGGTGTAGCCATTCGCGGAACGCGGACCGCCGATCACCGTACCGGTGGCGCCCACCTGCATAGTCAGCAGGACACTGGCCCCCGTGGTCGGGTTCGCGCGCAGGTTGGTGACCTGCGTCAGGCGGAACGTATCGCCAATCTGGAACTTGCCGGCCGGTGGCGGCGTACCCGCTCGGAGGTAGTCCTCCACCACCCAGCCGCCGCCGCGCGACTGGCTGTACACGCCATACCAGATGTAACCGGTCACCTGGAGCGCTGGTTGCGACACGACGAACGAGGTTCCCGCGCCGGCCGTCGCGATCGGGCTCTGCGGAATGCCGGGACGTGGGCGGATGTTGAGCGACTCCGTGGCGATCACGGTGTCCCCGACCTCGAACTTCGCCGCGGAGGGATTCTCGACCAGCGGCGCCGGCGCGATGGCGGTCGACACCACCCAGCCATCGCCAACTCCCTGCACCCGGACGGGATACCATTTCCACCCTTCCGCATCGACGGGAACCGCCATCACATGCGCCCAGGTGTTGCGGGTCGCCTGCCCCACGACCCCGGCCCTCTGACTCGGCGAGCGGCGGACGTTGACCGTGTCCAGAATGCGGAGGTTGAGGCCAAACGGGTAATCCGTGGTGGGCGATCCTGGCGGCAACGGCGGATCGACGATCAGGTACTCGGCCGTGGCCCACCCCGTCGCTCCACCACTCGTGGCCTGCAGCCGGTACCAGTTGCCGTTGTTCAGCTTTTCGGGGCCATCGATGACCCAGGCGGTGGCATCGTTCGCCAGGCTGCCGGTGACCGACCCGTTCGCGGTGCTTCGCAGGTTCAGCGCCGACCCATCGTCGGTCTGCACGCGCACCCGGTCGCCCGGAACGATGCCGGCCGCGAAATCGGTTTCGAGTACGCCGGAGTCAAGCGTTTGGGCGACGAGTTGGCGGAGTTCGGGGAGGTCGTTCCAAAGCCGGTCGCCCGGGCAGGTGGTCGCGTTCACGTCGCGGTGGGACGAAATGATCGGCAGGTCGGGAGCTTCGTGGAAGTCGGCCGTCCCGAGTGGGTCGAGATCGCGGCCCACCCACGCGCAGATCGACACCAGCGCCGACTTGGCGGCTTCGCTGATGTCCACGTTCATGAAGTTGCCAATGGTGGTGATACCGGAGCTACCAATGGCGAACTGGAATGAGTGGCCACCGATGACATCCTGGCCGCCGTAGCGCCCCTGGTAGATGCGGCCGTTGTGGTCCACCAGGTAGTTGTAGCCAATGTCGCCCCAGCCCTGCTCCACGGCGTGGTAGTAGTAGATGGAACGGATGGCACCCGGCACGTCCACCGGACGGTTCGCGGTGGCGGTGTGGTGAATGATCAGGTGGGTGACGGTTTCGTACTCCGGCGGCCAGATTTCACCGTACGAGTCGTTTCGCCAACTCTCGTTGGCGCCCCATTGGGCGCGGGTGATGATTTCGGGCGGGGCGATGGTCTCTTCGTTGCGGAGCGAGAAGGTCCCGACGCTGGATTGTGGCTGGATGTCCTCTGCCCAGGGACCGTCGGTGGGATCGATGTAGACGAAGGAGAGGTCCGCGACCTCGCCGACCCTTCTGTCGCTGTCGATCGTCTGATACCGCACCCATACGGCGCCGTCGGTGAACACGAGCGGCGTGAACAGCCGGTCGTCGCGGTTCGGCTGGCCCCCGTCCTCGGTGTTGGCGGCCACGTCGACCGTTTCGGTCCAGGTCGAGCCGTCCTCGCTGAACTGCATGGCGATGATCGGCCAGGTGCCGACCCCGCCGTTCCAGCTCGCGCCGATCGCCCAGAAGGGATAGTCGGCCTGGAAGGTGACCCACTCGCCCTGGGCGGCGTCCGCCGCGGAAATGCCGTTCTCGGCTGGAACGAATCGAGTCGCCCTGGTCCCGCCCACTTCCTGGGCGGTGGCGACTGGCGAGTTCGCGGTGGGAACCGCGCCAATGCCAGAGGCCGCCAGCGCGGCGACCCCCGCCGCGGCCTTGAGCACCACACGCCGGTTGGCCGCCATGCGGGCGGCGGGACTGGATTGATCGGCGCTCGCGGGTACGCTGTGATCATGTGGCCGGGTCGACTCCGGCGACTTGCTGGACATGTGTTGTTGGTCCCTTCCCGTTATCCCGCATGCATCCTCGAGGGACTCTCAACCCTCTCGTTGGCACGCGGCCGGTGTTCCAATCTCTCCCCCGTCGTGTTGCGCGAGGAACTCCCGTGATGAGCCGATCCAGACGTTGCCAGCGTTCGCCAGCCGCGTCCGGAAGGCAATCGGCGCCCGTTTGGGTCACTCCAATCGCCCGCGGGTTTCGGCGTCTTCGTGTCCGATAGTACACCACGATGGATACAGGCCCACCCATGGTTTCGGCTTCACCCAGTCCTTAAACGAACAGGCGACGGAAATGGTGCCCCATCCGTCGCCTGAATCCTTGTTTGTTCGCCCAGGTCGCTACTTGAAGTAGGAGGCGAAACCTCGCTCGTGCATCACGTTGCCATTGGCGTCGTAGATCACGCGGGTGAAGCCGGTGTTCTTGCCACCCGTGATGCCCCACCACGAGATATCGACATCGCGGCCATCGCTCGTGCCGTAGATGCTGACGACCACATGCGGGTACGACGTCCACGACTCGACCAGCAGCCAGCCGTCGGTGTAGTTCTCGAAGGTGAAGTCCGCCCAGTACTCGGGGTTCGATCCCATCTGCAGGATCGAGGCATCGAAGCCAGGGCCCCAGCTGTCTCGCTCGTAGTTGGGGAGCCGGTAGGTGTGCGGGTGCCATTCGCCAATCGGCATTCCGGCCAGGATCGCGGCCCTGAAGACCGTGGTCGACACCTGGCAGACGCCGCCGCCAATGTCGCGCCCGACTTCCTCGGCCACCACCACGGCGGCTTCCTGGTAGCCCTTGTCGGCGGTGATCTCGCCAATCGCGTCGTTGAACGAGAACTCACCGCCCGGCGGCACCAGCGTGCCGTTCAGGAGCTTGGTGGAGACGTAGATGTTCTCGTCGCGGCCCCAGGCGCCACCAGCGAAGTTGGAATCGCCGCGGCCCAGACGCTCGGTGATCCCGAGCGCGCCAAGGTTCTCGGCGTCGATGGTCGGCCGGGTTTCGACGACCGGGATGTCGATCGTGGCGTGGTCCGTGATGAAGCTCTGCTCCACCGCCTCGGCGAACGGCATCGCGCGGAGGGTGATGCCCGTGGTGCTGGGATCAACGGCGACCAGCTCACCACGGTCCTCGCTCCAGGCCACGCGGGCATCGATGGGATCGCGGTTCACTTCCGGCCCGAACTGTTCGCGGAGGTCCGCCGCCAAACGCTCGGTGTCCAGCGCCAGCTTCGCGGTCGGCTCGCCGTTCTCCATCACGGTTTCGACCGAGGCATAGCTGGCGAGGGTCGCGCCTTCGATTTTCCAGGCCTGGTTCTCGAATTTCACGCGAACCGGGGTGGTAACCGCCTCGGCCACCTCGTCCTGTACGGCGGCGAGATCGGCCGTCCGGATCTCGGGGATGTCGGTCCGGGTCGGCAGTTCGGTGTCGAGGGGCGTCAGGCTGGCGAGGGCGTCGAGAATCTGCTGGCGCGCGATCTCGCGATCCACCACCACGCCTTCGACGTCCGGCTTGATACTAACGTCGGTGCCATTCACCACGATCTCGGCGTTGATGGCGAAGTTGTCGATGTCGTTGTCGACCTTGTCGAACCAGGTATCCAGGACGGCGAGGTTGACCGTCGTGCGCAGAGGCACGACCTGGTCCTCGCGAAGGATGTCGCCGGTGAACGCCAACCGGGTGGTGGCGTCGCCGGTGCGACCGAGCGCTTCGGCCTCGGCGAGCGATTCCTCGAGATTGACCGTCGCGCCAAGCTCGGAGAGCGTCGGGGTCCAGACCTGTCCCTCGTAAGAGAACATGATCGTGCCCTGCTCGAGGACATTGGCCCGGTTCTCCAGCGCCAGGGTCGCCTGGGCCGGCGTCAGCCCGCCAACATTGACATCGCCGACGACGACGGCGGGATAGATACGATCGGCGTACACGGCGCGGAAGGCGAACAGGCCAACCGCCAGCAGGAAGACGAGGGCGAACAGGCCGAGCATCACGCGGGGCACCAGCGCCAGCAGGCGATGGCCAAGCGACCGGTTCTCCACCGGTTTCGCCGGAGCCCTGGAGGTCAGCGCGTCATCGGGGTGTGGCAGGATTCCGCGGCGAACCTTTCCCAATGCCCTGGATGTCCAGGACGAAACGCTGGACGCGGCCTGGTCGAAACCGCTGGCGATCGTCGTGGATGCTTCTTGCGAGGTCGAGGACTGGGCCATTCGGTGTGTTCTCTCTATCCCTGGGTGAAGACGTGAGTCATGCGGGGTTCACGCCAAGCAACAAATGAACGGTGTTCGCCGCCGGGGAAATGCCTATCCAAGCAACAGTTCCCCATCGGCCGAGACGCGGCGCCACGAGCCGCGAAACAGCTGTGACACGAATCGTGGGTGTCCTGGCTTCGTTACCTGGCCGATCCACTCTCCTGTACTAACGCACGGGAATGCATTTTGGGTGCATCCGGAGGTGGTGGAATTCCAGGAACATTGTGCCGTCATGCCTGGTTCTCCACGAGGCGATCCCCCGGAGCCACCGGGTATGGGCATGTGAAATGGCGGAACAGGTGTCGCGCGGTGGCCATGCCGCCCCGAGCGGGCGGTGAGGATATCTCCACCCGCGGCCATCACTTCAGCCGGGCCGGGGGTTGACCATCCAGCAAAACGCGCATCCACACCGGGCGCCGATCCAGTCTGGAGGGCCAGGGTGCGAATACACGCGGACATGGAAGAATTGTGGCCGAGGGTGTTCCCGGTTTCCATACAACTCCCCAGTATCACGCATCAGTGTATAGCCTCGAGCGCATCCCTGACCAACACGGATTGCGGATTCCGTCGCGCGTCGATGCGCGGCCCATGAACGAACGGTCTTTGCACCATTGTGCGGGCGCGTACGTACACTGTCAATGACACATTTTCGTGATACTCCCGTCGAACTTCTCCGGCATTCCACCGGTATTCTGTGGATGTCGTCGAGAAACGACTCGGGAAACACCGGCAACAGCCTGCCGGCCCGGCGCCATCCGACGATACAAAGGATTCCCCATCCTTTCCCCTCCCCCCGAGGCCGCGGGCACCCAGCCCACATTACTCCCGCGGCCTCACCCTCCTCTTGCTTCCAGATCGGGAATCTGACCCATGGCACTAAAATGGTCAGGAACACTCACCGGGGCCACCGGCGAATTCGCCATGCCCGGCATGATCCCAGCGAGAGGCAACGGCACACCAATGGCACACATCGTGGTAGTGGAAGACGAACGCGAACTGGCGCGCCTCATCGCGCAAACCCTTCGCGACAGCGGTCACCAGGTTGAAACCATCGGCGACGGCCAGGAGGCGCTCGACCGCCTGACCGGACCCGCGAGGATCACTCCCGACCTGATCATCCTGGACCTGATGCTGCCCCGGGTCGATGGCCTCACCATCACCCGCCGCATTCGCCAGGAGCGCATCATCCCGATCGTGATGCTCACCGCCAAGTCGACCGAACTCGACAAGGTGCTCGGGCTTGAACTCGGCGCCGACGACTACCTCACCAAACCGGTTTCCCTGCGCGAACTCCAAGCGCGGGTATCGGCCATCCTGCGACGCGTGGAAATGATGCGCGATGAATCGCGAACCCAGGAAGGCAACACCGATCCAATCGCCCACGACGGGCTCCGCGTCGACCCAATTGGCCGGGAGGTGATCGCCAACAACATCGAGATCACGCTCACCGCCAAGGAATTCGACCTGCTCTACCTGCTGGCGTCGCATCCTGGCCGGGTCTTCTCCCGCAACTATCTCCTCGACCGGCTATGGGGCGATACCTACTCCGGCTTCGAACGGACCGTGGATACCCACATCCAGCGCCTGCGCCGGAAGCTCGGCGGGTCCGGCTCCATCGCCGACCGAATCGTCACGCTCTGGGGCGTGGGCTACAAGTACGAGCGGACGCCCTCCGCGGACGCCCATCCCGAATGAAGGCGCTCCTCCACGGAAATCGCCTGCCCGACGACGCGACCGTTCCGGAGCAGATCCTCTTCATCGCCCTGACGCCAATCCGGCTGCTCAAGCACCGCACCGCCGTCAACCTCACCGTCAGTTATGTCGCCATGGCGTTGCTCACGGTGAGCCTGATGGTCCTGGCGATCTTTTCCATCGTGATCTGGCCGCGGCTGGGCGAATGGTTGAACCTGGAAGACGTCGTGGTCGATGTCTACCTGGGCGAGCAGTCCCGATCCTATGGTCAGTGGCTCGATCCGGACACGCTCGCGCTGGCGTTCGGCGATGGACTGGACCCGCTGGAACGGGGCGGGTTGACGCGCAGGATGCAGATGATCGTCAACGCGGAAGTCCCCGGGTTCGACCAGCCGTACACCGATGGCGGCGCGTTCCGCGTGAACCATGTCGCCATCGTCGGCCTGGACGGCAACGTCATCCTGTCGGATGACCCGACGTGGGCGAGCGCCGGCGACACGGTCTCGTCCTTCGAACTGTCGTCAACTCGCGAGGTAATTGCCCGCACCCTCATGCTGCAAGGCGAGAAGGACCCGACCTGGGGCACCCTCTATTCGCTGGGCGTTTCGATGGAGCGCACCTCGGCCTCGTACCCGCTGATCACCTCCGACGGCGAGATGATCGGCGTGCTGGTGCTGGAGGGTAATCCCATCCGCCAGGTGCTGGGCGTGGCGACGCGTGGCGACCTGCTGCGTTACATCGGCGGTCAGTATCGCCAGGTCATCTGGTTCATCACCATCCCCGCGATCCTGGTCGCGATCCCGTTCGGCTGGTGGCGATCACGCTCGATCTCGCGGCGGTTGGAACGGCTGGCCAACGCGGCCGACGCCATGGCCGAAGGCGAATTGACAGCCCGCAGCCCCGTGACGAAACCCGACGAGATCGGCCGGCTGGCCGAACGGTTCAATGAAATGGCCGCCACCATCGAGAACAACGACCGCATGCGGCGGGCGTTCATTTCCAATGTCTCGCACGAACTGCGTACTCCGCTCTCCATCATCCAGGGCACGGTGGAACGCCAGCTCGAACGGAAGGACACGCTCACCCCCGAGCAACGCGAGGCGCTGCTGGTGCTCGACCGGGAATCGGACATGCTCGGCCGCATGATCGCCGACCTCTTCACGATCACCCGGGCCGGGGAGAAAAGCCTGCGGCTCGAGCGCCGGGCGAGCGACTTCGCCGAACTCGCCAGCGAGGCGGTGGCCGGCATCGCCGACCTGGCCTGGACCCAGTCCCGCGTCAGCATCGAGTCGCTCGTACCGCCTGACCTGCCGCCCGTGTACATCGACCCGATCAGGATCAGGCAGGTGCTCAACAACCTGATCTACAACGCGCTTCGCCACACGCCCGAGGGCGGTCTGGTGGTGGTCCAGGCCAGGCCCGTCGGCCAGATGGTGGAGGTTTCGGTCAGTGACACGGGTCGCGGCATCCCCCAGGACGAGATCGACCTGGTGTTCGAGCGCTACTACCAGGCCGAACGCGGCCAGCGGCATGACGATGGCACCGGCCTGGGGCTGAGCGTGGTGCAGCAACTCGTGCTCGCCCACGGCGGCGATGTCAGTGTCGAAAGCCATCCAGGCGAAGGCACTACCTTCCGGTTCACCCTTCCCGAGGCGCAGTGAGACGATCGCGACAAGGGCCGTCGCGCGGCGGACCTTGACATCCGCTGACGCGATTCGTACGATCATCGTCAACAATTGAAGAGCACTGCCTTATCCTGAGAGGTGGAGGGAATCGGCCCTGTGAAGCCCGGCAGCCTGCGGTGAGCGCCACGAAAGTTGTGGTTGCCCGCGTAAGGTGCCAACTCCGGCAGAGAGATCTGCGAGATAAGGGATCAGCGATAGCTATCGCTCCCTGCTCGTACCCGGGAGCGTTTTTTGTGCCCCGAGGTGCGGGCTCCCCAAGAAGGCATCGACGCCTTTCCTCGCACCCCTCTTTCCCCACATCACCTGGATACGCAGCCGCTCATGACCCTGTCGCATGCGTCACGAGGGCCCCAGGCCGATGTTGAACGACCAGTCATCGCAGTCAATCCCAACCGAACCATCCCGGCCCCACCTGCGGGTGGTGCCCGCCACGCCGGCCGTGCCGGAGGATGGCGCACCGCGGACGATGGACCTCGGGCCCATCAACCTGGAACTCGGCGGCCACCTTCCCAATGTCACGCTCGCCTACCGAACCTGGGGTCAGCTCAACGCCACCGGCGACAACGCGATCATCATCCTCCACGCCCTCACCGGCGACAGCCTCGCCAGCGGCCCAGGAGGCTGGTGGGAACCCGTCATCGGCGAGGGGCGGCCGATCTGCACCAGCGAGCACTTCGTGGTCTGCGCGAACGTCCTTGGCGGCTGTCTCGGCTCGACCGGGCCGGCCTCGATCAATCCCGACACCGGCCAGCCCTGGGCCATGGATTTCCCGCTCGTCACCATCGCCGACATCGTCGCCACCCAGCACCGCCTGGTCAGGGCGCTGGGCGTGAAGCGGCTGCTGGCCATCGGCGGATCGATCGGCGGCTTCCAGGCGCTCGAATGGGCCACCCGGTATCCCGACATGGTGGCCGGGACCATGGCGATCGCCGCCGCCGGCGCGCTGAGCGCGCTTGGCATCGCCACCCACAGCGAAATCGGCCGCCGCGCGATCATGGCCGACCCGAACTGGAACAACGGCAACTACCGGGCGGCGGGAACCTTTCCCGAGCACGGCCTCGCCATCGCCCGGATGGCCGCCATGACCACCTATCACAGCCGCGAAAGCCTGGGCAGCCGGTTCGGCCGCAACACGGCCACCCGGCCCGCCAAATACCCCGCCTTCGGCCCCACCTACGACGTGGAAGGCTACCTGCACTACCACGGCGAGGCGCTGGTCCGCCGGTTCGACCCCAACTCCTACCTGTACCTGACCCGCGCCATGGACATGTACGACGTGGCCCGCGACGGTGGCGCCGATCACTGGCTGGGCCAGATCGATTCTCCAATCGACCTCGTCGGCATCTCCAGCGACTGGCTGTTCTCCACCGGCGAGATCAAGACGCTGCGCGATCACATGGCCTATCTCGACGTGCCCGTGTCCTACGCCGAGATCGACTCGCCGAACGGGCACGATGCCTTCCTCAAGGACTGGGACCAGCTCAACCCGCTGGTAGCGGCATTCGTCCAGAAAACCTCGCCCCGGTCGCGCATGTGTACCGGGCACGGCAGCCCGCCGTGAACACTCCCGGGCCGTGTGTCGTGGGTCTCATATCTGTATCACGATCGTCGCGTGACGATTACCGGAACCATTTCCTGAAAGGAACCTGTACGTGTCTGAAGAAACGAAGTCGTATGGATTCGAAACCCTGGCCCTGCATGCCGGCCAAACCTCGGACCCCACCACCAACTCGCGAGCGGTGCCGATCTACCAGACAACCTCCTACGAGTTCGACAGCGCCGAGCACGCCGCGAACCTGTTCGGGCTCAAGGAATTCGGCAACATCTACACCCGCATCATGAACCCGACCACCGACGTGCTGGAGCAGCGAATCGCCCAGCTCGAAGGCGGCGTTGGCGCCCTGGCTTTCTCCTCGGGACAGGCGGCGGAGACGCTGGCGATCCTCAACCTCGCCGGCGCGGGCGACGAAATCGTTTCCACCTCCAGCCTCTACGGCGGCACCTACAACCTGTTTCACTACACGCTGCCGAAGCTCGGCATCACGGTCAAGTTCGTCGAATCGAACGCCGACGCCGTGAAGGCCGCGATCACCGACAAGACCAAGGCCGTGTATGGCGAGACGGTTGGCAACCCCAACCTGATCACGCTGGACATCCAGGCCGTGGCGGACGTCGCCCATGAAGCCGGCGTGCCGCTGATCGTCGACAACACCATCCCCTCGCCATACCTGATCAACCCGCTCAAGCACGGGGCGGATATCGTGATCCACTCGCTGACCAAGTTCATCGGCGGCCACGGCACGTCGATCGGCGGGATCGTGGTCGATGGCGGCACCTTCGACTGGGCCACCAACCCGCGCTTCAAGAAAGAGTTCCAGGACCCGGATCCCAGCTACCACGGCCTGCCGTTCGGCCCGGCCCTTGGCAACATGGCCTACATCCTCAAGCTCCGGGTGCAGGGTCTGCGCGATATTGGCGCCGCGATCAGCCCATTCAACTCGTTCCTCATCCTGCTCGGCGCGGAAACGCTGCCGCTGCGCATGGAGCGCCACAGCCAGAACGCCCTCCAGGTCGCCCGGTTCCTCAACGAGCACCCGAAGGTCTCGTGGGTCAACTACCCTGGCCTGCCAGGTCACCCAGCCTACGACGTCGCCACGAAGTACTGGCAGCACGGCCTGTACGGCGCCATTCTCGGCTTTGGCGTGAAGGGCGGCGCGGAGGCCGGCCGCACGGTGGTCGAAGGGGTCGAACTCTTCTCCCACCTGGCCAATATCGGCGACGCGAAGTCCCTCATCATCCACCCGGCCACGACCACCCACTCCCAGCTCACCGAAGCCGAACAGGCCACCACCGGTGTCACCCCAGATTACATCCGGCTCTCGGTTGGCCTTGAAACCGTCGGCGACATCATCGCCGACCTCGAGCAGGCGCTCGACAAGGTCTAGCCGCGAGCGCCGGGAGCGCATCTCCGGCGCGGCCCCTCCGCCGCGCCGGGGATACGTCCCCGGTTTTCCGACTGGCTGCGAATCACTGGCAGCCCACCAACATCGCGGGTCCTCCTCAACCCGAACCAAAGCCCTCGCATGTGTCCGGCATGCGGGGGCTTTGTGCCGTCCGCCGGCAAGGGAAGACGTTCGGGCCAGTTGACCCCAGGATGTCGACAATATACGATCGAGGCAACGAACCACAGTTGAATAGGCCACTGGCCTGTGAGGAAGGATCACCGATGGCGAGTCCGCGCACGCATCGAAACTCCAGTCCCATCACATCCCTCGCCGGGAAGCGCACCACCACGCGCCGCTCGTTCGCGGGAGGTGTCGCGGCGGGCATGGCCCTCGGCGGCCTCGGACTCACCCCCACCATGGCCGCCCGGCAACAGGCGACTCCAGCCGCGGAAATTCGCCCTTCGCTTCACACGTATCCGCTCGTCCAGGAACCCGTCACCTTCCGCGTCATGGTGCCCCACTACGGTCTCGACTGGGCGAACAACGATTTCACCCGCTGGTACGAGGAGCGCACCAACGTCCACATCGAATGGATCGTGGTCGAGGACGAGGGCGCCGTCACCCAGCTCAACCTCCAGCTGGCGAGTGGCGACTACGCCGACATCATCATGGGATTCAATTGGGCGCCGTTCGAGCTGACCAACACCGTTGTCGCGGCGTACGGCGCGCAAGGCACCTTCGTGCCGATCCAGGATTACCTGCCGGACAACGCCCCGAACCTGCTGGAATACGTCTATCCGAAATACCCCATCGCCAAACAGATCACCGAGATGGAGGGCGGCAACATCTACGCCATGCCCTACATCAACGACTGCTATCACTGCCAGTACAACAACCAGAAGATCTGGATCAACGGCGGTTGGCTGGACACGTTGGGCCTGGAAATGCCCACCACCACCGACGAGTTCGAGCAGGTGATGCTGGCCTTCAAGGATGGCGATCCGAACGGCAACGGCGAGGCCGACGAGGTGCCCGTCACCGCGTTCCCCGGCTGGCCGCTCGACCGATTCCTCATCAATCCGTTCCAGCTCAGCAACGGAGCGCCGTACCTCTATCGCGACGAGGATGGCAAGGTCGCCGCGTCATACACGCAGGATGGCTGGCGCGACGCGATCATGTACCAGCGTCGCCTGTTCGACCAGGGCTTGCTGCCGGCCGAAACCTTCACTCAGGACAGCGACCAGATCCGGCGGCTGGGCGACAACAACCAGATCGGCGTGGCCCCAGGCGTGGTGGCCGGTGTCTTCGTCCAGCAAACCGGCGGCACGGAAGGTCTCTGGTCCGACTACCGCATGCTTCCGTCGCTCGAAGGGCCAACGGGGCTCCGCCAGTCGTACCGCGACTACGACGAGTCGCATATCCCGAACGTCTTCGTCGTCACCGACAAGTGCAGCGATCCCGCCCTGGCGGTGGCCTGGGCCGATGGCCTCTACGAATGGGAAGCGACGATCCGCTCGATCATCGGCGTGCCGGATGTCCAGTGGCGCTACGCCGAGGAAGGCGAAATCGGCGTCCATGGCCGCCAGGCCCGATGGGCACAAATCCCGGGCGATCCGGACTTCACGGGCGACAACACCTGGTCGTGGGAGCAGCTCTCGCCATCGTTCCGCGACGAGGAGGACCGCCTCTCCCAGGCCGTGGTCGGCGATCCCCAGTTCGACACCGAAACGATCCTCTACGAAGGGTGCCGCGACGCGCTGGCGCCGTACGCCATTCCACCCGAGCGGGACCTTCTGCGGCCAATCTTCACCGCCGACGAGGCGATCCGCGTCAGCGATCTCGGCACGGTCATCACGCAGTACGTCCAGGAAAACATGGCCCAGGCGGTCACCGGACAACTCGATCCGGAAGCGGAATGGGCCGGGTTCCAGGAACAGCTGGCGATGATGGGCGTCGACGAATACCTGGAGCTCTACCAGGGCGCCTTCGACCGCACGGCGGGGTAACCGCGCACGAACGAGGGCCAGCGACGGAACCCAGGTTCCGTCGCTGGCCCTTGCCACGCCCGATCATCAGAGCGGCGAGACGATTTCGTAGACACCTCCGCCATTGATATCGGTGACGTATAGCGTTCCATCGGCGCCCTCGCCAAAGGACGAGATGTTCAGCCCGGTCTCGACTGGATCGGAGAACACCAGCTCGCCAGCCGCGTCCAGGCCGCCCGCCCAGATCAACCCCGAGCAGTAGTCGGCCAGCACGTAGACGCCAGCCAGGTCCACGAACTCCTCGCCGCGGTACACGTAGCCGCCCGTGACGGAGCATCCACCCTCGGAGTGTGTGTAGCTGAAGATCGGCGCGACGAAGTCATCGGGATCGCAATCGGCCACGAAGCAGGCCGGACCTTCCATGTCGCTCCAACCGAAGTTGGCTCCGGCCTCCACCGGTCCGATCATGTTCACTTCCTCGTGCTGGCCCTGACCGACATCGGCGATCCATAGGTCGCCCGTCTCGCGGTCGAAGCTGAACCGCCACGGATTGCGCAGCCCGTAGGCCCATATCTCCGGCCTGGCCTCCGCGTCACCCACGAACGGATTGTCCTCGGGAATCACGTAGGGCTCGCCACCGGTGTATTCGGGATCGACCTCGATGCGCAGGATCTTCCCGAGCAGCGTATCGAGTCGCTGGCCATTCCCTTCCGGATCGCCGCCGCTGCCGCCGTCACCCAGGCCAATGTAGAGGTAGTTGTCCGACCCGAACGCCAGCATCCCACCATTGTGGTTCCAGTACGGCTGCGGCTGGGTGAGGATGACTTCCTCGCTGGATGCGTCGGCAACATCCGGATCGTCCGAAACCTGAAATCTGGAGACGACCGTGTCCCCGTTGAGATCGGTGTAGTTCACGTAGAACAGGCCGGAGTCGGCGTAGTTCGGGGCGAAGGCGAGACCCAGCAGGCCCCGCTCGCTGGCGTCGGATCCCACCTGGCTCGTCAGGTCGAGAAAGGGTGTCTCCAGCACGGCGCCATCCACCACGACCCGGATCGTCCCGGCACGCTCAACCACGAACAGCCGCTCGTCAGCAACATGGGTAACGAACAGGGGCTCGTTGAACCCCTCGGCGGTGGGTTCCAGCCCCACGTCGAACGCCTCCGGCTCGAATCCCTCACCCTGGGCGAGCAGTGGAGACGTGGTCGCCAGGATCGCGACCACCGCGATCAACGCGGTAATGGTGGACCAGCCGTGTCGCATCCTTCTCACGCGCATTCCCTTCGTGTGGGCACGCCTGCTCGTGGAGGCCGCCGCGAACGTGCGTGCCGTCGTCCCTGTCAGCTTGGGTCGGTGCAGGTTCCCGCCCCGATACAGGCGAACACCTTCTCCAGATCGCCGCGGCCAGCCGATTGGTCAATAATGCCACGCTGGGTGTTGTAGCCAGCGGTCACGAAGAAGACCCGGCCATCGGCCCGCCCCAGCACGAAGGTCATGTTCACCACGCCCGCCTCGTATCCGCCCTTGTACCCGGCCTCGGGGAAGGCCCTGGTGTCGACGATGCCGCCGCGATTACCAGTCAGGATCGCATGCACGGGTTCCAGCCCTGGCTGGCGGCCCATCGACCACAGCGATGCCGTCACCCGGCAAAGGTCCGACGCCGAGGCGAACCACTCGATGCCGTCGATCGCGGTCGGACCGTTCCAGTGCCCCCACCCACCGGTGGGGTTCACGACCTGTGGGTCGATCTGCTCGGCGACCATCCGGGCCTGCTCCTCGTCGGAGGCCGCCATGTAGGTGGCCATCCACTCCGACGATCGCGACATCTTGATGGTGAACAGTTCGCGGGTCATCAGCAGCGGAAGGTTGGCGCCAGGATCGCTGTGTCCGTAGGCGGCGAACGAGCGTTCCACGTTCTCGCGGCCAAGGTAATGGATGAGGTGATCGGTGGCGGTGTTGTCGCTCACCCAGATCATTGCCTGGGCCAACTCGAGCACGGTCGCGGTCGTTCCCGCGGGAAGATAGGCATAGTCGCCGGACGGCATGCTGCGAAGCCGGTCGCTCAGCACGATCGTGTCCGTCCAGCTGGCCTCGCCAAGCTGGACCTGCCGGGCCAGTTCACCCAGCACATAGAGCTTGAACACCGAGGCGATGGCGAGTTCCGCGGTTTCGTCGCGGCCGTGAATGGTCGCGCAGGTACTGCCCCGAATTTCGGCGACGAGCAGATTGCTTTGGGGCGCGATGGCCGATAGCGACTGGTCGATCGCCGGCCATGGCGCGCCACCACCCGGTTGCGCCGAGACCGGCGCGAGCAGCACGGCCAGGATCGCGGCGATGACGGTGAGGCTGACCGCGAGATTGCGGATATGAAGGACTGAAACGCGGCTCGATCCATCCATCGAACGGGACTCCCTGAAGCTGATTGCATGCCAAGATGCCAGGGGTACGCTCGGTTGACCGAATCGTACGTACGTAGCGTACGTTCATCGCTCCAGGAGTTGCAAGATGTGTCGAATTGTCACGGCATTCCAGCCCAATCGAGGCAGGACGGCCGTGACATCGCCGACTGGAACCACGTATTCGGTACCCAATCAGGGAGGAGTCGTGAAAGCCGGATCAACAGCCACGGTGGACGTCCAGCGTCCACCGGAAGTGTCATCGGGGTGGGCGGGCGATCGACAGAGGTGGCCTGTTCCTGACCGCCTCGCTGAGGTCGGTGAGCAGGTTGCTGGCGGCGGTCTCTCCCGACGTGATCGAGTCGGGTATTCCCACGCCCCGCAGCATGTTGCCGGCGAGTTCCAGACCAGGAATACGGGCGACGGTGGCGACGATCCTGTCCACCCGGTCGAGGTGTCCCATCGTGTACTGCGGCATCGCCTTGTTCCACCGCTGCACGCGCGTGAGCGACGGGCTCACGGTCAACCCCAGGATCTCTCGCAACTCAGTCAGCGCGACAGCGACCAGCCCGTCATCGTCGTTCTGAAGCACGTCCTCGCGACCAGTCCGGCCCACGAACACGCGCACCAGCACCTGCCCTTCCGGAGCGCGGTTCGGCCACTTGGACGACACCCAGGTCATGGCCGTCACGTCCCGCCCCTCGACCCGGGGAACCACGTAGCCGTACCCCTTCAGCGGGCGGGTCAATTGCGACTCCGGGAACGCCACGGCGATCAGGCCGCTCGGGGAGTGGTCGATCGCGGCCAGGTTCTCGCTGGCGACCGGGGCGACATCGCGAAACAGGGGAGCGGCGACCCACGCCGGCACGGCGGCCACCACGGCGTCGAATGTTTCCGTCCGGCTCGCCTCCCCTTCCTCGATGGTGATCGTGAAGGTTCGCGCGTCCTCGTCGCGAACCAGGCCCGTGCAGGCCGCGCCAAAGTGAACCCGCGCGCCGTTGGCCTTCACCCTGGCCATGGCCGCGTCGATCAGCACGCCCATGCCGTCGTCGAAGCTCAGGAAACCCTTGCGTGGTTCTGGCAGCCCCTTCCGTTGGGCGACTTCCCTTCGCGTGGCGGCCGCTCCCTTGAGAATGCCGCCGTGGGTGCGTTCCAGAGCGCGCAGGTTGGGAAAGGTCGCTCCCAGGCTCAACTGGTCGCCATGGCCGGCGTAGATGCCAGTGAGCAGCGGCTCCACCATCCGTTCCCAGGTTTCCTGCCCGAACCGGCGCGTCATGAACGACGCGATCGACTCGTCGGTGATCCCCTTGCGGGGCGGGATGTAGTACTCCATCGCCAGGCGGGCCTTGCCCAGCGGCGAGATAAGCGGGCTCCTGAACATCTGCCGGATATCGCCGGGCACCAGCCCGCTCAACCCCTGGGGAAGGGGCTGCAATGTGCCGCGGTGCAGGATGAACGACCCGCGGTTCTCCTCAACGGGACTGACCATCCTATCCTGGAGGCCGAGGCGTTCGCTCAGGGCCACGCCACCCGGCTTCGAGGCCAGGAACGCATCGGGTCCCTGCTCGATCACGAACCCGTCGACATGCTCGGTGCGCAGCTTGCCGCCTGGCTGGGTATCTCGCTCGAAGACATGCACCTCGAGCTCGGGCTGGAGCGTGTGCAGTCGCAACGCGCACGCCAGGCCCGTGATTCCCGCTCCTATAACCGCGATCCGGGTTTTCATGACGCCGCGTTGCCTTGTGTGGATGACCCAGCCAGGGACCCAGACTGGTTGGCCTGGCGTAGAACAAGACCCGCGAGCGCTTCCAGCATGACCGGATGGTCGTTCAGCATCTCGATGCGCTCAAGGTGGACACCGAGTTCCCTGGCCTGCTGCTGGAACTCGACATCGATGTCGAAGAGGATCTCGACGTGCTCGCAAATGAACCCGATCGGGCAGATGAGGATGTCCTTCACGCCCTCGCGGTGGAGGCGGGCGATCACTTCGCTTGCATCCGGTCCCAGCCACGGATCAGGAGTCATGGCGGCGCTCTGGTAGGCCCATTCCCAGGGCTGGTTTGGCAGGCGCTCCCGCAGGGCGGCGACCGTCTCCTGGAGCTGCTCCTCGTAGGGGTCGTTCCAGTTCCGGATGCTTTCCGGCAGGCTGTGGGCGGTGAAGATCACCGGCACCTGGTTGCGCACATCTTCCGGGAACTTCGCCAGTCCATCCGTGATCCGCTCGGTCAGCGCGTCGAGGTAGCCCGGGAGGGTGTTCCAGCTTTCGATCGGGTCGATGCTGACCGAACTGCCGGCCTCTTCCGCCCGCTTGAAGTACGCGCCGATGCTCATCCGGGAGTAGTGCGGGGCCATCACCAACCCGACGGCGTTGGTCACACCGGCGGCTTCCATTTCGGCCAGGGTGTCCTTGATGAACGGGTGCCAGTGGCGCATCCCCACCCAAACCTTCCAGGACTGCCCCTCGGGCGCCTGGTCGTTGAGGGCCTGTTCGATGCCCGCGGCCTCGGCGTTGGTGAGTTCGAGGATGGGCGAGCGGCCACCGATCTGGCGGTAGCGCTCGGTAATCTCGTCAACCACATGGTCGGAGGTTGGGCGATAGTTGCGCACATCCATCAGGTACGGGCGAACATCGTCAAGGCTGGATGGTCCGCCGTAGGCCATGATGATCAGGTGATTGGTTGCGTTGGTCATAGTGTCGTGCGATCCGGCGCCGGCGCGTGCACGCGGCCGAGCGGATCCCTCCTCCCATGGTCGGAGGGGCCAGTTCGCGCCAGTTCCGGCGCGATGACCCCAGGCGTCATCGTATCAAGCGCGAGTGGGGAAGGGAATGGTGGGTGGGACCAATCCCGGGCACGGCGCCCGGGGCGGACGCCACACCACTCACAGGTGTACGGTATTGAGTACCATATTCACCTGCCAATGGTTGTCAGGAGAACTCCGGCAACCGGCACACCTGTCCCGATCACGCGGGGCTCGCAGTCACCCGAGGAGCATGTCGATGGTGGAACCGGACGCGCCACGCGAGACCAACCTGACCCGATCCGACCAGGTCTCCCTGGTCGTCGTCGCGATCGGCATCCTGGTCGTGACGGGACTGCTGGTGGCGCTGCTGTTCTAGCGCCTAGCTGTAGACGCGCACCAGGAGCTGGGTCGGCCGCCCCTTGGCCGTCACGTTGCTGGCGATTCCGGCCTTCTTCTCCGGGAACGCGTTGGCCACCACGATGGTGCTGTCGGCCAGCGCGCGCAGCACGATGGTGTCGTTTCGCTGGGCGAACGACTCCTTCACATCCAGTTCGCCGCGCTGCTTTACCACCACATGCTTGAAGAAGTTGATGGGATCGGCTACATCGGCGGCATTCAGGCCGGCCCCGGTGGCCACCTCGGCCAGCGCCGTCGCGGTCGATTCCTTGATCGCGGTCTTCGAATCGTCGGTTGGATCAACCGGCAACGGCGAGGTGAGCAGGTCGTGCCGGGCCACCGAATCCTCGACGATCTCGAACATCGGCGTCTTGTGCTGTGAATAGAGCTTGTCGCCGACGTTCAGCACCAGCGAGGCATTGGCCGTGATGGTGGTGGACGGCGACAGCCGCTCGACCTGGCCATCCTTGCCAACGGCGGTGAAGGCCGCCACCTGCTTGCCCGACAGATCGATGATCTGGATCAATTGTCCCGACGAAACCTCAAACGCGGCGGCCGAACCTACGTTCAACTGCCGGGCCGACACCGCTCGCCGGCCAACCAAAACATTCGCCATGGATCAAGTCGCTTTTCATCAGGGAGACGGTCGAATCGGCCCGTCCCCGTTGCCATGCGTGCAAAACCCGCCACGCTCCTGATTGCAATTGTCGCAGGATACCGTCTCGCCGGTCCAATGCACAGGCGGCATCCAATCCGGGGGCCGATCGCGGTATGCTACCCGGTGTCAATGGCTACCCCATCGCCCACCGTCCTCGCAATGCTGGCAAGGAGATTCTGATGCCCACCTGTTCCAACTGCGGCGCCACCGTGCGCGAGAGCGCCAGGTTCTGCACGGCCTGCGGAACCCGCCTCAACGAACCGGCCGAACCGACCTCCAGCGACTGGTCGACCGCCACCGAACCAGCCGCCGCGGACACGTCGTCGTCCGTCGCGACCTCCGTGTGGGAGTCGATCCGCCAGGAGGTCACGGAAGAAACCGGCGACACCACGCTCACCACATCCGCACGGACCAATGAGCATGCGGGCGTGGCCACCGACGACGGGCAGGAGTCCGCCACTGGGGACGATACGGGCAACGAAGAGGCGTTCACCTGGTCGTGGAACACCCCGGCCGCCCAGGATGACGACGATGTCGCGCCCCCGATGGACGACGAGTCCAGCGTCGTGATCGACACCGACGAGCCGGACGCACAGGTGGAGGACGCGCCCGACCTCACCGAGATCGAGATTCTCGACGACTCGCCCGAGGTCTCCGATGTGATGGCAGGCGAGGACGGCGTCGCGACTGGCGAGGCTGCCGGCGATGACCCCGCCCCGGACACGGCCGAGGTGCAGGACCTGCTCGACGCCTCCGATGACACGGTCGAGAACCAGGAAACCCTGGCGGCATGGGCGACCCAATGGAATACCCCGGTCGAACCCGCCACGACGGTGGAGGACGAGCAGGCGGCTGGCGAGGTCGACGCTCCGCCAATTGCCAGTGGTGTGGCCAAGGAAATCACGACTGCCGCCTTCGACCCGTATGCCACCGCCAGTGCCCCGGACTCCGAGGAAGACACGATCACCAAGGCCGAGCGCCTGATTGGCGAACTGCGGGCCATCATCCCCACGCTGGCCAGGCCAAAACCTTCCCAGCCCGCCCTTTCCCGCGATCCAGTAGAGTTGGCGACCGACCTGGACAACGCCGCGAATCTTGGAGACTGGGCCGATCTCAGGCAGGTGTTGCTCGCCGCCCGGGACAACCCTCGCGACATCGACAACCTGGTGAAGCTGGGCGCCAACGTGGACCAGATCCTCGAATTGCTCGACGACCGCAACAACCTCGCCAAGACCGCCACCAACGTGGCCGCCCTCCTCCGTCAACCGACCGATCGCTCCAGCGAGATGTAGCCTGGCCGTGCCGGGTCGCAATCAATAAGGCATGAGCAGAGCCCATCAGGCGTTTCACCTGATGGGCTCCTCGCATCCGAGCGTTGGTTATGCCCCATCCACCACGAATGGCAGGATGTCACTCCGTTTCACGAGCGTGGCCCAACCGTATGGCCTGTCCAGCAGCCGGAAATCGAGTGACGCGATGTTGCCCGAGACCTCGCCCGGCAGGGGCCTGAATACCTGACTGTATGGCACCTCGAAGATGGGCGAATCAAGCTCCTCGAACCGCCGCGTGACCACCAGGTTCGCCTGTGCCGCGTCCTCGGGCGAGGACGCGGCCATCCGGATCATCCCGAGGCCAGCATCCTCGCGCGGATTGTCGGTTGGCAGGTCCGCGTCCGGCGCGATTGTCCCTTCGTTCACCGCGAACGCCATGCCCTGAAGCTCGGGCATGGGCCCCACCTCGTCTCTCACCCGCGCCAGGTGGCCCGCGGCATCTTCGACGAATTCCTCCCCGGACGTCTCCCGAGGATCCTGCATGGCCGCGGCTGGCAGAACGATCGACGAGACCGTCGTGTCCGGCAACGAACCGGCGAGAGCCCCGCACAGCGGGTCGTCGAGGATGGTTTCGCCTCCGTTGGTGACCAGGTCCAGCACGTCCTCGAGCATGGAGAGGGTCGAGGTAAACGCCACGACGTCATCGATGATGGCCACGTTGTAGAGTTGGCCCGACCAGAGCCAGGTGGCCGACATGTCAAGGACGTTTTCCCCTTCTGGATTGATTGTCCATAGCGGTATGCCGCTGGCGGACTCACGCGGTTCATAGCCGAACCCAGTCCAGGCCGCGACCAGGGCGTCGGGATCAATATCTCCCCTGTACAGCGTCACTCTCTCCATCGCTGATCGAGCCGTGATGAGCATCTGATGCATCCCGAGCGGGTTGAACCCCATCGCCCGCACGAAATCCTCACGTCCCGCCGACATGATGGGCGCCAAGTATTGCAACGCCATGCTCCCGATCGCATCGTCCACGAGGGATTCCGGCGCATCGGGTCCACCGCTATCGTGGTCAATCCCGAGCGATGCGAACTGCCGCGCGTAATCGTCGTATTCCCAATACGGACCTTGCCGCCTGAATTCACGGGGTATCAGCGACAGGAGGCTGGTGATTCGCTCCGGCCCCTCACCACCGGGATGCACCAGGCCGGGGCCATGCCCCTGCCGGGCCCGTGCATCCATTGAAGCAGGTGCCATTACGCCCGCCGCCATCGCCAGACCGCCCCTGAGAATCGCGCGCCGACTCAAACCGTGTGCGCCCACGCCCACCAGATCGCTCCCCTCTGTAACCGAATATGCACTGTGTCTCTTATACACAAACGTCATCATCGGGCAACAGGTTGCATGGTCGACCGTGGCGAGGCGCGGTCCAGGCGACTAGAGTCCGCGAGAACCGGACCCTCAGGGGAAATCAAGGAGCTTCCAGCGATGACCTGGCGACCGGGGGCGAGGGGCGAGGAACAGTGCTCAGGACGGCGCGAACGGCAGCGTGTCGCGCATGACAAGCAACTCATGCCACAGTCTCGGGCTCCGTAGCTGAACGAGGTCGAGAGCCGCGACGTTGCCGTCCGCCCCGTGAGAGATGACCTCGGCCAAATCCAGGTAGGGAACCTTGACCACAAGCGAGTCGAGCGATTCCCAACGGCCAGCGGCGACGTCAGCGGCCTGAACGGCGTCATCCTCCGAGCCGGTGCCCAGTCGAAAGAAGCAGGTTCCGGCGTTCTCGCGTGGCTCCACCGACGTGCCATCGGGTCCCCACTCGAAGTCCACCAGGGTCGCGCCCTCGTTGACGCCCGCCACGAGACCGCGTATGGGTGGCATCGGTCCCAGCCGATCGTCTGCCTCGGCGAGTTGGCTCTCGAACGCGTCAATCTGCTCCCGGGTCGCGATCACCGGATCCGGCAGGAGTTGCTCGGGTGTCACCGCCATCGCGGACACGGTCGTTTCGGGCAGGCTCTCGATCAGCGGCCCATAAACCCCGTCATCAGCCATCGAGGCTCCACCACCCCCGATGAACGAGAGCGCCATCTCCAGCAACTCCATGTACGGCGCGTAAATCAGCACATCATCCACGATCGCGACGTTGTTCAGTTCCGAAAGGACCTTGCCCTGGATGGGATGGTCGGGAACGAACTCGCCCTCTCGTCCAATCGTCCACGCCGGGATGCCACTCGCGGTGTCGTGCGTCTCGTAGCCGGCCTTCGTCCACGCGGCGACCACCTTGTCGGGGTCGAATCCCCCACGAAACATCGACAACTGGCGCCCAGGGGCTCCCACGTACAGGTTCTGGTCCATTCCGAACGGCTGGAACCCGATCGCGGTGACCAGGTCTTCGACCAGCGCGAAGTTGAACACCGAGCTTGCCGGAGCCAGGCTGTACGTCCCGTACTGGTAGGGCTCGTTCTCGAAGTCCAGCCCGTCGATGTCGTGATGGAGCCCCAGCGAGGCGAACTGGCGATCGAAATCGGCGTATTGCCATGGAACTCCGTTGTCGCCCACCCGGTCGATGTAATCGCCTGGGACCAGCTCCAGCAACGAACGCAGGTTGGGAACACCATTCGTCGGGGCTTCGGGTTTGAGCGGGCTGTGCCCCTGGCGAGCACGAGCGCGTGGAGGAGCGTACCCGGCGGCGGAGAGCGCCAGCGCGGTTCCGCCCCGCACGAGATCGCGGCGAGAGAATCCCCTGAATGACAGCGGGACGGACAGGCTGGGAGATGGCGAAAACATGTGGCCTCCTTCAGGATTGGTGCCACATTGACAAACGCCATGCCCCCGTCGTCGGTTGCATTGAGCCCGCGACGCCTACAACGAGGAATCCGGCGCGAACAGGAGCACATCTCGCATCAACACCAGATTGCTCCAGACCCGCGGAGACTCCAACTGCGTAAAGTCGATCGCGGCGGTCGTGCCCTCCGCCGCCTCACGCTCCGCCACGATCAGCTCGCTGTACGGCTCGCCACTCCCCAGGGACGACAGGGATTCACTCCTCGCCACGACCACCCGGGCCGCCTGTTCGGCGTCCTCGGCGGATTGGGTGCCGAGCCGCACGAACATCGTGCCGGCGTCGACGGGAGCCGGAAGACCCTCCCACTCGAAGTCGACGTGCACCGCTCCCTCCTCAACTGCCACGATCATGGCATTGACGTCTGGCATCGGTCCCACCGCCTCTCGCACCGCGTCCATTTCGGACTGGATCGCTTCCAACCGCTCCAGATCCAGGTTCGGCCACATCCAGTCCATCTCTGGAGTCACGGCCATCGCCGAGACAACGGTCTCCGGGAGACTCTGTATGACGGGCCCCCATACCTCGTCGTCGAGCGAGGTGGCTCCGCCACCGGCGATGTGATCGAGCACGACATTCAGCAGGTCGAGCGTATTGGCGTAGATCAGCACATCATCAACGATGGCGACGTTGTTCATCGCGGCAATCACGAAGCGCTGCACCAGGTGGTCGACCGCGAACTCACCGTCCGGCCCAATCGACCACGCCTCGATGCCGCTTGACGTTTCCACCGGCTGATAGCCGGTTTCCTTCCACGCCGCGACCAGCGCCCGAGGATCGAACTCGCCCTTGAACATGGTGATCTGCTCGGGTGGATCACCAATCATGAGGTGCTGTCCCATCAGCAAGGGCTGAAACCCTATGGATGATGTGAAGTCCTCGACAAACGAATACGAGTACGCATTGGAGCCCGGCATGAGGGCGATGGTGGCCGTGGGGATTGGGATTTCCCGCAAGTCAGGTCCAGCGCCGTCACGATCCATGTCCAGCGCGGCGTACTGGCGCGCGAAGTCGCAGTACGACCAGTACGGCCCACCCTGGCCATTCATCACCAGCGAGTGCGGCACCATGCGGAGCAGGGTCGTCAGGGGAGTGTCATTCGCGGGCGTGGGCGTATCCGAGGCCTCCGGCGTGGCCTGCGAAGGTGCGTGCCCCTGCCGGGCCATGGCGGCGGGCGTCAGGAGTCCCGCTCCCGCGAACGCCAGGCCGGTGCCGGCGGCGAGCGCCTGGCGACGGTTGAGTACGGTACCGGTTGCGGCCGGTACGCTCCGGCCGATTGTGAATGTCATACGAACAATCCTTCGTTCACGCGGGTCAGGAGAGCAGGGTAACGAAAGCCGTCAACCGTTCCGGTTGGAGGCATGGTCTGCCTTCAATTGACAGTCGGAGCCATCCAGTGTCCTTCATACGATTCCTCAAGGAAAACGCTGGCTACGCATCCCGGGTTGCGCGGGATCAGACAGGAACGAACGGCAACACATCCTTGATTTCGAACATGTGACTCCACAATCGTGCCCGCTCCAGCTGTACGAGGTCCAGCATGGCGACGTTGCCGCTCGCCTCGGCGGCGGCTACCTCGGCCATATCGGTGTACGGCATCAGCGTAAGGAGCGATCTCAACGAGTTCCAGCGGCCGGCGGCAACCTCCGAGGCCGTGGCGGCGTCCTCGGGCGATGCCATGCCCATCCGGATGTACGCGGTGCCAGCGTTCTCCCGCGCGTTTGGGGATGGCGTTCCGTTCTCAAGTGGCCACTCCCAGTCGAGCGGAATGGCCCCCGCGCTCACCGCGGTGATGATTCCGGTGCTGGCCGGCATCGACCCAAACTCCCACAGCGCCTCCTCGAAGGCAGCCTCGATCGGCTCGCGTTCTTCGTCGGACATGACAACGAAGCCCAGGTCTGGTGGAATCGGCGGCAACGAGAGCGCCGACACCGTCGTTTCAGGAAGACTCTCCGCCAGCGGCCCGAACACCGGATCGCTGGCCATGGATGGCTCGCCGTTCTCAGCGATCGAGAGTGCCCGCTCCAGAAGGTCCATCCGGGAGTTATAGATCAGAATGTCGTCCACAACCGCCACGTTGTTGAATTGGCGCAGAACGCTTCCCTGGATCGGGTGATCCAAGTCGAACTCGCCCTCGGGCCCGATGGTCCATGCCGGGACGCCGCTTGCGGTCTCGACCGGCTCGTAGCCGGAGGCGAGCCATGCCGCGACAAGCCGTTCCACATCGAAATCGGCCCTGAAGAGCGAAAAGGAACTCTCCGCGCCCACCACATACAGCGCCTGATCCACGCCCATTGGCTGGAATCCGATAAACTCCTCCACGCGACTGTAGTCGAACACATGACTCCCAAATTTCAGGGGGACGATCGCGTCGATGAACGCGTTATTCTCGAGATCGAAGCCATCGATGCCATGGGGAAGGCCAAGCGCATCGAATTGGCGAGCGATGTCCGTGTAGGTCCAGTTGACGCGGGTATCATCGCTGTCAGCCGCGATCCCATCCGGCACCATCCCCAGCATGGTCATCAGTGGCGGCGGGCCGCCCGAGGTTGCTGTGGCGGGTTGATTGGGACTGTGCCCCTGGCGAGCGGAGGCGTTCGAGGCGGCGAGCCCTCCACCCAGGGCCATCGAGGCGGCACCAAGCATCATTTGTCGTCGGTTCATGGTGAGATTGCGCGGGAAGTCATTCTCGCGGCGGCGGGAAGGCGATGTCATGCGTTCTCCTTTAGGCGATACCTATATAGAGAACGTCAAACGCTGCTCGCCGGTTGCACGAAGTGTCCACATTGGGCCGGCGTTTCCGACCACGACAGCCCGGAAAGGTCGGGCGCTAGAGGGCGGACCCGATGACGCGGGTCCAGCGCTCGAAGCTGGCGATGAACTGCTTTACCAGGTCGAGCGAGGTCTGATCGGTGAGTTCTCCCACCTGGTTGAATTTGCCTTCGGCGAATGTGACATACACCTCGGGCGCGGGCATGCAGACCGCTCCCAGTTGCACCGCCACCTGGCGCAGGTGCAATTGCGCGCGCATGGTCCCCGAACGGCCCACGGATGCGCCCATCATCCCCATTGGCACGCCACGCAGCACCGACCGACCAGCGGGACGGGATGCCCAGTCGAGCGCGTTCTTCAAGACGCCTGGTATGGAATAGCTGTATTCGGGGGTGAATATCAGCAGGGCGTCGGCCCTGCCCAGCGCGGACCGGAATTCGGCCACCGCCGGGGGATCGCCCTGGCGCTCCAAATCCTCACTGAAAAACGGGAGGCGGTCGATCGGCACCTCGTAAAGGTGCATGTGGTCGGGCGCGAGCAACATCGATGTCTGCATGAGCGCGCGATTGTACGATCTGCGGCGCAGGCTGCCGACGATGACCGCGACCTCGATTCGACCAGATGACACCGTGCTATCTCCCCCGTCCGTCCATGCCGTTCCCGGTCACGGCAATTCCCGGCGGATATCCCCTGGGGATCCGCCGGGAATCGAAGTTGGTCCGTGCCGGATGTCTACGCCTGCAACAGGCGGCGTAGCACGGTCGGCAGGATACCACCGTTTCGGTAGTAGCGAACGTCAACCTTGCTGTCCACGCGCGCGATGGCCTGGAACGTGAAGGTCGATCCATCCTCGCGGGTCACGTCCACCGTGAACCTGGCGCCGGGCGCCAGTTGGGCGTCGATGTCACGAATCGCCAGCGTCTCCGTGCCGTCGAGCCCCAGCGACCCGGCGTTCTCGCCCGGCAGGAACTGGAGCGGCAACACCCCCATGCCCACCAGGTTGGACCGGTGGATGCGCTCGAACGACTCGGCGATCACCGCCTTGACGCCCAGGAGCAGGGTTCCCTTGGCCGCCCAGTCGCGGGACGAGCCGGTCCCGTACTCCTTGCCCGCGATGACAACCAGCGGCGTGCCGATTTCCTGGTAGCGCATTGAGGCTTCCCAGATCGAGGTCAGTTCCCCCGTGGGGAAGAACTTCGTCCAGTTTCCTTCCTTGCCATCGGCCAGCGCGTTTCGCAGGCGGATGTTGGCGAAGGTCCCGCGGATCATCACCTCGTGATTGCCGCGACGCGATCCGTAGGAATTGAAGTCACGCAGCTGAACATCGCTGTTGATCAGGTACTCGGCCGCGGGGCTGGTCTTCGCGATCGCGCCGGCTGGCGAGATGTGGTCGGTCGTCACGGAGTCGCCAAGCAGGGCGAGCACCCTGGCGCCCTCGATGTCGGTCACCGGCGCCGGTTCAGGCGTCAGGTCCTCGAAGAATGGTGGCTTGCGCACGTAGGTGCTGCCGAAGTCCCACTCGTACAGGTCGCCTTCGGGCACGGGGAGGTTTTGCCAGCGCTCATCGCCCTCGAAAACGGTACCGTATTCGCTGCGGAACATCTCGGGATCGATGGAGCGCGACATCGCCTCCTTGACCTCTTCCTCGGTCGGCCAGATCTCGGACAGGTAGACATCCTGGCCGTTGGGATCGGTTCCGAGCGGTTCGTTCGTCAGGTCGATATCGACCGTGCCGGCCAGCGCGTAGGCGACGACCAGCGGCGGCGAGGCCAGGAACGAGGCGCGAACCTGGGGATGGATACGGCCCTCGAAGTTGCGGTTACCCGAGAGCACCGAGGCGACCACCAGTTCGTTGTCGTCGACGGCGGTCGCCACCTCGTCCGGAAGCGGTCCGGAGTTGCCGATACAGGTGGTGCAGCCATAGCCGACCGTGTGGAAACCAAGCGCTTCCAGGTACGGCGTCACGCCGGATTCGTCCAGGTAGCGAGTCACCACCTGCGAGCCGGGCGCGAGACTGGTCTTGACGTACGGCGGCACGTCGAGCCCGCGCTCCACGGCCTTCTGGGCGAGCAGACCGGCCCCGAGCATGACGGAGGGGTTCGAGGTGTTGGTGCAGGAGGTGATCGCGGCGATCACCACCGAGCCGTGATGCAGGTCGACGTTGGTGTCCTCCACATGGATGGTGACATCGCCAACGTGCGCCGGTCCCTTGGGCCGGGTCTGCTTGCCGAGGTAGTCGTCGGCGACCTTGGCGGCCCGCGACTCTCCCTCGATCTTGCCTTCGTCGGTGTGGCCCGCCATCGCGGCCGGCGGATCGCTGGCCGGGAACGACTCCATCGACTGCTCGTCGTAGCCGTTGCCGTCGATATCGTGCCCATCGGCGTCAGGCAGGTTGAAGATGGTGTCGTAGGCGTCGCGGAACACATCCTGCACGCCGCCGAGGGCAATGCGGTCCTGCGGCCGGCGCGGACCGGCCACGCTCGGCTCAATGGTGGACAGGTCGAGTTCGAGCAGCTCGTTGAACTCCGGATCGGGGGTGGCGTCCGTGCGGAACAGGCCCTGTTCCTTGGAGTAGCGCTCCACCAGGTCGATCTGCTCGGCTTCGCGCCCGGTCAGTTCCAGGTAACGCAGCGTTTCGTCGTCAATCGGGAAGAGGCCCGCCGTGGCGCCGTATTCCGGAGCCATGTTGGCGATGGTCGCCCGGTCCGCCAGGCTGAGGTTGCTGAGCCCGGTGCCGCAGTACTCGACGAACCGGCCAACCACGCCGTGCTTGCGAAGCAGTTCGGTCACCGCCAGCACGAGGTCGGTCGCCGTGCAGCCGGGGTTCATGCCGCCGGTGAACTTGAGGCCAACGACCTCCGGGAGCAACTGGTACAGCGGCTGGCCCAGCATCACGGCCTCGGCCTCGATACCGCCAACGCCGTAGCCCAGCACGCCCAGCGCGTTGATCATGGTGGTGTGGCTGTCGGTGCCCACCAGGGTATCAGGGTAAGCGACGGTTCCACCCTCGTCCGCCCGGGTGGCGACCACCGGCGCCAGGTATTCCAGGTTCACCTGGTGCACGATACCGGTGCCCGGCGGAACCACGCGGAAGTTCTCGAACGCTCGCTGTCCCCAGCGGAGGAGTTCGTACCGCTCGCCGTTTCGCTCGTACTCGCGCTCGACGTTGTGGGCGAATGCCCCGAGCGTGCCGAACCGGTCGATCTGCACCGAGTGGTCGATCACCAGGTCAACCGGCACCAGCGGGTTGATCTTGGTGACATCGCCACCCAGCGTTTCCATCGCCGAGCGCATGGCGGCAAGGTCGACCACGCAGGGAACGCCGGTGAAGTCCTGCAGCACCACGCGGGCGGGCAGGAAGGGGAACTCGAAGCCCTCGCCCGCGCCGTTGGTGGCGCTCCATTTCGCGAGCCCTTCGAGGTGCTCCTGCTCGGCGAACTCGCCGCCGAGGTTGCGGAGCACGTTCTCCAGCAGGATGCGCACGGTGAATGGAAGGCGGTCGAGCGAATCGACCAGGCCCAGTTCCACCAGGTGCTCCAGCCGATAGTAGGCATAGCTCGTGCCCGAGGCGGTTGTGAGTTGAGCGCGAGCGCCGGCGGCGATACTGTTGGCCTGCGACTGATCACTCATGAATAAAGGAGTCCTTTCCGTACCTGGTTGCCAGGAAGTGGCGAATTGCGCTCTGGGTGGAGGCAGGCGAGCAAAATCGGCCCGATTTCACGCCGGTTTCCGGCGGCAGCGGGCGTTCACGTCGCCAATCGCGAATTACGCTCATATTCTACGGCACCGTCGCCATCCGCGGTCCCACCTCGCCTAACCATCAGGACTACGCGGTTTCCACAACGATGTGCCGTTTTCGTTTACCTTTTTCCAAGCGCCAGCGCGGGCGCCCAGTTGACCGAGCAATCCGTGCCACGTTCCGTGTGCCCCAGGAGATAGCAGACCATGGCCTATTCGCGAGTCCTCATCAAGTTGAGTGGCGGCGCCTTCTCGGGCACGGCCGAAACGTCGATCGACCGGTCGGCGGTCGACGCCCTCGTCAAGGAGATCATCTCGCTGACAGATGACGGCGTACAGGTCGCGATCATGGTTGGTGGTGGCAACATCTTCCGGGGCCGGTTGGCCGACGACTGGGGTATCGAGCGGGCCGAGGCGGACAACATCGGGATGATGGCCACGGTGGTCAACAGCCTCATCCTTCGCAGCGCCCTCACCGCCCACAACTCTCCCGAGGTTCGCGTGATGACCGCGATCCCCATCGCCGCGGTCGCGGAGCCATATATCCGGCTTCGGGCCATGAAGCACCTGGAGAAGGGATACGTGGTGGTCTTCGCCGCCGGCATCGGCCAGCCGTTCGTCACCACCGACTACCCGTCGGTGCAGCGCGCCATCGAAATCCGGGCCGACGCGATCCTCGCCGCCAAGCAGGGCGTGGAGGGCGTGTACGACGCCGACCCGAACAAGAGCAAGGACGCCCGCCTCTTCGCCGAGGTCACATACGACGATGTCGTCTCCAACGACCTCAACGTGATGGACCAGAGCGCCTTCATCCTCGCCCGCGACCACAACATCCCCATCCACGTCTTCGACGCCGGAAGCACCGGCGCCATGCGCCGGATCGTCAAGGGCGAATCCGTTGGCACCTACGTGGGGCCCAACGCCACCACCCGCTTCGCCGACATCTAGCAAGCCCCTGGCTCATCCCACTGGGCCGTGCCAGGCTTCGCGCCTGTCGCGGCTCGAATCACCCTTTCGCTCAATCACGGCCCATCACACCACCACCGTCATCCCGAGCGGAGCGAGGGAACCCCGGACGAAGTCCTTCCGCCGTATGGCGGTGTCCCATGCGGGTGACTTGCGGTCGGTCCCCCCCGCCATCACCCGATCCCTCCCACCCCTGGCGAGTTGCGCCGCTCACCATTCATGGGGTATTTTCAAAGGAGTTGCTTGGACAATCCGGCACCGCGTCAGGCAGATTCACATGGCCCTCTCTCAACCCACTCCACGATCCACTCCCCCACGAACGGCCTCGGACCGCCTCCTGCTCATCCTGAAAATGCACGGTCCGCAATCGTCCGCCGTCCTCGGTCGCCAGCTCGGCATCTCCGGAGAGGCGGCCCGCCAGCAACTACTCCGCCTGGAGGACCAGGGGCTGGTGGAATCGCGTTCCGTCGTCCGCGGTGTGGGCCGACCGCTGGCGATGTGGCATCTCACCGCCGCCGCCGAACGGCGCTTCCCGGACGCCCATGCCCAGCTCACGGTCGACCTGCTGGCCATGATCCGCGAGGAACTCGGTCAACCCGCCCTCGACCAGATCATCGGGGCACGGGAGCACGAAACGCGCGCGGCCTACCATCGTCGCCTCGAACCGGAAGCAACCATTGAGGGACGTATCGCGCGACTGGCCGAGATTCGCTCCGAAGAGGGGTATATGGCCGAGGTGGAGGCCACCGGCGACGGCTACCTGCTGGTGGAAAACCACTGCCCAATCTGCGCGGCCGCGACCAGTTGCCAGGACTTCTGCCGGGCGGAACTCAATGTCTTCCGAGACGTTCTCGGTCCCAGCGTCCACGTCGAGCGCACGGAGCATATTCCGGCCGGCGCCCGCCGCTGCGCCTATCGCATCACGAAGGCCAGCGACGACTAGCTCCCGGACACGAAACGGGGCGGACATCCGAGTCTGGATGCCCGCCCCGTCTTCATTGATCCGTCAGGCGATCGCGACGCGCTTGAACCGCTTCTTGCCGGCCCGAAGCAGGACGGCATCGCGGCCCTCCAGCACCGAACCGAACGGCACGTCGACATCGTTGATCCTGGTGTCGTCCACGGAAAGCCCGCCCTGCTGGGTCAGTCGCCGGGCCTCGCCTCGGGACTTCGCCAGTTCCGCCGCCACGAACGCATCGGCCAGCGTAAACGTATCGACCACGTCACCCGCCGCGATCTGGGTGGTCGGCAATGAGGCGTCATCGGCCGATACGCCCTTGCCGCCCGAGAAGAGCGATTGGGCCGCGGTCCTGGCCTTTTCCGCCTCATCCGCTCCGTGGGCGAGTGCGGTTGCCTCGTAGGCCAGACGCTGCTTCGCCTCGCGCAGTGCCTCGCCGCTCACCGAGGTCAGCTCGACGATTTCGTCTTCCACCAGGAACGTGAACTGGCGGAGATAGGTCTCCACCATCGCGTCCTCGGTGTTCACCCAATACTGATAGTAGTCGTATGGCGAGAACTGCTCGGGATCGAGCCACACGCGCAGGCCCGCGCCGGTCTTGCCCATCTTCTCGCCGGAGGCGGTGGTGATCAACGGCGACACCAGCGCGAACGCCTTGCCCTGGTCCGCCTTGCGAATCAGCTCCACGCCCGCCGTGATGTTCGTCCACTGGTCGGAGCCGCCCATTTGCAACAGGCAGCCTTCTTCGCGAAACAGGTGCAGGAAGTCGTACGCCTGCACCAGCCGGTAGTTGAACTCCACGAAGTTCAACCCTGTCGTTTCGAGCCGGGTGCGATAGGTATCGGTCGCGAGCATCTCGTTGACCGAGAAGTGCCGCCCGATATCGCGCAGGAACGGGATGTACTGAAGCTGGAGCAACCAGTCGGCGTTGTTGACGCTGAGCGCCGCGGGGTTGTCGCCAAACCGGCCACCTTCGTAATCGAGGTATTTGGCGAGTTGCTTCTGGATGGCGCCAAGGTTGCGCTCCAGGTCCTCGAGGCTGATCACTTCCCGCGCGGAGGTGCGGCCGGTGGGATCGCCCACCATCGCCGTGCCACCACCACCGAGCGCGATTGGGCGGTGACCCATGCGCTGGAGCGTGGCGAGCAACATGATGCTGACCATGTGCCCGGCGTGGAGCGAGGTTCCGGTGGGATCGAAGCCGATATAGGCGGTGACCGGTCCGTTATCGAAAGCCTTGCGCAGGCCTTCCTCGTCGGTGATGTCGTAGACGAACCCGCGCTGGCGCAGATAGTCCACCGGATTCACGCCCTGCTGGCGGGCGAGTTCCGGGGCGCTGAGGGCACTGGCGGCGGTGGGGGTCACGGCGGTGGAAACAGACGAGTTGGTCACGGGTATGTCCTGGTGCGCTTAACACGGCAAGGCGTCCCGTGTGGGACGTCTCGCCCATTGTATAGGACCGGGATCACCGGGTCGTCAGTCGATCTCGCCGTCCAACCAGGCGGCGACGTAGCCGGGAAGCGTCTCCCAGTCGGCCTGGTAAATCCACGCGCCCCCATCGGTGTAGCCGGGCGTCAGCTGGCTGTCGATATTGGTGAACACGAGGCTGGCGGAGGAGAGGCCCGGCACCATCGTCATCAGCTGCACCTGCACATCCAGGCCGATGTTCGTCTTCACCGCGCCGGCCAGCGACGAGATGATCTGGGGCAACCTCGAGAACACTTCCGGATCCTGGATGCGATTGAGCAGTCCTTCCAGCACCAGGTGCTGGCGCATGACGCGACCGCCATCGGCGTCGATGCCGCGGCTGCGGGTGAACACCAGCGCCTGCTTGCCGTCGAGATGGATGATTCCGGCCGGGAAGTTCACCTCCGGCCAGTCTGGATCGACCAGTTCGTAAGGATTGTCGACCTCGATGCCGCCGACCGCGTCGATGATCGCCGGGAACCGGGTCATGCTCGTCATCGCGAACCCGGAATCGATGCTCACGCCCAGGTTGTGGGCGATCGTATCGGCCGTCAGTTGGGTGGCCGCTTCCCAGTCCAGGTCCGAATCCGCCAGTCCCCGCTGGTAGGCCGCGTTGATCTTCTCCCAGCCATAGCCAGGGATGTCGACATACAGGTCGCGGGGAATCGACAGCGTGCGCACGGTATTGGCCGCGGGATCGACCCGCGAGACCATGATGATGTCGCTCCGCTGGTCGGCGTTTTCCTCGCGGGTGTCGAGGCCGAGCACCAGGAAGGTGTAGGGCGACTCGGTTTGCGCGGCGATCGTGTCGATCGCTCCGAGCCGGTAGGCCAGACCGGAACCCAGCGCCAGGCCCAGCAGGCGGCGGCGGGACAACGGAAGTGGCAGGTGGTCCAGTGATGGCATGATGATCGCACTCCTGATTGAGGTCCCACAACGAGCCGCGTGTGTGGAGAGGTGAGACTTCATTCTAGTACGTACGAATCGCCAATGGCGTTTCGGAAGTGATTCGTCACACCAGACGGCACGCTGGGCGGACAACAGTCGAACCGGGTGCGTTTGGGGCACGCGTTCCGCCTGTGGTTCGACAGGTCCGCCCGTACCCGGATCAAGCACCCTCACTCATTTCACGCTCGTTGAAACACAGGTCAATCCAATGCTATACTTTATGAAGTGTTGACGACAACGATGTCAGGAGGACCCATGATCGCCACCCAAGCCCCAGCCACCATCAATTGGTATACCGACCGCGCGGAAGCCTTCGCCGAGGCCCGCCGCCAGCGCAAGCTGATCCTGATCGATGTCTACCAGGACGACTGCGGCGGATGCGACAAGCTGGACGATGTCACCTTCGTGGACGAAACCGTCGTCGCCGAGATCAACGAGCGGTTCATCCCGCTCAAGCTGCACCTGTTCGGCGACCGTGAGTTCACCCGCCATCACCAGGTGTTCTGGACCCCCACCATCCTCATCGCCGACCACAGCGGCAAGGTTCGCTACACCTCCGTCAACTACCTCCCACCCGAGGAACTTCGCGACGTGCTCGACATCGGCGAGGGCATGGCCGCCATGCGCTGGAAGGAATACGACCGCTCCATCGGCCGCTTCCGGGACGTGGAGGAGCGCCGGCCCGATGGCCCGATGACGGCCGAGGCCATTTACTGGCGAGGCATGGCCGAGTACTTCCGCGACGGCAAGGCGCCGGCCACCGCGAAGGCGGTCTGGGCCGAGATTCAGGAGCGCTTCCCCGACTCGATCTGGGCCAAGCGCCAGCCATAAGGGCACCAGTGAAGACAAAGAGAGCGGGCCGGGCGAATTCGCCCGGCCCGTTTCGCGCTTGGCCCTTGGTACCTGGTTCATCACGACCGTTCGGCGCGGTCCGCGTTGGCGATGATCGCCTCGCTCATGTACGCGGCCAGACCGGGAGCGGTCTTGTCGATGTTCTCCGTGAACCGCTGATCGGCGACGAACATCTCGCCGAGCCCGCGATGAATCTCATACGAGCAATCGTAGTGCCAGCGCGTGATCTGCCGCCGGTGTTCCTCCGCCAGCTCCATCGCCTCGTAGCTGGTGGCGGGAGTGCCCGCCCGCATCAGGTCAACGAATTGCTGGCCCAGTTCGTCGGCCTCGGACCGGATACGCTTCCAGTCATCCCTGGTGTAAGACTTCGCCCGCTCCTTTGACTGCTTCCAGGCGTCGGTGTCGCCCCATCGCTCGCGGGCCTCGTCCTCATACTGGTCGGGATCGAAATCGCCGAAGACTTCAAGCTTTTCTTCGGCGGTCAGGTTGTAGCCGCTCAAGGTGGCCTCCATTTCTCGTTCAAGCGCCGCCACCATTGCCTGCAACCGTCGCAGGCGACCGGTCAGCAGTTGGTGCTGCCGTTCGAGATGCTGAACGGCAGGTGTCCCGCCGTCGTCCAGCATGGTGGCGATATCGTCGAGGGGAAATCCGAGTTCGCGGTAGTAGAGCACGCGCGAGAGGCGATCGATGTCGGCCTCGGCGTACATCCTGTATCCAGCGGCGGAGCGGTCGCTGGGCACCAGCAGGCCGATGTGCTCGTAGTGGTGCAACGTCCGGATCGTTACTCCAGCAAGCTCGGCTACCTGCCCAACCGTATATCCACGCCGCGTACCGGTACTCACCGCGATCATCCTCCTCGAAACCGGGAGTCACTCCCCCGGTCAACAAGGACGATACTGCCTGACGTTACGTGAGGGTCAACCCCCTGCCCCAGCAATCGGCAACGTCGTGTACGGCACCTCGAAGTGCTGAACGTTGGGCTCCTTGAACAGCAGGAACTCGTCGTCGGCCGGGTAGTACCGCGCGATCGATGGATCGTCGCCCGCGAAAGCCCTGATCGACTCCATCGAGTCCCAGAACGTGAGAGCGGAGAATTCGACTCCCTGGTCGGTCTCGCGCTGGAGGATGCTCACCCCCAGGTTGCCTGGCGTCGCCTGGTAGTCGGGAATCCCGGTCTCGTGCAGGTAGTCCCGATAGCGATCCGCGTCTTCCGAGCGAACCACGCCGCGCCACAGTCGAGCGATCACGCCCGCCCACCTTCCACGATCGCGCGGATGTACTCGTGGTGCTGGTCGTAGTGCACGCCAAGGTCGTCCACCAGCGTCTCCAGGAGCGTTTCGTTGTCCCCGTACATCAGCCCGAACGCCGATCCGGGCCGGAGCAGATCCTGGTCGGAGAAGCTTGCGATGAGCGCCTCCACCTCGCGCCATCCGGCCTCACGGCGGGCCTTCACCGTGGCGACCGGATCCCGCTCCGTGTGGAACCGGATTTCCTCGTTCATCAAGTCGTATCCACCGGCGTTCCAGGCCAGGTCGGATACCTTGAGCGTTTCCCGGCGAGGCACGCGGTGGCGGATGAGCGCAACGAGCGACTCGTCCCACAGCACCACATGGGCGACGTGGTCCTTCACGGTCCAGCCAGCCGCGTCGGTCGGGCCTTCCCAGACGTCGTCAGGCAGGCTGTCGGTGTAGTTCACGAAGGCGTCCCACCGCGAGCGGGTGTACTCGCGCAGCGAATGGGCATCGGTTGGGAGGCTGGTTTGGATGGTCACTGGTGCTCCTTGCGACGTGGTAGAGATGCGCTGGTTCAAGCCTGAAACGCGCATCGAGGGACTTCGTGAGAGACGCTACACCACCTGCCGAACCAGCCACACCGTCGCGATTCCCGCCAGCATCGCCAGCAGCAGGTTGTTGCGCCATCGCATCACGACCGCCGTGACGATCACCGCGCACACGCCCGGTATGCCTTCCCGGGCCATCGCCGGGGCCACCAGCGAGATCAGCACCGCCCCCGGCAGGTACGTCAACCCGATCTCGATCCGCGGTGACATCGTCACCCTGCCCATCAACCAGTACCCGCCGGCCCGGCAGGCGTAGGTCACCAGGGCCATCAGCGCGATGGTCAGCAACGCGTCGGGGTGAATCGTCATGAGTCCGCCGCCACCTCGTGTACCGGCACCACGGCCGGTTTGGCGAACAGGAACCCGACCGTGAAGCCCGTTACACCGCCGACCAGTACGTACCAGGTTCCAGGGAGGAGCCAGGAGGCGAGCAACGCCGCGCCGCCCGCAGCGCCCCACGGCACCAGGTCGAACCGCGTGCGATACCCGCCGAACAGGATGGCGGCGAAGATCGTGGTGAACGCGAAATCGAGCCCGATCGCCGCCGGGTCACCGATGCCGCCACCAGCGAGGTGGCCGCCCACGACGGCGGGGAGCCAGGCGAATGCCACCAGCAGGTTGGCCCCCAGGAAGAACCCGACATCCCGCTCGCCGAGTCGCCGGGCATTCATCGCCACCGACCATCCCTCGTCCGCCATCACGTGCAGCATCGGGTAGACCTCGCGGTCCGGCTGGTGATGCAACCAGGGCCGGGCGGCGGCGCCGAGCAGGATCAGCCGCAGGTTGATCAGCAGGGTGGTCGCCACGATCGAGAGCACCGGCAAGGGATACTCCCACATCTCCAGCGAGGCCGTTTGCGCCGCGCCGGCGAACACGAATAGGTTCATCAGCAGGTTTTCGAGGAAGCTCAGTCCCACCTGCCGCGCCAGCAGCCCGAACACCGCGCCATACACCGCCACGCCAATGGCGATGGGCACGGAGGCGCGCATTCCACGCGCCACCCCATCGCGCGTGAACACTACCCCCTGGGACGCTGGAGAGTTCGGATTTGGGTCATGCATCGGTCGGCGGACATCCTTGCAAACGGGGCCATCCTCGTCGGCGCATTGTGCCACGCGCGCGTCGCGAAATGGAATCCGTGCCACGCGGAACCGGCAATCCTGGTCCGGCGTTTGATGAGTGGGTAAGTCGATACATCACCAGCCAGGTACTCTCGGGACGGAAGGCATGCGCCTCTTCGCGCCCGCTCATGCCCGGCAAGGAGTCACAACACATGTCCACGCGTGGTGCCATTTCTCGTCGTCGTTTCATGGCCCAGGCCGCGGGGGTCGCCGCCGTGGCGGCCACCGGGTCGCTGGCCATCGCCCAGCCGGGCTCGGCCCGGTCCACCGATACCCTCATCGTCAACACCAACGGCTCACGGCTCCGCTCCGGCGCCGGGACCAGGTACGGTGTCGTCGCGACGCTCGCCAAGGGAACCGAGGTCCAGTACCTCGCCAATGGCGGCACGGTCAACGGCTACACCTGGTACAAGGTGAAGGTGCTCAAGACCGGCAAGCAGGGCTACATCGCCTCCATCCTGGTCGCCGCGCCAGGCACCACCCCGCCGCCGGCCGGTGATCCCGGATTCCCGGCCAACGTCACCGTTACCAGCGGCCCGCTCAACGTGCGGCGGTACCCCGGTCTCTCCTACAGCGTTGTGGCAACGGTCGCCAAGGGCGCCAAGGGCTGGCTGACCCAGCGAACCGGGGCCCAGGTCGACGGCCACCTGTGGGTGGAGGTGACCTTCAAGGTCGGGTCGAAGTACGTCACCGGCCACGTGTCGAGCAAGTACGTCTCGATCACGTAGGCTCCCGGCTCGATTCGAGCGGACTCCGTCAGCAGGCCAGCCCCACCGGCACCACCGGGGCTGGCCTGACTTCTTTTCCAGACCATGCGAAACCAGATGGAACCCGACTGTGTTGTAGAGATGGGTAAGCAACAACGATCAGATGTCCCGCGGGGATGGCACACCGCCGGCTACGGCTCGCGGTTGGCGGGATCATCAGCAAGCAGTTATGTCGACGGATACGGACTTCCTGGCCGGAGGCCGCATCCCCGTCCAGCCTGTCCATTCGGGCGGCCCACATGAACGTTTCCTGTGATTCCGGTGACACGAACCCCCGGAGTCGCGCGTTGTAACAGGTGGGAAGGGACATACGTCAATCTATCGCACCCGCGTGCTTGCTGAGCTGGGGTATGTCAGCCGCGAGTGCCCAGTCCAACAGGAGTTGTTCCATGGGTTCTCGTCAGGTTTTTTCGCGTCGTCGCTTTCTCGCCGGATCGGCCGGAGCAGCCATGCTCGTGGCCGTGCCATCGCTCGTCATGCCCGCCGGCGCAACGTCCACCGACGTGCGCAAGATCAACGCCAATGGCGTGCGGCTCCGCTCCGCGCCCGGGACAGGATCGAGCGTGATCGGCTCGCTCTCGTCCGGCACCGAAGTGCGGTATCTCGAACCGGGTGGCTCGGCCAACGGTTATGAGTGGACCAGGATCAAGGTCATCAGTTCCGGTGCGGTCGGCTACGTCGCGTCCCAGTTCCTCTCGCCGATCGGCTCGCCAGGCGGCGGCGGGGGCCAGTTCGCGATCGGCTCCACGGTCCATGTCGACGCCGCAGGTGGCAGGGCGAACCTCCGGTCGTCGCCGAACGGAAGCGTTACCCGGGTCCTGAACAACGGCCTGTCCGGAACGGTGGTCGATGGTCCCCAGCAGAGTGGCGGTTACACCTGGTACAAGGTCAACTTCGGCGACGTGCAGGGGTGGATGGCCACCGTCGTCCTCGCCGCAGGTGGCGGGTCGGACCGGTCCACGGTGAAGGTCGCCGATGGTCCGCTAAACGTCCGTCGCAACCCAGGCACCTCCAGCGCCATCGTCGGAACGGCCCAGACCGGTGCCAAGGGCTACTTGACCACGCAGATGCCCCAGGAAGCCAACGGCTATGTCTGGGTCAACGTGCGATTCAACTCCGGCCTCCAGGGCTGGGTCGCGAAGAAGTTCCTCGCCTTCCTGTAGGACCGCCCGCGACACCATCACACCGAAGCCGCCCCGGCGAGGGCGGCTTCGGTGTTTTCGTGCACCGGCGAATCCCGGTACACTCTCCGGGGCGCCAGGCGGCGTCCCCGCCACCAGATCATCCCCAGGAACGCGCCGTGACCGACATGCAATCCGTCAGCGACCAGTTGAAGACCCACATCCGCGACGTGCCGGATTTCCCCATTCCGGGCATCCTCTTTCGCGACATCACGACCCTGCTCGCCGATGGGGAGGCATTCCGCACCACGATCAACGCGATGATGGCGCCGTACTCGAACATCGACAAGGTGGTCATCATCGAAAGCCGCGGGTTCATCTTCGGCACGCCGATCGCCTACGCCCTCGGTGCCGGGGTCGTTCCGGTGCGAAAACCCGGCAAGCTGCCCAGCGACACGCTCAGCGAGGAATACGCGCTGGAGTACGGCACCAACGAGCTCCAGATCCACACCGACGCCATCTCACAAGGGGAACGTGTCATCATCGTCGATGACCTGCTGGCGACCGGTGGCACCTTGGAAGCCACGATCAAACTGGTCGAGCGGCTCGGCGGCGAAATCGCGGGCATTTCGGTGCTGGCGGAACTGACCGAACTCAACGGCCGCGAGCACACCGGCGGCTACCCGGTGCATGCCCTGATCTCGTACTGATCCTCGCCCACGGACTCTGGGTGAACGCCCCGTGCACTATGCAGTGACAGCCCTCGTGCCTGTCATATGGCGTCGCCCATCGCTCACCTCCGCCGCACGCAAACCACCTTCGTCACCCAGAGGCGGAGCCGATGGGTCCCCGGACAAGGTCCAAGGCGGCGCAGCCGCCTCTCGGGCCACGAACGGTCAATCCAGGGTAGCGACCAGATTGGCGCGGGCATGGACACCACCTGACGGCGGAAGGACTTCGTCCGGCGTGCCTCGCTTCGTCCGGCATGACGAAGACAATTCGATATCGGTGAGAGTGAACGATCAGACCGAGATTGGCCGGGCGAGGCGTTCGACGCGGTATGGCGCCAGCATGTCGTCGACCTCGCCGGTCATGATCTCGGTCGCGGCCAGCCGTCCGAGCAGCGGTCCCATCGTCACCCCGCTGTGCGTGGCCACCGTGTACAGCCCCTCGACACCCGGCACCGGCCCGACCACCGGAAACCCATCGGCCGGAATCGAACGCACGCCGAGCCGGATCGACTCGACTCGGCTGTCGCGCAGCGCGGGCACAAGGTCCTTCGCCCGCTGGAGGATATCCTCGGCCATCGCCGCCCGGGTCTCCGCGGAATCCGCTTCAGTGAGCCGGTTGTCCACGTCGTAGTTGGCGAGCAGATACCGCGAGCCGCCATCGGGCCGGATGTTGACGCCCGGCGAGTGCACAAGCGACTGGAGCGAACACGCCACCGGCGACGTCACCACCAGCAGGCCCAGCGTCGGCGCCATCGGCAGGCTGATCCCGGCAAGCGCCAGCACCTGTTCGCTCCATCGCCCGGTCGCCGTCACCACCACATCGGCGGGGAGCGACTCCCCACCACGGGTCGTGACACCGGTGGCGCACCCGCTCTCGACGGCGATGCTCGCGACCGGATCGTGATCGATCACCCGCGCCCCAAGCGCCACGGCGGCCTTAGCCAGCGACCCGACCAGCAGTGGCACATCCGCATAGCCCTCGTGGGGGAAGTGAGCGAAGCGCTCGACGTCCTCCGGCGGCGCCAGTTCCGGGAACCGGCGTGCGACTTCCCGCCGGTCGAGCACATCCACCGGATAGTCCCACCCCCGCAGGCGCTCGATCTTCGCGGAGAGCGGTTCGCCACTGATCGGTACATCCGGCTCGCTGGCACCCTGGATCGCGGGCTGCTCCCAAGTGAGGTTCCCGATCAGGTGCAGCCATGGCGCGTCGCCGAACTCATCCCGCAGGGCCGAATGTTCCCGCAATCCGGCGTGGTTTAGCCGGTGGTACGCCAGCGGCGGCTTGCTGTTGGAGTTCAGCCAGGCAAAGGAGGTCGAGGACGTGCCGCTGGCCAGGGAATTCGCTTCCACCAGCGTCACCCCGGCACCGGCCTGGGCCAACCGCCAGGTCAACGCCGCCCCGATCACCCCGCCGCCGATGACGACGATTCGCGCGCTCATGATGGTGAACCTACCAGGGTCGTTCGTCGGTCTGGAGGTCCAGCCAGGCGAGTTCCTCGGCGCTCAGTTCCTGGCCGAGCACCGCCGTGTTGGTGGCGAACTCGTCGCCCGTGCGGCACCCGACCAGCGCGAACACATCGATCGGCTGGCTCATGATGAACGCCATCGCCACCTGCGGAATCGAGAGGTCGTATCGCGCGCCAAGTTCCTCCACGCGGTCCAGCCGCCGGAAGTTGTCTTCCACGCAATAGCTCTCCACGCAGAGCTTGTCGAGATAGGAGTCGAAGGTATCGAGGTTGTCCCGGCGGAACCGGCCCGAGAAGAACCCACCCGCCAGACTGGACCACGGGAAGATGGGCATGCCCTGTTCCACGTACCACTCGCGCTCGGCCGCGCCCGCCGGGCCGGAGATGCTGAGGCAGCCTTCCCAGGGCGGTTTGACCTGCGGCGCTAGGCTGTAGTTGGGGCTGGAAACCGTGAACGGTTCGAGTCCATGCTCGGCGGCGTAGGCGTTGGCCTCGGCGATCCGGCTGGTGCTCCAGTTGGAGCCACCGAAGACGCCGATCTTGCCGGCCTTCTTGTGCTCGTTCAGGATCTCCACGATCGGCCCGACCGGCAGCTTCGGGTTGTCCCGGTGCAGCACGTAGATGTCGATGAAATCCGTGCCCTGCCGCTCAAGCGAGTCGTGCAGGTCCGACGTGATGTCCTCGGGCGTCACCCGCTCTCGCCCATCGTAGGGATGCGCGCCCTTGCCGAGCACCACGATCTCGTCGCGTACGCCACGGTCATTGTACCAGGCGCCAAGCACGCGCTCGCAGGCACCACTTCCGTAGCCGTGGGCGGTGTCAAAGGTCCTGCAGCCGTGCTCGTAGACGGCGTCGAGCAGGGCGAAGCTGCCAGGCACGTCGTCTTCCGTCAACGGTATCGTTCCCTGCACCAGGCGTGAGACACGCTTCTCAACCCCGGCGACTGTTCCGTATTTCATGGCCATCTGCTACACAGCTCCTCTATCGCGAATCATGGGACGTCAGGCGGGGATCAGGATTCCATTGGGTAGCGAACGCCCCACTGGGCTCGCAGCGTGTCCATCGTCTCCATGATGGAGAGGCTTTCGTCGAGCGTCATCACCGGGCTCTCCAGCAGTCCCTCGCGCAGGCAGCGGCCGACCTCGATGGCTTCGTACTGGTAGCCGTTGCCTTCGGTCTGCGGGTAGTCGAACCGTTGTGCCTCGCCGCCGTAGGGCGTGAAGGTCAGACCCTCTGGCCGGTGCCAGTCGTGATGAATCTCGATCCTGCCCTTGGTGCCAAGGATAAGGCCGATGCTGATCGGGCTGGCCTGGATCGTCACGCCCAGCGACGCCACCGCTCCCGATGGATAGGCCAGGGCAATCGCGTTCTGCTCGTCGACATTCGTCTCGCCCAGCGTGGCGACGCTCGCGATGGCGTTGGGCGTGCCGAGCACCATCGAGGCGAACGACACCGGGTACACGCCGCCATCGAGCAGGGCGCCACCGCCCAGGTCCGGATTGAAGAGCCGGAATTCCGGGTCATACTGGGACTTCCAGCCGATGTTCGCGCTGAGGAACCGCACCTCGCCGAGGTCGCCGCCGTCGATCAGTTCGCGTACCTTCACCATCGTCGGCCGGAAGCGGGTCCACATCGCCTCCATCAGGAAGAGCCCCTTCGACCTGGCCGACTCGACCATCTCGCGCGCCTCGCCGGCGTTGATCGCGAACGGCTTCTCGCAGAGCACGGGCTTGCCGGCCTCGAGGCAGAGCAGCGTGCTGGCCTTGTGGTCCTGGTGCGGCGTGGAGACGTAAATGACATCGACTTCCGGGTCGGCGACCAGTTCCGAGTAGGAACCGTACCGGCTCGGCACATCGAATTCGTCACCGAAGGCGTTGGCCTTTTCGACGGTCCGCGAGCCGACCGCGACCAGCTCGGCGTCTGGAACAACCTTGAGGCCGTTGGCGAAATGGTGGGCGATGTTGCCGGTGCCGATGATGCCCCATCGGATCGAGCGATCGGAGAGCGAGGATGCGTCAGTCACGAGTGGAGGTGTCCTTTCATTGCCAACCAGCCAGGATCGTACGACGGTCAGTGTCGTAGGATCGGGCCACTTCGGCAAGTGCGCGGACCCCGACCGGGTTCGATGGCCGCTCCAGTCTTCATTTCGTGTCGGCGAGGAACATCCCGTTAACGAGGAAACCGAGTGGATGACAGGCTGGGGCAGTCAAACCACTCGGTCTCGACAGTGACTGGATGGGGTAAGCAAGGTTCTCCAACCACTGGATGGTCGATCTCAAAACGTTCCCGTCCACCCGTCGGCGGAGAGGTCAGTTCCTTGACCTGTTTCCCAGTGTATGGGAGTGGCCCCGGGATGTAACCCGTAAAATTACGGATTAAGGGCGCGACTGGCGCGGAAAAACCGCCATTTGTACGTACACTCCGCGCAAAATCATGCCTATACGGACGCGCGACGAGGGACGCGGCGCCGTTTGTCTCAGCCTCACTGGGGCGAACCTTGATACCTCCTGGCGAAACCTTTCCGCCGGATCATGCCTCTCGCCGACGATAGGCCAGACCCGGCTAAGGCAACATCTCGCTGACTTTGAGGAACATCTACACAATGTGATTGTCGTCGCGTATCCTTCGTTGAGTGGAATGTACGTACATTCCACGAAACACGCCGGCGGGGACAGGGGAGCATGCCTTGCCGGATGTGGGCGCCCGGCCAGCGGCCCGGTTCATCCCCCGGATGATCGGACCCATGGCCACAGGAAAGTGGAAGGCGCAGGCGAAGCCGGATGGTCCAGACGAGACCATCCGGCTTCACTTGCATCCCCGTGATGTCGCCACGCCGGACCCAAACACCGTAGGATGATGAGACGACTCGACCCGCGTACGCTGGAGGACTCATGGCCCAGGTTTCGATCGATCCCGCTACCGATTCACTCTCGTACTGGCACGCCACGGCCGAGCCACTCGTGCCCGATTCGGACCTTCCGTCAACCAGCGACGTGGTCGTGATCGGTGGGGGACTGCTCGGTTGCTGGACCACCTACTGGCTGGCTCGCCAGGGCATACGGGTCACCCTGCTCGAACGGACCGCCATTGGCTGGGGGGCCACGGGGCGCAACGGCGGGTTCCTCGTCGGCGGCACCGCTCTCGGCTACCCGAAGCTGGTCGAAACGGTCGGGCGGGATGCGGCGCGTGGCCTGCACCAATTAACGCTCGATGGGCAGGCGCTAGCCTTCGATGTGGTGGCGGAGGAAGGGATCGACTGCGATCTCCGTCGAGAGGGCACCCTCAACCTGGACCTCACCGATGAATCGCTGGAATCGACCCGGGCAAGTCAGCGCCTGCTCGCCAGCGACGGCTTCGGCATCGAGGTCCTCGACCGCGATGGACTACGAGAGCTGATCGCTACCCCACTGGCGGACCACATCGTTGGCGCGAGCTATTCCCCAAACGACGGCCTCCTCCATTCGTCCCGCTATCTGGCGGGCATCGCCCGCGCCGCCGAACGACATGGCGCCCGCCTAGTGCAGGCGAGCGTCACCGCCCTGACATCGCGGAACGGCTCGACCCGCGTGGAGACCACCAGCGGTTCGATCGACGCTGGCCGGGTCGTGCTGGCGCTGAACGCCTGGAGCGACACGCTGGTGCCCGACCTGGCCGGCCTGATCGTGCCGACCCGGGGCCAGATTCTCGCCTACGAGCCTGCTCCCCGCGTTTTCTCCACCGCCGTTGGCACCGACATCACCCCAACCGGCGAATACTGGCAGCAGACACTCGACGGCAGCATCGTCATCGGCGGTTACCGCGCCAGCGCGCCCAACGGCGACATGGGCGTGCGCGAGATGATCCCCACCGGCGACGTGACGTCCCGGATCGAGGAGATACTCCCCAGCCTGTTCCCGGAGCTGACCTCGCTCACGGTCGCACGTCGCTGGGCTGGCCTCATGGCGTTCACGTCGGACCGGCTCCCGATCGTGGACTCGGTGCCTGGCCTGCCCGGCGGGTGGATGGCGGGCGGCTTCAATGGCCACGGCATGACCTACGGCCCGCGCATCGGCCAGCTGCTGGCGGAGGCGGTTACCACCGGCGACATGCCCGGCTCCCTCGCGCCGCTCCGGCTCGACCGGCCCACCCTTACGCCTCTGGCCTAGCCCGCGGAACTCGCCTCGATACAATCCCGGCAAACGAAAACGGGAGGGGCCCGAAGGCTCCTCCCGTTCCTCTTCCGTCGATCTGGCGACAGGTCCTAGCGGATGGCCGCGTCGGTCTGCGGATCGAAGAAGTGCAGCTTGTCGGAATCGGTCGCGACCTCGATGTTCTGGCCGCGCTCGAGGTGAATGTCTGGCGGCATGCGGGCCGTCAGGGTAGCGCCACGGTTCGTGAGGTAGACGAAGATCTCGTTACCGAGAAGCTCGACCACGTCGACGGTGACCGGGATCAGCGAACCTTCGGCCGCGCCACCCGGGAACTTCGACTTCTCGATCAGGTGCTCGGGGCGAATACCCATCGTCACCGTCTTGCCGACGTAGTTGGCGAGTCCCTTGGCCGCGTTGTCGGGAACAACCATCCGGAAGCCAGGGGTAACCGCCCACAGCTTGCCGTCGTTCTGCTCGATCGTCACGTCGATGAAGTTCATCGACGGCGAACCGATGAAGCCGGCCACGAACTTATTGGCCGGATTGTCGTACAGGTTCTGCGGCGTATCGAGCTGCTGCAGCACGCCAAGGCTGAGCACCGCGATGCGGTCGCCCATCGTCATGGCCTCGGTCTGGTCGTGCGTCACGTAGATCGTGGTCGTCTTGACCCGGTCATGCAGCTTCACCAGCTCGGCGCGTGTTTGAACGCGGAGCTTGGCGTCGAGGTTGGACAGCGGCTCGTCCATGAGGAAGAGGTCCGCGTTACGCACGATCGCGCGACCAAGGGCAACGCGCTGGCGCTGACCGCCAGAGAGCGCCTTCGGCTTGCGGTCGAGGTACTGTTCGATATCGAGGATACGAGCTGCTTCACGCACCCGCTGTTCGCGCTCGGCCTTTGGCACCTTGCGGAGCTTCAGCGGATACGCCAGGTTGTCTCGCACGCTCATGTGCGGGTACAGGGCGTAGGACTGGAACACCATGGCCACGTTGCGATCTTTCGGCGGAAGGTCGTTCACGACCCGGTCGCCGATGATGATGCGCCCTTCGGAAATCTCTTCCAGGCCGGCCACCATGCGCATGGCCGTGGACTTGCCACAACCCGAAGGACCAACGAGAACCAGGAACTCTTCGTCCTCGACCTCGAAACTGAGGTTGGAAACCGCCGCTTGGCCACCGCCGCTGTACAGCTTGGTGACGTTGTCGAAAATTACGCGAGACATCCGCTGCTCCTTCACCGATTACAGTGTCACCCCACTCCGGTACCTCCGGATTTGATGACTCAGAAGCGCCCTACGACCAGTCAACGCACGGTGGCGTCGGCCATCGGTGGTGTAAATCGCGCACAGATCACGGCGCTTTATGATGTGCACGTCTGTTTTCGATTGTTTTGATCCGCTTGTCAAGGCTTCGAGGCAGCCGATTTCCGCCGCATCTGGTGCACTCGTGCGACAACCTCCGCGTCGTTCGGATCGGGCCACGGCCCAGACCAGGTCGACGTGGTGAATGACCACCCGGCCCGGCTGGCCGATTCGAGGAAAATCGAGGCCGGTGGCCGGCCTGGCTCGGCCAGCCACAGCACGCCATCCGGCGCCACCACCCGGTCGAACAACTCCAGCAACGGGTCGATGTCTCGCCGCTCGTAGAGCACGTCTGCCGCCAGCACCACCGGGTACCCCTCGGGATGCGCCGCCAGCAGCGAGGCATCCGGCTCGCGCCAGTTGATTCGCATCGTCTCCGGCTCGACCCCCGCGTGTCGCAGCGCCGTGATCCGGGTCAGCAGCAGCGACTCCTCCGCGTAATCCGTGGCCAGCAGGTTCGCTCCCGCCTTCAGCGCCACCGCCGCCGTGATTCCGACCCCGGACCCCAGCTCCAGCACATCCTTGCCGCACACGATCGACGGATCGGCCTGGATCTCGGCCGCCAGGGCAATCCCGCTTGGCCACAGCTCCGCCCAGTACGGGAGGTTCTGCTCCGGATCGTCCGCCGCCTGGTCCAGCAGTGCGTCGGTGTCCGAGGGGCGAGTTACCAGCAGCGTGGTCCCGCCGCCGGGAATCGTCACCTCGTCGTCCTGGAGGTCGACCCTATCCTTCAGTTGTGACAGGTACCTGGCGATGCGCTCGTCGGTCGAAGGCGCATTCATGTCTTCCGGTTGTTTCACACACGTCCATCCCAACGGCATCGTTCACGGCCAATGCGAGACATGCCCGCGCGGTTCTTGGCACATCCTACCGCCAATAGGCTGGCCTGGTCCCATCCGGCCCCCGCAGACCGATGGACGTGGTTCGGGCATAATGCCGCATAGACACGCGCCACGCGCCGCGAACTCCGGGCTGCCCGAAGGTCGCGCGCGCCGGCCGAGCAGGAACGATTCGCACGAAAGGATCTCCACGCATGACATCCGCAGGGTCAGCAGACCTCAACGGTGACCGCTCATCGCATCACCTCGTTTCCTTCGGCGAAGCCATGATCCGCTTCACCCCTCCCGGCAACGAGCGCCTCGAACGGTCCCTCTCGCTCGACATCACCGTCGGTGGCGCCGAACTCAATACCGCCGTCGGCATCAGTTGCCTCGGCGTCAGCAGCGAATGGGTCACCGCCCTGCCCGATACCGGTCCTGGCCGGATGGTGGCGCGACACGCTCGGGCCAATGGTGTCGGCGTTTCCAACATTCACTGGGTTGGCGAGGACGACGGCCGTACCGGAATGTACTTCCTCGAGGAAGGCGTCGATCCCCGCCCGTCGGCGGTCACGTACGACCGCAAGGACACCGCCATCAGCCGCATCAACGAGGAAACCTTCGACTGGGACGCCATTCTCGAGGGCGCGTCAATCTTCCACCTCTCCGGCATTACCCCGGCCCTCTCGGCTGGCGCTCGCGCGGCCTGCATGGAAGCCGTCAACGTCGCCAGCCGCAAGGGCGTCCTCGTCTCCTTCGACCTCAACTACCGGTCGAAGCTATGGAGCGAGGCCGACGCCCGCGACGCCTTCGTGGCGCTCATTCCCAAGGTCGACATCCTCTTCGCCTCCCGTGGCGCGCTCGGGACATTCTTCGGCATCGAGGGCTCTCGCGAGGAAGTCCTGCAGGCCGCCATCGAACGACTTGGGGTAGCCGCCGTCACCATCACCCGCAAGAAGGCCAAGGGCAGCCGCCGGCTCAAGCTCCAGAGCTTCGCGCTCGGCAAGTCCGGCGTACTCGCCGTCTCCGACTGGCGCGACGTGGAAGTGATCGACCGGCTCGGTGGGGGCGATGCCTTCGCCGCCGGGTTCCTGGCCGGATACCTCGAAAACCCAGCCGGGCTCCAGCGCGCCGTGAACCTCGGCGCCGCCGCCAGCGCGCTCAAGCACACCATGCCCGGCGACTTCCTCTCCGCCACCCGCGCCGAAATCGAGGCCGCGACGGTCGCGGGCGAGTCTGGGGTGTTGCAACGCTAGCCACTGCCGGGGAGGTTGGATGACGACCTGGATCGATCGCGCCGTCTTCTATCACATCTACCCGCTCGGGCTGCTCGACGCGCTGGAGCAGCCCGCCCCGGATTCCGGACCGGTTCACCGCCTGACCAACCTGATGGAGTGGCTTCCCCACATCACCGGGCTGGGATGCAACGCCATCTACATGGGACCGGTCTTCCATTCCGTCTCCCACGGCTACGACACGACAGATTACCGCCAGGTCGATCCACGCCTGGGCGATAACGCCGACCTCGTGGACTTCATCGCCCGCTGCCGCGAGGTCGGGGTGCGCGTGGTTCTGGACGGCGTCTTCAACCACGTCGGCCGCGAGTTTTTCGCCTTTCGCGACCTCCGGGAAAACGGCGAGGAATCGCCCTATCGAGACTGGTTCGTGGATGTCGACTTCGACCAGCAAAGCCCGCTGGGCGACCCCTTCTCCTACTACGCCTACGAAGGCAGCTTTGACCTGGTGAAGCTGAACCTCGCCAACCCCGAGGTCCGCGCCCACCTCTTCGAAACCGCCCGCGTCTGGTTCACGGAGTTCGGCGCCAGCGGCATCCGGTTCGATGCCGTGGACGTGCTCGACCCCGACTTCGTGCGGGAGATGTGCGCCACCTGCCGCGAGATCGATCCTGATTGCTGGCTGATGGGCGAGGTGGTGTTCGACAGCTACGAACGCTGGCTGGAGCCCGGCATGCTCGACTCCACCACCAATTACGAGGCCTACAAGGGGCTTTGGTCCTCGTTGAACGACCGCAACCTGCACGAGATCGCCTGGTCGCTGAACCGTCAGTTCGGCGAGGGAGGGATCTATCGCAATCACCTGCTCTACTCCTTCGCCGACAACCACGACGTGGACCGCATCGCCAGCAAGCTCAAGCGGCCGGGTGACCTGCCGCTGCTGTACACGCTCCTGTTCACCATGCCCGGCGTGCCATCGATCTACTACGGCAGCGAGTGGGGCATCACCGGCCGGAAGAAGAAGGCGAACGACGCCGGGATGCGGGCGGCGATCGTGCTTGACGAGATCCAGGCGAATCCACCCCAGCCAGCCCTCCCGGCGCATATCGCCCGCCTCGCCGCCATTCGCCAGGCCAGCAACGCCATTCGCCATGGCGACTACAGGCAACTCCACGTCGATTCCGAGCAGATTGCGTTCCGGCGGATGGCGAACGGTGACGCGGCGATCGTGGCGGTCAACGCGAGCGACGAACCCGTCACGCTCACACTGGACGTGGACCTGGACGACGGGTGCGAGCTTGTCGACCGCCTGAGCGACCATCAGCGCTTCACCGTTGGGAACCGAGCGATCCAGATCGAGATTGCTCCGAACTCAAGCCGTATTCTCGTCAGCGGCCAGGGCCAGGCGGAAAGCTGAACGATGCCACCGGTTGACCTGGCCACCGGGTTTCCGTATCCTGCGAACAGGAAAGGTGGTCTTGTCCGTATGGGTTGCTTCTTCATCATCGAACGTTACCGATTGCGCGGGGAGTTCTCCGCGGATTGGGCCATGGCTCCGCGTGTCGCGGGCCAGCGTTCGGCAACTCGCCACATTTCCTGACCCCACCCAATTCGCCAACGAGAACTCCCTGAACAATCGCCCGCCAGCGCGCGGGCGATCGTCATGTCCGGCCCACGGGCCTGGAACAGGGAGCATCATGTCCACCTCACACCACAGGCGGCGAATCCAGTATTCGCAGAACTTTCTCCACAACCGGAAACTGGTCTCGCGGCTGGTCCGCGAATCGAATCTCGACGCGGGCGACCTCGTCCTCGAAATTGGCCCAGGTGACGGCGCGATCACCGCCGAACTAGTCCGCGCGTGCCGTCACGTGCTGGCGATCGAGGCCGACCGCCGCCAGGTCGAGCGGTTGCGAAGCCGCCTGGGCGACGCGCCGAACCTGACGCTGTTCGCCGCCGACTTCCTCGACTTTCCGCTGCCGCAGACGCCTCACAAGGTCTTCGCCAGCATTCCCTACAACATCACGGCGGCCATCATCGGGAAACTGACCACCGGCGCGTCTCCCCCAACCGAGATGTACCTGGTGACGCAACGGGAAGCGGCCGAGCGGTTCCTCGGACACCCGAAGGGCACCATGATGGCCGCGGAGTTGCACCCCTGGTTCGAGACCAGCATCGCCCACCGGTTCCAGCGGGCCGATTTCCACCCACGCCCAGCGGTGGACAGCGTGCTGCTCCACATCGCTCAGCGGACCGACCCGGCGATCCCGTGGAACGAGCGCGACCGATATCTCGACCTGGTGGTATCGGTGTTCACCGCCTGGAAGCCCACCGTGCGGGAGGCGCTCGTCACGCTGCTGCCTCGGGCGGCGATGGCGAGCATTTCCCGCGAAATGGCGCGGGTTATGAACCAGCGCCCCTCCACCGTCGCCAACGACGAGTGGACCGCCCTGTTCGAGGCACTTCGGTCCATGCCCGATCCGGCCGTATGGAAACGCATCGACGGCGCCCGATCGCGCCTGAACCAGAGGGATGCGACGCTGCGCAAACGTACCCGAACGCCTGCCGCCTCTCGGCGATGAGCGAAGGTCGCTGAACGACACGGAGCCCAGGCGCGATGCCTGGGCTCCGTACAACAGGATCGACTCTTACGCGGCTCGCTTGTGCATGAGGTCCTTCAGCGCGGCGGCGTCGGGTATCGTTGGCAACTCCGACATGAGTTCGGGCGTGGCATCGAGCACCTCGAGCCCGATTGGCACTCCCTCGGCATCCACGTCGACGTAGACTGATTCAGAAAGCTCCAGGGTTTCCGCGATCTCGCCTTGGGAGAAGCGCACATACAGTGCATTCGCATCCGGGTCATATGTGATCGTTGGTGAGCCCATCAAGTGCCTCTCATCCTGATGACGGTGATGACCCGCGCCGATTCATCAAACTCTACAGGTTTGCGTGACGCGATGCGATCGGGGTATCCGCATCACGCGTGGCGATGAAGCAGCGGCATCCGCCGATCACCCACCCGAAGTGCGATCCGCTTGACCGCCAACGGCGCCGCGAAGATGACCAGCAGCACCACCGGCCACAATCGCCCCTGGAACACGTTGTAGTCCTGGAACAGTTCAGTCCAGGTCTTTCCGTCGAGAAAGTGGCCGAACCCGAACTCGAAGGCGATCGTGCCGGCCAGCCACGCCAGCCCGACACCAAGCAGGGTGCGATCGTTCTCCTGTACGGCATGGTGCCGAAACGCGAGCCACGTCACGCCCAGGAACCCCAGCGAGCCCGTCACCACGCTGATCTGATGAGCGGGAAGTTCCCCGGTGATCGGCCGGATCACTGTCTCCCGAAAAATGCCGTTGGCTATGGCAACTGGAATCATCAGGACCCATGTCAGAACCGCTCGACCAAACATGATGCAACCCTCCCGGCGCGGCCAACTCCTCGCCATGCCTCTTGGATCATCATGCCGATCGTTGCGTCAGGAAGTCCTTGCACGTCTCATGCGCCCGTCACAAGACCATGACAACCCGCCGGTCCACGTGCGGAACGGCTTACCCGCATTCGCCTGACACAAGCTCGGCGCCGTGAGCCACGGGTGGCAGGATCGCCACCCGACCCGGCACTGACAGCCTCTGTCCCGTCCGGGTCAGCGCGTCCACCACGTCTTCGGCGCGTTCCGGCGAGACCAGCGCCAGCACGGTCGAGCCGGCCCCGCTCAAGGCGGCGCCCACCGCGCCATGGTCGCGAGCGGTCGCCTTCATCGCGTCCAGGTGGGGAAAGAGCCGGGCCCGATATGGCTCGTGCAGCATGTCCCGCATGCCCGCCGCGATCAGCGTGTGATTGGCGGTCATCAAGCCGATCGCCAGGCTGGAGGTCGTCGCCAGGTTCAGCGCCGCGTCGGCCATCGGCACCTCATGGGGAAGCGCCGCCCGAGCCGCCCAGGTCGCCCCGGTCGCCTCCGGGATGAACACCACCGCCGTCAGCCCCAGCTCCACGCCCTCGGTCAACAGGATCGGCCGCTTCACGCCAGGAACGGCCAGCACCGCGCCGCCGTAGATCGCCGCGCCGACGTTGTCGCCGTGGCCCTCCATGCGCAGCGCGTACTGGAACACCTCGTCTTGCGACAAGCCAAGCTCCAGCAGGTGACTGGCGGCCATCAATCCGGCCACCAGGGCGGCGGCGGACGACCCCAGGCCTCGCGATACGGGCACCTGCGTATCGGCCACGATGGAGAACGGCGGCAGTTCCCGCTTGCGGTCCCTGGCCAGCGTGTTCATGGCGTGCACGGTCAGGTTGTCGTGCCCTTCGAGAATCCTGGCCTCCGGGCCTTCGTTGATCACTTCGCCTGGCGTGCCGTCCGTGTCGATCGTGACCGTGTTCCAGAGGTCCAGCGCGATACCCAGCGCATCGAACCCCGGACCGAGATTGGCCGATGTCGCCGGGGCCTTAACCGTGAACCGCATCGTCCAGCACCCTCTTCAACGCATCAAGTTCGGCGGGAATAGACACCGGGCGATTGGCGAACGTGTTCCGGTTGCCCGCGTCGTCATCCTCCAGGTGGTATTTCACCACCGTATCGGTGTCCTTCAGCACATGCGCGGTGACCACGCCCGCGACCGTCGCCGTGGCGGGAATCGTGCCCTCGGCCACCAGCTTGCGAATGCCAGCCAGGGACGCCGCCGACGCCGGTTCGCAGCCAATCCCGATCCGGTCGATCAGGGCCTTGGCGTCGAGCAGGTCGTCGTCAGTCACGCTGGTAACGATCCCGCCAGTCTGCTCGATGGTGCGCCGCGCCCGGGAGAGGCTGGCCGGGTCACCGATCTTGATCGCCGTGGCAACCGTCTCCGCCCGCACCGGCTCGTAGTGGTCGAACCCGCTCTCATAGTAGGCAGCGAAGGGCGCGGCGCCCGCCGCCTGCACGGTCACCACCTGGGGTACCCGGTCGATCAGCCCCACCGCGTGGGCCTCATGGAGCGCCTTCCCAAACGCGGCCGTGTTGCCCAGGTTGCCACCCGGCAGGGCGATCACGTCCGGAACCCGCCAGTCGAGGTCATCGAGGATCTCGAACACGATGGTCTTCTGGCCCTCGGGCCGGAACGGGTTCACCGAATTGGCGAGGTACACATCGTAGGTACTGGTCAGCTCGCGCAGGAGCTTCAGCGCGACATCGAAATCGCCCTCGACCTGCACCACCTTCGCGCCGTAGGCGATCGTCTGGGCCAGCTTGCCGAGGCTGATCTTTCCTTCGGGAACCAGTACCAGCGACGGTATTCCCGCCGCCGAGGCGTACGACGCCAGCGAGGCCGAGGTGTTCCCGGTCGAGGCGCAGGCGATCACCCTTGCGCCAACCGCCTTCGCGTGGCTCACGGCCACGGTCATCCCGCGGTCCTTGAACGACGCCGTTGGGTTGTGGCCCTCGTGCTTGATCGAGAACTGTCCGTCGCCCAGGCCCGCGTAGTCCGCCAGGCGCTGGTCGGTGTAGAGCGGGTTGTTCCCTTCCCAGCGGCTTACGATGCTTTCGGCCGGAATGGGCGGCAGCAGCTTGCTGAACTTCCATACCCCCGAGCGGGCCGCAAGGGAGCCCCGCTCTGGCCGGAAATCCTCGGGCGAAAGCCGCTGGTCGAGGTCGATGTTGGCGTCCAGCAATCCCCCGCAAGCCGGACAGGTGGTCAGCACCACGTCTCCCGCATGGGTCGCGCCACAATCCATGCAGGTAACCGAGAGAGTTGGGAAAGCGGGGGACGCCATGATCCAGGTGTTCCTTTCGACGGCTCGGGAGCACACACGAAGCGACCCGCGCTCCGAATTGGATGCGGTGTCGCCCAAAGCGTGAGCATACCACGGGCCCGGAACTTGTCCGGATCATGGGCGAGTGGCGTCTACCAGCCGTTGGTGGTCGGTGTGGACTGGGCCTTTGGCAGGAGCACGGTGAGAATCACGTACAGCAGGCCCACGGGGAAGATGCCGAGACCCGCCGGGAGGATCGCCAACGCGAGCACGCCGAGCCTGACGTACATCGGGTTGACGTCGAACCGGTTGGCGATGCCGGAGCAGACGCCGAAGATCCATTTGTTGGTGGTGGAGCGATAAATGCCAACGTCGAGCATGGTGAGGGTCCTTTCAGGGCGTACTAGAGTTCGTCCTCGTCGCGAAAAATGTAGCGATCCCACTGGCCAACCGGGCCCGATTCGAACCAGGGGACAATGGCATCCAGCGAGAATCCCGCCTCGAGCAGGATGGGGATCGCCAGGTGGTTGCGAGCCAGGAATTCCACCTTCCATGGAAGCCGTCGCGGGTTGGCGACCCTGCCGGCTTCGGCCAGGGTCGCCTCCAGCGCCAGCGGAAACACGTCGTCATGCAGGGCCGCGACCGGCCCCACCTGTCCGAAATGCTCCCCGACCGAAGCAAGCCCGTAGGCGACTGGCTCCCCGGTCGAGCGATCGAACACGATCGAGCCATCGCCGCCGACTTCGAGCCAGGTCGCGAGCCGATCACGACGCTCCGCCCCGCGCACCGGCCGGTCGATCCGAACGATCGATTCCAGGTCGTCTGGCTGTATCCGCCGCACCTGGTAGCCCGGGTGGTCTGGCACAGACGCTGGAAAGACCGGCGCGGCGGCCCGGAACGGTATCAGCGGCGGTCCCGGTCGCAGCCCGAACCGCAGGTACCGTTGCCAGGCCTTCGGATCGCGCGAGGACACCAGCGTCACCACCGTCGCTCCCCGGGCATCGATCAGTTCGCGCAGGCCAGCCAGCAGACTGTGCCCCACTCCCTTGTTCTGGGAGTCCGGCGCCACGAACAGGAACGCGATGTGCGCGTGCGGGGCATCGACGGCGACGGCCGCCATCCCGGTGATCCCCGTTTCGCCTCGCGCGACGAGCACCGACTGATCGTCACGGTCCCGCAATCGCTGGAGCGCCCGCACGGCCTGGTCGAAATCCTCCGACCTCGCCGCCAGGTTCGCCCACGGGTTGATCGCCCGCAAGCGATCGCTCAGGTCATGAGCCGCCGCCTGGTACACATGGGCCGCCGCGTCGATATCGTCGTCCGTGGCGGGGGTTACGATGGTGGCTGAGGTGGTTCCCGTGCTCATGAACCCAGCATACACCCGGCCTGGAGCGCCAAACCTGGTGGCCAGCACCCATTCGGGAGCAGGGGTTTCCCGGATCAGGCTTCCGGCGTGGACTCGAGTTCTGGCCGCACGCGCTCGGCTCGCACGACCGTCCGAGAGAGGTACTCGCCGTTGACGTAGTCGAATTCACCACCGCAGGTGAACAGCGTGATGATCTGGCCCTCACCGGGCGCGACGATCTCCGCCATGCGTCCGGAGATCAATTCATCGATCGACACGGTCTCGTTCCACGTCACCGCGTAGGTGAACACCTGGCCATCCTCGCCGGTGATGGAAATGAGGTCACCCTCGGCCAGGTCGCGGACGTTGTAGAACACGGACGGCCCCACGCCCCAGTAGTCGACGTGGCCCGCGAACAGCGCGTTCCCAATCTCGCCCAGCCCCGGCGACTGCTGGTACCAGGAGACCACCCATGGACCGGTCGGGTCTTCCATCCTGCCATCGACGATGCTGCGGATCTCGATGTCGGCGTCGATTCCGGCCGCTTCCACGATGATCGAGGCGGGTCGGGTGGAGGTGCTTTCCTGAACTGGCGGCTGGTCGCTCACCGGACCGGGCCTGGAGCCGCCAGTGGTTGGCATCTCGCCATTTCCGGTGTGCTGGATGGTGGGCGTCGATTCGGGAGTGCCTTCCTGGCCGACCACCGACCGGCCACGCAACCCGGCCGCCGCGAGCCCCAACCCGGCGAGCCCCAAAACGGACCGCCGCGACCAGGCACGGCTGGCCCATGCCGGAGAGTTGACCCCTGTCTGCTCGGAACGCGCCATGGAAGCTGACTCCTGCTGTTGTGTTCGGCGGAGATAGTGTGCTCTTCCAGAGTCTACACAATCCGGTTCATCCAAACCGGAATCGCCCTGTCCCCTGTATGATTCTAGACGAGCGAGCCCGTCAATCGGTGTCATCACACGTTCCGAAGGAGGCGCTGTGACCAGCATCAACCCGCCCGTCTGCCACGCGGACACCGTGGAGGTGATCCGCCAGGCGTTCGGCGGCTCCAGGGGTCTGATGGCGTCCGTCCCCATGCCCGGGGGCCAGATCAACGCCACCAGCCTCACCATCCTCGAAAACGGCGACCGGCTGATCCTGCGCGCCGCGCCATCGGAGGCCGACGCCAGCGCCGGTCCTTCCTGGCTGTCGTCGCGGGGATTACGCCGCGAGTTGGCCGCCATCGCCGCCCTGCCCGATCTCGCCCATCTGCTCCCGGTCACGGTTGCCCACGACTTCGAGGACAACTTCCTCGGACGCGACTGGGTGTTGCAACAGGTGATGCCCGGAGTCCCGCTCTCGACGGTCGACGCCACCCTCGAGCCAGATACCAGGGAAACGATCTGGACGGAACTCGGCGCGTTCACCCGCCAGATGCACGACCACACCAGCGCCACCTTCGGCCCACTGGGCGAAGACGGATACGAGCGATGGAGCGGCATGCTCGCCTGGGACGCGGCGGGCCTGCTGGACGACGCCAATCGGTTCAGCCTCCCGGTGGCTCCATTCCAGCGCCTCGCCCGGATGATCGCGGACCAGTCTGGCACCCTTGACGACGTGGGCCGTCCGGCGCTGATCCACTCCGACCTCCTGCCACCGCATGTCTTCGTCTCCGATGACGACGACGATGACGGCGCGCTCCATCTCGCCGGCGTGATCGACCTGGAGTTCGCGCGTTACGCCGACCGCGCCTCGGAGCATCTGCTGCCCTCGTTCGCGCTCGGGTATGTGCCCGAAGAGCTGCACGGCGCGTTCAACTCCGGCTACGCCACCGCGGGGCCCATCGAACCCCGCCCTGGCGGGGCATTCCGCCGCGCGCTGTACCTGGCGCTGGACCACGGCTGGAACGCGAGCCTTGTGGCATTCCAGGGAGGAGACACCGCCAGCCTGATCGACCAACTGGAGGACGCCCTCACCGAGGCCGAAGCACTCGCGACCGGTTGATACACAAAGCGGCGGTCGAATCGACCGCCGCTTGCTCATACCGTGGTTGTGATCGCTAAATGCTGGTTGGGCCAGATTCCTCATCGCCCACCAGCCGCGGCCGGGGAACGGTTCCCTGGACCTCGGAGCGTGGGGCCGGCTTCGGCGCCGGGCGCTCCTGTCGCGGACCATTGCCTGGCCCGCCCGTCGGCGCGGGGGAGTCTCCGCCACCACCGGTGATCGCGTTGATGAATGGCGAGATGACATCGATCGGCAGCGGGAAGATTACCGTGGTGTTCTGCTCGGCGCCAATCTCGTTCAGCGTCTGCAGGTAGCGCAGTTGCAGCGTCACCGGATTCTCGCTCACCACGTCGGCGGCGGCTGCAAGCTGCTGGCTGGCCTGGAACTCGCCTTCGGCGTGGATGATCTTCGCCCGCTTTTCGCGCTCGGCCTCGGCCTGCCGGGCCATCGCCCGCTGCATCGACTGCGGAAGCTCGACATCCTTCACCTCGACGATGCTGACCTTGACGCCCCAGGGCTCGGTCTGCTCATCGATGATCTGCGCCAACTGCTGGTTGATCTTCTCCCGCTCGGCCAGCAGGTCATCCATCGACGACTGTCCGAGCACGCTCCGCAAGGTGGTCTGTGCGATCTGGGAGGTGGCGCGAATGAAGTCGGCCACGTTGACGACGGCGTGGTCCGGATTCATCACCCGGAAGTAGGCCACCGCGTTCACGCGAATCGTCACGTTGTCCTTGGTGATCACTTCCTGTGCCGGGATATCCATCGTCACCGTGCGCAGGTCGACCTTCTGCATCCGCTCAAGGAACGGGATGAGCAGGATCAGGCCAGGTCCACGAACACCGGCCAGTCGGCCAAGCCGGAAGACAACACCGCGCTCATACTCCTGCACGACCTTGATCGACGCGAACAGGACCAGCACCAGGAATACGATTACGATGATGCCAATGATCAAGGCAACATTCATAAGGAATCAGCTTCTCGCTTTCATCGAGTGGGCAGGAACATGACGACATCCGCCGAGCTCCTCCCACCATCGACCGCTCACTGCGTCCATTGTGACACAGGCGGCGTGGGCATCAGGGATGTTTCCCGCTGGCCGGCGGGTCTGGCCGCACGTATCGCACCCCACCCGCCACCGGCAACACATCCCCCGTGCTGGGTGACATCACCCGCCCTGGCCTGGTCTCCGCGTTCTCTTCCACCGGCTCGACGAACAGCCGCAGCCCCTGCACATCCGTCACTCGCACCTCCGCGCCCACCGGCACGATGGGTCCGCCCGGCTCTCCACCCGTCAGTGACGCGGTCCAGTGCTCCCCTTGCACGAACACCATTCCATCCGGGTCGAGCGGCTGCCGCACGTCGCCAACCGCGCCAATCAGCGACGACGTCCCCGTGCTGGGTTTCTTGCGCATCACCCGCAGCACGGCGCTCCCAATGAATACCGCGCTGGCCGCGATCAGCGCCGCCGAGGTCCAGATCACCGGCCGCGACACCCCGCTGTATCCGGGTACGGACGAATCGATCAGCAGGTACGACCCAACGATGAACGCGGCCATGCCGCCAACCAGCAGGATGCCGAACGAGGACACGAAGATATCGATGAAGAACAGGGCGAACGCCACCGCGATCAGCGCCACGCCAGTCCAGTTCACCGGCAACGTGCCAAGCGAGTAGAGTCCCATCACCAGGCACACCACGCCGATGATGCCCGGCACGAAGGTCCCCGGATTACTCAGTTCGAGGAAGATGCCCAGCGCGCCGAACGACATCAGCAAATAGGCGATGGTGGGATCGGCGATCAGTTGCAGGAACCGCTCGATCACGTTCATCGAGGTTTCCGACGTCGTCGCGCCCGCGGTCCGCAAGGTCACCGTCTCGCCATTCGCCATCTCCACCTGCATGCCATCCACATCGTTGAGCAGGGTGGCGATGTTCGGCGCGATCAGGTTGATCACATTCAGGTCAAGCGCCTGGTCGGCGGTGATGTTCACCGCCTCGCGCACGGCCTGCTCGGCCCAGTCGGCGTTTCGCCCTCGATACTCCGCGAGGTTGCGGATGTTGGAGACAGCGTCGTTGGTGACCTTCGCCTCCATCGTGTCCGTCATCTCGCTGCCATCGCCCGCGACCGGCGAAGCCGATCCAATGCTGGTGCCCGGAGCCATCGCGGCGACATGCGAGGCGTAGGTGATGAACACCCCCGCCGACGCCGCCCTGGCCCCACGCGGCGAGACATAGGCGATGACCGGCACATCGCTCTCGATGATCGCCCGGTCGATATCATCCATCGCGGAACTCAGCCCGCCCGGCGTGTCGATTTCGATGATGATCGCATCGACGTTCGCGTTCTCCGCCGAGGAGATCCCGCGCTCGATGTACTGCGCCATCGGCGGCGTGATCGTGCCATCGATCGAAAGTATCCGCACCTCGGGCGTGTCGGACTGCGCCGCCGCCGGCGAAAGCGCCATCAGCACCAACCCGGACAGCAGCGACACCACGGCCCAGAGCCGGAACAGGGTGGGCATCGAGGCGGATGATGGGTTTGGCGATTGACCGGACACTGGCAATGCTCCATGCGGGAAGGTTCGTTCCTTCAGTATAGCTACCCGCACCGGTCGCATCCCGGATATCGAGCATCACCGTTGCGATTTGCGATCATGTGTTCTACAGTGTCCGTACACTTCGTGAAACGCCAACGACCTCGCTCCGCACATCTTCATCCAGGGCCAGGAGAACCAACCCACCATGACTGACATGACAGGAATGCTCTATTACATCGAACTTCCCGCGACGAGCGTCGAGGAATCCGCCGCCTTCTACCAGAAGGTTTTCGGCTGGGAGTCCCGGGCGCGGGGCGATGGCGCCACCGCCTTCGACGACGCGGCTGGTCACGTCAGCGGGGTTTGGACGACCGATCGAATGGCCGCCGACGAGCCAGGATTCCGCATCTACATCTCGGTCACCGACGCCGTCGCCGCGTCGGCGGCCATCGAGGCCGAAGGTGGCACGATCGTGCAGGCGGCGGATACCTCCGCGGTCGACATCGTCGCCTACTTCCGCGATCCGGCCGGGAACCTGCTCGGTATCCATCAGTACAACCCGGCCAACGCCTGACACGGCCGTCGCGGCTCTCCACCGCCAGCAACATGGAGCACAACCATGCCCGAACCGAACTATCGTCATGGCAAGATCTGCTACATCATCATGCCGTCCCGCGATCCCCAGCAATCCGCCGCCTTTTACTCCACCGTCTTCAACTGGAGCACCCGCTCCCACGACGACGGCACCCTTGCCTTCGACGACTCGGTTGGCCAGGTGTCTGGCATGTGGGTCACCGATCGCGACGCGGTCGATAACCCCGGCGCCGAGGTCCACATCATGGTTGGCGACGCGGATCGAACCGAGCAGGCCATCGTCGAGCATAGCGGCACGCTCGTGTGGCGCGCGGGTCCTGACGAGCCGGAGATCTACGGAACCTTCCGCGATCCATCCGGCAACCTCTTCGGGTACTACCAGCAACCTGGCCTGGAAGACTGAGGATGGACAAGCACGACCTGCGCCGCCTGGCGCTTGGCCTGGACGGGGTGACCGAGAACGGCGAGGACAGCTTCGAATTCTCCCGCGATGGCCGGGGAATGGCATGGCCCTACCCCGAGCGCGTGCATCCGAAGAAGGCCCGGGTTCCCCGGTACGACCAGTTCGTGGTCCGCGTCGCCACCGCCGACGACAAGGAAGCCCTGCTCCAAGGCGAGCCGGACGCCTTCTTCACCACGGACCATTACAACGGTTACGGCGGGGTCATCGTGCGGCTGGACGCCATTGACGAGGCCCGCCTGGCGGAGATCCTGCGCGATGCCTGGGAAGCCGCCCCACTCAGCTCCCGCCTGAAGCGGATCGTGTAGCCACGTCGCGTTCCCCCGCCATCTCGTCCTGAACCGCCCGAACGACAAGCCGGTAGTAGTCGTGATACCGCTCCGGAAACAGCATGTCCCGTGTGACCGTGAACGGCCGCGCCTCGCGATCCACCGCCCCCAGGATCACCGACTCGACGGACTCCGCGCCTCCACTGAAGATCGCCAGCGCCGCATCGAGCGACATTCGCACCAACCCCTCAAGCTCGGCGGGATTGGGCTGATAGCCGGTCAGTTCGCGGTCGTCCCGGTACAGGAATACCTCCTGTAACTCGCGCTCGACGTCGTCGATTGCCTTGCGAGTCGTCAGGAACCGCAACCTCGATTCGTCGGCCACGATCCCGATCTCCTCCTCGATCTCGCGGAACGCCTGGTCGACATCCTCCCCGGCGGAGAGGTGGCCACCCACCGTCACATCGAGGTATCCCGCCCAGGTGTCCTTCCGTAACCCGCGCTGGTTGAACAGAATGAACGGCCCATCGAAGTCCACGCCATACACCCAGACATGGATCGCGCTGTGCCAGTCGCCATCCCGGTGCACGTCGGCCCGGCGCTTCACCTTCCCCGTGGGCGATCCATCCTCATTGACCACGTCGAACAACTCATCCGGGTCCTGCGCGAAATTTGGCTGACTGATCATTTGTCTACTGGTTCACCATCAACGGGCTGGTCGGATTCTCGCGATTCAGCTTCCTGAGCCTCTCGAAGTAGATCATCCAGTCGCGAGATCACAGCCTTGGAATACTCCAAAGCGGTAATTTCCTGTCGTGCGAGCGTCTCCTCCAAGATCTCCATGTCGTAATCGGCCATGTTACGAAACTGCCGCAAGAACTTCAGTCTGGGAGCAAATTCGGGATCTAGATCTCGAAGCAACCGGGGAACCTCCGCGTGTTCGCGGCCAGTCTGAGACCGGTCATAGCCAAGCTGTGCTTCGCAGTAGGTACGGCATTCGAGATAGACCGCGTAGTAGATGCGTCCGATTCGCGTACGAAGACTAGCCTCACCACCAATGGATTCCAACTGCGTGACTATGTCGAGAAACTCGCGTCCCCTCATCGTCGCGCGGACTCAAGAGGACCATTCCATACCGGCATTATGAGGATCAACTCGTCGTCATACTTCGCATCTCTTGCAAGCCAGCGAATGAACCGACTCGATGCTTCCTGGAACGCCGGCCATGGATCATCGACAAGGAAGAGCATTCGAACCGGGGCATCCCACTCGTCGTATCTTCGCGTATCGAGGGTTATCCGGACGTCTGAAAAGATGTCCCGCGCCTTCGCGCTTGCGCTCAGAATGACTTCTTGCAGTTCAGGATGCTCCTGGAGCACGGCAAGTACCGATTGCTGTTCTTCAGGGTCGTCTGGGATGTACTGGGCAACGGCCACCATACGCCTACCTCCTAGCATGACTCCATGATAAACCGGCATAGCATCACCAACAGGGGTCCGGCCCACGGAAGAAACTCCCCAAAATATGGGCGGTCCCGCGGCCGTTGATGCGCGACCATCCGATCCCGTTCTTCGCTCCGCGCAAGGGAATCGACCTCAGGAAAACCAGCAGGCCGCCGGGAACGATTCCCGGCGGCCTGTGTTGCAGTGTCCTGTATTGTGCGATAGCTACGGAGCGGCCTGCGCGGTCAGCGTCAACGCCGAACTCCAGCCATCGGCCAGGTCGATGATTGAACCGGAGAACAGCCCCAGCACGATCACGCCAACCACCATGATCGCGATTCCGACGTTGAGCATCGGCGTCCGCACGTCTGTCCTGTACTCCTGCGCCCCGCTGAAGTACATGTTCGCCACCACACGCAGGTAGAAGAACGCGCTCACCGCCGACATCAGCACGATAGCCAGCGCCAGCCACAGCAGGTCGGCATCGATCAACGCCACGATCACGTAGTACTTGCCATAGAAGCCGATGGTCGGAGGAATGCCCATCAGCGAGACCATGAACACGGTCATCGCCGCCGCAGGTAGCGGATGCGCGGCCGCAAGGCCACTGAAGTCGTCCAGCATGGTGCCGCGTCCACGGTGCTGCAACCAGATCACGATCGCGAACGCGCCGATGTTCATGAAGGTGTAGGCAAGCAGGTAGTAAAGCACGCTCGACACGGCCTGGTTTTCGCTGGCGCCGGTGCTGAACCCTTCCTGCGTCTTGTAGGCGGCCAGTCCAGCCAGGATGTAGCCGGTATGCGCGATCGAGGAGTACGCCAGCATACGCTTCACGTCGCGCTGGGCAATCGCCACCATGTTCCCGAAGATCATCGTGATCGCGGCCAGGATCGCCAGAACGTAGATCCAGTCATCCCGCAGCGGCGCGAGGCCCTGCACAAGCAGCCGGATCATCGCCGCGAACGCCGCCGCCTTCGGCACCACCGACATCCAGCCGGTCACAGGGGTGGGGGCGCCATCGTAGGCGTCCGGGGTCCAGAAGTGGAACGGCACCGCCGCCATTTTGAACCCAAGTCCCACGATCACCAGCAGCAGTCCCAGCAGGAGCGACGCGTCGAGGCTCGACTGTCCCTGAACCTGCGCCTGGAGTTGCGCCGCGATTTCATCGAGGTCGGTGGCGCCGGTGGAACCGTATATCCAGGCCATGCCGTAGAGCAGAATGCCGGAGGCCAGCAGGCCGAGCAGGAAGTACTTGAGCGCGCCTTCCAGGGCCGAGGTCCGTCGCTTGGCGAACGCGGTCAGGATGTAGGTGGCCAGTGACGACAGTTCGATGCCCACGAACAACATGATCATGTCGCCGGCCGAGGCGGTCAGCAACGCGCCCAGGGTAGCGAAGGCGAGCAGGGTGTAGAACTCGCCGAGCGGCATCTTGCCTTCAAGGTTCTCGACGTAGTTGGCGGAAACCAGCACGGTCAGGATCGCCGCGACCAGCGTCACCAGGGTCAGGAACACCGTGAGGCCGTCTGCCCGGAACAGGCCATAGAACGTGGCTTCGTTCTGGCCGTCCTGCACGAACAGCAGCAACATCCCCAACCCGTAACCAACCAGCGAAATGCCGGTCAGCCAGGTGTAGTGCATGCGCTTCGGCATGAAGGCATCGGCCATCGACAGCGCCACCGCGGTGAGGAACACCACGAATTGCGGCCATGCCAGCCCAAAATCTGGAACGATCAGGTCGAACGACATCAGTACGGCTCCGCCTAGTTACCAACAACGCGTAGCGCGCCGTCGAGGATGGCCTGCAAGCTGGGCTCGACAATCGCGAGCAGCGGTTTCGGGTACACACCGAAGATGATGGTGAGGGCCGCGAGCGGGAAGAGCGTCAGCGACTCGCGCAGGGTCAGGTCGGGCCACTTCGAGCTGTCGAGTTGCCCCTCGTGGGTTGGATAGCTATCCGAATCGCCGGCGTCGTGGTGGTCGTGGCCGTGGTCCGCGCCACTTACTGGCTTCAGTTCCAGTCCGTTCCCATGGTCGGAGTCGTAGGTTCCGTGCTCGTGGCCATGGCCATGGCCGCCGCCGAGCGCTTCCAGTTCGGCCACTTCGGATGGTAGCAGTTGAGTGTCGCCGGGGTCAGGCGCCTGTCCGGATGCCCGGCCAAACACGACCCGCTGGAACATCCACATCATGTACCAGGCGGCGAAGATCACCACCGAGAAGGTGACCAGCGCGGCCCAGGGGTTGTAGTCCCAGGTTCCGAGCGCCACCAGGAACTCGCCGACGAATCCGGACATGCCCGGAAGACCGATGCTGGCGAACATGAAGATCATGAAGTAGGCCGCCCACTTCGGCATGCGGGTGGCGATGCCACCGAACGCCTTGATGTCGCGGGTGTGGGCTCGTTCGTAGATCACGCCGATGCAGAGGAAGAGACCGCCGGTGTTGAAACCGTGCGCCAGCATCACCATCATCGCGCCATCCATTCCCAGGATGTTGCCGATGAAGATACCGAGCGTCACGAAGCCCATGTGGCTCACCGATGAGTAGGCCACCAGCTTTTTCATGTCTGGCTGCACCAGGGCCACCAGCGCGCCATAAATGATGCCGATGATGGACAGCGTGATGATGACCGGCGCCCAGTCGTCGGCGCCATCGGGGTAGAGCGGAATGTTGAAGCGGAGCAGCCCGTAGCCGCCCATCTTCAGCATGACCGCCGCCAGGATCACCGACGCCGCGGTGGGCGCCTCCACGTGCGCGTCCGGCAGCCAGGTGTGGAATGGGAACATCGGCACCTTCACCGCGAAGGCGATGAAGAACGCGGCGAACACCCAGAACTGGAACGTCGCGCCGTAGGCCCCGAGGTCAACACCCTTCTGGAGTTCCAGCACATTGAGCGAGCGGATACCGGTCTGGTTGAAGTACGCCTGGTAGGTCGCCACGATGCCAACCAGCATCAACAGCGAACCGAACAACGTGTAGAGGAAGAACTTGATGGCCGCGTAAACGCGGTTGGTGCTGCCCCAAACGCCGATCAACAGCGCCATCGGGATCAGCATCAGTTCCCAGAAGATGTAGAAGACGAAGAGGTCCAGCGCCATGAAGACGCCGAGCATGCCGGTTTCGAGCAACAGCATCGCGATGTAGTACTCGCGCTGGCGCTCCCGCACCGTGTCCCACGACCACAGGATGGCGATCATCGAGAGCAACGTGGTCAGGACGATCAGGAGCACCGCCAGGCCGTCGACGCCCATGAAGTAGCTGATGCCAAGGTCCTTCAGCCATACCTTGTGTTCCGTGAACTGGAACTCGGCGTTGCGCTCGAAGGCGAACAGCATCACCAGCGACAGGATGAAGCTCCCGGCCGCGGCCCCCAGGGCGATCTTCTTCGGAAGCTCTTCCGATGCCTTCGGCGCGAACAGAATCCCCAACGCACCGAGCGCCGGCAAATAGGCTATGAGGCTCAGTAACGGAAAACTATCCACGCGTACCCCTCGTCATCGAGTCTTCGTTCGGGCGAACCCTCGTCCGCCCACTACCACTGTCGTTTCATTCGGGCCAGGCGCCCGACCGCCCTAGCGGAACAGGTTCGAGAACCCCGCCAGGTACACCCCCACCAGAACCACCATGCCAAGCGCGATGGCCAGGGCATAGTTGGCCACCAGGCCGGTTTGCACGTGCCGCATCCGTTGGCTGGCGGACGATATACCGGTCGCCACGCCGTTCACGGCCGCGTCGATCACCCCAACATCCACGACCTTCCACAGGAAAACCGAGAACATGTAGAGCGGCTGGACAAAGATCTTGTTGTACAGCTCGTCGATGTACCACTTGTTCAACAGGAACTGGTACACACCCTGGTATTTCTCGGCCAGGGCCTCGGCGCTAATGCTGCCGCGCATGTAGGTCAGGTACGCCGCCAGGATGCCGCTCAGCGCCACCACCGTGGAAACGATACCGAACGTCCAGGTCATCGTCATGGTCACTTCGTGCGCGTGGATGTGATGGAACGCGCCGTGCAGGAAGTCATGGAACCAGCCGTTCTCCGGCGGGAAGCCAACGAACCCGGCGAACACCGAGGCAACCGCCAGCACCACCAGCGGAATCGCCATCCACGGGCCGGACTCGTGCGGCTTCACATGGGCCACGTCGAACCGTTCCTTGCCGAAGAAGACCAGGAACACGAGCCGGAACATGTAGAGCGCCGTCAGGAAGGCCGCCGCGAAGGCGACGATCGCCACCGGCTTGCCAATCGCGGAGTCGCTGATCCAGGCGCCAAGGATGATTTCGTCCTTCGACCAGAAGCCCGCCAGCGGGAACACACCGGCGTTGGCCAGCGACCCGATCAGGAAGGTCCAGAAGGTCAGTGGCATGTGCTTGCGCAGCCCGCCCATCTTCTGGATGTCCTGCTCCTCGTGCATGCCGTGAATCACGGAACCGCAGCCAAGGAAGAGGAGACCCTTGAAGAACGCGTGGGTCATCAGGTGGAAGATCGCCGCCACCCAGGCGCCGGTTCCAAGCGCGAACGCCATGTAGCCAAGCTGGGAGAGGGTCGAATACGCCACGATCCGCTTGATGTCGTTCTGGGCCAGCGCGATCGAGGCGGCCATGAAGGCGGTAAACGCGCCGATCACGGTCACGAACAGCATCGCCTGCTCGGAACTGGTGAAGATCGTGTAGGAGCGGGCGACCATGTAGATGCCCGCGGTGACCATCGTGGCCGCGTGGATCAGGGCCGAAACCGGGGTCGGGCCTTCCATCGCGTCCGGCAGCCATACGTGCAGCGGGAACTGCGCGCTCTTGCCGCAGGCGCCGATGAAGAGCAGGATGCCGATCAGGGTCATCGTGCCGCCGGCGATGCCGAGCGCCTGGTAGTTGTAGGCCTTTTCGATGATGCCCTCTTCACCATGCAGGTTGATGGTGCCGAAGGTCCACCAGGTCAGCATCACGCCGAGCCCGAAACCGAGGTCGCCCACGCGGTTGACGATGAACGCCTTCCGCGCGGCGTTTCCGGCCGACCGGCGCCGGAAGTAGTACCCAATAAGCAGGTAGGAGCAGAGACCGACCGCTTCCCAGAACACGAACAGCACCAGCAGGTTGTCCGCCAGCACCAGCATGAGCATCGAGAAGACGAACAACGGCAGGTAGGAGAAGAAGCGGTAGAACCCCGGGTCCCCGTGCATGTACCCAACGGAGTACACGTGCACCAGGAGGCCAACGGTGGTGACCACCACCAGCATGATCGCGGTCAACTGGTCGGCGTACAGCGTCACGGCGATGTTGAAGTCGCCCGCCGGAATCCAGGTGAACAGCCGCTGCTGGATGGCGTGGTGCGTGTCGTTGATGTCGAACAGGACGAGGACGGCGAGCACCCAGGACACGAGCACGGCGGGAATGGAAACAAGGTGTGCCTTGTCCCGGATCATCGAGCGACCCAGCAGGATATTGATGCAGAATGCCACCAGCGGCAGCAATGGGATCAAAAACAGCAAATCTGACATCAACTCGTCCTCAACCTACCCGTTGTGGCCAGCCGATTTCCGGCCACTCCCCAATTCGCGGCGGCGAAGCCTGCTCGCCCCACCCAGCTAGTCTCGCAGTTCACGCAGGTCGTCAACGTCAACCGACTTCCCGCGACGGCTCAACGCAATGATGATGCCCAATCCCACGGCCGATTCCGCCGCGGCGATGGCAAGCATGAAGAGCACGAATATCTGGCCACCCAGCGTGTTGTTTTCCCAGGCGAATGCCACGAAGGAAATGCTGACGGCGGATATCATGAGCTCCACGCACATCAGGATGACCAGCATGTTCCTCCGCGTCAGCACGCCCATCATCCCAATGACGAAGAGCGCCGCGCTGAGAAACAGGAAGTGATTGACTGTAATCTCGTTCATACCGTGCTGTTCCCCAACCTAACGCTCGGATGCCGTGCCGACGCGGGTATGCGCATCCGGATCTTTCGTGAGAATGATCTGCCGCTCGGCCGCCGGGGCGGGCTCGGGTCGGTTCCTGTTGACCTTGATCGGCGTTTCGCCCTTCGGGCCCGGCGGCAACGCCGCGTCCACGCCCTTGGCGTGCCCAAGGCTGATCGTCGCGCGCCGGGTGCTGAGGCGATCGCCCAACCGTTCCGGCAGGCCAAGCACCACCACGCCGATCACGCCGACCGTCAGCACCAGCGAGGTGACTTCGAAGGCCAGGAGGTATTTCGAGTAGATCACCCGGCCCAGGGCCTGCACGTTCCCGCCAACCGCGGCGATGTTCGCCGGAGTGGCGTCACCGGTGCCAACCATGCCGGTGCGGGTGACGATCGCCGCGCCGATTTCCAGCAGCAGCACGCCGCCAAGCAGGAAGCTCAGGTATCGCTGGAGCGGCGCCGAAGTATGGAAGCTCGGCAGGTCCTCCGGATCGACAAGCATGACCACGAACAACACGAGCACGAGGATGGCGCCGGTGTAGACGATGATCTGGATCACCGCCAGGAACTCCGCGCCGAGCATCACGAACACGCCTGCGATGTTCACGAAGCAGAGCACCAGGAAAATGGCGCTGTGCACCGGGTTGCGGGCCGTCACCACGCCAAGCGCGGTGACGATGCTCACGGCGGCGATGAGGTAGAAGAAGATCACGTCCCAGGACATCAGGCCGTTCCTCCGAGGGTGTCAGTACTGGTTCCGGGAACGTATCGCGTCAACGTCATGGCTAGAACACCTGCCCGTTCGCGATGAGCCGGATGAACGCGGTGACAAGGATGTTCACCAGGGAGAGCGGCAGCAGGACCTTCCAGGCGATACCCATCAACTGGTCGAACCGGAACCGCGGCAGCGTTGCCCGCAGCCAGATATAGAAGAAGAGGAACAACACGACCTTGAGGAACAGCCACAGCAGGCCGAGTCCCCAGTATTTGTCCGCGCCGGGGCCATCGACTCCCCCAAGGAAGAGGGTGGCCGCGAACAGCGAGATCACGATCATGTTGATGTATTCGCCAAGGAAGTACAGCGAGAAGCGGAACGCGGAGTACTCGGTGTGGAAGCCGGCCACAAGCTCCGACTCCGCTTCCGGAAGGTCGAAGGGGGCGCGGTTGGTTTCCGCGACCGCCGCCAGCAGGAAGAGGACGAATCCAAGCGGTTGCGACAGGATGAACCAGTTGCTGATCTCGATCGGGCCGATCGAGATGGTCTCCTGCTGCCGCACCATGATTTCGCGCAGGCTCAACGACCCTGTGAGGATGAAGACACCCACCAGCGAGAAGCCGAGGATCAGTTCATAGGAGATAACCTGCGCCGCCGCTCGCAAACCACCGAGCAGCGCATACCGGTTGGCCGATGCGTACGCGCCCAGGATGATGCCGTACACGCCAATGGAGCTCACCGCGAAGATGAAGAGCGTGCCGACATTCAGGTCGGTGATGTACAGGTTCACGCTCCGGCCGAAAATCTCGGCCGTTCCGCCGAAGGGGATCACCGACGCGGCCGTGAGGGCCGCCACGAACACCACCACCGGCGCGAAGATGAAGACGATCCTGTCGGCCGCGGCCGGGATCAGGTCTTCCTTGCCCAGCAGCTTCACGGCGTCGGCGATCGGCTGCAGCAACCCGTGGGGTCCCGACCGGGTCGGACCGACCCGGTCCTGCATGTAGGCCAGCACCTTGCGCTCGTACCAGGTGGTGTAGGCCATGCTGATGAGGAGCACGTTCAGGATGACAAAGGCCACGATGAACGTGATCCAGATTGGTTGATCTACCATGTTCCCCTGTTCGCCCTCATCTCAAACCCCACACACCGATACAGCGCCAGCCGGCGGCCATTCGCGCCGCGGCGGGCGAGCGCCACGCTGGGCGCGCTTGTCCTAACGGTCAACCGAACCAAGCACGATGTCGATCGTTCCGATCATGGCCACCACGTCGGCCAGCATCGCGCCCTGGGCCATGTGCGGAAGCACCCCCAGGTTCACGAAGTCCGGCGTGCGGATCCGGAACCGGTAGGGCATTGGCCCACCGTCCGAAACCAGGTAGTAGCCAAGCTCACCCTTTGAGTGCTCGATGGTCTGCCACACTTCGCCAACCGGCGGGTTGAAGCCCTTGATCACCCAGATGAAGTGTCGCTGCATGTCCTCCGCGGTGGTCATCGTGCCCTTGTGAGGCGGAATGACGTAGGCGGATTCGTAAGCCATCAGCGGCGAATCCATCTTCGCGACCCGGTCCAGCGCCTGCTTGACCAGCTTGATCGACTGGCGCATTTCTTCCATGCGGACCAGGTAGCGATCGAAGGTGTCCCCGAACTGCCCGATCGGCACTTCGAAATCGAGATCATCGTAAACCAGGTATGGCGTGGCCTTGCGAACGTCGTAGTTGATGCCGGACCCACGCAGGCAGGCGCCGGTGAGCGAGTACGAAATCGCGGCCTCGGGCGTGATCACGCCCACGCCCTTGGTGCGGGCGATCCAGATCGGGTTCGCCGTCAGAATCGCCTCGTACTCGGCCTGGCGGCCCGGGAAGACGCGAATGAAGTTGTAGATCTGCTCAACCAGCGTGTCTGGAATCTGGCGGGAGAAGCCGCCGATCTCCATCATGTTGGTCGTCAACCGGGCGCCGCAGAATGTCTCGAAGATATCGAGGATCATTTCGCGCTCGCGGAAGCAGTACAGCGACATCGACAGCGCGCCGATATCGAGGGCGTGCGTTCCCAGCCACACCAGGTGCGAGGCGATCCGGCTCAGTTCGGCCATCACCACGCGCCAGTACTGTGCCCGCTCCGGCGCCTCGACGCCGCAGAGCTTCTCGACCGCCATGACGTAGCCAAGGTTGTTGAGCGGCGCGGCGACGTAGTCAGTCCTGTCGGTCCACGGGGTCACCTGCGCGTAGCGGTGCGCCTCGCCCAGCTTCTCCGTGCCCCGGTGGAGGTATCCCATCACCGGATCGCAGGAGGTGATGACTTCGCCGTCGAGATTGATCACCACCCGCAGCACGCCGTGGGTACTCGGGTGCTGGGGCCCCATGTTCAGGGTCATCTGGCGGTTGCCGTCTTCCAGCTCCGATTCCTCGGTGATGGTCAACGTGCCGGTCGGCGACACATTCTCGGAAATGTTCTCGCCTGGCCGCCCATAGGGCGTGTTCTCGATATCGCCGAGACCTTCGGTGTCGATGGTGGGTCGTTCGGACAATGATGACATCGGGGCTATACCCCCCTTCCGGTCCAGCGGGTGCGGACTCGAGGAACAACACGTTCCTTGTTGTACACGGGGAATTCCTTCCACCCACGCAATGGGTAGTCCTTCCGCAGCGGGTGCCCTTCATCCCAATCGTCTGGCAGCAGGATGCGGCGCAGGTTCGGATGGCCCTCGAAGACGATGCCGAACATGTCGTAGCACTCGCGCTCCAGCCAGTTGGCGCCGTTCCACACCGGCACCAGCGAAGGCACCGGCTCGCCATCATCACACCCGGCCTTCAGGCGCAGTCGGCGACGGTTGGGAATGGAGTAGAGGTTGGCCACCACGTCGAACCGCGGGGCGGTTCGCAGGCGCAGCATGTCCACGGCGGTCAGGTCGGTCAGGAAGTTGAGCAGGATGTGCTCGTGGTCACGCAGGTAAAACGCGATGTCGCGAAACCGCTCGCGCGAGACGTGAATGGTGGTCTCGTCCCGGAAGCGGATGATGTCGAGCACATCGTCCGGAAACGCTTCGCGCAGCACGCGCACCACCGGATGCTTCTCCAGGTCGTCGTCCACCCAGAGATCGCGATGCCAGCCGAGTTCCTCGCCAGCCACGTCGACCTGGCTACCCATGGACTCGATACTGTCGGTCGGCTCCTTTTCGGTGACCTCCCCTTCCTGCATCGCGGTCGGCTCGGTGGAGGCGCCGCCAGCTGGTGGCGCGTCGGTGGAATCGGCGACGGCGTCGACTACCGCCTCGGGGTCCGAAATTGGGGGCGAAGGGTCCGCCGCCGTTACCTTCGGATTGGGATCGGGGGTATCCCCGGTTCGCTTGTTCGAATCACCGTCGGTCACGGTGCTGTCCTTCCCTTCACCGGCGGCATCGCCGGCGAAACCTGACTACTGACGGAGGCCGGCCATCATCGCGTCAGACCTGTCCGCCTGTCGCTGGGCCTCGGCCGCCTCGACACCCTGCTTGCGGGACATGGTCTCGTACTTGATGACCTTGTTCTGGAGTTGCAGGATGCCGTAGTAGAGCGCTTCCGGAGTTGGTGGGCAGCCTGGAACGTAGACATCGACCGGGACAACCTGGTCAACGCCCTGAACCACGGCGTAGGTGTCGTACGGACCGCCCACGTTGGCGCAGGAGCCCATCGAGAGCACCCACTTCGGCTCGGGCATCTGGTCGTACAGCGTTCGCACGATCGGGGCCATTTTCTTGGTCACGGTGCCGGCGACAATCATCAGGTCGGCCTGCCGGGGGGAGGAGCGGAAGAGCATACCGAATCGCTCGGAGAGGTCGAACCGGGCCATGGACGCGCTGATCATCTCGATGGCGCAGCAGGCAAGGCCGAACTGGAGCCACCAGAGGGACGAGCGTCGACCCCAGTTGAAGAGGAAATCGAGCGACGTGGTGTAAATGTTCTTGTCAAAGCGGTCGTCGATCAAACCCATTCGAGGGCACCTTTCTTCCAGGCGTAGATGTAGCCAATGGCTAGCAGGCCCAGGAACACCATCATGTCAACAAACCCGAACAGGCCAAGGTAGTCGAAGGAAACGGCCCACGGGTAAATGAACACCACTTCAAGATCGAAGATCACGAAGAGCATGGCGATCAGGTAGAACTTCGGCGTGAAGCTCGGCTTCACCGGCCGAACGTCGGGCACGCCGCTCTCGTAGGGAGCGCTCTTCACCTGGTTGGGGCGGCTGGGGGCGACAATCTGGTTCAGGGTCAGCAGCAGCATGCCCATGAAGAAGGCCACCACGATCATGAACAAAATGACGACCCAATTGTCACCGTGTATCTGCACTGAGAAATCGCTCCACTTTCGAGCAGGCGCCCGTGGTTTGTACGGTCCCAGGTTGGGACCGGTGTGGCGATCTTGCCGAGCCTGGGCAAGCGATGAACACCGCGCGCCGCGCGCGTTCCGGACCTGGCCATGCCAACCGTGCCGGCCGGGGCTGCCTTCGCGCCCGGTGGGACCGGCGGCCGATGTTCACGCCGCCGCCCGATTTGCCGTGGGTATGGTAGCACAAGGCCGCATTGAGACTCGTTCCTAACTGCCCGGCTCGCCAGACCCGCGCACGCGTTCACGGAGGGGTGTACGTTCGTCCGGATGGCATTCTCCGAGGCCACCGTTCGCATTCAATTCCAAGGTGCCGAAAAATCTATACTCTTGGACCGTTACTGACAGTCTGTCACAGCTTATTCTGTATTCAGCACCATTCGACTGTGTCGCCAGCCACGACATTGTCATCCCCCTTCCCTCTAAGTGGTGTCCGTAACCGCCCGGGCCATCCCCCGGGCGGTTGCTCATTTAACACCCCTCCCAATCCAACACCCCTGGGTCGATACCCCGTGCCCAATAGACATCTCCTCCCTCGCGCCATACGATGGCCTTGGCGCCTGTTCCGGCATTGCTGCACTCCAGGAGGGCTATATGGCTAATGGTTTCATTTCCCGTGGCTTTCGCGGTCGCCAGGTTGATCCCGCCATCGCCGGACGCCTCCCGCCCGGCCAGTACCTCACCCACGACTTCCCCGTGCTCTCCGCGGGTCCCACGCCGCGCACCTCGCTCGACACCTGGTCCCTCCGCGTCGACGGCCTTGTCGATAGTCCACGCTCGTGGACATGGTCCGAATTCCTCACCCTCCCCCGCCAGACGTTCACCGTTGATATTCACTGCGTGACCAAGTGGTCGAAACTCGACACCGAATGGGAAGGCGTTTCGCTGGACACCCTGCTCGAAGGGATCGAGGACAACGCGAGTTACCTCGTGGCCCATTGCGATGGCGGCTATACCACCAACCTCCCAATCGAGGACGTGCTCGACGGCAAGGCCTGGATCGCCTTCGGCTACGACGGCGAGGAGCTTCACCCCGAACACGGTGGTCCCGCCCGCCTGCTCGTTCCCCATCTCTATTTCTGGAAAAGCGCCAAGTGGGTTCGCCGCCTGGAGCTGATGGACGATGACCAGCCCGGTTTCTGGGAAGAACTCGGCTACCACAACTATGGGGACCCATGGCTGGAACAGCGGTACCAGGGCGACTGACCTGGCGGCTTGCCACCGTCACCGCCAACGACCCCGAAAGCGAGCACGCCTCCACCGTCACGCTCGATATCCCGGGCTGGCCGGGCCATCTCGCCGGGCAGCATGTCGATATCCGGCTCACCGCCGCCGATGGCTACCAGGCCGAGCGCAGCTACTCGATAGCGTCGGCCGCCAACGGCGAAACCGTGGAACTGACGGTTGAACGGATCGACGACGGCGAGGTGTCGCCCTATCTCACCGACGAACTTCGCGAGGGCGACCAGATCGAAATCCGCGGCCCCATCGGCGGGTACTTCGCATGGACGCCCGCCCATGGCGGTCCGCTCGCCCTCATCGGCGGGGGCTCCGGTATCGTCCCGCTGATGGCGATGCTTCGGGTACGGGCCACCGAAGCGCCCGAGGTTCCCGCGATCCTGCTCGCCTCGTTTCGCTCCCCTGACCGGGTCATCTACCACGACGAACTTACCCGGCGCGCCGCGGAACCCGGGGTACGGGTCGTCCAGACCTTCACCCGCCAGGCGCCCGGCAACTGGACCGGCTATCGGCGACGCGTCGATGCCCCAATGCTCGCCGAAGTCGTTCCCACGCCGGCGCAAACGCCGCGTATCTACGTCTGTGGCCCCACGCCGTTCGTTGAACAGGTGGCCTCGGTGCTCGTGGACATGGGCCACGACCCGGCCAGTGTCAGGACCGAGCGATTCGGCCCAACCGGAGGATGACCTTCATGATCGACCCATCCGAACAACTCGATGGCAATGCCGCGGCCGGGCTACTCACCGAAATCTTCGCGGTCGATATCACCACCGCCACCGTCACCTGCGCGGGCTGCAAGGAGAGCGGCGAAGTGGGAGCCCTGGCCGCCTACTGCCTGGAGATGGGCGCCATCCTCCGCTGTCCCCACTGCGACGCGGCGGTGGTTCGCATCGGCCGCCATCGCAATGGATACGTGCTGGACATGCACGGGGCCGGCTCGCTCCGGATCGATGCGCCCGCCTGACCCCTCTTCCGCGCCCTCGCGTTTACCGGTAAGCTCCCCGGCAACTGGTTCGACCATTTGCAGACGAGGAGCCCCCGCATGACCACCCTGTCCGATTCCACGCTTGAATTCCTGCGAAGCGTGGACAGTCCCACCATGGCCAACGCGATCGAAACCTTCAACCTGCGCGATCGGTGCGATGGGTTCATCGGGGGCTCGGTCCAGTGCCAGTTCCCGGACCTCGGTGTCATGGTTGGCCGCGCCGTCACCGTCACCATGTCGTCCGCCCCGGGAGAAACGGCCAGCCGCGATGGCTACTGGAAGATGTGGGACGCGGTCGCCGCCGCCGGGGGCCCCACCGTCATTGCCATCCAGGATGTCAGTGGAAAGCCGGAGAGGTGCGCCTATGCCGGCGAGATGATGGCCACGCTCGCCCAGCGGCTCGGCGCCGTCGGCATGGTCACCGATGGCGCCCTGCGCGACGTGCAGGAGGTCCACGACATTGGCTTCCACTACTTCATGCGCTACCCGGTGGTGTCCCACGGCAACTTCGAGATCGTGTCCGTCGGCGAGCCCATCGAGCTGGACGGCCAGCGCGTGGAGTCTGGCGACATCCTCCACGGCGACCGCAACGGGATCGTGATCGTTCCGGACGCCGCGCTGGACGGGCTGCCCGCCGCCGTTCAGGGCATCCGCGAGCGTGAAGGCGCCCAGCTCGAATACATGCGGAGCGACGCCTTCTCCCTCGCCGACCTCAAGCAGCGCAGCGGTTACTGATCCGGAATCGGATGCCCTGCCCAGAAATCCGCCAGGACCGCCGCCGTTGCCGCGGGGTCCTGGACATGGAACAGGTGCCATCCGTCGCTCACCACCGCTCGTTCCGGCCGCGGCATCGTCGACAGGATGAAGTGATGCGTCTCGGCAAAGCGCGATCCGGGAATATCGTCGTTGCCTCCAAGTATCGAAAGCACCGGCGCGTTGATACGCTGGGCTTCGACTTCGCCGAACGTCCAGGCGAGTAAGCCTGGCAACTCGCGCTCGAAAAAGACCCCCGCGTCCCTTGCCCCCTGGTCGAACCCACCGGGAATAGCTGCATCGAGCGGCGCCCGGTAAGTCGGCCAGCGAGCGGCGAGGAACTCATTGAGGGTCACCTCGCCTCCGGCCTCCCGGTAGCGCGTCCGAGCCCCTTCGAGCGCGGCCCGGTACCCTGCCGCGCTGGACCCGACAAAGAGCGCCGGTTCGAGCAAGGCGAGAGAGTGGACCATCTGCGGCGCGTCGAGGGCCATCTGGAGGGCGATATCGCCTCCATATGAATGTCCATCGACATGCGCCCGGTCGATCCCCAGCGCGTCCATCAGCGACAGACAATCCCTGGCGTGCTGCTCGACATTGACGGGACCGGTTCCCGGGCTGCTCCCGGCGTGGCCACGGCGATGGTAGTTGAGCATGCGAGATCCCGTGGTCAGGCTGGGTTGCCGGAGCAGCGGCTGGAACGCATCCGCGATCAGCGCGCCGTGGATGAAGATGACCGGCTCACCTTCGCCGACCCGCTCATATTCCAGTTCGACGCCCGAATTGACGATCGCGCGTTCCATGGAGCCCTCCCTGCGTGATTGCCGCCCTAGTTCCGGGCCGCGTCTCCGTTGGGGCTCCATTCTCCGCCGATATCGTCAATACAGCGTCAACGATCCACAACCACGTCCCCGAGCCCGGCGTCGTGTGCCTCTCGCGCAAGCTCAACCTCGCCAATGTGGCGCTCGGCCCAGGCATTGATCGCTCCCAGCAGGCCAATCAGGCTCTGGCCGAGGTCGGTCAGGGCGTACTCCACCTTTGGCGGAACCACTGGATGGACCGTCCTTCGCACGAGGCCGTCACGTTCCATCGAACGCAGCGTTTGCGTCAGCATCTTCTGGGAAATCCCGTCGATCGACCGGTGCAGTGTTCCGTATCGCTTGTTTCCATCCACGAGCGCCTTCACCACGATCAGCGTCCACCGGTCGCCGATCAACTCCAGGGCCTGTCGCGGCGGACAGGTCGCCTCGCCACCAACAGGCCGAGCCGGTCGTGAGAATTCCTGAACAACCATGCGTGTCGCTCCTTGCGCACCAATCGGTGCGTACCGCACCTTTTGGTACCTACTTGCCATTCTGACTGTATCACCCCTATGGTGGAAATCGGGTCGACCCACCCCCCAAACGACCACGAAAGGACCCCCCCATGCAACAGCACCACACCCATCCGATCCGCATCGGCGCCACCGTTCCCCAGCAGCATCTCCCCTACGCATCGCTTCGGCAGACCTGGCGCGATGTCGAGGATGCCGGCGCCGACTCGCTCTTCCTTTGGGACCATTTCTATCCGCTCAGCGGCGAGCCGGACGGCACCCACTTCGAGGGCTGGTCGCTGCTCGCGGCCATGGCCGAAATCACCGAGCGCGTGCAGATCGGCACCCTCGTCACCAGCATCGGCTACCGGAATCCCCACCTGCTGGCCGACATGGCCCGCACGGTCGACCACATCGCCGGCGGACGATTGATCCTCGGACTCGGCTCTGGCTGGTTCGAACGCGACTACGACGAGTACGGCTACGACTTCAAGACCGCGCCCGAACGCCTGCGCGACCTGGCGGACACCCTGCCCGTGATCGTGGACCGTCTCGCCCGGCTGAACCCGCCCCCCGTGAACGGAACCCTTCCCATCCTGATTGGAGGCACGGGCGAGAAGGTCACGCTCCGCATCGCGGCCCAGCACGCCACCACCTGGAGCGGATTCGGCGATCCGGCCGAAATGGCCCGCCTGAGCGCCGTGCTTGACGACTGGTGCGTGAAGATCGGCCGCGATCCCGCCGATATCGAGCGTTCGGTGCTGGTGCAGGACCCAGCCGACGCCGTCGCCCTGGCCGACGCCTACGCGGACAACGGCATCACCCACCTGATCGTGGGACAGGACGGTTCGGCCGCGGGCCTTGAAGCCTTCCGGGAACTCGTCGCCTGGCGCGACGCCCGCGTGAACCAGGGCGCCTCGCTGGCGGGCGTCCCGTAGCGTTCCGGCCATCGCACGTCACGAGAAGCGGCACTCTCCCAAACCCGCTACGATCAGCGCATCCCGGCTGGACGCGATGGTCCAGCCGGCTGCCTGACGAGGACACCGGGAGAAACCACGCCATGCGCAAACTGCTCTATGCGACGATCACCACGCTGGACGGCTTCGAGAACAACACATTTGTCGGCCGGGTGGAGGACACTCACGCGGTCTTCAACCGGCAGTTCGCGGCCTCCGACGCGATCATCTTCGACCACGAGAACCACGAATTGCTGGTTCCCTATTGGGACGAATTGGACCTGGACGCCCCGGACATCGTCCCGGTCCAGCGGGAGTTCGCCGAACTGTTCCGCGCCAAGCCTCGCTACGTCTTCGACAGCCGCCGCGAGCTGGAGCCGCTCGCCACGGCGCTCGACGGCGCCGCCCACGAACGCATCGCCGAGCTCAAGGCACAGCCAGGAAGTCAGCTCCTGCTCGCCACCGGTCCGGCACTGTTCCAGACCTGCCTCGAACACAACCTGGTGGATGAAATCGAGGTGCTCATCAACCCGATCATCGCGGGCCAGGGCGAACCCGCGCTGGGTGTATCGACCGCCGCCCGTACCCTGCGCCTGCTTGAAACGCGCGCGCTGGAGGGCGGCCCAATCGTCGCCAGGTACGCCGTCACCTGACGGCTACGGCAGCATCAGCATGCCCTCGCCCACGATGTGCACGCCGCCGCTCACCACCACGCCATCGCTGGTGTCCACCAGCAACACGCTGGGGCACCGCATCTCCACCCCCTGCGTGATACGCAGCGCCGTCAGCCCGGTGTACTCCTTGAGATACGCGCCAAACGGCCCGGCCGCCGATCCCGTGGCGGGATCCTCGCCACCGGCCAGATCGGTCCCAAGCGATCGCGCCCGCCACTCACCCGGACCCGACTCCGCCACCACATACACCGTCAGCGGGTGCGAGCCATCCGCCAGCGTGGTGGCCGAAACGAGGGCTCGCGGATCGACCTGGAGATCCGCGAGATGGCGGACATCGGCGATTGGCATCACCAGGGTTGGCAACCCGGTGGACATCACCTGGGCGGGCAACGACGGATTCCGTGCCTCGACGGGCAATCCCAACGCCGCCAACACCGGACCAGCCTCGATCATGTCGCCGAAGTGGGCGGGATTCTGCCAGATCGTCGCCCGGCCACTCCGGCCATCCAGCTCGACCTGAATGCGCTGCTCACCGGAAATGGTCTGCTGCGTCACATCGGCCGAGGCCAGTCCCTGGCGATGTGCCCATACCGCCGCCGTCCCCAGCGATGGATGCCCAGCGAACGGAATCTCGCCCTCAACGATGAATATCCGGTGCCGGTAGGTCGCCGTGGGTGAAGTGGAGGTCTGGATGAACGAGGTTTCAGACAGCTTGAACCGCCGCGCGAGCGTGGCCATCGTCTCGTCGGACAGTCCGTCCCCGTCCTCGATCACGGCCAGCAGGTTGCCTTCGAGCGGCTGCTCGGCGAACACATCGATCAGGGTGTAACGAAACTCCGGCATGAACATCCTCCGTGGAATAGCGCGGTCGGCCCGGCATCAACCGATCCGGATCGGCGCCTCCGGGAAGCGATAGAGCGCTGGACGCTGGCGGCGTTGCAGCGCGTAGACCGCGGTCAGCGGCCCGAGCCGCCCCACGAACATACCCACGCAAAGAAGCAGCTTGCCCGCCACCGAAAAGTCCGGCGTGATGCCAGTCGACAGACCGGCCGTGGCGATCGCGCTCATCGCCTCCAGCATCAACGCCAGGAACCCAAATTCCTTGCCCGCCACCGCCTCTTCGGTGATCGCCACGCCCAGGGTCAACAGGAAGTGCGCGAACAGGAACAGCGTGATCACCGCCATCGCCCGGAATACCAGTTGTGGCGCGATCCGCCGCCCAAACGCCTGCGCATCGGTCTGCCCGCGCACCGTCGAGATCACGGCGATCACCACGATCGCGATCGTCGCCAGCTTCACGCCGCCGGTGGTGGAACCCGCCGCGCCACCCACCAGCATGATCCCGATCGAGAGGAACACCGTCGCGGGGTGAACGTCCTCGAAGGGCATCGCCGCGAAACCCGCCGTTCGTACCGAGGCGCTCTGGTACAGCGCGGTGAGCGGCTTCAACCACCCGTTGATTCCGCCCATCGCGTCGCCCCACTCCAGCACCAAGAACATCAGCGCGCCGCCCACCAGCAGGATCGCGTTCGTCAGCAGCACGAGCTTGGTATCCAGCGCGTACCGCTTCCACCGCTTCTGCGCCCAGGCGTCGCTGAAGGTGATGTACGAGAGCGCCCCGGCCTGGATCAGCACCAGGCTGGTGGTGGTGAAGATGAACGAGTCCGATAACCCCATCACCGACTGGAACCCGCCTTCGAGGTCGAATCCCGCGTTGCAGAAGGAGGAAACGGAGGTGAACACCCCATGCCACAGGGCCACCCCGAATCCACGCCCATCGATCATCAGCAACGCTGTCAGGATCACCGCCCCAATTGCCTCGCAGACGAAGATGAACACGAGGATGTGCTTGGAGAGTCGCGTCGCCTCGGCCAGCGACAGCGTCGGCGCGCCATCCTGCAGCAGCAGCGAGTCCCGCAACGACAGCGACCGTCCCAGTGACGCCAGCACGATCGACGCGCCCACCATGAACCCGAGCCCGCCAACCTGGATCAGCACCAGCAACACGATCTCGCCGAACAGGTTCCAGTGTTCCTGCGTGTCCACCACGGTGAGCCCGGTCACGGACGACGCCGACACCGCGGTGAAAAACGCATCGGCGGGATCGGTCGACTCGCCGCTTTCCGTGGTCCACGGCAACGCCAGCAGCACCGCGCCCACCAGGACCAGCAGGGTGAACGCCATCACGAACCGTTTCGCGCTGGTTCGCACGTTCGGCACATCGCCGCCGGGTGTGTGGTCCGGCAGCATGATGATCTGGGTGGGATTGAGCCGTTTCCGAACCACCCGGTTCCCGGCGAGTCGCTTGCCCCCTCGCTCGCTCACCCGCGGCTAGTCCTGGCCCGGCGCGGAAACCGGGCGAACGGTGGGCTTCGCGTCCGGGTTCCGCTCGGCGAATCGCTCGATCTCGGCATCCCCGCCAACGATCACCAGTTCATCGTTGGCGCGAATCACCTCCTGGTAATGCGGAACCGTGATGAGTTGGCTTCCGCGCTTGATCATCAGCACGTTCAGTTTCGCCGTCTGGTCGCCCAGCACATCGGCGATGGAATGGCCGATCAGGTTCGCCGGGGCCTGCAACTTGGCGATGCCGGCGGTCGCCGACAGGGAGATGTAGTCGTTAACGTGCCGCACGCCGATGGAGTGGGCCAGCCGGTTTCCCGCGTCGAGCTCGGGGAACACCACCCGGTCGGCGCCCACCTTACGCAGCAATTCCCCATGCAGGGTGGATTTCGCCTTCGCCACCACCCACGGCACGCCAAGCTTCTTCAGCAACAGCGTACTGAGCACGCTCGACTCCAGGCTCTCGCCCTGGGCCACCACCGCCACCGCGGACTGTTGCACGTTCAGTTGCAGGAGCAGTTCCTGGTCAGTGCCGTCCCCCTGCGCGGCCAGTGTCACGAAGTTGGCCGCCTCGCGAATCTGCTTCTCGCCCCGGTCGATGGCCGTGACCTCATAGCCAAGTTCGTGCAGGGTCTTTGCAACGCTGGTGCCGAAGCGCCCCAGCCCGATCACCGCCACCCGATCTTCCGACGCCTGTTTCCGGTTCGCGTCTCGCACGCCGCCCCCTGCCATATCCGGTCTCCCGGCGTTTCGCCGACCCGCCGATTGCATGGTCGATTGTACGGCGGCACTTCCCAAACGTCCGGCCATCGGCTATACTTATCTTTAGTTAGTTTACAGAAACATGCTCCACTCAACGTGCGTATCAACCGAAAAGAGGCATTCCATGATCCAGTACCAGGGCCCCCACAACGTCAAGTCAGCCAATCCCATCGCCTCCACGGCCAGCATCGGCCACGTGCACCTCAAGGTCGCCGATCTCGATCGCGCCCTCGGCTTCTATCACGGCGTGCTGGGCTTCGACATCATGATCCGGGTCGGCGACCAGGCCGCCTTCCTCTCGGCCGGTGGTTATCACCACCACATCGGCATGAACACCTGGGAAAGCGCCGGCGGCAACCCGCCGCCTCCGGGCTCCACGGGCCTGTACCACACCGCGATCCTGTACAAGGAGCGCGCCGAACTGGCCGACGCCGTCCGCCGCCTGCTCAACGCCGGCATCCAGATCACCGGCGCGTCCGACCACGGCGTGAGCGAGGCGATCTACCTTGACGATCCCGACGGCAATGGCGTCGAACTTTACTGGGACCGCCCCCGCGAGGAATGGCCGCTGGACGAGAACGGCGAAGTGACGATGTACACCCGCCGCCTCGATCTGGAAGGCCTGCTCTCCCTCCCGGAACTGGCGCCTCAGGCCGCCGAGTAATCACCCCAGTTCCTCAGACAACAACAGCCGCCTGGGAATCCCCAGGCGGCTGTGTCAAGCATGCCTCCATAAAGCGGAAGCCATGATCTTCGCTTACAACCCCCAGGTCGTCTCCAGAACGCGGATCCAGTTCTGGTACCCGATCTTCTTCAGCGCCGCGTCGTCGTACCCGCGCGTTCGCAGTGTCGCCACCAGATTCGGCAGCTTGGAACAATCCGACACTTCGTCCGGCATCTGCGCGCCGTCGAAATCGGAACCCAGTGCCACGCGGTCGATGCCGATCCGGTCCACCAGGTAGTCGACGTGGTCCACCATCACGTCGAGCGGTGTGTTCGAATCCCGCGCGCCGTCCGGCCGCAGGAACGCGCAGTTGAAGTTCACGCCCACGATCCCGTCGGAATCTTTGATGGCGTCCAGTTGCTTGTCGGTCAGGTTTCGCGACGACGGGCAGATCGCGTGCGCGTTCGAGTGCGTCGCCACCAGCGGCGCCTCCGAGATCGCCGCCACGTCCCAGAAGCCCTTCTCGTTGAGATGGGAGAGGTCGACCATGATCCCCAGCTGGTTACAGGCTTCCACCAGCGCCTTCCCCAGGTCGGTCAGGCCCGGTCCGGTGTCCGGGCTGCTCGGATAGGCGAACGGCACGCCGCTGCCGAAGATGTTCTGGCGCGACCAGACCAGGCCCAGCGACCGCAGCCCCATCGCGTGAAACGCCTCCAGCGAAAGCAACCGCTCGTCGATCATCTCCGCCCCCTCGAAATGGAGGATGGCCGAGAACTCGCCCGCTTCGATGTTCTCTTCCAGTTCCGCCGCGCTGTGCACGAAACTCAGCGGCTGCCGCGGCATTTCGAAGCCAAGGCTCTCGTCCAGCGCGATCTCCGCGCCCTCGCCCGCCTCGATCCGCATCAACTGACCCACGGCCGCCATGGTATAGAGCTGGGCAAACGCCTGCGTTGGCCCGGTTTCGCCCTTGACCGGCACGCCTTCTAGGCCGCGACCGAAGCGGGCGACCACCTCTCGCCCCATGTCGGTATCCGGGTCGATATCGGGCACGAACACCGCGAAGAAGCCTCCCGCGAGCCCGCCTTCCGCCGCCCTCACCCTGTCGATGTGTCCCTGATTCGACCGCTCGTAAAATGACCGTCCCGTGGCCATCAGGTCGAGAATCGTATCGTTGTGGCCATCGAAGATCAGGGTAGGCGTCGTCGTCTCGCTCGCGGTCATCTGGTGTCCCTCCGTTGCCGAACGCATGTCCGCCAACCTGTGAATGTCGTACTCTTTCCGGCAGCGCTCGACGCACGACCCACCCAATTCCGGGGCGTTTTGCCGAATGCCCGGGGCTCCGGCTGGATCGCGGCGCGTCCACGTAACCCGCGTATCATGCAACAGGTTTGAAAATCGCGCATGATATCGCCTTGTCCAGCCCGCGCCAATGGCGCGGGTGATCTCCGAGGAGGAACACACGATGTCCGAGAACCAACTCCCGCAGGCGACGCTCCTGGCCGGCAAAACCGCCGTTGTCATGGGTGTCCAGAACCAGTGGAGCATCGCCTGGCAGATCGCCGAGGCGCTCTCCAATGCGGGCGCCCAGGTGGCGATCACCTATGTCGACGACCGCGCCAAGGCGAACGCCGAAAAACTCGCCGCCACCGTTCCCGGCATGAAGACGTTCGTCTGCAACGTGCAGAACGATGAGGAGATCGTGACGCTGCGCGGGCAGCTCGAAGCCGAGTACGGCAAGATCGACACCCTCGTCCACAGCATCGCCTTCGCCCCGGCGGACGAACTGAAGAACCGGTTCCTCGAAACCTCCCGCGAGGGCTTCAAGCTCGCCCACGAGATCAGCGTCTACTCGCTGATCGCCGTCGCCCGCGAGCTCTCGCCGATCATGAACACCGGCGGCAGCATCCTGACCCTGACCTACCTCGGCGCCGACCGCGTGTTCCCGAAGTACAACGTGATGGGCGTCGCCAAGGCCGCGCTCGAAGCCACCACCCGCTACCTGGCGGCGGACCTCGGCGAAGCCGGCATCCGCGTCAACGCGATCTCGGCTGGCCCGCTCAAGACCGCCTCGGCGCGCGGCATCCCGGGCTTCTCGGCGATGCAGCAGCAGGCGCTCGACCTGGCGCCGCTCGGCTCCATCTATGACGCCACCCACGTGGCGGGCACGGCGGTCTTCCTCGCCAGCGACTTGGCCCCGGCCCTCACCGGCGACGTGCTGTTCGTCGATGGCGGCTACAACATCATGGGCGTGTAACCACCCAATTCCGGAACGAAAAGGGGGAGGCTCGATCGAGCCTCCCCCTTGTGCTTTCCCGTACCCCAAAACTACGGGACGGTCCAGCGTGATTGCACCGGTCCAGTCTTGCCACGGACAGTAGGGAGATCCTACGCGGACGCTGAACGAATCGTTCCCGGTCGACTCCTGGCCGCGGTATGGGCCTCCCCCCAGCAACGCGTCCGAGTTTCATGGCTCGGATGCAGCCTCTACGCGAACTCGTCCAGCCAGATCGGGCTCGACCACGCCTTGCGGTTGTCCGCCTGTACCACGATGACGCGGAAGAACGACGGCTCGAACAGCGAGCGTGTGAACACCGCCCTCGTCAGCCCGTCGCCACGAACGTATTGCCGGATGGTGCCACTCCCGCCGAGCATGATGCCCACGGCTGGATCGGTTTCCACCACGATGTCGGTATCGGTCACCTCCACGTTGTGGATCACCGCCCCGGTGCTGGCGTAATAGCTGCCCGCCTTCATAGCCGCCAGCAGCGCTTCTGGTTCCAGCGATTCGGCCTTCACGTTGATCCAGCCACCAAACCGGTCGAACCGGTCGCTCTTGAAGTGGGCATCGTCGGCGGCGAAGGTCGAGAACTTCCTGCCTTGGGTTGCCATCGAGTCGGCCAGGAACCATCCGCTGCCGCGATCGCTATCCAGCGTGTGGCCCTCGTTGTGGATCTCGATCGCGTCCAGCCACGGCGCGAGCCGCATGCCGTCGCTGTGCACCACGCCGTTCCACATCGGATGCGGAATGGCCACGAACGCGCCTGCTTCCGAGGCTCGCTTCACCACGTCGACATCGACCTCGTCCGGGCCAACCGGCTCGAAGTCCCGCGGCAATCCAATCGCCAGCAGGTCCCAGCGAATGCCGTTTTGCAGGCGGTCCACATGGATTTCCGCGCCGAGCAGCGTCGTAAAGTCTGATGTCCGCAGGTCGGACGTGTCCGTTATGGGGAAACCATAGTTCTTGAGAAAGTGATCGGTGATCGCAACGAAATCGTAATCCCGCTCACGGTAGGCACTTACGACATCGGCTGGAGAGAGCAATCCATCGGAGTTGGTGCTGTGGCTGTGGATGTTGCCCCGGTAGTACGCGCCTGGTTTATCGAACGGAAAATTACGCACGCGAAGTGACCTCCGAAAAACGTGTTGACTGGATACCTCTGTCAGACAGGGATCGTGGTCGGTGACAACCACTCCCCTATGTTCGCACTGGTTAATGATTCGCGCACGCCTCGGGCCTACCTGGGAGTCATCTCCGGGTCTGGCGCCAGGTCGCGGAAGGCGGCCAGGGTGATCTGGAGACCGTCGTCCAGCGATGTCACCGGTGACCAACCGAGCAGGCGACGCGCCTTCGCGATGTCCGGCCGCCGCCGTTGCGGATCGTCCTTCGGCAGCCGCTCGAACACGATCGGCGACGTGGAGTCGGCAAGCGCCACGATGCGTTCCGCGAATTGCCGGATCGTGTGCTCCTCCGGGTTCCCCAGATTCACCACCTCACCGGCCAGGCCATTGGCTTCCATCAACCGTTCCAGGCCATCGACCAGGTCGGCCACGAAGCAGAAAGACCGCGTCTGCTCGCCCGTGCCGTAGATCGTGATCGGCTGGTTGGCGATCGCCTGTACGCAGAAGTTCGGCACCACCCGCCCATCGCCCGGATGCGAGCGTGGGCCGTAGGTATTGAAGATCCTGGCGATCCGGCCATCGAGACCTCGTTGCCGGGTGTACTCCATGACCAGCGCCTCCGAAAAGCGCTTGCCTTCGTCATAGCATGCCCGTGGGCCAACAGGATTAACGTTTCCCCAGTAGTCCTCCACCTGGGGATGCGCCAACGGATCGCCGTAGACCTCCGAGGTCGACGCCTGGAGAAACCTGGCTCCATGCACGCAGGCCAGTTCGAGCACGTTGTGGGTGCCTCGTGAGTTAACCAGGAGCGTCTCGATCGGGTACTTCGCGTAGCCGCGTGGGCTGGCGGGGCTGGCCAGGTGGTACACCCGGTCGAACCGTTGCTCGAACAGCGCGTCGCTCAGCGGCTCGGAGACATCCTGGGTCACCAACCGCAAGCCGGGATGCCCCTTCAGGTGGTCAAGGTTCTGGGGATGACCGGTGAGAAAGTTGTCGGACACCGTCACCGTGTGCTGGCCAGCCAGGAGCCGGTCGACCAGGTGACTGCCAATGAACCCGGAACCACCCGTCACAAGTACATGCATCGTAGGCAACCGCTTTCAATATGGAGCATGCGGCAAGTGGCGCATGTCTAGCCCAGGTTGATGCCGAATTTGGCCATTCGATGGTAGGGGCCGACGAGCCTGTCCTGAGCGTGAGCGAAGGATCTGCCCTGGCACTACGGTGGAATGGGCGTGTCTTCGCCTGATCGAAGACACACTCCAACTCTTACTCGACGCCTGGCAGGATCTCACGCGGCGCGGAGTCCTGGGGCTCGTAGCCCAGCACCTCCCGCGCATGCTCGATATCCCAGAACCGGCGAGGGTTTCCGGAAATCCCGTAAGCCAGCACCCAGTCGCGGTCGGATTCCAGGCAGCGCTCGAAGAGCTGCACGCAGTCGCGCTCGCTCAGCCACACGGCCCGCATCCGCTTCCGGGCCACCTCGATCCCTGGCTCGTTGTCGCGCTCCGGCTTCCACAGGTTGATCGGGTGCGTGGGCGCCTCCGGAGATCGCGTTCCGCCGATCCGCAGGCAATAGGCCTTCAGGCCGTGGTGGTCGACGTAGTAGCGAGCCATCGCCTCACCGTAGACCTTGGATACCCCGTACAGCGAGTCGGGCCGGATCTCGGCGGTGTGATCCCACACGCGTGGATCGTCGATTTCATACAGTTCCGGCGCGTTCTGGGTTTCGAAGGTGCCAATCGAATGGTTCGAGGAGGCGAACACCACCCGCTCCACCCCGGCCCGGCGCGCCGCCTCGAAGACGTTGTAGGTCCCCACGAGATTGCTGTTCAGCACCGCGTCCCATTCAGATTCGACGGCCGAGGTCGCGCCAAGGTGAACCACGCCCTGGGCTCCCTCGAAGGCCTTCACCAGTGCCTCCAGATCGGTCAGGTCCGCAAGCACATCGGTGTATGGACCTTCCGAACGCGCCAGGCCCACCACGTCGTAGAGGCCGCTCTCCCGCCAGGTATCCAGCGTGATCCGCCCAATCAGCCCGTTCGAGCCTGTCACCACCACTCGCTTCGCCGCCTGCGTCATGCTCGATCCCTTTTCTCATCATGCCCTTTCACGGGCTGGTCAAATCGGCCTCTTCCGCATAGGCTACCCGAGGCCCCGCTCCAATGCCGAAGTATGCGGCCACCTGTACCAGGTTCGTCACGGGAACGGGCATGCCAAACGCAACGTCGATCTCAAACGCCATACGCAAGCTCGCGCCAGGTATCGCCCTGGCCGCCGCGATCACGGCCGTCGCGCTGGTGCTTGGCGAAATCCAGGACCGACTCTTCGACTACGTCGCCTTCGAACCGCTCGTCCTGGCCCTCATTATCGGACTCCTCGTCCGCGCATTCCGGCCCATCCCCGACACTTACATGCCCGGCATCGGGTTCTCCGCCAAGCAACTCCTCGAATTCGCTATCGTCCTGCTCGGAGCGTCGCTGAACCTCTCCGAGCTCGCCGACGCTGGCCCGCGCATCCTGATCGCCGTCGGCATCAGCGTCTCGGTGACGCTTGCGGCCGGCGTGGTCATCGGCCGAGTCGCGGGACTCGGCACCCGACTCGCCATCCTCGTCGCCGTGGGCAACGCGATTTGCGGAAACTCCGCCATCGCCGCCGTGGCTCCCGCCATCCGCGCCAAAAAGCAGGATATCGCCGCCGCCATCGCGCTCACCGCCGTGCTTGGCGTCGGAGTCGTGCTGCTCCTGCCGGCCCTGATCCCCCTGTTCGACCTGACCGACGAACGCTACGGCGTGGTCGCCGGACTCACCGTCTACGCCGTGCCCCAGGTGCTGGCCGCCACGCTACCGGTCAGCGCCCAGGCGGGCCAGTTCGCCAGCCTCGTCAAGCTCACCCGCGTCCTGCTGCTTGGGCCCGTCGTCGCGTTGTTCGCATTCCTCTACCGGAACCAGCATGACGACGAAGACGGAACCGCTTCCAGCAAGCTCTCGCTGTCCAAGTTCCTGCCGTGGTTCGTCATCGGCTTCCTGGCCATGTCGCTGCTGCGGACGACATCGATCATCCCCGACAACCTCGGGGACCTGAGCAAGGACATCAGCAAGATCCTCACCGCCGTCGCCATGTCCGGCCTCGGCCTCAGCGTGGACATCCGCTCGGTCCGCGCCACTGGTCCGCGCGTGGCTCTCGTCGTCCTCATCCTCACGGTGATGCTGGTCGTCATGGCGCTCGCCATCACCGCCGGGCTGAACATCGGCTAGGTCCTGTACCATGGACGCTGGATCCAGCAAGCATCCACCGGTGGAGGAGGCAACCACGGCGATGCCGGATGACGCGCGGCCCCGGCCAGTCACAGAAACCACGGCCGCGGACCACGTGCCAGATCCGGAGACGGCCCCCGCTCCGCCGGATGACGCCCCCTCTTCCGCGTCACCCGCGTGGCGGAGACGCCTTCCAGGCGCCCTGGAGGCGACGGCGCTTCTCGCCATCACGGCCGTCGCGCTCATCCTGCGCTTCACCGGCATCAAGTGGGGAACCGGCTACTACCTGCACCCGGACGAACTGCACCTGAGCACCGTGCTGACTCGCATCAGCATGCCGATCAGCTTCCGCGAATACCTCAACTCGCCCACCTCGCCGCTCAACCCGTTCAACCACGAAACGGGCTTCATCTACGGCACGTTCCCGCTCTTCCTCGCGAAGTGGGTCGGGTCGTTCACCGACTTCACGGCCATCAACAACAACCACATCCCGGGCCGCTGGCTTTCCGCGCTCGCGGACACGGGAACCGTGGTCCTGGCGTGGTGGATCGGGCGCATGCTGTGGAACCGCTGGGTCGGCCTGCTCGCCGCCCTGCTGCTCGCGTTCACCATGCTCCACATCCAGACCGCCCACTACTTCACCACCGACGCCTGGTCCGCCTTCTTCGCCACCGGCTCGTTCGCGTTCATCCTCGCCGCCTGGAAGCACCACCGGTGGTTCGCCTACGCGCTGGCCGGGCTCTTCGTCGGACTCGCCGCCGCCTCCAAGCCGAACATGCTGGCGGCGGTCGGCTTCCTCGCCCTCCCGGCGCTGGAAACGGTTCGCGTCCACGGCTGGGGTGGACTCATTCCGCGGATGGCGCCTACCTTCGAAGACGAAGACGCTCCACCTGAAACCAGCGATCCACCAAGCGCCAGCGGCCCGCCGATTCCCGTCATCCTGGCCTCCGCCCTCGCCCTGATGGTCGCCGCCTGGACCTTCCGCGTCGCCCAGCCATACACCTTCGAAGGGTCGTCGCTCTTCTCGTTCCGGCTCGATCCCCGCTGGCTGGCCGATGTCGACTTCTGGCGCGGCGTACAGTCTGGCGCGATCGACTACCCGCCCAGCCACCAGTGGACCGAACGCACGCCTGTCGTGTTCCAGATGAAGAACCTCGTCCTGTGGGGCATGGGACCCGCCCTCGGCATCAGTGTCCTCGGCGGATTCGCCTGGCAGGTCTGGCGGATCCTCACCGCCCGCGCCTGGCCGTCCTGGCTGCTGTTGATCCCCACCGGCTGGATCGCCTTCCACATCTTCTACTACGGCATCGCCCTCTCCAAAACCCAGCGCTACCTGTTACCCGCCTACCCCCTACTCATCGTCTTCGGCGCGGCTGGCATCGTGGCCGCGATCCGGTGGGGATGGGCCAGCGGCCACATCCGCCTCCCTCGCCTGTCGTGGTCGCTGGCGATCCCGCGCTGGTGCCACCCGGGCCTCGTCCTGCCGGTCATCGTGGTCGCGACCACCGTCTTCTACGGCATCGCCTTCACCTCAATCTACACGAAACCGCATTCCCGGGTCGCCGCCTCCGAATGGATCGTCGAGAACGTCCCCAATGGCAGCGTCATCGTCAACGAGTACTGGGATTCCGGCCTCCCGGTCGGGATTCCGGAAATGGCCGATCACTACTACATCAGTTACAACATCTCCCCGTACGACGACGAAAATCCCCAGAAACTCACCACCATGATCGGCACGCTCCAAACCGCCGACTACGTCATCCTCAGTTCCAACCGCCTGGTCCATTCCATCAGCCGCCTGCCCTGGCGCTTCCCGATGGCCAACGCCTACTACGACGCCCTCTTCTCCGGCGAACTTGGCTTCGAAATGGTCGGCCATTTCACCTCGTATCCGGAGCTGTTCGGCATCGAAATCGACGACCGCGAGGCCGAGGAAGCGCTCACCGTCTACGACCATCCCGAGGTCTACATCTTCCGAAAGACGGACGCCTGGAATGCCCACGACGCCTGGTACCTGCTGAACGACGCCCTTGGCCACGGCGGCCTCTTCGTTCGCCCGATCCAGACCCAACCCCAGCACATGATGCTCACGCCGGATGGACAGGAAACGGTTCGCACCGCCGAAAACTGGTCGTCGATCTTCGATACCGATTCCATCACCAACCGCCTGCCGGTCGTCTTCTGGTATCTCGGCCTCCAGGTCATCACGCTCGCCGCCGTCCCGCTCGCCTGGCGCCTGTTTCCCTGGCTCCCGGACCGCGGCTACGCCCTCACCAAGACCCTGGGCCTGTTCCTCACGGCGGGCATCGCCTGGTGGATCGTCTCCACCGGCCTGATGACGTTCGGACTCGCCGCCATCGCCGTTTCCTGGCTGGCCGTGTTCGCGCTTTCCCTGCTCGCCAGCCGCCCGCAACCTCGCGATATCGTCACGGATTTGCGCGAACGCCTCCCCTGGATCGTCGGCACCGAAGCGATCCTGCTCGCGGGTTATGTCATTTCCTGCTGGGTTCGCTCCGGCAACCCCGATCTCTGGGTCCCTGGCTGGGTCGGCACCCAGCTCCAGAACATGGCGGCCTTCAACGCCACCGTCCTCACGCCCACGTTCCCCGCCTACGATCCCTGGCTGGTCGATGGCACCATCCACGACTTCACCTTCGGCCTGGTCCCGTGGGCGGTGCTCACCCGCGTCACGGGCATCGTGCCCGAAACCGCCTACTCGCTCACCCTGGCGACGCTCGCCGCGCTCGTCGCGCTCAAAGCCTGGTCGCTGACATCGCTGCTCATCAGCCGCTTCCGAAGCGGCGCGTCCTGGCGCGTGCCCGTACTTGGAGGTCTCCTTGCCCCCGTCCTGGTGCTCGGCATCGGATCGTGGGGACTGGCCCAGCGGATGGGCTCCGCCGACTGGTCGCTCAACTACGAGGGCACGCCCCGCGCCGCCATCTCCGGACTTTGGAGGGTCCTCACCTCCGACCTCCAGGTGCCAGACGGCGCCTGGCGCGCAACGACCCTGTGGGGTGGCACCGGCACCCTCGAATTCCCGCTCTTCAGCTACCTCACCAACGAAATGGCAGTCCACCAACTAGGCCTGCCGATCCTGCTCGCCACCGTCGTGGTGATCGCGGGCTACGTCAGCCGCCCGGCCGTCCTGGACGAGGTGGAGCAACGCCCGCTCTCCACGCTGGGTGGCTGGCGATCAGCTCTCGGATGGCTCCTGACAGCCGGAGTGGTCACCGGCTGGACCATCGCCACCAACCCGCTCTTCGGCGCGGTCGTCGCGCTGCTGGCCGGGCTGCTCATCTTCCTCGCCAGCGCCGCATCGAATGCCTGGCATCATGCCTGGGGCAGCATCCGCGACACCCTGCTCGCCGGCGCGATCCTAATGACGACCGCGATCGTCGCCGTTTGGCCCTTCGTGTCCTCGTACGGCTACTTCGCCACCCAGCGCGAAGCCATCCTCCAGTCGCTGAGCGTCAACGACTTCTCAAGCTTCACCGGCGCGTCGTTCCTGATCGTCATCGCCTTCCTCGTCGTGCAGGCCTGGCACCTTCTCCACGAAGAACTGGTCCTGCTCCGGTTCAACGGCCTGATCGCCATCGTCCCGATGGCGCTCGTCGTCGCCGCGCTCGCCTTCGCCTGGATGACCGGCATCCTCGCCCTCTTCCTCCTGCTCGCGGTCATGCTGGCAGGCGCAATCATCTGGCGCCACCACACCTCCACGCAGCACCTCACCCTGCTCGCCGCCATTCTGGTCGCCTTCATCCTCGCCATCGCCGCCAACCGCCTCGAATTCATCACCTGGCCCCATCAGCAGAACATCCCGCTCCAGTTCTCGCTCGCCAGCTGGACCCTGCTCGCCATCGCCGGGGCGATCGTCATCGTGATCGCCGCCACCGCCCCCCTGAACACCGCATCCGGCACACAGGAAACAATGGGACGCGCGTTCTCGACGCTGGCGATCACCGCCAGCGTTGTCCTGATCGCCGCCGGAGCCGTCTACCCGGTTCTCTCCGTCCCCGATCAACAGGACGACCGCCTGGCAAGCCACGAGCGCACGCTTGACGCCACCGCCTTCATGACCACCGGATCGCTGGCTCTCAACGCCAGCGGCTCCCCAACCGACCCCTACGATCTCGCCCCCGACCTCGCCGCCATCGACTGGATGCGCGAATCGCTCGCTGGCCGCCCGACCATCCTTGAAGCTCCCGCTTCCGGCACCGGCTGGGGTGGCCGCGTCAGCGCCCTGACCGGGTTCCCCAGCGTGCTCGGATCGGTGCCCGTCCAGACCCAGCAACGCCCAGGCATGGACCGGCTCGTCAATTGGCGCCACGCCGATATCACCACGGTCTATGGCGGCGAGGGCGACTTCGCCAGCATCGAACCGATCCTCCAGGACTACGGTGTGCGGGTCATCTACGTCGGCCCGCTCGAACGCGCCACCTACCCCACGGAAGCGCTGGCGAAATTCGACCAGGCGGTCACCGATGGAAGGTTGACCGTGCTCTACGAGCAGGATGGCGTCACGATCTATCAGTACAATGGAACGCGTATCCCGCGTGAGTACCAGGGCGGCTGACCCCGCGCCAGAAAGTGTCTCCGTGACTCCCGAAGCCCTCATCGTCCGAATCGAACGTGGGTTGATGCGCCGCTTCCCCGCCGGGATGGTGGTCAGCGCCAACGCGTGTCTGCACCGCTGGAAAGGCGAGCAGGAACTGCGCGAACTTCCGCGCCTGGTCACCCCCGGAACCATCGCGGTCGATGTCGGCGCCCACTTCGGCACCTACAGCCACGCCCTGGCCCGCCTCGTTGGAAAGACCGGCCTCGTTCTCAGCGTCGAGCCGATCGCCGAGGACGCCGACCTGCTCGAATCCGCCGCTCGCCAGCTTCGCCTGCCAATCCGGGTCCATCGCTGCGCCCTCTCCTCCACCGCCGGGGTCGCCCAACTCACGGTTCCGGACCTCCACGGCCGGCAGAAGACCGCGCTGGCCAGCCTCCAGCCCGCTGGCTCCGACCAGGCCAGCACCCGCGAGGTCCAAACCCGTACCCTCGACGATCTCCTGGCGGACGTCGACCGACCGGTCTCGTTCATCAAGATCGACGTGGAGGGTCACGAACGCGCCGTCCTCGAAGGCGGCCAGCAGGCCATCGCCCGGCACAAACCGAACCTGCTCATCGAAATCGAGGGCCGATTCAACGCCACGCCCATACAGGACACATTCGACCAGGTCATCGCCATGGGCTACCGTGGTGAGTTCATCGACGGCGACGGCGTTCGTCGCCCCCTGGACCAGTTCGACCTCGACATTCACCAGGATCCCCGGCACGATGTGCTCTCCAAGGCATATATTGGCAACTTCATTTTCCGGGCAATCTGATTCAGGAGACATCCCGCGCACATGAACGTGATTCAGCCGACCGGCAATCCCATCCTGGACGAACAACTCCTGCGGGAAATCCGCGACTACCTGGGACGCCACGAAGCCGCGAACACCATCCAGCTCTCCACCTTCTGGGCCTCCGACCGGCTCATGGCCTCGCGAACCGTCATCGTCGCCACCGGCAAGCAGGGCATCGCCGGCATCGCCAGCCAGGAAGGCACCTTCCTCATGTTGCTCTCCCACATCGAGGACGAGCGTGCCATTCCCTCGCTCGTCGTCGAAATCGTGGACCGCAACATCCACATTCCGGGAATCATGGGCCCCGAGAAGGAGGTCCTCACCTTCGCGCGCTACTGGGCCCGCGAAACCGGCGGCAGCTACACCGCCGGAATGCCGCAGCATATCCTCCGCGCCACGTCGGTCACGCATCCGGAGGGAATCCCCGGCCGTTGGCGGAGCATGGAAGACGCCGACCACGACATGCTGCTCCAGTGGTTCACCGATTTCTCGCTGGAGGCCGAACACGTTCGCCCCGATCAGGCCCGCCGCGCGGGGGAGGCCATGCTCGACCGCCTCGGCGGGGACAACGGCGGGTTGATCTGGCTCGACGAGGAAGACACCCCCGTCAGCATCGCCTGCTTCAAGGGCCGCACCCCACATGGCATTCGCGTCGGCCCCGTGTACACCCCGCCCGAGCACCGGCGCCACGGATACGCCGCCGCCATCACCGCGGTGACCACCCAGCATCTGCTGGACCAGGGGTTCGACTTCGTTTGCCTCTACACGGATGCCGGCAACAAGACCTCGAACCACGTCTACGAATCGATTGGCTACGAAGTCGTCGCCGATTCCATGCAGTACCGCTTCAATGTCGCCACCCGGGACGACGAACTCGATGCCTGAGCGCCCCATCGTCAACGCCCAGGCCGCCCGCCGGGCCGCGAAGGACTGGGTCGAAACCACCGGCCAGCACCTGGCTGGGTTCGCGGGAGCATGGATCGCGGGTTCCGTCGCCTGGTTGCCGGACACCGAGCTGGTACCGCCCGGGTCCGATATCGACGTCATGGTCGTGCTCGATGGCGCGACGCCGCCCAAGATCGGCAAGCTCATCCACCAGGGCTTGCTGCTCGAAATCTCGTTCATCTCCGCGCGGGAGGTGGCGCTTGAGCCCCTGACCGCGAACTATCGCGTCAGTTGCGGCTTCGTGCAGGGAATGCTGCTCGCGGACCCGCAAGGCGACCTGCGGCGCGTGCAATCGGAACTCCAGGCCACCTTCTGGACACCGGAGGCTATCCGGGACCGCATCGCCCAGGCCCGGACGGCGGCCGAGGCAGGTATCGAGCCGGCCCCATCGACCGACTCCAGCCTTGCCTGGCGCGCGATGTGGGTATTCCCGGCCGGACTTCCCACCCACATAGTGCTGCTCGCCGCCGGGGAGAATCCAACCGTTCGGCGCCGCTACGAGAAGATTCGGCCGATCCTCGACGGTGTTGGCCGCCTCGACCTCCACGAGGCGCTCCTGTCCGCGACGGGCTACGCGGACTTCACCCGGTCCGAGGTGCTCACGCACTGGGAGGCAACGCGCGCGTTGTTCGACCTTGCAGCCCAGCACTCCGGGTCCGCCACCCCCTTCTTCGCGTCGGACATCAGCGACGTCGCCCGACCAATCTCCATCGATGGCACGCTGGACTCGATCGAACGCGGCTTTCACCGTGAAACGTTGTTCTGGCTGGTGGCGACCCAGGCCCGAAGCCTGGCGATTCTGGAGGAGGTTGCGCCGGACGTCATCACCAGCGGGATGTCCGCCGCGTTCCACGGCCTGGTGGACAGGATCGGCATCGCCACGCCAGCCGATCGCGCCGCCCGCGGGGAGGCCATCCTCGCCCTGCTGCCCGATCTCGAACGTGTCGCGGACGAACTCATACACAGCAACCCCGCCATCCGGGCCTGACACAACAGGTGTCACAGACCTGCTCCACGGGTCGTGACACCTAGAGAGAAAACGTGATTCCTCTCCGACTGGCCGCGCTCCACCGCTGAGAGCGGATGCTCCAAAAACACCCGGAATGTATGGATTTACGGCCCGCGCCAGCGGGTCTGTCGATCCTCTTGTTCGCGCATCCTGACCCCTGATTAAGTACTACGAGCACAAAAAAGCCTCCCGGGGCGACGTCGTTGTCGCTTCGGGAGGCTCTCGCGTGGTCTATCCGCTGGGCGGCCGGAGTGGAAAGGAGTCACCGGGAGGGGCCGCCCCAGCGGGCCATTGGGAATGTTGGGCAGGTGGAGTGCCGTGTGATGAGCGCTGCCCAACCGTCAGTGGTCGGAATTGATTAGTCGGCGCTCTCGCCGGACTCGTCGCTGGCGGTCTCGGAAATCTCCGGAGCCCGATGCTCTTGGGCCGGCCCCTGAACCTGGATCTGGCGAGCCCGGGCCGTTTCGGCCTTGGGGAGCGTCAGGCGCAGCACGCCATTCTCGAAGGTGGCCTCCGTCCGGCCAGAGTCGACATCCATCGGCAGCGTCAGCGACCGCTGGAACGACCCGCTCGGCAGTTCGCGGAGATACCACGTCGCGCCCTTGGCGTGATCGGACTTCGCGACACTCGGGATCGTCGCCGAGATGGAGACGGTGTTCTTTTCGACCGTGATCTGGAAGTCCTCGGCCGAGATGCCGGGGGCCGCAACGAGAATCACGAACTCATTGTCCGTCGCGTAGGCGTCGACCGGGAACGCGCTGCCCCGCTCGGAAACGGTCGATGGCCAGATCGTCGCGAACTGGGACGGACCGAACGCATCGTGAACGATCCTGTCCATCGCCTGCCGCATGCCATTAATCGTGGAAACAGGATATCGGGTTGCCATGGTTCTACCTCCTGAATACCTTGGTAGCACATACCTCTATACGTATTTCGGAGTTGACTCCAACCAACTCCTCTTACATGAGCAATACTATCACCCTAACCAGTTCGTGTCAACTCTGTATACCGAAAAGGCGCATGGATGAGCATCTCCGCGACTCACCATCCACGCGCCATTCCATTGATGCCAATTTCACCAATCATGCTCCGACCCGGTGGGAGGACCCGCCTAGCCGGAGAACCCGTCCAGCACCGCGTGAACGTCATCCGGCGTGCATCCCGCCTCCAGGAACCAGAAGCTCCACAGGTTGTCGAGGCCCATGCCCGACACCTCCTCGAGCGTCCGCGACAGGTCCTCCGGAACGGTGTTCGCGAACCGGAAATCCTCCCCGTACCGCCGGAGGGCCTCGATGAACGCCTCGTGCCCCACCGCCCGCCGGATCGCCTCGAACCCAATCGCCGCCTTGCCGTACACCAGCACTCCACGCTGGCCCATGTCCGTCTCCGGACCAACCGGCGCGTCCGCCACGCCATCGACACCCGATTCCAGCAACCGCAGGTACCCCGCCGCCACCTGGTCCCGCAGGTACCGGTCCGCCGCGGCCGCGTCCCCGCTCTCCCGAATCGCCAGGACCGCCAGGGTGTTCCCCAGCCCCTCGCTCAGGAATCCGTGCCGGTTGTTGTTGCTGCCCACCACCACCGGTACCCATTGATGCGCCAGCTCGTGGGCCAGCACGAACCGCAACCGGTCACGGTCGGTCGGGTTCACCTCGCCCGCGTTCACGATGGTTTCGATATCGATCCACACCGCCCCGCTCCAGGCGATACCGCCAAATCCGGAAAGCGACACCGGCGACAGGTCGAGGTCAACTCCAGGATAGGCGCCCATCCACGCCTGATAATGGGGCAACGTCTCCCCCGCGATCTCGAGCATCGCTTCGGCCAGCCCGGGAACCGCCTTCCCGGCCGGCAACGACACCCGCACCAGCACGCCATCGATCACCCGCTCGGTCACCTCCACCGGCGAATCGGCCGTGTCCGCCAACAACGCCAGGGTCATCTCCCGAACGGGCCCCGTGGCAATCGAGGTGCGGACAAGCCCATCGCCGGCCGAGCTCGAGGCGACCGCTTCGCCCGTGCCAACCACGCGCAGGTCGCCGGGCGCCGACAGCGTCACCTCATAGGTCGCGGTGTCCGAAAAGGTCGGATCGCCGAATGGCGTGGCCCCCTCCAGATACCACCCCTCGCCCGGAGTCCACCCCGCCAGGATCGGGTACCAGTCGGCCAGCCACCACCCGTCTTCACTGGACCCAGCCAGTACCGTCACGCTCATCGCCGATTCGGTCGGGATCGTCGTCTCGAAATCCATCGTCACCCGGGTTCGCGCCATCGGCTCCACGGCATACCCAAGGAACACCTCCAGCACCGTCCCATCGCCCGTGGCCTGGGCATCCACCTCCTCGTCGTACACCCGCACGTTGCTCACGCTCAGGTCCCCATCGGGGTAGTAGTCCGACGCCGGGTACAGCCGGAAGGGCAGGACATGCGCCGCCACGCCGGTCAGGTTGGTCCACTCCAGCGCGATTGACCCGGTCAAGGTGCGCCGCTCCGGATCGAACACCACGTCGATCTCATAGTGGCCGGAGACCGGACCAGCCTCATCCGGGCCCGGCGCGCCAGCCACCGGAAGCGCAATTCCGGCCATGGAACCCGGAACCGCCAGGGCCACGGCCAGCAGCAACCAGGCCAGCCACCCGTATCTCGACTGTGCGCCATGCACCATTCCACGAGCGGTCATCAGTTCGCGCTCCCCATATTCGATGTCGTCGCCAGCATCCCGCCGTTTTGACCCACCGTCTCAAGATGTGGGAGTATTACGGCACGCGAATGCGTTCTTACTCCTTGAATACGCATGGCCAGCGGGCAATGCTTCTCCGGCCAATCGGGTCATTCTCTTCCCACTTCGCCACCCAAGAGGAGCGACGAGGGAGTTCCGGTGACCATCATCCTTCTTGATGGACACACATCGTTCGCTCAGGCGAGCGGGCGCATGTGTGCGGGTCTTGCAACGGGTGGTCCTCAGCGGCGACCACCCACTGGTTCATCGCACCGCCAATGGCGGCGGTGCAAAGGGGATAGTTCATGCTTAAGGATATTCGCACCACACGCCGGAAAGTCGTCGCGGGTTCCGCGGCGGCGGTCATGGTTCCGTCCGCGATTGGGAGCATGGCCACGTCCGCCAGCGCCCAGGGCGCCAGGGCCCAGAACGCCGAGCGCCGTGTCCTTCGGCTGGGCACCAACGCCGCCGATATCGCCAACCTCGATCCGCACATGGCATCCGGCACGCAGGACCGCACCATCGTCGATATGGTCTTCAACGGCCTGATCCGGTTCACGCCGGGCGACGCCACCAGCTTCGAGCCGGACATCGCCACCGAGATGCCGACCGCGACCGAGAACGAAGACGGCACGCAGACCTGGTCGTTCACGCTCCGCGACGATGTGATGGCCCACGCCACCGCCTCCAGCGAGTCATACGCGATCACCTCCGCCGATGTCCTCTTCTCCTATGAGAAGGCCGCCAATCCCGATACGTCCAGCTACTCGGGCAACTACGCCGGCTGGTCGTTCGCCGCGCCAGACGACACCACCTTCGAGATCACGCTCGAAACCCCGATTTCGGAGAACCTCTTCCTGCCCCAGGTCGCCAACTACTCGGGCGGCTACATCATTCCCCAGCAGGCCTATGAGGCGCTCGGAGCCGATGTCTTCACATCCGCCCCGGCCGGCACCGGCCCGTTCTCCTTCGAGAGCTACACCGCCCAGCAGAGCGTGGTGCTCACCGCATTCGACGACTACTTCCGCGGCGCCCCCCAGCTTGGTGGCGTCGAGGTCCGGTTCGTCGCCGATGGCACCAGCCGCGAACTCGCCCTCCAGTCTGGCGACCTCGATGTCGTCGCCGGTTTCCCGGACGCCCTCTGGGTGGACCGCATGAGCGAGCAGGAAGGCATCACGGTCGACGTCTTCGGCGTCGGCGAGGTCGTCTTCCTCAACCTCGATGTCAACCACGAAATCCTGCAGGACCCGCTCGTTCGCGAGGCCATCCTGCTCGCGGTCAACCGCGAGAACACGCTGGCCCTCGCCGGTTCGCCGGTCGCCGAGCCGGTCTTCTCGGTCGTGCCGGACGCCTTCATGCCGGGCGGCCTCTCCGAGGAAGCGGCCAACGAGGCTGGCGTCAACTTCGAGCCGAATCCCGAGCGCGCCATGGAGCTCCTGGCCGAAGCCGGCTACCCGGACGGGTTCGAGCTGAACCTCGTCACCTCCGAGCAGGACGCCTACCGCAACGCCTACACGGTGCTGCAGGAAGAACTCCGCCAGATCGGCGTCACGGTGAACCTGGAAGTCGTCCAGCACCAGGCCATGCACGACCTGATCCGCGAGGACTCCAACGCCATCACCATCTACGTGGCGTTCCGTCCCACCGCCGATGTCTACCTCACCCAGTTCTTCACCACGGCTGGCGGCGTGACGAACTTCTCGAACTTCACGCTCGACGACCTGGTGGACCAGGCTCGCGCCGAGATCGACGCCGACGCCCAGGCGGAACTGTGGCGGCAGGCCAACACCGAGATCATCCAGGCCTTCGCCGGCTACGGGCTCATCTACAACAACCAGGTGTACGGCAAGTCCGACAAGGTCGATTACGGCCACGAACTCACCTCGGTCGTGCAGCTGTACCCGGGCATCGATGAGACCACCTCGATCAGTGAGTAATTCCGGCCACTGATCAGAAACGCGGAGAGGGCGCCGTCGTCGTTGACGGCGCCCTCTCCAGTCACCGCCGCTTTTCCGGTCTACCTCCCGCGGGCCGGACTCGTTCAGCAAGGCAACCACCATGCTCAGGCACATCCTGCGACGCTTGCTGCTTGCCATTCCCACGCTCTTCGTGGTCATCACGATCATCTTCGTGCTGGTTCGCGTCATCCCGGGCGATCCGGCCGTGGCCGCCCTGGGCGACCAGGCATCCGAGCAGGCGCTTGAGCAGTTGCGCGAAGACCTTGGCCTGAACAAGCCGATCTGGGAGCAGTACATCGACTACATGGTCGGTTTGCTGCAGGGCGACTTCGGGAACTCGATGATCTCCCGCGCCCCCGCCTGGGACCAGATCCAGAGCGTGCTGCCGCACTCGCTGGAACTGGCGCTGGCCGCCATCCTCATCGCCCTGATCGTTGGCATCCCCACCGGCGTCATCACCGCCATCAAGCAGAACACCTGGATCGACTACCTGGGCCGCGTGCTGTCGCTGGCGGGCCTTTCAGCCCCGGCGTTCTATATCGGCATCCTGCTCATCTACGTCTTCTCCGCCCAACTCGGCTGGTTTCCGGCCATTGACGCGGGAGACTTCTCCGATCCAGTCGACAACCTCCAGCACCTGGTGCTGCCCGCTATCACCCTGGGCCTGGTTGAAACCGCCTTCGTGGCTCGCATGACGCGCTCGGTGATGCTCAACGTCCTTTCCGACGACTACATCCGCACCGCCCGCGCCAAGGGCCTCACCGAACGAACGGTGATGATCAAGCACGCCCTTCGCGCCGGCATGGTTCCCATCGTCTCGCTCGTCGGGCTCTTCGCCATCGGCCTCATCGGCAGCTCCGTGCTGACCGAGGAAGTCTTCGCCCGGCCCGGCCTTGGCAAGCTCATGATCGGCGCCACGCGCCAGCGGGATTACACCCTGCTCCAGGCCGTCATGGTGGTCTACGCCATCATCATCGTCATCATCAACATCCTGGTCGATCTCATCTACACGATGGTCGATCCACGGGTGAGGAGGTCGTAATGGCACAATCACCATCCGCCGACGCCATGGGACCAACTCCCTCCCCGGCATCGCCCTCTCCCGTGAAGCTGATCTCCCAGCGGCAGCGCGCCTGGCGCACGTTCAGCCGCAACCGGTCGGCCCTCGTCGGATTAATCCTGATCGTGATCATCGTGCTGGTGGCGATCTTCGCGCCGCTGCTGGCGCCCCACAACCCGATCGAACAAAGCACCATCAACCGGTTGAAGCCGCCCTCCGCCGAGTATCCGCTGGGCCGTGACGACTTCGGCCGGGATGTCCTCTCCCGCATCATCTACGGCACCCGCGTCGCGCTGGTGGTCGGCGTCCTCTCGGTGCTGCTCGGTGGAGCCATTGGCACCACCATCGGCGTCGTCGCCGGCTACTTCGGCGGCAAAATCGAGGCCCTGCTGATGCGCGTGGTCGATGTCCTGCTCTCGTTCCCCGACCTCATCACCGGCCTCCTCGTGATGGCGGTGCTTGGATCCGGCCAGGTCAAGCTCATCATCGCCATTGGGCTCACCATCGCGCCCCGGTTCGCGCGCATCGCCCATGGTCCGACCCTTGCCCTGAAGGAGAAGGAATTCGTCGAAGCCGCCCGGGCCCTTGGCCAGCGTGGCGGCATCATCCTCTCGCGGCACATCCTGCCGAACATCGGCGGCGAGCTGCTGGTCCTCGGCAGCCTCTGGACCGCCTCCGCCATTCGCCTAGAAGCGAGCCTCAGCTTCATCGGGCTCGGTGTCCCACCGCCCACGGCCACCTGGGGCCAGATGATCCGCGACGGCACCCGCTACCTGGCCGATATGCCACTGCTTAGCCTCGCTCCAGGCGTGGCACTCCTCCTCACCGTCTTTGCCTTCAACCTCGTCGGTGACGGCCTGCGCGACGTGCTCGATCCCCGCTCGCGCTAGAGCCACATGGGGTGCCGGAGCACGATCCGGCACCCCATGCCGTAATTCCCCTTAACAAGCACGTCTCTTTCGCTGAAACTCCGTTGAAATGACTCTCTCGGCTCCATGGAGGCAATGACGTGTCCAATCCGGTCATCATCATCGGCGGCGGCATCAGCGGAACCGCCACCGCCTGGGAACTCGCCCGCCACGGCGTGGGTGTCACCCTGCTCGAACAGGGCACGCTCGCCAGCATGGCGTCCGGCTGGACCCTCGCCGGGGTCCGTCAGTCCGGTCGCCACCCCGCCGAACTCCCGCTCGCCGGCGCGGCCGTCAAGCGCTGGGAAGGCCTGGCCGAAGAGCTTGGCGCCGATGTCGAGTACCGCCAGTACGGCAATCTCCGCCTCGCCCTCGAAGAGTCCGACGTCCCCACCATTCGCCAGGTCGTCGACGATGGCAACGCCGCCGGCATCCCGATGACCTATCTCGACGGCGCGGCCGCCGTCCACGAGGTTGCCCCGGCCCTCACCCCGAACCTCCAGGGCGCATCGTTCTGCCAATCGGATGGCCACGCAAACCCCCAAAAGGCCGTCGAAGCCTTCGCCGCCGCGGCCACCCGAGCGGGAGCCACCATACGCACCGGCGTCACCGTCCTCGGGATCGACACCGATGACGGCCGCGTCACCGGTGTCCAGACCTCCGAGGGCTCCATCGCCGCCGAACGCGTGATCGTCGCGGCGGGCATCTATGCCCCCCGGCTTCTCGCCCCGTTGGGTATCGACATCCCGCTCAACGTCGTCATCGTCCCCATGATCCAGACCGAGGTCGTCGAGCCGCTGCTCGGCCAGGTGCTCGGCATTCCCACCGGCGGCTTCGCCGGTCGCCAGCAGGCCGATGGCCGCTTCCGGCTCTCCGGATCATCCATCCCCTGGAACGAAGGGACGCACACGGCGGAAAACGTGATGCCGACACTCTCCCAGATGGCCACCACCATCGACTGGTCGACGCGCCTGGTTCCCGCTCTCGAGGGCGTCCGCGCCACGAAGATCTGGGCCGGCCTGATCGACAAGACGCCGGATGCCCTGCCGGTCATCGAGGCCAGCCCCGAGGTCGAGGGCCTCGTCATCGCCACCGGGTTCAGCGGACATGGCTTCTGCCTTGGCCCGGTTACCGGTGAAATCCTCGCCGACCTCGCCACGGAAGGGGTCACCCGCCATCCCATCGAACCGTTCGCCCGCAAGCGCCTGGACACCCTGGCTCACGCCGAAGCGGTCACTCTCCACGGATAGCGCGCTTCCACGCACAAAGAGACCGGGGCGGCCTCGTTGCCACCCCGGTCTCCTCGCGTTAAGTGTCCGGCGCTGGAGGATCTAGGCGTTCGCCTCTTCCAGTTCCTTCATCTCGGCCTTGGCTTCCTTGCCAAGCTGGCGGGCCAGCTTCTCGACCGTCCTCGCCATTTCCTTTTCCTGGTCGAGGTTTTCCTTAAGGAGATCAGCCGCCTCGGTCTCGCCCAGGTCCTTGGCCATCTGCATCAGCGCCGTGTAGCTCGCCATCTCGTAGTGCTCGGTCTTGGCGGCACCGGCCAGGTTGCCAAGCTCAAGCACGATCGGCGAGGGCTTCTCCTCCTGGAGCGAATCGTGCTCCTTCTTCAGCCCCTCGGCGGCATGGCAGGTGGTCTTCTCCGGATCCTCGCCCAGTTGCTTGAAGATCTTCTCGAGATTCCTGATCTGCTGTTTGGTCTCGGTCTCATGATGCTTCACGGCCGCCTTCACGTCGGAGTTGTTGGTTTCCTCCTGAAGCTTGCCCAGCATCTCCAGCACAATGTGCTCGGCGCTCATCGTGTCCGAAAGCTCGTGGATGAACAGATCGCGTGGTGTCTCGAGTGACATATCGATATGGCCCCTACTCGTGGACGGTGTCTCGTACTGACTGTTCCGCCCGCTGATTCCTCCGTACGTTCACCGAGTATAGGGAGCCTCGAAGCCGCTTTGAATGGTCATCAGAGCATATTCAGCAAATGCATTCCCAGGCCCATGTCAGGTAAAGAGATCGTCCGGTTCGGACTCGACCTCCCAGTTCTCGTCTGGTTCCACGGGTTCCGTGTCGCCGTCGGGCAACGTGTACGCGTAGTAATGCCCATCCACCCCCAGGAGCAGGAGTTGTTCAGGGTCATCCTTTTTTTCGCCTACCACGGCCAGCTCGTTTGGCGGGGTCGAGGAGTCGGGGCGGTGCATGGAGGTTCCTTCCAGAACGTGGGGCCGGTGCGGATACACCTCAAAACCAAACGTGTCCTTCAAGTTTAGCTCCTCGTGACAAGGCCGGTGATTCCCGACCCCATGTGGCCATTTCCGGGGGGCGGGACTCCGTTCGCGGCCCGGGACCCAATGACGACCTCTATACTGGAACCGCGAAAAGCTCGCCCACCTCGTTCACGTCACAAGGAGCATGCATGGTTCAACAAGCAACGTCGTCGCCATCCGGACTCGCCACCGCCCTGCGGGTCAGCACCATCGTCCTCGCGGTGAGCGTCCTCATCCAGGCATGGCTGGGAAGCTCCGGCTTCTTCCAGAACGAACCCGGTCGCATCGACATCCATGCGATGCTTGGCAACTTCATGTTCCTCGTCGCCGTGGTCCAGGTGGGCCTCGCCTTCTACGCCATGCCCAAGGGCCTCGCCAGCCGCAACGTCCTGATCCTGGCGGGCGTCACCGTGCTCCTCCTCATCGCCCAGATTGGCCTCGGCTACTCCACCCGCGGCGACAACGCGATCGACGCCCTGGCCTGGCACCTGCCGAACGGCGTCCTCCTGATGGGGGTCACCACCGTCACCGCCGTCCTCGCCTGGAACGCGCCCGCCGACGGTTCGCGGGAAGACCGAATTACCGGCTAGCCGCCATGCGCCAGGCCCACCTGTCCCCCACACTTGATTTCAGGAACACGGAGCGCGCGACCGGAGCAACCGGTTAGCCCGAGAACCCGCATGAGCACACCGGCGACGGCGCGCGAGCCGTCGCCACCTGACGCAAGCCGCGGCGACGATGCCCGGCCCGGACGCACCTGTGAGGACCTCTCATGAACCAGCAACTCTCCACCGACCGCATCCTCAACCGCGCCATCCGCGTCGCCAAGCTCGATCTCCCCACCTACCGGGAAATCGCCCGCGACGCCAGCGCCCTTCAGGAGGCCGCCATCATCGTCGGCCTCGTCGCCCTCGCCTCCGGCATCGGCTCGCTGACCGATTCGTTCGGCCGCGTCGTGATTTCCATCATTGGCGCGTTTGTCTGGTGGGGCGTGTTTAGCGCCATGACCTACTTCTTCGGCAAGAACATCTTCGGCACGGCCCACTCGCAGATCAACGTCCAGTCGCTCATGCGCACCCAGGGGTACGCCCGGGTTCCGGGCCTGCTCGCCTTTTTCGGCTTCATTCCGGTGCTCGGCTGGATGATCGCCGTCATCGCCTGGTTCTGGGGTCTGCTCACCGCCATCGTCGCCATCCGTGAGACGCTCATCATCAGCACCGGCCGCGCCATTTTCGTCGGCCTGATCGCCCTCTTCGCCAGCGCCATCATCGTCGGCATCCTCGGGCTCATCTTCGTCGGAAGCTGGGCGTTCTAGCCTCCAGGCAAGTTTTCGTACCCACACCGCCGGTCAACCCGGGTCTCCGCTATCATGGAACCCGGTTTGCCCGGCGTCGTTGTGCCCATGCCCGAAAGGAACCCTGTTGACTGATCAAGCGCCCGCCTCCATCCGCGTCGTCGATCCCGAGGAGTTCATCACCCTCGGCGTCAATCACTACGCGTTCGGCGCCACCCCGTCGAAACCGAATGTCGAGAAGCGGAAGGAGCAGCTCAAGTACGCCACCCATACCACCGGGATCGGCGTCTACGAGGGCTCGGAGGCTCTTGCCACGTGCAGCCTCCACGAGATGACCGAGAACATCCGCGGCACCGTCCTCGGTATGGGTGGTCTCGGCGGAGTCGCGTCCCTGCCCCAGGGCCGTCGCCGAGGGCACGTTCGCAACATGCTCGCCTACAGCTTCGAACTCATGCACGAACGCGGCATGCCTGTCTCCGCCCTCTACCCCTTCCGGGATTCGTTCTACGAACGGCTTGGCTATGCCCAGTTCCCCCAGAACCGGTTCGCCACCATCAAGCCCGAGAACCTCGCCCCCCTGCTTCGCGAATCGCTCCCCGGCGAAGTCACCCAGCAGGAGATAGGTGACTGCTTCGACGACTGGTGGGCCTTCCAGGAGCAACTCAAGCGCGAGCGGCACGGCTTCTCCCTGATGAACCGCTCCCGCGCCCTCCAGATCCGGGACGAGAACATCGACTGGGTCGCGCTGGTCCGAGAAGACGGAGCCGTCACCGGCGCGATGACCTTCCGCATCACTGGTTACACCAAGGACCTGGTCGCCAGCAGCTTCCACTACACCACCCCGGCCGGCCGGTACCAGCTCCTTTCCTGGGTAGCCCGGCATGTCGACCAGGTGAAGCACGCCATCATCGAACTCGGCCCCGCCGAGCACCCGGAAACCTGGTACCGCGACATCTACGCCGAGTCGTCCACCGAACAGGCCGAATGGGCCTGGCCCTCGCCCATGGGACGCATCGTCTCGTTCGAGGCGCTCGACGGGCTCGCCACCCCCGGCACTGGCCAGGTGTCGTTCACCCTGGTCGACGATTTCTGCCCGTGGAATACGGGTGACTGGACCATCAGCGGTGACGGAGGCACGCTCCGGGTCACGCGCGGCGGCTCACCCACCTGCCACATCACGATCCAGGGCCTCAGCGCCCTGCTGTGGACCGGCGAAGACCCCGCAAGCTTCCCGTTCCGCCACTGGGGCGATCCCGACGCCACCGCCAGCGCCACGCTCAAGGCGCTCTTCCCGGTCGCCTACCCGGAACTCAACGAGAAGTTCTAGCCAGCGGCATCGCGGACCGATGCCGGTCGCGCGAAAAGACCCGGTCGCCAGGAGGAATGCCCTCCCGGTGACCGGGTTTCGCTAACTGTTGTGGGTTCCACCGAATCCAGGAAATCAGGAGCACCACGCTCCGGTAGCGGTCGAGCTTGTCTCGACCTGGCGGAGTTTCGCGCGGAAATGCGTCCCTGCGCGATATTCACCGGAGTTGCCGCCCACCATGACGACGGGCTGGCCTCAGGAAAGAACCAGGCTCATCACGAACACGATTGCCAGCATGACCAGCAACCCGCCACTCAGCACCAGCATTGGACGCCGGCCATCGCCATAGGCGTTTTCGCCAGTCCTCGGGTCCTCGATCAGATCGCCCTCGACCAGCCATGGCAGACCCACCAGCACCGCACCGCCGATCAGCAATGCCAGCAGAACCGGCACCGGTCCCCACCACATCTCACCGGCTCCGAGCGCCCACGCCGCGTTCGCCGCCATTGCCCCGCCCGCGAAACTGACGATACCGATGCCCGCGAACTTCGACCAGCGTTCCCGCCGTGGCGTCCTCGTCATCACAGGCAACGCACGCTGGCGCGCATAGTCCTTCGGGTCACCGAACGCCTCTTCCGGTGTCTCCCCGGTCTCGTCGAGATGGGCTTCGGTCTCGGCAAGGATTTCGCCGATCTCCTTGCCAGGCACATCCTTCATCCGGAGCGCCAGCACCAAGTCGTCGCGCCACTCAGGCCACCGCGACAGCAGGTTCTTGCTCATGTGGAACCCCCCTGTGCCAGAAGGCCGCCGATCATGCTGTTGAACGATGTCCATGCCTGTGTCATCTCCTTCAGGTGGACCTTGCCTGTTCCGGTTATCTCCACGAACTTGCGGCCCGGACCGCCTTCTCCTTCTCCCCACGACGACGTGAGGTAGCCGGCCTGCTCCAGCCTCGCCAGGATCGGGTACAGCGTTCCACCCTTCACCTTGCCGAATCCCGCCGCGTCGAGCGCCTGCACGATCCGGTATCCATAGGTCGGTTCAGGCGTGGCCGCGATCACCGCCAGCACCGCCATCTCGAAGAGCCCCTTCTGCCACTCAGGTGGCCATCTCTCGCTGCTCATGACTAGATAGTAACATCTTGTAGTTAGCATATCTATCTAGTTCCATCACCAGACTAGACTTCCTTGAAGACACATCACCCGTATAGAGGGACTGGCGTGTGGCATCCCGGTGAGCACGACTCACCGCTCAAATCTGGCCAGCTCCATCGCTCTTCTAACCGAAATGCGACATCTATTCGTAGGGGCGAACCTCGTGTCCTCCTGGTTTCCTACACACGCGCCATCCGCAAAACCTTTCACCGCCCGTCACGACACCATCTGATGCTCCACGCGTCGCAAACGACAACACCCGGCGGGAAAAATCCCGCCGGGTGTCGCCAGATCGTTCGTTGTCGAGGAGGTGTCCTACCCCTCCAGGAGCAGGTTTTCCGGGTCTTCCAGCAGGTTCTTGATCGTCACCAGGAACCGCACCGCGTCGCTGCCGTCCACCACCCGGTGGTCGTAGGACAGCGCCACATACATCATCGGCCGGATCACGACCTCGCCGTTCACGGCCACCGGCCGCTGCTGGATGGTGTGCATGCCCAGGATGCCGACCTGCGGCGTGTTCAGGATCGGTGTCGAGAGCAGCGAGCCGAACACCCCACCGTTGGTGATGGTGAACGTGCCGCCCTGCAGTTCCGGCAGCGACAGCTTGTTGTCGCGCGCCTTGCCCGCCAGTTCGACGATTTCCTTCTCGATCTCGGCGAAGCTCTTGCGGTCCGCGTTGCGCAGCACCGGCACCACGAGTCCCTCGTCGACGCCGACCGCGATCCCGATGTCGTAGTACTTCTTCAGGACCAGTTCGTTGCCCTGAAGTTCGGAGTTGACCTGCGGGAACGCCTTCAGCGCGCCCACCGACGCCTTCGTGAAGAAGGACATGAAGCCCAGGTTGACGCCATGCTTCTCCTTGAAGGCCTCCTTGCGCCGCGATCGCACGTCCATCACGGCCGAAAGGTCGACCTCGTTGAACGTGGTCAGCATCGCCGCGGTTTGCTGGGCTTCCACCAGTCGCGCCGCGATCGTCTGCCGCCGCCGCGAGACCCGCACCCGCTCCTCGCGCTCCGGATCGCCAGCGGCGACCGGCGCGGACGGGGCTGGCGCGGAGACAGGAGCGGCGGGCGCCGCCGCGGGGGCGGGGGCGGGCGCCTGAGCGGACGTCGACGACTTCGCCAGGTGACCCAGCAGGTCGTCCCGGGTAATCCGCCCGCCGGGGCCACTTCCGGCCACCGAAGCCAGGTTGATGCCGTATTCCTCGGCCATCCGCTTCACGGCCGGGGCCGCCCGGCTCGCGCCGTCATCGGCGGCCGGAGCTTCCGCCGCCGCGGGCTCTGGCGCCACATCGGCTGGCTTGGCCGGGGGCGGTGGCGTGACATCCTCGGACTTCGGCTCGGTGGTCTCCTGTGATTCCGCGGCGCCCACACCGGCCGGATCGGGAGCCGCCTCCGGATTGTCCGCCAGGGCCTCCCCTTCTCCCGCCTCCAGCGTTCCCAGCACCTCGCCCACCGTCACGGTGTCGCCTTCCTGGCGCTGGATCGCGCCAAGCACGCCATCGTCCTCGGCGGTGACTTCAAGGTTCACCTTGTCCGTTTCGAGTTCGAGAATCGTTTCCCCCCGGCTGACGGAATCTCCTTCACTCT
>JAEWEG010000012.1 GCA_023389575.1 Chloroflexota bacterium | reverse complement strand
TTGGGGGGGGGGGGGGCCCCCGCCCCCGGGCGCCCGGCCAAGGCAGAACATGGATATCGCCACGACTTACCGCTCGCGCTCGGCGGGCAAACCCGGAAAGAACCGCACGTCGCTGGCGCGGCGCATGTGGAACAACCGGTGGATGTACGTCTTCATGGCCCCAGGGGTGATCTTTTTCCTGGTGTTCATCTACCTGCCGCTGCTCGGGAACATCATCGCCTTCAAGGACTACTCGCCATTCCTGGGCTTCGAACGCAGTCCCTGGGTTGGCCTGGAGAACTTCGAGCGCCTGTTCACCGATCCCGATTTCAGCCGCGCGCTCACCAACACGCTCCAGATCGAGGCGCTGCAGCTGCTGTTCGCCTTTCCCGCCCCGCTCGCCCTCGCCCTGTTGTTCAACAGCATGGTCAGCGAAGGCGCCAAGCGCACCATCCAGTCCATCGTCTACCTGCCGCATTTCCTGAGCTGGGTGATCGTCATTTCGCTCTGGCAGGAAGTCTTCGGCGGAGACGGCTTCCTCAACCATTTCCTGCGGAACCAGGATCTGGACACCGTCAACATCATGAGCAACCCCAGCCTCTTCAAGCCGCTGGTGGTGCTGCAGATGATCTGGAAGGAGGCCGGCTGGGGCACCATCCTCTTCCTCGCCGCCCTTACCAAGATCGACGTCAGCCTCTACGAAGCCGCCGTCATCGACGGCGCGGGCCGCTGGCGCCGCCTGCGCGATGTCACCCTTCCCGGCATCCGCCCGGTCATCGTGCTCCTGCTCATCCTCCACCTTGGCTTCGCCCTCTCGGTCGGCTTCGAGCAGTACTACCTGCAACGGAACGGCGTCGGGGCCCGTGCCTCCGAGGTGCTGGACACCTTCATCTACTTCCGCGGCATCCAGAACGGTGACTGGGGATTCGCCACGGCCGTCGGCATGGTCCGCGGCATCGTGGGCGCCCTGCTGATCTTCACCGCCAACTGGGTCGTCAAGAAAATGGGAGAGGAGGGAGTGCTCTAATGGCCGCGTCCCATCCCGAAACCACCCCCCAGCAACCGATCCGCGTGCCCCGGCCATCGCTCGGCCAGCGCCTGAAGGAGTGGCTCAGGCCGAAAAAGCAGGCGCCCTGGATGGAGGAGCCCAATCCCCTGCTCATCATCGGCAAGGGCCTGATCCTGCTGATCATCGCCCTGGTCATGCTCTTCCCGTTCGTCCACGTGGTGGCGGTTAGTTTCTCGTCGGCCACGGATGTCCTCGGCGGCGGGCTGATCCTGTTCCCGGCCAATCCCACGCTCGACGCCTACCGGGTGGTGTTCGACGATGGAACGGTGGCCCGCGCCCTGCGGGTGAGCGCGGGACTTACCGTGTTCGGCACCCTGGTCCAGATCGTCGCCACCACCGCCATGGCCTACGGGCTCTCGAAACCGGGCGTGCCTGGTTCCCGCGCCATCCTGCTGCTGGCGCTCGGCGCCATGCTCTTCTACCCGGGCATGATTCCCAGCTTCCTGCTGGTGAAGGAACTCGGCCTGCTCGATACCTACCCGGCCCTCATCCTGCCCGGCCTGATCGGCGCCTTCAACCTCATCATCCTCCGCCAGTTCTTCATGAACATCCCGCAGGACCTGATCGACTCGGCTCGTCTCGACGGCGCATCCGATGTCAACATCCTGTTCAGCATCGTGCTGCCGCTGTCCAAGGCGGTCCTGGCGGTCATCTCGCTCTTCTACGCGGTCGGCATCTGGAACAGCTTCTTCAACGCCATCCTCTACATCAACACGCCCAGCAAGTGGCCGATGCAGGTGGTGCTCCAGCAGATCGTGCTGGAAGGCACTCCCCTCAACCAGGCGTCCGTCCTCGATCCCAACCGGCCGCCACCCCCGCCCGCCACCATCGAAATGGCCGTGGTGGTGGTCGCCACGCTGCCGATCCTGCTCGTATACCCCTTCCTGCAGAAGTACTTCACGAAGGGCGTGCTGACCGGAGCGATCAAGGGATAGCCACCACCAGGGAGTTCCACCATGCCAGGCGAGAACGCCTTCGCCTTCACCCCCACACCGCTCGTCGTGCTTCACGAAGGCCGCGCCCACCAGATCTGCCGCGTTACCCCGCCTGAGGGCGTCACCGGCGATGCCCGGCTCGAACTGGAGCGCGACGGCGAACGCCACGCCTGGTGCGGCGACGACCTGCGCGGTGACCTCCTCCTGCCAGAGGTCGCCGCCCCAACCACCGGCACCGCCACCCTCACCAGCGGCGAGGAAACCTGGTCGACATCGGTCGAGTTCGCGCCGGTGCGTCGCTGGAGCGTGTTCCTGGTCAACCACTCGCACACCGACATCGGCTTCACCCATCCCTACCTCGACTGCATCGATATCCATGTCAAGAACCTGCGCCTCGCGCTCGACATGATCGACGCCACGGCCGATTGGCCTGGCGAGTCGCGCATGCGCTGGACCGTCGAGTCGGCCTGGCAGGTCCAGCACTTCCTCCGCGCCTTCCCCCAGGACCGCGACCGCCTCGCCGCCGCCGTCCACGCCGGGCTGGTCGAGATCGAGGCGCTCTACATCCACAGCTACTTCGATATCCTCAGCCGCGAGCAACTGGTCCGTTCGCTCTCGCTGGCCAGCACCCTCCGCGAGGAGATGGACATCCCTATCACGTCCGCCATGATCTGCGATGTCCCCGGCTGCGCGTGGTCGCTGGTCGACCTGCTCGCCGCCGAGGACGTGCGCTACCTGGCGATGGCGCCCAACAACTTCATCGCCCCGTTCCACGCCCAAACCGACCTCGAACGCCCGTTTATCTGGCAGGGCCCCGCCGGTGGCCGCGTCCTGGTCTGGTTCACCGGCGATCCATCCTGGGCCTACATCGAAGGCGCGCGGCTCGGCTTCTGGGAGTCGTTCGAATCGGTCGTGGACAAGCTGCCCGGCCGCCTGCTGGAGATGGAAGCCACCGGATATCCATACGACGCCGTCCAGTTCCAGCTCGGCAGCGACAACCGTCCGCTCCGGCTCCTGCCCGCCACCATCGCCCGTGAGTGGAACGCGAGGTATCTGGCGCCCCGGATCGAGATCGCGACGACCTCCCAATTCTTCCGCCACATGGAGGCCCACTACTCGGACCGCTTTCCGGTCGTATCCGGCGAGTGGCAAAGCAGCTGGTCGGAAACATCCCTGCACTACCCGCACGAGGCCGCGCTCAGCCGCCGTAACCATCACACCCTGGCCGGATGGGAACGCTTCTCGGCCATCGCCGCCTGGATCAACGAGGCCTACATCCCACCCCTGAAGGACGTCGACGACGCCTACGATGCCTCCCTGCTGTTCGATGAACACGGTGGCTCAAAGGGCATCTGGCTCCCGCGCAACGAGGACGAGGCGCTTGAAGCGTTCGTCCAGGGATACGCCCTCTTCGAGCAGGAGACGAAACCGGCCATCGCCGGTCGGGCGAAGGCATTGGCCGCCGCCACCGGCGCCCAGCGCACGGGGGATGATCCCGTCGCCGTCGTCTGGAACCTGCTCTCCTGGCCCCGGAGCGCTCCGGTGGAGATCGCCCCGCCCGGCGGCTCGAAGCCCCTACGCGCCGTGGACGAACTCACCGGCCAACCGGTCCCGCTCGCCATCACGGACGATGGCCGTCCCATGCTCCACGCCGGGGACGTCCCACCGCATGGCTACCGGCGCTTCCGGCTGACCTCCGAACCCGGCGACGCCCCAACCTGGCCCGAGCCGACGCCCTCGCACCGGGTCGATTCCGGCCAGGCCACGCTCGAAAACGACCAGCTCTCGCTCGGCGTCGACGCCATCGGCGCGATCACCAGCCTCGTCCTCCGCGAATCCGGCCGCGAACTGATCGACCGCGACGGCTGGCCGGGCGGCAACGCCCTCACCCGCTACGAAACCGCGCCCGCCGGGCCCGAACCCGGCGGCGACTTCAACGCCGACCGCCGCCTCTACGACGGCGTTCCAATCGACGGCTGGATCGTCCAGCCAACCACCATCGAACCCGAACCGATCGCCGTCAGCACCGCCCCTCCCGGAGTCGCCTGCATCGAGACCCGCGTCACCATCGACGGCGTCTATCGCTGGGAAAGCGACGTCACCCTTCACCGCGACTGGATCGAGGTAGTCAACCGGCTCACCTGGCTGGACCTGCCGCCCAGCGCCGAAATGCTCTACGTGGTCTTTCCCTTCGCCCTCCAACGTCCGGAAATCCGCCACGCGGGCCAGTACGCCATCGTCGACCCCAGGCGCCAAACCCTGAGCGGAAGCAACCACGACTCGTTCGCCATCCAGGGCTGGACCGACCTCCACGCAGGCGAGGCGGGCGTCACCATGACCTCCGCCGACCTTCCGCTGGTCGACTACGGCGGGATCAATCACCGCCAGTTCCACCGCCAGGTCGATCCGGAACGGGGAATCCTCGCCTTCAGGGCGTCCGCCCTGAGCAACGCCCCAGCTGACCCGGCCTCACCGTGGGGCAAGCTTCCCTGGCTGGAACTCCGGTTCGCGATCCGGCCCTACGGCGGCGCCTTCGACCCGCTCGCCGCCCACCGCTTCGGCGAGGAGCAGGACTCTCCCCTCGCGGCATCCTGCCTGCCCCCACGCCATCCCGGCGAGTGGCGATTGCCGTCCGCCAGCCTCGTCTCGCTCGAAAGCGACACCGCCCTGGTCACCGGCCTCAAGCCCGCCGCCAACGGCCAGGGAACCATCGTCCGCGTCTGGGAATCGACCGGCCAGCGCACCATCGCGCGGCTCTCGTTCCCCCAGCACCACCTGCTGGCCGCCTGGCGAACCACGCCAACCGAACACGACGATGCGCGCCTCGGCATAGCCGGAAACGCCGTCACCCTCGAACTCGCGCCCTTCCAGCTCGTTACCCTGCGCTGCGTCATGGGCCACTGAGCGAGCCTCGGACATGGCGATCACCGGAGTGGCCGACGACTGTCCGCATTCCGTGTCGTACCAGTTCCGCGTGATTGCGAGAGGTATGCGGCTTCAAGGATGCCTGTCACGATGCTTCCTCGGCACGATCTGCCATGCGCCAAGACACGCCCAGATTGTACGGACCTACGGCCCGCGCCAGCTGGTCTGTAGGTCCTGTCCCGTTCAGATGCCGCGGTGGGTGTACCCGCCAGAGAGGGGCGCGGTTAGGCCGCCCCTCTCTGGCGAGATGCTCTCAGGCCGTGCCTTCGATGAAGAACTGCGCGGGGTTGGCGGGCGCCGGACTCAACCAGGTGTACGAATCGAAGAGGACCGGCGGCACATTGAAGAAGTTGTTCTTCACGATGCCGTAGCCGAGCGGCGGAAGGCTGACCCCGATGCTGTAGAACTCGTCCGCGGCGATTTGCAGCACCTGTCGCATCAACTCGATCTGGGTATCGCGGTCGCTCGTCATCCGGATCTCGTCGTACAACGCCATCTGCTCGCGCGTCGCGGCGGGCGGCTCCTCCGGCGGGGTGGTTGGCTCGTCCTGCTGCTGGTACCAGGAAACCCACGCCTGGGCGTAGTCCGCGCGCGTCGCCACCGGCACGAACTGCGGAGGGTTCTCGATGACATCGAGCCCGCCAGCGGCGAAGAAGACCGTCGCGTCATGGTCATTGACCACGCGCCGGGTCTCGAACAGCGACCGATCCATGAGCTTGGCCTGGCAGTCGACGCCCAGGGCCCGCCACTGGTTGATGACGAGGTTGGTGATGTCTTCCGTATCTCCCAGGATCAGGTCAACGATGAACGTGAACCGCTCGCCGTCGGGCCGTAGCCGGAAGCCATCCTCGTTTTTCTCCGGCAGCACCTTGTCGAGATACTCGTTGGCGAGGTCAGCATCGTACTCGGTGTACTGGGTCGCCAGTTGCTCATTGAAGAATGCCGTATCGCGATGCGGCGCATTCTGCCAGGCTTCCGTCTGGCCAGCGAACACGATATCGATGATCTGCTGGCGGTCGATGCCGTGGGACAGACCGATGCGGAAATCCTTGTTGGTGAATATCTCCCGCATGGCCGGATCCTTGTGGGTCAGGTTCAGGTGGATCGAGGCCGTATTCGAGTAGGACGAGATCGTGTCGTAGAAGTGGTACCCGCCAGACTCCCGCGCGTCCGCCAGCACCGGCTTGTTGAGGGTGGTCGCCAGGTTCCGGTGCTGCATGTCGATCTCGCCATTGGCCGCCTGCAGCAACAGGATCTCGCCGTCCTCCAGCACCCCGAACTGCACCTCGTCGATGTAGGGCAACTGGTTCCCTTCGGGGTCGACCTTCCAGTACCACGGGTTGCGGGTCGCGGAAACGCGGGTTCCCTCGCCATACGGCGTCACGATCTGCCAGGCGTAGAGGGTGGGAAGCTCGGGATTGGACCAGCGGGCCACCCAGGTGGTGCCGGGGATGGACGCGCCCTTCTTGTTGAAGAGTTCGATCCAGTCGGCGACTTCCTCCCCCGCCACCAGGTCGTCGAGGTCGGTGGTGTTGTACGCCTGGTGGAACTGCTTCAGGTAGTGACTGGGATAGCTGGTCCAGATATCACCGTTGGGTCCGGCGATTTCGGTCAGGAACAGGCCGTTTGGCTGCTCCCAGGTAATCGTGATCGTGTAGTCATCGATCACCTCCACCGAAACGGGGTTTGGCCCTCCAGTCCCCAGATCCGGATCGTTGCGCACGTCCTCGACGTAGAACCGGATGTCCTCCGCGGTGAATGGCTCGCCATCCGACCATTTCACCCCCCGCCGGAGGGTGAACGTGAATGACCGGGCATCCTCCGACGCCTCGACAGCGGTCGCCAGGTTGGGAATGACCTCCTCCCAGGCGAGGTCCCAGCGAACGAGCGGTTCGTAGCCAACGGTCCGGTTCAGCTGCTGGAGATCCGCGCCACCGACCAGCGCCATGCGCCAGGTTCCTCCGTACACGCCAACCCGCTCAACCGGTTCCACCACCATTGGTTCCGATGGAAGGCGCTCCTCCACGGGGGGCAACGTGCCAGCGGCCACCATCTCGGCCACCGCCGGAGCCTCGGAGTAGGACGCGGGAGCGACGGGAGTTTGCGCGCGCGCTCCCCCGCCGAGCGCCATGGCCGTGGTGGCCAGGCCACTCGCGACCAGTACTTCCCGGCGGTTCAAGGTCGACTGGAACGTGGGATTATCGCTCATGGCCTGTTACTCCTCCTGCGGAATGGGATGCACCTGTCCGGGCTGCTCCCCCATCGAGAGCGCCTTGTCAGTCCTGTGTCATTGTGTGCGTGGAACCGGTTGGTGAAACCGGGCGACGTTCAGTTCACCTCCTTATCGAACCGCGGACGTACTGTCGATCCGGAACTCTTCCCAGTCCGGCAATCGCTGATTGCGAAGTTCAAGCAGGTAGCGGCAGTGATCCTCGATCGCCGCCGCCGCCTCATCGGGGTCATGGTTGGCTATCGCGTGATAAATGCGCTTGTGGTTCTCAAGGCCGCGCAGGGTCCCTGGTCCGGAGGCGATCGTTTCGCGCTCCACGCGGTACATGAGCCACAGCGTGGGTTCCAGCAGGGCCACGATCAGGGGGTTGCCTGACGCGCGGGCCATGACGAGGTGGAAGTCTGGGCCGGACTGGTCGTACGGCTTCTGCTCCAGGCAGAGCCGTTCCATCCGGTCGAGAATCGCGGCCATTTCGGCGAGTTCATCCGGCGTGGCATGAATGGCTGCCAGGCGGGCGGCCAGCGCCTCGAGCGCGTTCCGCACCTGCACCACATCGCGCACCTTACCGTCGCCCAGCCGCAGCAACACCATGAGCGAGGCCAGGACCGGCTCCGTACTGACCTGGCCGACGAACAGGCCCCGGCCCACGCTGCTTTCAAGCAGGCCGGTTTGAGTCAGCAGCTTGATGCCCTCGCGAATCGCCGTGCGGCTGACATCGAACTTCAGGGCAAGCTCACGTTCCGACGGAAGCTTGTCCCCCGGCTGGTATCCGCCTTCCAGCACGAATTCCTGCAACCGGTCGGCGACCTCCTTCGAGAGAAGCTGGTGCCGGTCACGCGATGTGTTCATTGGCCACATGCTCCTGGTCGAGCAGATGCCCCAGCCGACCCGTGAACTCGCAAAGGATGACGGTGACCTGGTCAGGACCACGGACGATCGCGGTTTCACGCCACCAGGCGTCGTGAAAGGTCTCGGTGACCGGGCTGTATCCCCGGGCGACCAGCGCTTCGGCGTCCTTGCCTGGGCTATCGGATTCGAAGAGGAACGCCGGACCAGGCAACGGGTCGGGCCCGAACACGCCCCGCGCGGCGATGACGAGACCGGGAGCACCATCGTACCCAGCCACCTCCGCCCATGAAGGCGACCCATGCACGGTCCGCTCGCTCGAGCCCGCCTTGTACTCGCGAGCCAGCGGCAACTCAAGGTCGTCCCGGAAAAAGCTCAGTCCCTTCGCGTACGTTTCCGGCGTGTACACGACTCCACGCAATCCGAGAATCATGCAGATGCTCCTGATCTATCAGGTGGTAACCAACGACTCCGCGGTGAGCCACGGCAACGGTTGCCCATACTTCGGGCCGGTCTCCCGCCCGAACCACGGCGCTGGCGCGAACTCCTGGCCGAACTCGGGACCGAGATCGACACCCTGCGCCATGAGCGCATCGTGCAACGCGGGAATTTCGAGATCTCGCAAGGACCTGCCAGTCGTCGCGGCCAGCGCCCCGGCTACCCCGGCGCCCTGCCCTGTCACCATGCATGTTGGCTGCTCGCGCAGACTGCCCAGCGCCCAGTGGGAACAGGACATGCAGCGGCCAGCCGTAAGCAGGTTGGTCACGTTGCGCGAGTTGAGGGCCCGGTAGGGGATGTCGTACCAGTCGTTCAGGGGAATGTATTCGTGGAACGTTCCCTCGCCATCGGTGTTGTGGACATCGATGAAGCTGTTGGAGCGCCCGATTGTATCCGGTTGCTTGACGCAGCCAAGGATATCGTCACGTGTCATCACGTGGTCACCGAGAATGCGCCGGGTCTCGCGAATGCCAATCTGGAATGGCGTCGACTCCAGGACCGACTGCTCGCACCCTGGAACGTGCTCACGGAAGAATCGCCAGATATCGTGCGCGTGGTGCCGGGCGGTGATCTCGGCCTGGGTAAGCTCGTCGGCGTCCGCCCCATTCACTCCTCGGATATGCATCATCGAAAAGCTCAGGCGTCCGTCCAGCGTCACCGAGAACCTCGGCCCATAGGAGAGCCGTACCTGGCTGGTGCGGACGTGCGGCAGCACCCGCTCGAAGATCGGGTAGAAGTCCGCCGGATCGTGTTGCCGAACCGTGTCGAAATCCACATTCCGCAAGGTCAGGTACAGCGTCAGCGGCTGCATCTGGCCATCCTTGGGCCGACCAGTCGCCACCGGCGCGCCACTCGCCACGCCAAGGTCGCCATCGGCGGTGGCATCGATGAAGACATCGGCGGCCACGGTCTCGAGCCCGGACCTGGTCTCCACGGCGATCCGGCTGATGCGCCCGTCCGTCACCTCGGCATCGGTGAAGTAGCCATGCAGCAGCAGGTTCACCCCAGCCTCTTCGCACATCTCCAGGTAGATCACCTTGAGGACTTCGCCGCTGAAGGAACGGCCGTTCAGAACGCCTCGTTCATGCAGCCGCCGCATCACATTCGCGTAGTGTCCCTGGATGATCGGCGCGCCGTGAACATCGGGACCGATCTGGAAGGAGGAGACCCCCGAGTAGGTCGTCGTCCCACCCAGCACGGGATAGCGTTCGACCAGCAGCGTGTTCGCGCCCGCGCTCGCCGCCGACACGGCCGCCGCGACACCGGCGGCGCCGGCTCCAACGACAACGACATCGAAGCGACGCTCCCTGCGAATGGCGCGGGTCCAGGTGTGGGAAGGAATCGTGTCTGCCACGGAATCACGTCCAATTCCGGCCACTCTTCCGCCACTTCGCGCGGAAGGTGTGACCGGCATACCGGTATGACCAATTTCAAGGTGATGCGATCATACCTGCATCGATCGTGCCCGTCAACCGTGTGTCGAATTGGTATGACGCGGCACATATGATCCAACCCAGACGTCAGACACTTCGCCGAAAGAGGGGAAAATCCACCATGCCAGTCATCAATGAACGGAACCAGACCTTCCCGGAGTGGTGCGAACTACGCTCGTTCGATATCATCCGCCTCCGACCGGGTGAGCAGGCATCGATCGCCCCGAGCAGCCACAAAACCCTGCTCATCGTCGGCGAAGGAGAGGCCAGGCTCGGCCAAACGACCCTCACGCGCGGCGAAATCATCTCGCTCGACGCCGCGACCCAGGCAACCGCCGGTCCCGATGGCGCCACGCTTGTCCGCATGAGCGGCACCTGGGGCGACGACCTCGGCGGAATGGGGTTGTTCGGCGTCCGCGAGGTCGAATCGCCGTCCGACCCCGGTGATCCGGTCGACTACCCCAAGGCAACCTCGTTCGACGCCCACTATCACGATTGCGACGAATACTGGATCATCTACGAAGGCAGCGGCACGGCCGTGTCCGAAGGCATCGCCTATCAGGTCTCGCCCGGCGATTGCGTGGCCACCGGCATGGGTCACCACCACGACTTCCCCCGCGCCAGCGAACCGATCAAGGCGGTGTTCTTCGAAACCACCCTCCAGGGCGAGAAGCGGCGCGGCCATCTCTGGAATCATACCCACGGCCCGGCCCAACCCCAGGCCGATCGAATCTAGCGAACGTTAGGAGCATCGCGGCATGGCCCTTCGTATCATCCAGGTGGGAACCGGCGGCATGGGATCGTACTGGTGCCAGGCGTTCCTTCCTCCCTTCATCCAGTCCGGCCAGATCGAGGTCGTCGCGGCGGTTGATATCGTTCCGGAGAACCTGGTCCACGCCCGAGAAGGGCTCGGTCTCTCCGCCGGCCGCTGCTACACCGATGCCGCCACCGCGTTCGCCGCTCACGAGGCAGACGCCTGCACCATCGTGGTGCCACCCGCCGCCCACGAAGCGATCGTCGACCTGGCGCTCGCCCACGGGCTGGACATCCTCTCCGAGAAGCCCATCGCCGACACCATGGAAGGCTCCGTCCGGATCGCCCAAAAGGTCGAACGGGCGGGCCGCAAGATGGGCGTCACCATGAGCCACCGGTTCGACCAGGACAAGTCGACCCTGCGCTCGCTGGTCCATTCGGGCGACCATGGGCCGCTGGACTACCTCGTCTGCCGATTCACCTGCGACAACCGGAAGTTTGGAAGCTGGGGCCATTTCCGCCACACCATCATCGATCCGTTGCTGATCGAAGGCTCGATTCACCACCTCGATATCCTGGCCGATCTCGCCGGCGCGCCGTGCTCCACGGTCTACGCGCAAACCTGGAACCCGGAATGGGGCGAGTTCGCGGGCGATTCCCAGGCGCTCGTCACGATGACGTTCGGCAACGACACCCGTGCGATGTACGAGGGCGCCAAGACCAACGCCAGCGGCCTCAATGGCTGGAGCCAGGAATACTTCCGGGCCGAATGCCGCGACGCCACCATCATCCTCGACCGCCGCGCCATCGAAATCCGTCACCACCGCGCCGAGGGCGACTCCGAACCGCGAATCGAACAGGCTCCCCTGCTGGAACGCGCCCATTGGGGCCATGCCTGGCTGATCGAGCAATTCATCGACTGGGTCAATGGCGGCCCCGAGATGCCAACGGCTGTCGGCCCGAACCTGCGTTCCACGGCCACCATGTTCGCCGCCATCGAAAGCAGCCGCACCGGCCAACCGGTCGACGTCCAGCACTACTACGACACCGCGCTCGCCTCGCCGGCCGATCAGGATTGAAGCCCGCCGAGTCCCCCCACCTACCTCACCACTCGTAGGGAAGGGCTAACGATCGGCCATGCTCGAACGACCCCCCAACGAACGCCGATCGTGTAAGCCCTTCCGGCCCCGGCCGGCAAACCCCACGGCGGATTCCCATACCGAGACCAACTCGAAAGCTCCTACGAAATTACGAACCTTCTTCACGGGGAGCCCATACACCGGCCGGGGGAAGCCTACACGCCGGCAGGCAACGCATGGGATGCGACGTTGATTGCCGACGTGTGGGCTTCCGTACTGGTTCATGGCGTGGAGCTCGTGGAGCGAAGGTGCGCATTCCCGCGGCTACGTGAAGATGTCGCCGGGAATGGGACGCTGTTGAATCACCAGTAGGGGAGCTCTAACCGGCATGGCGGGAGCGGTGGCTGCTCGAACGTGCCGGTGTATGGGCTCCCTGGTTGGCATGACGATTGTCTCCCGTTCCGTGCCGTATGGGTCTCCCCGCGTGGCCCGGCGAATGTCGCCGTCATCGTGCCCTCGCGGAGCGTATCCGGACCAGCGCGGTTCAGGCCGTGAGCTTCACCCAGGCCAACCGGTCAAGACACCGCTCGCTGGCATCGAGCAGCATTCCCGCGACCCGCGTCCCGTTCGCGCGCGTCACATGGATTCCCGCCAGCCGAACCAGCGTGGTCGCCGTCAGGAACTCCAGCATGTCGTGATCGAACCCCGCATCCAGTTGGGCGTACTGCTCGAGAAACGCATCGTTCACACTGTCCAGCGCCGCCACATCCCCGTGGCGTTGCGCGCCCAGCAGCATGAGGTGGGCGCTGAAGTTCGCCACATCCACCAGCGGCTCCGACATCGACGCGTCGTCCAGGTCGAGCACCACCAGCCGGTCGCCGTCCCGCATCACCTGCTCGTGATACATGTCGCGATGCACTGCAAGGCTGCGCCACCGGAACGACTCCCCGCCCATCTCCCGGATGCGCTCCAGGCAGTCCCGGGCCCGTTCGCCCATCACGGCATCAACCCCGGCTACCTCTTCCACCCGCCGCGCCAGCGGATCAAGTTCCTTGGTGAGATCGTGGGAACGTCCCAGTTCAATCCCGGAGGAGTGGAACTGATACAGCGCGAACGCGATCCGGATCACCAGGTCACGATCCCCCTCCAGCAGCGGCCGCTCAACCGGTTCGCCTCGCACCTCGCGCTGAAGGAGGAGCTTCACCTCCGGCAGCCAGGCTACCGGATCGGGAAGCGCGACATCAGGCCCAAACGCCTTCGCCCCGGCGATGATCCTGGCGATGTCGTACACCTTCGGCCCGCGGCTGGAGGCGAACGTCTTGCCGTAGAGGACCTCACCACTGTCGAGCCCGTATCGCAGAATCGCCCTCCGCCCCGGCTTGTGCCGCGCCACCTCGACATCACGGACACCACCCAAGGCCTCTGGCATCCTTGCCGTCATCGCCGCCGAGTCTTGCAGCGTCGCCAGTTGCGGCAGCGCCGGGTCGGAGATCGTCACCTTCGGCTTCGCTGGTCCACCACTGGAGACCGGCGCGGGGGTCGATGCCAGGCGTGTCTCCGCCAGCGAGACGATCCGCTCGATCCCGCCGGGCCAGCCATCTTCCAGCCGACGGAACGGGCCCGGCGCCAGCTTCAACAGCGCGGCCGCCTCGAACGCCGCCAGGTCGCCGCCCGGGTCCGGATACCGCCGCCGGGTTTCCTCCAGGAAGACCTCCCGGCCCTCCACGACCGCGTCGCCAGCCGCCGGTTGGACCGCGAGGTGCGCCAGCATGTTCCCAGCGTCGATCAGCGGGTGCGACAGCCGCATTTCATCCAGGTCGATGATCGCCATCCCATCCGGGGACACGATCGCCTGGTCGTCGTAGAAATCGCCGTGCGCCGTAACCAGCAGCTCGTCCTGCCCCATCAACCGGACCGCCAGGTCGCGATACAGCCGGTCCAGCCGCGGCGCGAGGTCCGGCACGATCTGCCCGAGCAACCTCGACACCTGCTCCAGCGCCGCAACTTCGTCCGCCAACCGGTGAACCAACAGCCCTGGAACGGCGGTCTCATGGAACCGCCACAGCGACTCCGCCAGCGGCCGCATCAGGTCGCGGTAGCCAGGCTCGCCCCGGAGCGAGGCAAGCTGGTCGCCGAACACTTCCTCGTGCACCACGAAGTTGCGCCCGGCCAGCACGCCGGCCAACGGCGAGGTGGAGAACCCCGCCTCCGTCAGCGCGTTCGTATGGGCGGCGATCCGGCCCGCCCGGTCGTCCGCGAACACCTTGCCGTACACCGTCGAACCGTCGGCCAGCGAATACCGCAGCAGCGCCTTGCGCTCCGGCTTGTACCGGATCAGGTCCGGCGCGTCCGCCAGCGCCACATCCCGGTGCTCGCCGAGCGCCTTGCGCAGGATGCCTTGCGCCTGGGCCGGGTCGGCCACCCGCGAGAGGTACCGCAGGTCGTGATCGATGGGATAGACCTGCAGGAACCCTTCCACCTCGGGAATGTACGCCACCCCCCTGAGCGATTGCAGGACATCCTTCGCCCGTTCCAGCAGCCGTTCGGACCGCCCGCTGAAGGCCTTGTCCCGGGCCCGGCCGTCGGCGAACAGCTTGATGTGCGCGCCGGTTGTCTCCTCCAGGCCATCGTCACCCACCAGCGACAGGTCGTACTGCACGATGCAACTGGTACCTGGCTTGTAGCGCACGTATTTCGGGCGAACGGCGGTCAGCGTCACGCCCAGCCGCGCGCCGAGCATCTGGCCCATCACCTGCTCGTCGAGCAGCGCCCACAGGCCCGGCAGGGCGGGGTCTCGCGGTAGTGGAGTCGTCATCATCCTGCTCCCGCCAGCTTCAGCACGGCCCCGTTCGCGGTCGTCCGGCTCCGGTCCGGCTGCTGGAACCGCATCTCGTACAGGTCGCGATAGCGTCCACCGCGGGCGATCAGGTCGTCGTGCACGCCTTGGTCGACCACCTCTCCGTCGTGCAACACCACGATCTGGTCCGCGTTGCGAATGGTGTCGAGCTGGTGCGCGATCACGATCGCGGTCCTGCCTTCCAGCAGCCGCCGGAACGCCTCGATCACGGCCGCCTCCGAGGCGGCGTCGAGACCGGTCGTCGGCTCGTCCAGCAGCACGATCGGCGCGTTCCGCACCATCGCCCGGGCGATCGCCAGCCGCTGGCGCTGCCCACCGGAAAGCGACGCGCCACGCTCGCTCACGTCCGTGTCGTAGCCATCCGGCAGCGACATGATGTGGTCGTGGATTTGCGCGTCGCGCGCCGCCGCCACGATCTCGTCGTCGGTCGCGTCTTCCTGGCCATAGGCGATGTTCTCGCGGATGGTCCCACCGAACAGCCCGCCATCCTGCGGCACCACGCTGATGTTCTCGCGCAGCGAGCGCAACGTGTATTCGCGAATGTCGGTGCCGTCGATCGTCACCTGGCCTTCCGTCGCGTCGAACAGCCGTGGCAGCAGCGAGATGAGCGTGGTCTTGCCCGCCCCGGAAAGGCCGACCAGCGCCACGGTCTGTCCCGCCCGCACGTCGAGGTCGATGTCGCGGAGCACGGTCGCCCCACCGGGGTGGGTGAACGACACATGGTCGAACCGGATGTCGCCTCGCAGGCGTCCGGCGTCCAGCGCGCCATCGCGCACGTCGGGATCCTGGTCCAGCACCTCGGTGATCCGGTCCACGCAGCTCGAGGCCTTGCTGGCCCGTTCCGCGATCCGCGAGAGGCGTCGCATCGGCCGGAAGAAGCTCTGCATGTAGGTCACGAACACCAGCAGCTCACCCGGCGTGAGCCGTCCGTCGATCACCTGGTTGGCACCAACCCAGATCGTCAGCGCCATCCCGATCGCGACCGAGATTTCGACGCCCTGGTTGAGCCGTCCTTCGAGCCGTGTGGCCTTCATCCCGGTCCGCAGGCTGCGCTTGTTCAGCTTCCGCAGCCGCTCTTCCTCTTCCCGCTCGCGGGTGAACATCTGGACGATGTGGATGTTGGAAAGCGATTCGTGCAGGCGCGAGGCCAGTTCGCCCTCCCGCCGCCGCTGCTTGCGGGCCGCGACCCGGATCCGGCTCGAATAGAACACGAGCAGGAAGAGGATCGACGGCGTGGTGATCAACGCCACCAGCGCCAGTTGCCAGTTCATGATGAACATGACAGTTACGAACCCGACCAGGATGATCGATTCGCTCACCAGCGAGAGTAGCGACGCCGCCAGCAACTGCCGCAGGTTGTTGATATCGCCCGTGAACCGCATCAGCAGGTCGCCGGTGCTGTTCTGGTTGTGGAACCGCAGCGAAAGCCGCTGCACGTGCGCGAACAACCGCTGCCGGATGCCGATCACCACCTCCTGGCCCACCTGCGTGGTGAGCACGCTCTGGAAGTAGTAGAAAATGCCGCGCATCACGGCGAACGCCAGCACCGCGCCAATCGCCAGCAACAGCACCCGCGTCCGGTCCCCGCCCAGCCACTCGTTCAACCATGGGAACGGCGTGACCAGCGGAACGTTGACCAGCACGTTGTCGAAGACGAACTTCAGCGGCCACGGCTCGGCCAGTCGCATGGCCGTGTAGCCCAGCGCGCAGAGCAGCGCCAGCAGCAACTGCGGCCAGTGCTTCATCAGGTCGCGCCGGAACCGGATGATCATGGAGAAGGAGACCTTGAGCCCCTTCAATTGGCGCTTGAGGGGCAGGCCCGGAGCGGTCGCCATGTTATCTCCCCTCCGTCTTCATCGCGGTGCCCGACGCCCGGATCCGGCGAACCTGCTCGCGCTCGACCAGCGCGGCCACCACCGTCGCGTTCCGGTCCCACGAGTGGTTGACCACCGCGCTCGCGCGGCTCGCCTTGCCCAGCGCCGCGGCGAGGTCCGGGGTGTCCAGCACCCGCGCGATTCGCGCGGCCAGGGCGGGAACATCGCCGGCCGGGTACAGCAGCCCGTTCTCGCCGTCGTGGATGGTTTCACGGATTTGACCGATCGAGGCCGCCACGATCGCCCGCCCAGCCGCCATGTACTCGTAGATCTTCAGCGGCGAGAAGTAGAATCCCGGCTTGTCCTCGTACGGCGCCACCGCCACGTCCATCGCCGAAATCCAGCCCGGCATCTCGTCATGGGCCACCATCCCGGTGAACGTGGTGATCGAGGAAATGCCCTCGCTGGCGGCAAGCTCTTCCAGCCGCTCGCGCTCGGGTCCGTCGCCCACGATCAGCAGGTGCGGGGCACGCTCGAGGCCGCGCTCGCGGGCCAGCCGGGCCACTGCCTCGATCAGGGTGGTCGTTCCGTGCCACGCCTTGAGCGTGCCCACGAAGCCCACCACCGGGCGGTTCCCGATCCCCAGTCGCTCCCGGGCATCGAAGGTGGTGCTGGCGAAGCGGTCGATGTTCACGCCGTTCGGAACCACCGTCACCCGTTCGGGATCGGCGCCGGCCGTCACGATCCACTCCTTGAGCGGTCGTGACACGGAAATCACCTGACCAGCCGAACTCAGCACCCGCTGCTCGACGGCGCGCACCGTTTGGGCGAACCCCACGCTCCGGTGCGCGGCGGCTTCTTCGCTCAAAGGCGCGTTCACCTCGAGGATGTGCGGAATGGCAAGTTCCCGCGCGATGTCGATCCCGGCCGTGCCCAGCAGTGAATAGCGCTCGTAGATCGCCTCGGGCCGGAACCGCTCCAGAAATGGCCGCAACCGGTGCCGGAGCGTGGCCGAATAGAGCATCGCCTTCAGGTCTTTCGCCTGGGCTTCCCCGGCATCCGGGTCCTCCCGCAACGCTCCGACCAGCAGCGCGTCCTGCTGCTCCAGCTTGAACTCATGCACCGGGATATCGAATCCCTCCGGCGCGTCCCCGCCCCCGCGGGGAGTAATGATTTCGACCTCGTGGCCCTGGGCCTGGAGCGCCAGGCTGAGTTCGCGGACGTGAATCGCCGCGCCCTTGTTGCCGTGGACCGGAATCCCGAAGTCGCTTGTGAGATAGGCAATACGCATGGAGGTTAGCTCGCTTCCTGGAACAATTCGCGGAGTTGGGAGACGTTGCGGCGCAGATCGAACTCGCTTTCGACCAGCTTCCTGCCCGCCTGGGCCATTTCCACCGCGCGCTCACGGTCTTGCAGCGTCTGCTCGATCGCCAGCGCCAGTTCCTCCGGGTTGTTGGGGGAAACGAGCTGGCCGGTCTCGCCGTCGTGCACGATCTCCGGGATGCCCGTCACCGGGGTCGAAATCACCGGCACCCGCAGCGCCATGGCCTCGATCAGCACCGTTGGCAAACCGTCACGATTGCCATCGGAGCCCACCACGCAGGGCGCCACGAACACGCTGGCGCGGGGGTAGAGTCCAACAAGCTCCTCGCGCGGCATCGGCCCGGTCAGGGTCACCATGTCCTGCACGTCGAGGTCCTGGATGAGGCCACGCAGCTTGCCTTCCTCGGAACCGGTGCCCACGATCTTGCACTGGAAGGCCAGCCCCTTCTTCTTCAGGATCGCGGCCGCCCGGATCAGGTCATCGAACCCCTTCTTCTCCACCAGCCGGCCAACGGCCAGCACCAGCGGCGTCGCGTCCGGATGGGTTCCGTTCGGCGCGAACTGGTTCAGGTCGAGCCCGTTGTAGATGCGGGTCACCGGCGCGCCAGGCGCCACCGTCGCCAGGTGCGCCTCGTTGTAGTCGCTCACCGTCACCACGAACCGGGCGTTGTTCATCTTTCGCGAGAGCGAGTCCTCGGCCACCGTGTCGAGGTAGATGTCCTTGGCGTGGGCCGTGAAGCTGTAGCTCATGTCCATCAACTGGTTCAGGTAGTACGACACCGATGTCGCGCTGGAAGCGAAGTGGGCATGAACGTGGGTGATGCCGGCCGCCTTCAACTCCGGCGCGATCGCCCCCGCCTGCAGGAAGCGCTTGGCCGCCCCCCATCGCCGCCGCCGAACCACCCGCGAGACCATCTTCAGGTACCGCCCGGGGTTCCAGCGCGCCACCTGGAGATGAGGGCGCAGGAACTTCAGCGCATCCTTCCAGGATTCGATCTCCAGATAGGTCACGGGAGCCTTCACCCGGGCCACGTCGGCGTGGACCCGGCCATCGTTCGGCGTCTTCAACGAGAACACCTGGACCTCGACGCCCGCGCGTTCCAGTTCCAGGATTTCGCTGAGGATGAACGTTTCCGAGAACCGGGGGAACATCTTCAGGATGTAGGCGACACGAATGGGGGACGACGGTTCGTTCATGATGAGTATTTCCTTCTACCTAACTGGCGAAACTGGCGACGAGGAGCAAGGGGGAATCAGGCGGAGACGCTCTGCGTCTCGCGCCAGAGCGGGTCGATCGCTCGCACCACGTTGTCGAGGCCGGTCATTTCCAGCTTCGGGGAGCGGATCTCCGGATGGCGGATCAGGTCCCGGGCCGCGCCAAGCAACCGGCTCGGCGCCAGGTCGTCCGGATGGATCATCCGCACCAGGCCCCTCTGGCTAAGCACCTGGGCCCGGATCAACTGTTCGCGCCGGGGATGCACGCGAGGCACGATGATCGCGGGGCGTTCGAGCGAGAGGATTTCGCAGACGGAGTTGTAGCCGCCCATCGAAATCACGGCGTCGGCCGCGCCCATGTAGCTCGGCAGGTCATCGGTGAAGTCGAGGAAGTGCACGTGGCCGTTATCGCCCAGTTGCGCCCGCACGGCGGTGCGATCCGCATCGGAAAGCAGCGGCCCCCCGATGATCAGCACGTCCATGTCCGAGGGATGCTCGATGGTCAGGTCCCGCAGCATCGCCCGGTACAGGTCCTTGCCATCTCCTCCGCCACCGGCCGTCACCACCACCAGCTTGTCGGTCTTCATGTGCAGGCTCGACCGGATATCCTCGGCCGACCGCGTTCCCGGTTCCCGTCCCAGGTAGCCCACGAACCGGGTCTTCGCCGCCGCCAAATCCGAGAACCCGTACTGGCTGGCAACATCGTAGAAGTCGCGGTTGCCGTACACCATGATCAGGTCGTAGACGTTGTCGAGCAGGTCGTAGACACCCTCGCGGGACCATTGCTTACGGACGGTGGCGGCCTCGTCCATGACGTCGCGCAGCCCCACCACCAGCCGGGTATCGGGAAGCTCGCGACGGAGGTATTCCAGCGTGGCGATCGCCTCGCCCCGCAGCCCGGCCGGGGCGTGGTCGACGATGAAGAAGTCGGGCTGGAAGTTGCGGGCCGCCGCCAGCAGGATGTCCTGGCGCATGCCACGCACGGTCTCGAAGCTGGTTGGAAGCGTGCGCGACTCGTAGTCGCCGTTCGCGTCCTTGGTGACGGAGGGCAGCTTCACGATATCGGCGCCGTCCGGCAGCCGGAACCTGTTGGCCGAGGGGGACCCGCTCACGATGAGCTGCGCAAGATCGGGGATGGTGGAGCGGAAGTGGTTGGCCAGTGTCAGCGTGCGTCGCAGATGCCCCAGTCCGAAGGTGTCGTGACTGTAAAACATCACCCGCGCCCCCGGCTCCACCGGATGTCCCAACTCGATCATTACCCTTGTCCCTCATATATCCAACTACACATCGGTCTCCCGCGCCGGTATGACACCGCCGGGCCTTACACATGAGTAGAGGGGGCAAATCGCGGTTTGATACACATTTCAATAACAATTGCCGGTTCGCGTCATTCGCTCCCTTTCAGGAGAGGAACGACACGAACCGGCAACGCTCATCCAATACCTCGATTGTTGGCGGAATCCCTACCCGGCGCGGACGGTGGTCCATCCGCGCACCTGCCCAGCGCTCACGTCGAGTTCACACAAATATTGACCGTCATTCAGAGGCGAAGCCGATGAATCCATGGACGAAGTCCTTCCGCCGTCAGGCGGACCTCCATTCACGAACCAACCCACCGCTCACCTCCGACATCTGGTAGCGGTCGAGCAATCGTCGCGGGACGCTGACAAACTGCTCGCGCGCCTCGCGCCGGGCAAAGACAAGCTTTGCCACTACCAGTCTCGCGAAGCCTTGATCCGGACTGAAGACATCCCGGGAAGCAGTCCCTACCCGGCGCAGGAGATCACGGCGTCGATATCGATCTCGCCCGCCCCGAGCAATCCCTCCAGCGCCGGGTTCGACAGGCTCAGCGGCCCGCTGGTGTTCTGGAGCACCGTCATCACCTGGGATGGAGTCGCTCCCGGATGCCGCTCCATCATCAGCGCCGCCGCGCCCGCCACCAGGGGCGTGGACATGCTGGTGCCGCTCGCCGTAATGTACCGGCCGTCCGGATAGGCGCTGGCCACGTTGTCGCCCGGCGCGCTGATATCCACCGTCTGGTGGTAGTTGCTGTACGACGCCTTGTCGCCATTCGCGTCAGTCGCCGCCACCGAAATCACCTCGTCCACCGCGGCTGGGTACTCCACTGGGTCCTGCTGATCGCCGTTGCCAGCGGCGGCCGCCACCAGCACGCCCTGGTCCACCGCGAAGGAAACCGCCTCGCGAATTGCCAGCGAGTCATACGTGGTGCCGAGGCTCAGGTTGATCACGTCCGCCCCCTGCTCCACCGCGTAGTGAATGCCGGAGACCACCGAGAACGTGTTGCCGACGCCATCGGAATCGAGCACCTTCACCGGCAGGATCTGGGCGTTGGGCGCCACCTGCGTCACGATCCCGGCCACGTTGGTTCCGTGACCAACCATCTCGTCCACCGTGCCGTCGCCGTCGTCGTCGATGCCGTTACCGATATCCCGCACATCGGTGGTGTTCTCGAGCGTGTCGATCCCGTTTGGCAGCACCTTGTCCGCCAGATCCGGGTGCGACGGATCGATGCCGGTATCCAGCACCGCCACCACCACGCCAGCGCCCGTCACGCATGACGTCTCCGGGGTGAACTCCAGGCCAGCCGGGAGCGCCGGCTCATTGACGATCATGGATTCGCCGACCGTGCTGGTGAAGAAGTAGCGCGGGCGTCCCTCGGGCGCCTGGTTCGTGTAGTTCATCTCCGACCAGGAGACATCGCCGTCGGAGGTCATCGCGGCCAGTTCGGAGGCATCGTCCATGCCGGCATCGAGCCCCAGCAGCACGATGTTCGAGGTGGGGATCACGCGCAGGACGGTCGCGTCGTATCGCGCGGCGAAGGCGTTGGGATCGACGTCGGGCTGAAGCTGAACGATCGCCTGGTCTGGCACCTCCCGGTCGAAGGTCTGGTCCCAGTCGTCATCGTCGTCCGAGTCTTCATCGTCCCAGTCGTCATCATCGTCGTCATCTGTCTGGGTCGCGACTGGTTCCTCCCGGTCATCGTCGTCGTCGTCCCGATCGTCATCATCCCAGTCGTCATCATCGTCGTCATCCGACTGGACCGATACGGGCTCATTCCTGTCGTCATCGTCCCCATCGTCGTCCGAGTCGTCACCATCGCCCGATGGGACCGATACGGGTTCATCCCAATCGTCATCATCACGATCGTCATCGTCATCGTCATCGTCATCGTCCGATTGGACCGATACAGGCTCATCCCAATCGTCGTCGTCATCGTCGTCGGCCATCACCACCCCAGGCTGAACCAACGCAAGCACCAGGCACAGCCCAACGAACCATCCGCACCACCTGAAAGCCCTGCTCACATCGTCCTCCTTAGCGTCTGATCCGCGCATGCAGGCCCGTGAATGGCGCCCACATCGCTGGATGGTCGAATTCCCGCCGGACAACCCGCTGCGAGCGGCCCAGCGCCGTCGCCAGGTCGTCGCCCTCGTCCAGCGCGTCGTACAACGCCGTCGTCAGCGCGGTCGCGGCCACGTCGTGGGTCTTCCACAGGCTCGTCACAAGGCTGCTCGCCCCGGCCGTGATCATCGCCGCCATCAGTCCAATCAGGTCGTCGCCTCGATCGACCCGCACCCGTCCCGTTTCGCAGCCGGTGAGCACCACCAACGGCCGGTTCAGTCGAACCTCCCGCAGGTCATCGAGCGTCAGCCATCCATCGGCCAGCCGCAGGCCCGACGCGGCGGGATGCTCCGGGTCGAACCGTCCATGGCAGGCCAGGTGAATCAGGTCGGCGCGCGACATCGCCCCGCGCACCGCCTCGCGGGACGCCTCCTGGTCGAACAGCAGGGTCGCCTCCGGAAACCGCCCCGCCAGTACCCGCGCCTCGACCCCCAGGTTGGGAGCGACCTCGTCTGGCACCGCCACCACGAGCGGGCTCTCCGGATCGAACCGGGGACTGGTACCTGGATTGACCATCCCCGTCAGCACGCTCACACCCGGCGCCGTCGCGATCGAGATCCGGTCCGCCAGGTACTCACCATCGTTGAGCAGCGCCGCGAACGGCACGCTGTGGAGGTCCCCGGAGGGCAGCACCAGCAGGCGCGTCTTGCCCTCCAGCATCGTCTCCACCGGAGCGATCAGCACCTGGTGGAGCCGTTCGAGCAGCACGTCCGTATCGCGCCGCAACCGCGCGTGACGCCGTGGCGACACCGGCGCGCTTCCGGACACCAACGCCCGCCCGATCTGGAACTGAAGCGCCCCCACCAGTTCGGTGACGTCCGCCATCGAGGCCAGATCCGCCACGCCGATCACTCGCTCCCGGTCGATCGCCTGAAGCGTCAACCTGTCCTTCACGGCCAGGTAGCTGAGCATCACGGTTCCATCGGCCAGGTACTCCCGCACCTGCGCCAGCGACATCGGTGCGTCGAACCCCGGCTGGGGCCGCAACTGCGAAAGCCGGTCCTCCAGGTGGACCGCCGCCTGCTCCCGCTCCGCGATCTGCTCCAGTTGCCCGGCCGGCGGCTCTTCGCCCCGGGCAAGGGCGCTGTACATCCAGTTCAGCCACCGCCTGTGACCCGCCAGGGCGTTCGCCAGGTCTCGCTCGTGCTCGTTCACCGGCACGTTCATTTCAACATCCGCCGCCCGCACCCGGATCGCGTCCAGAAGGTTCCGGCTCCGGATTCGCTCGGCCACGCCGAACGCTTCCTTCTGGGCCATGTCGTCGTCGCGCCCAATGAGTGAAAGGAAGAACTCGCCATGGATATCCAGCCGGCTCTGGTGCCACATATGCCGGAGCTGGTTCGCCTGGATCGTATTGCGAACACCCTCGTGGGCATCGATCGCCTCGCGGGCATACGCGTCGGCCTGGTCGAGATCGCCACTCTCGCGGGCAATCCCGGAAAGCATCTGGCTGATATCGGCCACCAGCGGCGTCACCCGCGACCGCCGCGCCACGTCCAACGCCCCGGCCAGGATCTCGCGAGCGTCCTCGGTCTCACCCAGCGCCAGGGACACCTCGGCCCGCATGATCGACCACCGCAATCGCTGCACCGGCCGATCCTCGACCGCCAGCAGCCCCTTCTCGATCAGGTCACACGCCTCGGCATATTCCCCGCGGGCCATCGCCAGCCGGGCGCCGAGAGCCACGAACCGCTGGTGCAGCTCGGGGTATTCCTCCGGATCGATCAGCGCTTGGCTGGCCGCGTGCACCTCGGCCGCCTGCTCGATCGCCCCGGCCTCCACCAGCACCATGCCGTAGGACACCCGGGCGCTGGCCAGGTCCGACGGCGTGCCATGATCGGCCAGGAGCGCCACCGCGCCCGAAAACGCCTCGCGCGCGGCCGATGTCAGCCCCGACACCGCGAGCACGCCGGCTTCCTCGGCGTTCAACCTTCCCAAATCGCCAAGCGCCTGGTCGGCCTCCAGGTGACGCCGCGACGCCTCGAAATGACGCAGGCTGCGATTGATCGCTCCCTGTCGCGCCGCCAGGTCAGCCAGGTTCCCTTCGGCGATCGCCGCCGCCCACGACGATTCCTCTGTATTGAGCAGCGCCGCCGCCCGCGCGAAGGCCACCTCCGCCTCCTCGAACTGGTCCAGCGCCGCCAGCGCCGTGCCCCGGTTCGTCTCGATCTGGCCCAGCAATACCTGCTCGTCGCCAAGGTGGTTCCGCGCCCGGTTGAAGAATGGCAAGGCCTCGTCCGGCCGCCCGATCATGGCGTAGATCGCCCCGATGTTGAGCACGGCCCTGGCCGTCATCGGACCGCCATCGTTGGCTTCCAGCAGGGCCAGAGCGGTCTGCCCGGCCTCGATCGCGTCGTCGATCCGGTCGAGGTGGGCGAGTGGCTGCATCGACGCCAATCGCAGCCGCGCCAACTCGACCGGAAATTCGTCCGCGCCCGGCAGGCTTGCCGCCTCGGCGCAGGTCTCAAGGGCCAGCTGGAACTGGCTGGTGTGGGAATGGGCCATCGCCAGCATGCGGCGAAGCCGTATCCGTTGCTCCACGCTCTCCGTGGCATCGATCAGCGGGAGCGCATCACGCGCCAGCGCCACGGCCGCCGGTGGATCGGTCACCACCAGGCGTTCGAGCTCGGGAAACAGCTCCCCGGCGGGGCGATGCGCATCCGGCCCGGAGTTCATAGCCGCACACCGGGGAAGAGCACCACGGCATCCTCCACCTCGACGGCCGCGACCCACTCGCCAGCCGCCAGTGTCAGCCGGAAGTACCCGTCCTCGTTGATCGCCGTGGCCAGCCCACCCATCCGCGTCGTTTCGAGCGGATCCTGGTCGGCCGGAACGAACCGGATGTTCAGGCGCTCCGGCATGCTGTCCATCCCCAACTGCCCCGTCACGGCGAACCCGTCGTCCAGCCGCGAAACCTCCAGGTCGAGGTCCGCCACATCACTGACGAACGCCAGTTGCCGGGTCTTGCGGTCTGCCCCACTCCGCAGGCCCGCCACCTGGGGCGAAAGCCCGGTATCGTGCAGCAGCGTCGCGGTGATCCGCCGCAGGTAGGCCCGCGCCCGCTCCACCACCGGCTCTGGCCTGGTCAGCAGGTCCGGTCGGACCTGGCTCAGCAGACCGGAAAGCATCGCGGGCATCTCCGGCGGAACGTCCGCCAGCGCCCCCCCGGCAACCCGCCGCAATCCCGCCAGTGGACGGAGGGACGCCAGTTCCTCCTGGCACGCCTCGCAGGAAGCCACGTGATGTTCCAGGTCCGTGTCCTGGTTACCCAGCGCCAGGTTCCAGATTCGGTTCTCAAAATCGCGTTCGTCGTGCATTCCAGCAATCGTCCTTACCTTCTCACCCAAGTAGAGGTGGGAGTTCCGGTTCTGATACACCTGAATCTGGAGAAAATTGATCAGCCCCCGGCATCCGTCACGCCGAGCGCGGAAAGCTGCTCCCGAAGCCGCTTCAGGCACCGGGCCCGGATCGGACCGATGCTGCCGACCGCGATCCCGAGCTCATCCGAGATATCGGTGTAGCTGGGCCGGTCGTCGCGAAGGAAGATGAGGGTCAGCAACCGCTGGCAGCGGCCACCCAGGGCTTCGAGCGCCTGCTGGGTGAGCGACGCGCTTTCCCACACCACCACCTGTTGCTCGGCGTCCGGCTCCGGATCAATGACATCCATCCCGTCGTCCAGCGCGGTATCGCGCAGCGACCGCTTGTGGCGCCAGCTCTCCCGGCGGCTGATGGTGATCAACCACGCCGAGAAACGGTCCACCTGTTGCAACGATTCGAGACGGCGCAGGACGATGGTGAACACGTTCTGCACCACGTCAGACGCATCGTCGACCGTCAGGCCCGACTTGAGCGCGATGGAATAGACGAGGCGCGAGTACCGTTGCACCAGTTCGTCCCACGCGTGCTGGTCTCCCGCCAGGCACCCCGCCAAGAGCTGGGCATCGCCGTCAGGCGCTGTATCGGATACGCGTGGCCCCATGAATCATCCTTGTGAACGGCTGGATGCACGCCCGGTCGCGTGCCAATGGTTAATAGTAGCAACCGTGCCCGCCGTGCCCGTGCATCGTCGCCCATACCGGCGCCGAGGCTGGCTTCGATATCACGACCACCACTCGCCACCGAGCGCGGCTGCTCGCGGCCGACCCGGGCTATCCTCCGCTCCCGCCGGGATGCTACCCTCGAAGAACACTGTCCTCTACCTCGCCCAGGGAGCACACCATGCATGGCACCAACGGTTCCAGCGTCGACCGGCAGGCGATTCGCAAGCGACTCGACGAGGAACGTTCGCACTGGGAATCCATCGTCGCGGAGGTCGATCCCGCCTGGGCCAGCGAGCCCAACGCCATCGGCGACTGGTCGTTCAAGGATGTCGTCGCTCATCTCTCGGCCTGGCGGCAGCGGTTCGTGGACGAACTCGTCGCCGCCGCGCAAGGCACGCCCGTGTCCGACCTTGGATGGCCCCATTCCGCCGAATCGATCGCCGAGGATGAACCTGGCGCCGAAGACCGGCTGCAGGCCGTCAACGATTGGATGTACGAGCAAAGCCGGAACCGAACCTACGACCAGGTCCTCGCCCAGGCCAGCCTTCAATGGACCACCATGCGAGCGGCCATCGACCTGATGCCGGACGACCTGCTGGGGCGACGCGATGCCATCGCGATGCTGAACGGCGAGTCCATCGCGGCCAGCCTGCTCAACCCCGCCCTCTTCGGCCACCTGCGCGAGGAACATGAGCCCGGGATTCGCGAATGGATCGCCCGCCAGCGCGATGGTGACAAGGCCGCCCCTTCGGGGGAGCTGCCTCCGGCCACCTGCGCCGAATGCGGCGGCCTGATCGAGCAGGACGATGTCGTCTGCCCCCATTGTGGAATAAGCCTCGCCGCCGGATAGGTTACCATCGCGTTTCGAGGAGTGGCGATTGTCCCGGCGTCCTTGATGCCAGGGGCGTTCCACCATAACCGTGCCAGAGGGAGTGAGAAGTGCAAGCGGCGGTCTACACCAATTACGGATCTCCGGATGTCCTGACAATTCAGGAAGTCGATCGGCCTGTACCGAAAGATAACGAGGTCCTGATCCAGGTCCACGCCACCACCGTCAATCGCACCGACAACGCGACCCTGCTGGGAACACCACGCTTTGCCCGGCTGGCCTACGGGTTCCCCCGCCCGAAGAACGCCACCCTCGGCTGTGAATTCGCCGGCCAGATCGTCGCCCTGGGCGATGCCGTCACCAATTTCGCGGTTGGCGACGACGTGGTTGGGTACAACGACGCCACCTTTGGCGGCCACGCCGAATACATGGTCACCCCCGCCGATGGCATGATTACCCACCTGCCAGCCGGACTCGACTACGCGGACGTCGCTCCCATTACCGAAGGTTCCCACTACGCGCTCCGCAACCTCCGCGACGCCGGGGTCACCGCCGGTCACCGGGTGCTGGTGATCGGCGGAACCGGCGCCATCGGATCGGCGGCGGTCCAGCTGGCGAAACACCTCGGCGCGGAGGTCACCGCCACCTGTGCCACGCCGCACCTCGACCTCGTCCGGTCCCTCGGCGCCAGCACGGTGATCGACTATACGAAGGAGGACCTCGCCACCGCTGGCACGGGCTTCGATCTCGTCTTCGACGCCGTCGGCAAGAGCACGTTCCGGGCCGCCAAGAAGCTGCTCAGGCCGGGCGGCATCTACTGCTCGTCCGAACTCGGCTTCCTCTGGCAAAACCCCTTCCTCGCGCTCTGGACCTCCAGGTTCGGATCGCACAAGCTGCGCTTTCCGATCCCCAGCTCCAGCCGCGAGGACATCGACTTCCTCACGGGGCTCGTCGAAACCGGCGCGTTCCGGCCCGTCATCGACCGGCGCTACCCGTTCGACCAGATCGTGGACGCCTTCCGATACGTCGCCACCGGCGAGAAGATCGGCAACGTCGTCATCACCATCGACCACGCCACCGACGCCTGACCCGATTCAGGCCACACACATCTCGCCATGGTAGGGGCGGATCCCCGCTCATTCGGAGTCATTTCATGCGTGACCTGAGGGTGTCCGCCCTGGCCGAACCACTCCCACGCGACAGGCAAGGAAGGCGTCATCCGCCGCTGACCCACCTCGTTCAACTGGAACGATCACCTCACGGCGACCAGGTCGTCTCCCGGTCGAGCGGAAAGATCGGCCGCCTGATCCGCTGGTAGGGGAAATTCGCCAGGTTCACGCTGCCGAGACCCGGCGTATCCACGTCGATGCTCCGCGCCGTGATGGATTCGAACCCGCCGCGCCACCGGATGGCCGACTTCATGACCAGGATGTGCTGCTCGGTCGGCTCGATACCCACCGATTTCAGTTGCTGCTGGTCGCCGGGCATCGTCTTCCGGCTGGTGATCACCACCGTCACGCCACCGGCCACGACCACCGCCGTCGGCCCCGAATCCACCGGAACGCCCGCGTTCTCCGGGCCCTCGTGCACCCAACGGCCATCGTGCAGTGACTTCACCACACCCCGCAGGCGAACCGGGTCGCCATGGAGCCGGTCGACCTTGCCACCGACCATCAGGTCAACTTCCGCGCCAATACCCGCCTGGCGCGCCAGTTCGGCGGCCTCGGCGTCAGCCATCACCACCACCGCCCGCTGGGCGTCCTGGCGCACCAGTTCGGCCAGCACCTCCGTCGCATCGCCGGGTGTGCCTCCACCCACGTTGTCCCCCACGTCCACCAGCACCACCGGACCGGTTGGCTCGGCGATCGCCGCCACGACCGCCTCCGGAACCGGGGTGTTGGTCACGATCATCTGCTCGCGAAGGTCCCACGCCATCGAGGCGATCTCGTCGGCCAGGCCCTGGGCCAGCGCGGGATCGTTGTCGGTGACCACCGTCACGCTCAGCCCGGCCACCGGCACGTCGGAGTAGGCGAACCCACCCGCCAGCGTGATCGACAGCGCCCTCCCCGCCTCCTCCAGCGCGTGGACGCGAGCGAACAGCGAGGTAAACGGCTCGCGGCTGGTCATCTGCGCCTGCGGAACCGGCATCAAGGGCGGCGCGGCGAACCCCATCGTGGGCGCGATCTCCCCCCGAATGGTCCGGGCCAGCAGATGGACCGCCTCCTCAGCCCGCTCACCAGGATCGACATGGGGATAGGTGTCGTAACCAACGATCAGGGTCGCCAGTTCGGTCAGGCGGCGGCTGGTGTTGGCATGGAAATCCAGCGTCACGGCCACCGGCAGGTCCGGACCGACCACGGCGCGCACCCGATCGACGATGTCCAGCTCGGCGTCATCGATCCCGTCCACCACCATCGCGCCATGCAGGGTGAGCACCACCCCATCGAGCGGGCCCGCGGCCGAAAGCCGGTCCGTGAGGCGCGACACGAGGTCCTCGTACACCTCTCGCTCCACAAGCCCGGCCGGAATGGCGAAGCCATACACCAGCGGCGCGATCTCCGCGCCCACGGCCCGGCAACCATCGATGGCGCCGCCAATCGAGGCATTGGTCTCGGCCAGCTCGAGAATGTCCTCGCCCTCACGCAACTGAAACGGCTCTATCCCCGTTCGCTCAACCGCGAATGTGTGCGTCTCGTGCATGAGCCCGCCAACGGCGATGCGCATCATGATCCTCCTTCGGCCCGGTTCCGGTGCCAGATGTGGTCGATCCGGTCCCACGGCTCCCAATCCAGCAGGCGCTGGGCATCGAACGGATCGAACCGGTCGTGAGGAGCCGGCGCCAGCACGGTCACGGCCACGAACGGCTCTGGCATCGTCTCGATCCGGGCCGCGGCCAGCACCGCCCGGCCAGCGTCGTCCCACGAAATCGTGCAGGGCGAACTCCGCCGCAACGCCACGTCGGGATCGAGCGGCGTGAACAGGTCGAAGTGCAGCGACGGCACGGCGATTCCGAACGTCTCCGCGTACACCCGCACGATTTCCTTCCCCAGGTACTTGCTGATGAAATACAGGTGGGCTCCCGGCCGATCGGTGACGGAATGAATGTCGCGATCCGCCTCCATCCCCACCGGATATGGAGCCAGCGTCAGGATCGGGCCGGTGTGCACCACCCGCCGAATCCCAAGCTCCGCCGCCGCGCGCATCACGTTCCAGGCGCCAAGCGTGTTTACCCGAAACGCCTGCACCGGGTCGGGCCGGATCACCGTGCAGTTGATAACCGTGTCCATCCCTTCCATCGCTCGCCGCACGGATACGTAGTCCGCGACATCGAGCGCGACTTCCTCATGGGGAGGAAGCACGGCCGCATCGGGCAACGGCGCACCAGGCGACTGTGGCTCCCCCCGGGCAACCTCCGCCAGGGGGCGCAGGTCCGCCAGGCGCAATCGGATATCGGCCTCAGCCTGCATGGCGGTCGCCACCGCCAGCGGACCCGCCGCCCCAAGGATGGCGATACTCCGCGGCGATTCGAGGCCAGTCAGGTTTTTTGGAGCGGTTGGCATCGAGGGTTCGGAAAGGGGCTCGGTTCGCGGCCGGTCGTCCAGAAACGCCGGTTCCCAGGTGAGACCTGGCCATCGTTGCGGATACCGCTGGTACCGGCTCCGCTCGTCGCCACGCACGATGTGATGCACCGACCAGCGCCGCGCGTCTTCCGCCGTCAGCGCGGCCACGATCGCGTTCGCCGCGTCGTCCACATGGATCCAGGTGGGGTCCGGATCCCCCGCTCGCCAGACGGCGTCATCCACCACCTCGTCCAGCCGCAGCACGACCGCCTCCACCGGAATCTCCCGGGCCGTCTCCCGCAGTCCGCATTCGGCCAGGTACGGCGCCAGCAGCGAGACATCGGTGGATGGCCGGGGCGACCACCGCTCGTCGATCGCCCACCCTTCATCCAGGCTGTCGAACAGGCGCATGGTGGAAAGCACCACCACCCGCCTCGCCCGCGTGGTGGTGACCAGGTTCCATACACCGCGTGTCGCCAGGTCCATGCACGTTTCGGCATCGACATCAAGCGGCACCCCCACCAGAACCACGTCGCACTCGGCCTGAGCCCGGCAGGTCTCCAGGTCGCGGCTGTCCCCTTCGAATTGGACAAACGACACGCCGCTCGGCGCCATATCGTCCAGGCAAGCGCGCAGGCGCTGGTCAAGGCTGCAGGTCAGGATGCGTCGTGGCTCAGGCATCGGGCAATACATCCGGGACTGGCAGGTTGTGACCGGTATCCGGCATCACGTCCGGCGCCTGATACGTCAGATTGGCGACCTCCGGTGTCTCCACCGGCGTGCCGCCGGCGTGGCGGGAATGCATCGCCGCGTCCAGCATGCAGGTCGTCAGCAACGTCCGCTCCACCGGCCACGGCTCCTCGCGGTTGAGGTTGAGGTGCTCGATGGCCCGCACCAGGAAGACGAAATGCCGGTATGGCGACGGTTCGAGGTGCATCTCACAGGCCATCCGATGGGATGGCCCGCTCGCGGCGGCCGAGAAGCCTTCCACCCCGTTCTCACAGAGCACCGTCGCGCCCCGGGTACCATCGCGATACGTCACGAGGAACACATCTCGCACCGTCAGTCGCGCGGCGGCTTCGGCTTCCGCCGGCAGACGGAACGCCGCCAGCGCGTCGTCGAACAGCGAAGCGTCCACCCGGCCATCGGCGATCGCCGCCTTGGCGTCGTCGCCGGACAGCGCCTGCACCGACAGCACCCCGGTCTCACTGCCCGGCCGGCGCTCGGCGATGACCTGCATTGCTTCAAGCACGTGGAACCCGTACGACTCGGTCGGCCCGTAGGCGACCGCGACCACCGAGTCCAGCGGCTCGCCCAGCGGCCAGTCGGTTCCCAGCGGAACACGCCACGCGCCCGGCACCGACGACCCGGTCAGCATCGGGATATCGTGCCGGCGGGCGAGGTTGTACATCGCGTGGGCATCGGCGGTGCTCCAGGCGAAATGCTTGTCGGAGAAGATCGGCACGAACTTCCCCGCGCCGATCATGGCGGACACCGCGCTGTCGAAGAGGCGCCGTCGCGGGTAAAGCGTCTGGCCAAGCTCGTTGCGGCCGTAGTCACCGTGCTCGCCCACGATCACCACGCCATCCACCTGCACACCCGTCCCGCCGAGCGCCATGCACTCGGCCACCGAGTCGTACAGCGGAACGCCGGCCTGCTCGGCGATGCCCAGGCCAATGTCCTCGTCGTGTATCTGTTCCAGGTACATGCCGGCGACTTCCACCCGGCTCTGGATATGCTCATCGTTCCATGGATACCCCAGCATCAGGCGGGTACCGATCACATCGGCGTGGGCCGGCTTGAAATAGGTCGTGCAGATCAATGCGATTCGAGGCCGGGTCATGAAGGCAAGGCTCCCTTATGGTTATGTAGACACAGGCGATGGCCGATGGGCCAGCCTGAAAAGGGCCGGGGCACGGCAACGCCTCCCCAACCCGGTCATCCATGCGCGTGGCGAGGCACGGGGCGCCGGTCAATCAACCGCCGCCCAGCCCTCCACGAGCAGCGTCATCATCACTGAACCCCGTCATCTGGTAAAGCCGGAATCGGGCGAAACAGGGCGCGAAAAAAGCCGAGGGCGGGTCTCCATCCTGAAGACCCGCCCCCGGCTCACCGCTCCTCTTTGCAGGCAACGCCCTAAACGCCGGCATCGCATGGCCCCGATACAGCCGACGCGGCCCCTACACGGACGGCTCGTCGTCCTCCGGCGGCGAATCGCCCCGGTCGGCGGGCGGCACCACCGGCTCGTCCACCCCGAGGAACGTCGTGTGATCGTCCCCCTCGGCGTAGCCAGGGACAGCCGTGCGAACCCCCTCTTCCACCTCACCGATCCCCTCGTTAGGCCCATCCTTGCGACCGCGCGACCGCTCCCTGATCTCGTCCGGATCGTCCCTGTCAGAACTGGACATGCTCAAGGCCTTTCTCTCACTCGCTGGGAACTACAAATCCACCAAAGGCACGAACGGCGGTACACACTCAGTAGAGATCATGAGCGTCGATCAGGCGCCCGACCATATGCTGGACCTCCCCAAGCAGCTCTGGCGCCACCGAACCGCGCTTCTTGCGAAACCTCTGAATACTCGCGGCTCGTGCCTGGTCGCACATGATTACAGAATTCTTGCTTAGGCCTCCCTCTCGGCCCTTGATCTTGATTTGATAAGCAAGGCCTCGATCCGTACCTGTCACTGGGACGATAAAATAGAGGTAGCTCTGGATCTGGTTGAAAATGTCGCTTGAAATGACTAACGCGGGCCGGATTCCGCCTTGCTCGGCTCCAATCACCGGATCTAGCCGGACATCCCATATTTCACCGGCCGAAGGTTTGGGCGTACTCTGCTTCAATCTCCGCCTCCTCTTCCGGTGTGTAATAGGGCTCCTCATTCGTCAATCCGTCACCAGACAGACCATCCCATAAGGCTATTTCTTCCTGGTAATCCTTCCATGCGGCAGGATCAGCTTTCAGGCGCTCAACAGACTGGCGGGCCTGCTCCCAAAACTTCTCTTTCTTGTAGCGCTGCAGGGAGTCAGCAACGATCTCACCCATCGACCGTTGCTCTTCACGCGCGAGAGCCTGAAGCTCGGCATGGGTTTCTGCTTTCAGTTTGACCACCGATGCGACCGGTTTTCTCAAAGCCGCCATGTGGCACCTCCTGACTCGTGAGGAACGTCAACATCTTAGATGATGCCAGAGGTAGTACATTCAGACAACCGCCTGGTAAACCGTCTGGAGCACCGCATCCGCAGATGAAGTATGACAACAAAGCGAAACTCCAGATGGAGATGTCCCCATCTGGCGTTTGACTTCGGCGGTGAGCAGGAATCAGGTAGCCGAATCTGGCGCGTCGTGCTGGCCCCAGGAACCCCAGTGAACAATCTCTTCCAGCGGCTTCCGCTTCTTGATCCCCTTGCCGAGGGACTCGTCCGCGGGATAACCGAACGGCAGGACGGCTACGACATCAAGGTCTTCCGGGATACCGAGAATAGGGTTGATCTCGGTCAGCATGTCGCTGAACCCGACCCAGTTCGAGCCGACACCGCGCACCCAGGCGGCCAGGACCATGCTCTGGATCGCCCGGCTGGCGTCGGAGATGCCCAGCGTCGTCTTGTCGACGACCACCGCCACCGCGAACGCCGCCTTGTTCACATATGGACCATGCCCCTCGCTGTGGTCGGCCAGCGCCTGCAACACATCGCGGTCGGTCACCACCACGAAGTTCCACGGTTGCCGGTTTCCGGCGCTCGCGGTGAGACGACCGGCTTCCAGGATCTCGCGGATTACCTCGTCGGGGACGGGAGTGTCCTTGTACGAGCGCACCGCCAATACCGTCCTGATCGCATCCACAACGTCCATGAAATCGTCCTTCCCCTGCATGATGGGTTCGTCCGGGCGTCCAACCGGATCGCCTCTTCCTCTCCCGAGCATGAGGCCCACCGGTCACAAAGTCACCTGCCCGGTCCCCACCCACTCAGCCTGGCGCCGGGCTGACAAGGCGAAACGGCGGACGAGGTTAACCCCGTCCGCCGTTTGTCATTAATGGAGAGCTATTGCCGAGAAAGCGCTACGCCAGGAACGACGGCACCGGCAGGCTCACCTCGCTGCCCGTCTCCATCGACAGCAGCCCGGCCTCCAGGATCTCCTGCGTGTCCCGCGAAACCTCCACCGACACCAGCCCGTCGAACGGCTCGTCGTGCAGCAGGCAGTGCGTGAAATAGTCGATCGAGGTCCGGTAGTGCGCGGGCAGGTCCGGCGCGGTGATCGTCTCGCCCTCCGCCTTCAGGCCCTGGTGCTGGCCCGGTACACCCTTGGTGGAGATCTTCAGCTCGGTGTTGCTCATCAGCGCGATCGCGCCCTGATCGCCATACACCATCGCCGGGATCTTCACCGGCATCGCCGGCTGGGTCCATGTCCCTTCCGTGATCGTGTGGCCCTTCGGATAGGCCAGGATCATCACGGCGTTGTCCTCCACCGTGAAGAACTCCTTGGAATAGCGGCCACCCACACCGGTCACCCGGCTCGGCTGTCCCATGATCCACCGGCTCAACGCCGCGCCGTACGAGCAGAAATCGATCGCCGCGCCGCCGCCGTTCAGTTCCTGGTCCACCAGCCAGCCCCAGCCCACGCGTCCAATCGGGTTGCCGGTGAGGTAGTTCTGCGGCGGGCCGCCGTGCCCGGCCCGGTGATGGATCTGCCACACCTTGCCGATCGCGCCCTGGTCCACCAGCGTCTTCAGGTGGTGAATCGCGGGCGACCAGTTCGTCGGCCAGTTCACCATCAGCCGGATATCGT
>JAEWEG010000001.1 GCA_023389575.1 Chloroflexota bacterium | reverse complement strand
ATTGCGTCCAACCTCGCTCACCACCGCCCCAACACAACACTCCATGCACCGGTACAAGGCCACTAACCTGCACGTTTACCAGCCGGACACAACGACGCCTCGCCACCGGATTACGGTGACGAGGCGTCGTCTTCATCCAACGAATTTGAACGTTCCTACGCGCGGAACGCCTTCCAGCCCGGATAGACCGCCGCGTCTCCCAACTCCTCCTCAATACGCAGGAGCTGGTTGTACTTCGCCACCCGATCTACCCGCGACGGCGCGCCCGTCTTGATCTGACCGGAGTTCGTCGCCACCGCCAGGTCCGCGATGAACGTGTCCGCCGTCTCGCCCGAGCGGTGCGAGGTCACCGAAGTGAATCCCGCCCGGTGCGCCAGATCGATCGCCTCCAGCGTCTCCGTCAGCGTCCCGATCTGGTTCAGCTTCACCAGGATCGAGTTCCCGGCCTTCTCGTCGATTCCGCGCTGGAGCCGCTCGGTGTTGGTCACGTACAGGTCGTCGCCGACAAGCTGCACCTTGTCGCCGATCGACGCCGTCAGCTTCGACCAGGTCTCCCAGTCGTCCTCGGCCAGCCCGTCCTCGATCGACACGATCGGATATTCCTCGGTCCACTTCTTCAGGAAGGCGACCATCTCGTCCGTTGCAAGGGTGGTTCCCTCGCCTGCCAGAACGTACTTGCCATCCTCGAAAAACTCGGTCGAGGCCGGGTCGAGCGCGATCACCAGATCCTCGCCCGGCTTGTAGCCGGCTTGCTCGATCGCCTCGATGATCAGGTCCAGCGCCTCCTGGTTCGAAGCCAGACTCGGCGCGTATCCACCCTCGTCACCGACGTTGGTGTTGAGTCCACGCGCGTGCAACGTCTTCTTCAGGGTGTGGAACACCTCCGCGCCCCACCGCAGGCCCTCGCGGAACGATTCCGCCCCCACGGGCATCACCATGAACTCCTGCATGTCCACGCTGGAGCCCTCGGCGTGCTTGCCGCCGTTAAGGATGTTCATCATCGGGACAGGCAGGGTGCGGGCGTTCGGCCCACCCAGATACCGGTACAGCGGCAGTCCCGCCGAAACCGCCGCGGCGCGCGCCACCGCCAGAGACACGCCCAGGATCGCGTTCGCGCCATCCCGGCCCTTGTTCGGCGTGCCGTCAACCTCGCGCATCACCGAATCGATCAGCGCCTGGTCGAGCGCGTCCATCCCAATCACGGCCTCGGCCAGGTCGGTGTTGACATGCTCCACGGCCTGGAGCACGCCCTTGCCGAGGTACCGTGCCTTGTCGCCGTCCCGGAGTTCAACGGCCTCATAGGCACCGGTCGACGCACCCGACGGCACGGCGGCGGTCCCAAACGCGCCACCAATCAGTGAAACCTCGACCTCGACCGTCGGGTTGCCGCGGGAATCCAGAATCTCCCGCCCGTGAATCGACTCGATAATGCTGTCCAACGCGACCTCCAACATCCGACTACCACACGATCGTCAAACATCCGAGAGTATACCGGCCAACGAACACCCCCACCCTCGAAGACCAGAAGATATCGCGCGTCCTCGACGTACGGGGCTCCGGCTCCGGCGACGGACAGCGAATGCTCCCATGCACACGGCAGCAGGAGTCTGACGCCCCTACCTCGCCTGGCAGCCCTATTGCCAATTAATAGGCGGAGTCTCGGCATTTCGATGCGTTCACTATCTTCTTCGACCCCACTCGCCCCCGACTTCGCCCCCCGGTCTGGCGATTGCTATACTTGTCACAATTGAAGAACGTCAGGCCATGACGGAGACAGGACGGTCTCCCTGGCGGCACAGAAAGACTCGCCCAGGCTGAAAGCGAGCCCATGCCAGCACCGTCAATTCACTCCCGAGCCGGAACGCGAACGCACGCGCCAGTAGCCAACCGGGCTGCTCCCCCATATAGGAGCCTCAAGTGCACCTTCCCCATCGCGGGACGGTGAAGCAGGGTGGTACCACGTGGCGGCCCCTCGTCCCTGCCGAGGGGCTTCTTTGTGTCCGAAAACCACCTTCAATCCAGGAGAACTCGTCACCATGTCGTCCGACCAGCACGGCCTGTCACAGCAAATCGACACCGTTCGCTCCGACGCTCTCGCGTCGCTCGCAAGCCTCGACACGGCCTCGGCCGCCAGCGAGTGGGAAGCCACCTGGCTCGGCCCGAAAGGGCACGTCACCCTCCTCCTCCGCCAGCTCGGAAGCCTTCCCGCCGAGGAGCGCCCCATCGCCGGCCGCGCCACCCAGCAGCTTCGCGCCGACCTGACCGAAGCGTTCGAGCCGATCCGCGACCGCCTCGCCCGCGAAGCCCTCGACAACCGCCTCGCCGATGACGCCGTCGACATCTCGCTTCCTGGCCGCAAGCCGCTGATCGGCGCCGCCCACCCCATCTCCACCATGATCGACGAGCTGGTCGACATCTTCGCCCTGCTCGGCTTCCAGGCTGTCTTCGGCCCCGAGGTCGAAACCGGCCACTACAACTTCGACCTCCTCAACATCCCGGCCGACCACCCCGCCCGCGATGTCTGGGACACCATTCACGTCGCCACCCAGGGCGAGGAAATAGTCCTCCGCACCCATACCTCGCCCATGCAGGCGCGCACCATGGAGCGCATCGACCCGCCCGTCCGTGTCATCGTTCCTGGCCGTGCCTTCCGATTCGAGGCTCAGGACGCCTCACACGAGTGGCAATTCACCCAGCTTGAAGGGCTCGCCGTCGACCGCGACATCACCCTCGCCGACCTCAAGGGCACGCTCCAGGAAATGGCCCGCCAACTCTTCGGCCCCGAGCGGCGCGTCCGCTTCCGGTGCGACTTCTTCCCCTTCGTTGAGCCCGGCGTCGACTTCGCCGTCGACTGCGCCATCTGCGACGGCAAGGGTTGCCGCACCTGCAAGCACACCGGCTGGCTCGAAATGGGCGGAGCTGGCATGGTCCACCCCAATGTCCTTCGAGGCGTTGGCTACGACCCCGACGAGGTCAGCGGCTTCGCCTTCGGACTCGGTATCGACCGTATCGCGATGATGAAGTACGGCGTCGACGATGTCCGCGCCTTCGCCAGCAATGACATCCGCTTCCTGCGGGACTTCTCCAAAGCCATCGCCTGATCGTCGTCCCCGCATAGGCCCAACCCGCCCAAAGGAACCGCAGCACATGAACGTCCCATTCAGTTGGCTCTCTGATTACGTCGACACCGGCCTCGCGCCCGATGAACTGGCCCGCCGCCTGACCATGGCCGGCCTGGAAGCCGAACAACTCACCCAGATCGGCGAAGGCTGGGACAAGGTCTACGTCGGAGAGGTGATGTCCGTCACCCAGCATCCCGACGCCGATCGACTCGTCCTCGCCGATGTCGCCGCCGGCGAACACCGCCTTACCGTCGTCACTGGCGCGCCAAACATCGCCGCCGGCCAGAAGGTCGCGCTCGCCCTCGCCGGTGCCCGCCTCATCGATGGCTACTCCGAGGAAATCAAGTACAAGACGCTCAAGCCTGGCTCAATCCGCGGCATCCGCTCCGAGGGCATGGTCTGCTCGGAGAAGGAACTCGGAATCTCCGACGAACACGAGGGCATCCTTGTCCTCGAACCTGATGCGCCCGCTGGTGCTCCCCTCGCGGAGTATCTCGGCGACACCGTCATCGAGTTCGAGATCACCCCGAACCTCGTCCACGCCTTCTCCGTCTACGGCATCGCCCGGGAAGCGGCGGCCGTCGCCAACGCCACGGTCAAGGCGCCCGCGGTCTACGATCTTTCGACCGCCGAGGCGCGAACCGACCTGGTCAGGATCGACGCCCCCGACCTGTGCCAGCGCTACCACGCCGTCATCATCGACAACGTCAAGGTCGAGCCTTCGCCGTCGTGGATGGCGCGGCACCTGCAGGCCGCCGGAGTCCGCCCGGTCAACAACCTGGTCGACATTACCAACTACGTGATGCTCGAACTCGGCCAGCCGCTGCACGCCTTCGACCTGTCCTATCTCGAAGGAGAAGCCATCGTCGTCCGCGAAGCCGCGCCCGGTGAAACCTTCGAAACGCTCGACCACCGCGAGCGCACGCTCTCCGGCGGCGAATTGCTCATCTGCGACGCCGCCAAGCCCGTCGCCCTCGCCGGCGTGATGGGTGGCGTCAACAGCGAGATCGTCGACACCACTACCTCGATCCTGCTCGAATCGGCCAACTTCAACATGGTCTCGGTACGCCACACCGCCCGCGCCCAGAAGCTCCAGACGGACGCCTCCGCCCGCTTCGGCCGGGGCCTCGATCCCGAGCTTTCCGGCCTTGCCAACGCTCGCGCCGCGCAACTTGTCCTCGACCTTTGCCCCGGCGCCACCGTCCGCGCGGTCCAGGATGTGTATCCGAACCCCGTCGAACCGCGCTCGATCACCTTCGAGGCCGATCGCATCTCGCGCCTCCTCGGCATGCCGGTCGAAACGACCCAGGCGCTGGATGTCCTTTCCCGGCTCTCCTTCGAACCCACCTACGACGAAGCGAGCGGTCAGCTGACCGTCCAGGTTCCATCCTGGCGTTCCGATGTCAATATCCGCGAGGACATCATCGAGGAAGTCGCCCGCATCATCGGCTACGAACAATTGCCCGCCACGTTGATCACCGGCACGTCACCGCTCATCGAACGCGATCCAGTCCACGTCACCGAGCGCCGCGTGCGCGACATTTTGGTCGCCTCCGGCGGGTATGAAGCCCGGGGCTACGTCACGCTCTCTGAGGCGGACATCGACCGATGGTCGCTCAGCGGCGAGCACGGCTTCGCCCACGACCTGCGCGATGCCCCGCTCGTTCGCCTGCGCAACGCCATCCCCGCCGAGGACGACGTGATGCGTCCGAGCATCCTCCCGAAACTGGCGTACTCGGTTGTCGAGAACCTCAAGCACGAGCGCTCGGTCCGGCTCTTCGAGATCGGCCATGTCTATCTCGGCACCGATCCGAACCTGCTGCCGAACGAACCTTCCACCGTCGGAATCGCCGTCGCGGGCCAGCGCGAAACCTTCGACCGTTTCAATCCCCGTCCGTCCGCCGAGGGACAACTCGACTACTTCGACGTCAAGGGCATGGTGGACGCCGTGCTCGACTTCTTCCGCCTGTCGGATGTCGCCTGGGAACCATTCAGCCATCCCGCCCTTCATCCCGGCCGCGCCGCTCGCCTGCTCATCCGCGACGAGGGGGTGGGCGTCGTCGGTGAGGTCCATCCGAATCTCGCCGTGGACCTTGGCCTGGAGGACACCCGCCTCGCCCTCGCCGAACTCAACCTCGTGAAGCTCATGGAGTTCTCGGCCCTGGAGGCCCGGCCGCAGGTGAAGGTCCAGCGCTTCCTTCCGGTCGAGCAGGACTTCGCCGTCGTGGTCGACCAGGCAACATCGGCAAGCGAGGTCGAGCGGACGCTCGTCCAGAGCGCCGGCCCCCTGTTGACCGGCATCACCATGTTCGACCTCTTCGAGGGGGCCCAGCTTGGCGAAGGCAGGAAGAGCCTCGCGTACCGTCTGACGTTCACCGCGCCAGACCGCGCGCTCACCGACGCGGAACTCGGCAAGGTCCGAAAACGCATCGAGCGCGGCGTCACCACCCAGCTCAACGGTTCGCTACGGGCCTAGCCCTCGAAGCGTTGATCACCCATGAGGGCGCGACCCTACACCGCGCCCTCGCCCACCTTCGCGATTCACCGCGACTCACTTGGAGCCCGTGCATCATGGGAGCGTATCGATGATCACCCGCATCAACGGTGTCGATGAGGCACTCGCCAAGCTCACCCGGCGTGGAAGCAACGAACCCGCCACTCTGCCCGCCCACTTCGCGGCCCGCATCGAGGAAGTCTTCGGTCGCCCCATGACCGCCTCGGAGGTGGTGTCCACCATCATCGCCGACGTCCGCGACGATGGTGATGCCGCGGTCCACCGCTATACGGAAGCCTTCGATGGCGCTTCACCCGCGTCATTCGAGGTCCCTCGCTCCGAGTGGGATGCAGCGTGGGAGCAGATCGAGCCGGAACTCCAGCAGGCGCTGGAAACGTCCGCCGCCCGCATCCGCCGCTACCACGAGAAGCAGACTCGCCCATCGTGGATCGAGCCCGACGAGCTGGGCATCTATGGCCAGGTCGTTCGTCCGCTGGAACGCGTGGGCATCTACACACCGGGCGGCTCGGCGGCCCTCCCGTCTTCCCTGCTGATGACGGCCGTGCCGGCCCGCGTCGCTGGCGTCGATGAAATCATCATCGCCGCCCCGCCACGTCACAACGGCGGCATCGCCCCGGTCATCCTGGCCGCCGCGAAGGTCGCCGGCGTCGACCGCGTCTTCTCCGTGGGTGGCGCCCAGGCTATCGCCGCGCTCGCCTATGGCACCGAAACCATCCCCCACGTTGACAAGATCCTCGGCCCCGGGAACGTGTTCGTCGCCCTCGCCAAGCAGCAGGTCTTCGGCGTCGTCGACATCGACCAGATCGCGGGTCCCACCGAAACCACGCTTATCGCCGATGACACCGCCGCCATCGAGCTCGTCGCCGCCGACATGCTCGCCCAGTCCGAGCACGGCGTCGACTCGTCCGCCATCCTCCTCACCACGTCCGCCGCCCTGGCCGAGGGCATCGAAGCCGAACTGGAGCGCCAGGTTGAACAACTCGACCGTGGCGATATCGCCTGGGAATCGCTCTCCACCAATGGCGCGGTGGTGCTGCTCGACTCGCTGGACGATGCGGTCTCCATCGCCAATGCCTACGCCCCAGAGCATCTTTGCCTGCTCGTGAAGGACCCGTGGAGCCTCGTGCCCGGCGTCCGCAACGCCGGAGGCGTCTTCCTTGGCGAGTCCAGCCCGGAAGCCCTCGGCGACTACACGGCCGGCCCCAGTCACGTCATGCCGACGGGTGGCACCGCTCGCTACTCGTCGCCGGTCAACGTCAGCGATTTCCAGAAAGTCATCTCGATCATCGGCGCCAACGAACGCGCCGTAACCGAACTCGGACCCGCCACCATTGCCCTGGCCCGAGCCGAAGGACTCGGTGGTCACGCCGCCGCAATCGAGCGCCGCCTCCCACCGTCGTCCTGACCTGGAACGAGTTCACGCAGCCGGTTGCGTGAACTGGTCACCCTCGGTAAGGTCACGATCGACACGTTTGGTTGCATGATCCTGTCCGGATCATGGCGCTACCCGAAGGGACCCACATGGCGGAACAATCGGTACTTCCTCGCTGGCGAGGCTTCAATCTTGTCGAACTCTTCTCCCGTCGCGGCCCGGTCGAACGACGCAGTGGCGACTTCCAGGAAGACGACTTTCGCTGGATCTCCGAGTGGGGCTTCGATTTCGTCCGCATCCCCATGGACTACAAGCTCTGGACGCCGACCGACGACCTGTATGTGGTTGACGAAGGGATGCTGGAGAAGGTCGACCGCGCCCTCCGCCTCGGTGAGCAGTACGGGCTCCACGTCTCGCTGAACATGCACGCGGCGCCTGGCTACTGCATCAATCCCCAACCGGGCGAGGCATACGATCTGTGGAAGGATCGCGAGGCGGTCGATGCCTTCTGCTTCCACTGGGCGATGTTCGCCGAGCGGTACAAGGGCATCTCGTCCGACAGGCTCAGCTTCAACCTGCTGAACGAACCTCGCGTTCCGCCCGAAATCGGCACGAAGGACATCTACACCGCGCTCGTTCGCGAGGTCACCGGCAAAATCCGCGAGCAGGACCCGAACCGGCTCATCATCGCCGACGGAGCCAGGGTCGGCACGGAGGCCCTCCCTGAGCTCAGCGACCTGAATATCGCCCAGGGCTGCCGGGCCTACGCCCCCGCGGGCGTCTCCCATTACAAGGCGACCTGGGTGCCGGACAGCGACACCTGGCCCGTTCCCACCTGGCCGCAGCCCGCCGACCATCCAGGCGGCGAATGGAACCGCGAGAAGCTCGAGGAGCAGTTCGCTCCCTGGGTCGAGCTCGCCCGCTCGGGCGTCGGCGTGCATTGTGGAGAAGGCGGAGCGCACCAGTACACCCCGCACGATGTTGTCCTGGCCTGGTTCGAGGACGTGCTCGACATCCTGAAGAGCCACAACATCGGCTGGGCCCTGTGGAACATCCGCGGCCAGTTCGGCATCATCGACTCGAACCGCACGGACGTCGACTATGAGGACTGGCACGGCCAAAAGCTCGACCGCAAGTTCCTCGATCTGCTCCAGAAGTATTGATCGAGATCGATCCCCGCATGAAGACGGGGAAACCCCCGAGATCGGCTTGAATGTGCGGTGTCACGGCCTGTGCGGCAGGTCCGTGACACCTTCCGGGTATTCCTACGAACCGCCGAGGATACGCAGCGCCGCGAGCACCTGGTCCTCGGTCTTCTCGCCCGTATCCTTCGGCAGCGACCCGATCGCCGACAGCGCCTCGGCCGTCGAGTAGCCCAGCGCCTGCAAGGCCGCCAGCACCTCGGGATCGCCGTGCACGGATGGCAGCATCCCCCCGACTTCGATGTTCTCCGGCAGCTTCCCGCGAAGGTCGAGCAGGATTCGCGAGGCCGTCCGCTTGCCGATACCCGGCACCGTGGACAGCATCGCCACTTCCTCGGTCGCGATGACGTTGAGCAACTCCTCGGGCCGAAACCGCGTCAGCACGGCGCAGGCCAGCCTCGGCCCCACCCCGTTCACCCCGATTAGCGTCTGGAACCACGTCAGCTCGTTGTCGGTCAGGAACCCGTAGAGTATCTGGGCGTCTTCACGCACCACCATGTGGGTCCGCAGTTCGATGGCCGCGCCAACGCCGCCGGCGTCCTCGCCGGTTCTGCTGGTGGTGTTCACCCTGTAGATCACGCCGTTCACGTTCACCAGCACCGAATCCGGCGACATCCCGTGAACGATCCCGATCAAGCCCGCAATCACGACCGCGTACCTCCCGCCCTCAGGCCAAACGTCCGAGCCGCCGCGCCGCCGAGCAATCCGGGCAGGCTGGCCTCATCCAGACCCGAGCCTAGCACGCGCCTGAGAAAGGGGCGCTGCTTCAACAGCGGGTAGTCCGTGCCAAACAGCATCCGCCCGCTCCCAAGCAGACGCTCCACCACCGGAAACACGTCCCACCGGTACAGGTACGTCGACGCCGCCGAGTCGTACACCACGTTCCTCGTCAACTCCGCGACCTCCGGCATGAGTTCGTAGAACGGCAGCCCGCCACCCCAGTGCGCCGCCACGATCCGCAACTCGCGGTTGACCTCGATAAAACGAAGCAGCCGCTCAGGAGTGGCCGTCCCCTTGCCGGGATACGGATGTCCAACCGGCTCCGAGCAGTGAATCAGCACCGGCACGTCGGCATCGGCGCAGTACGCCGAGAACTCGGCCAGTTCCGAGGGCCGCTCCCACGAAAAGCCCTGCCCGTCGGCGTTCAACTCACCAACGCCAACAGCGCCCATGCCAAGGGACCGCTCGACCTCGGCCGCCGCCCCGACATCCGCCGGATTGACGATCGCCAGCCACGCGATCCGGTCCGGGTACCTTCTGGCCACCTCCGTGAGGTAGTCATTGTGTTCCCGGCAATGTCCCATGTCCCGCCATGGCCAGCCGCAGACAACCGACATCGCGATGCCGGCGTCGTCCATCGACGCGATCATGTCTTCCGGTGAGACAAGCACGATGTCGGGCGAGGCATACAGCTCACCGAACCACGGGTCCCGCTCAAGGTGTCGCCGCCGGTCGCGCACCACCTCATCCGGGAACAGGTGCGTGTGCGCGTCGATCACCAGGTCAGGCAGGCTCAAGGTCGTGCTCCAGGCCGCGGGCTACAGGAAGAAGAACACGCCAAGCGCAATCGCGATCACCAGGACCAGGATGAGGATGGCTGGAAGCACGAACGGGTTCATCTTCGGCGCGTTGGCCGCCAGCTCGACGTTCAACTGCTGTCGCTGGACCGTGGCCGAGGATGGACTGACCTCCAGCACCACCGCGCTGACGTTGTCCGTCGTGCCCCGGTCAATCGCCAGCGACGCGAGCGCCACCGCCGATTCCTGCGGATTGTGAGCCAGGATGGTGGAGACGTAGTCCTCGCTTTGCAACACATCGAAGAAGCCGTCGCTGCACAACAGCAATCGGTCCTCCGGCAGCAAAGTCAACTCGTAGATACTCGGCATCTTGCGGTCGAGCTGAGGCTCGGTGCCAAGCGCGTGGGTAACGATATTCCGCTGCGAACTACTGCGCGCCTGGTCTTCGGTCAGCTCCCCGCGAAGCACCTGCTCGGCCACCAGCGAGTGGTCCTGCGTGATCTGGGTCAGCTGGCGCCCGCGGACCAGGTACGCCCTGCTATCGCCGACATTGGCGATGGTCGCGTACTTACCCAGTACCACCGCCGATACGAGCGTCGTCCCCATCCGCCGGTTGTCGGCCATGTCACTCGACTGCGCGTGAATCGCCTCGTTCGCCCTGCGATACGCCTGTTTCAGCGCCAGCGCGACATCGGTCGGAGTGTCCCGCGCGAACAGGTCTCTCAGCATGGAAATCGCGATCTGGCTCGCCACCTCCCCGCCCTCGTGGCCACCCATTCCATCAGCCACCGCCAGCAGGAACGCTCCACCGCTCGTTCCCGACGGCGCCGGGATGGCGGTCGCCAGCACCGCGTCTTCGTTGCTGGCGCGGCCAGCGGCGGAAGTGGTGCTGCCTATCGACAGAGTGACGTCTGTGGGAACCAGGCTCAAAATCTCTCTCCAGATCGTTGTGGGGGACGCTGTCCCGGCTTGGTCGCGGGCTCGACCGCCAGATATTATCCCCCGCGACAACGAAATGTCACAATTCGGTGATCCAGGCTTGGTATGGTTGCCCGGTCGCGAACTGGCGGCCACCGCGCCATCATGACGGTCGCATCGCGAACCACCATGTGCCCACATCCACGGAGACGTCTAATGCCCACCCCTGACCTCCAACGCAGACCAGTGTCCCGCCGCGCCTTCATCGGGTCGGCGGCTGGCATGGCGACCGCCATCGCCTTATCGCGACCCAGTTCGATGATCGCCCAGGACGACGACGTCAACGCCATACTCGCGGCGGCCAGCCAGCGACTGGCCGATATCGAGTCCCTGCACTTCACCCTCCGGATCGACGGCGACACGTTCATCGATGAAACCCAGACACTCAAGCTGGAGTCGGCCGAAGGCGACCTTGCGCGCCCCGACAAGGTGTCAGTCGAGTTCAAGGTCAGCCTGTTCGGCGCCGGGACCGTGTCCATCCGAATGATCACGGTTGGCGAGGATTCCTGGACCACCGACCTCATCAGCGGCAACTGGGGCGATGCTCCGCCAGAGTTCGGCTACAACCCTTCGGTGCTCTACGACAACCAGAATGGCCTCGGTCCGGTCATGGGCAAGCTGGAGAATCCCACCCTGGAAGGCGAGGAGGAAGTCAACGACCGCGACGCGCATCACATCAAGGGCACGGCGTCCGCGGAAACGATCGAGCCTCTTACCTCCGGCACGATGACCGGCGATAACGTCGAGATCGAACTCTGGATCGACCTGGAAACGTCGGATCTTCTACGAGTCAAGGTCTACGAGCCCGAGAGCGACGAGAAGGAGAACCCGGCCACGTGGGAACTGAATCTCTCACGCTTCAACGAGAAGGTGACGATTGAGCCTCCCGTCTAGTCAGGACACGTCAGGCTCGGAGGTCCGGCGCCTACTCTCCTCCAGGCCGATGGTGGCCGCGCTGCTCTGCGTCCTGCTGGGCTCCATCGACCTGACCGTCGTGGCCGCGATCCTGCCCGGCATGATCGCCGACCTCGGCGTCAATACCGCCGATATCGACCGTTACATCTGGGCCGTCAATGGCTACCTCATCGCCTATATCGTCGCGATCCCGCTGGTTGGCCGCCTCTCAGACCTGATCGGCCGGCAACGCACCTTCATCGCCTCCCTGCTCGTGTTCCTCGCCGGCTCGGTGATGTGCGCGCTCGCCACCGACCTCACCGGCCTGGTCATCGGCCGCGCCATCCAGGGATTCGGCGGAGGCGGACTGCTACCAGTCGCCATCGCGCTTGCTGGCGATACGCTTGGCCGCAAGGGCCAGCTCGCCGGGATCGGCTTCGTCAGCGCCATGGAAACCATTGGGTGGATCCTGGGACCGATCTACGGCGCGGCCGTCACCGGCGTCCTCGATTTCACCGATGAACCCTGGCGATGGGTCTTCTGGCTCAACGTGCCGGTGCTCGCCGTACTCGTCTTCGTCCTGCGGGGCATGGCGAAGGGGGGGAACAGCCCTGCCGGAAACGTCGTCCGGCTGCTCGACCTTCCCGGATCACTGCTGCTCGCCATCGCCCTCGTCTGCCTCAACCTGGCGCTCGCATCGGGAGGCGAAATCGGCGCCAGCACCGGCTCTGGTCTCCGGGCCATGGGCGGCACGGAAAACCCCCTCGCGGACCAGGTTCCGTGGCTGCTTACCGCCGCCGCGGTCGCCATCCTGCTCCTGATCATCATGGAACTCCGGACCGTCAATCCCATCCTGCCCGTGCGCCTCTACCGGCAGCGCCCATTCCTGGCCACCATCGCGGTGAACCTCTGCATCGGCGCGGTGCTGATGGTCACCATGGTCAACATCCCGGTCATCGTGGCGCTTACGGCGGATCCCGCCGACTCGTCGACGTTGAGTGCGCTCCTGCTCGCGCCCTTCACCATTGCCATCG
>JAEWEG010000086.1 GCA_023389575.1 Chloroflexota bacterium | reverse complement strand
GGCTCCTGGTTGTCATCATGCTGATGGTTATTGCCCTGATGCCGGAGGCGGCGCTTGCCGATACCGACCTTGACACCGGCGATACGGGCGTGGTCGCCGATGCCGGTGGCGACAACGTTCGCTTGCGTTCCGCGCCGGGAAGCGACGGATGGGTGCTTGGCAGCTACGCCGAGGGTACGCGGCTGACCGTGGTCGGCGGCCTGGAATCGGCGGATGGGCTCCAGTGGTATCGCGTTGAGATCGGTGGCGCGACCGGGTACATGGCCGCCGATTTCATCGCCAACAGCGATGGGTTCCTGACCGACACCTCGGGTTCGGCCGTGACAACGGCGGCGGTTCGCCTACGGACCGGACCGAGCACCGCGGACCGGATCATCACCACCCTCGCCCGTGGCACGACCTTGCAACTCACCGGCGAGAATGTGCGCGGCTGGTTCTCCGTATCGGCCGGCGCCGGCAATGGCTATGTCTACGGGGCGTTCCTCTCGGCGGGATCGGGCGATTCGGGCGGTTCGTCTGGCGGCGGCACGCGCTACGTCCTGGAGCGCGTGCATCTTCGCAGTGGTCCCGGCACCAGCAACAGTTCCATCACCGTGCTCGCGGTTGGCACGAAACTCGACTTCTCGGGCGAGACGCAAGGCCGCTTCGCGAAGGTCTCGTCCAGCGCGGGAACGGGCTGGGTGGCCGCTCAGTACATCGGGCCGAATGCTCCATCGGGCGGCGGCGGCGGCGGAAGCCGTGAGACGAAGTACACGACCGATCGCGTCAACCTGCGGTCCGGACCGAGCACCACGAACCGGTCGCTGGGTGTACTGGCGGTCGGGACGAAGCTCGACCTGACAGGCGAATCGGAGAATGGGTTCGTGAAGGCGGCCACTTCCAGCGGCACCGGGTGGGTGTACGCGGACTATGTGGGCGATTCCGCTCCATCCGCTCCTTCCGAGGCGAAGACCGCGTACACGAACGACACGGTGTCGCTCCGGAGCGGCCCGGGGTCGGGCAATGGGCGGATCGCCATGCTTTCAACCGGCGCGAAGCTGTCGCTGACCGGCGACGAGCGCAATGGCTACCTGGAGGTGCGCTCCAGCGCCGGCAATGGCTGGGTGGCGGCGTCGTATGTTAGCGATGTGGCCCCTCAGTACGAGGGCGGCACGCGGTACACGATCGATTCGGTGAATCTCCGGCAGGGCCCGCGATCGACGGCGGGCGTGATCCGCGTCGTGCCGTCTCGCGCCACGATTACCTTTACCGGCACGGTGGTGAACAACTACGGCAAGGTCGCCACCTCGTTTGGCGACGGCTGGATTTCGATCGACTATTTCCGGAAGACGCAGCCGCCTTCGGCGTCGGGCTCGCTGGTGACGTGGCCGGTGAAGGGCGGTGAGTGGTACGTGTCGCAGGGGTACAACGGCAGCAGTCACCAGAACGACTCCCAGCACTGGCAGTACTACTACTCGTTCGACCTGAAGCGAACCGCTGGCGACACCGCCTGGCAGCCGGTGTACGCGCCGGTCGACGGCACGATTCGCTGGATCGACGAGGACACGGGTGGCATGTCGATCTATATGGGCGATGGCCTGGCCTTCGCGATGTTCCACGTGATCTGGGACGATGGGATCCGGGAGGGACAGTCGATCTCGCAGGGGCAGTACCTCGGGGTGATCGCGCCGGCCAACGCGGCTGGTAACGGTGGCAGCCCGCACCTGCACATCACCGCCTGGACCACCGCCGACGAGGGCAACTGGAGCCGCCGCGCCCAGCCGTTCACGGGCCGTTTCGCCATCGCGGGGGCGATTTTCCCATCGACCGGTGACCGCAACGACTACCTCGGGTACGAGTTCAATCCGTGACCTCGATTGGTTCGCGGCGGACGGAACCGGAAAGGGTGGACTCACTTCGAGTCCACCCTTTGCCGTCCACACCTTTTCGGTAGCCAAGCGGCTGGCTTGGCTTGGAACTGGATCGATCCACCAGGAGCTGATCACCTAATCCCTTCCACCAGACACCGCCTTCGGCGGAAGGACTTCGTCCGGGGTTCCCTCGCTCCGCTCGGGATGACGGGAATGGTGTGTGAATGGGTAGTGTGGGCGCTGGGACATCCCGATGTCCGACAATTCGTGGTAGGGGCCGACCTCGTGTCGGCCTTGGAGGGCGTGACATGGATGGGGCCGTGGCTCACGGACCAAACGTGTGTCAACGCGGGAAGGCCGGGCTCGCCTGAGCCCGGCCTTTCCCTGGTATCTGTTGTCGCCCTTGCTCGTGCCTAGTTGAAGTGCGGCAGGACCTCGTTGATCAGGCGGTCGAGCTGCTCGCGCTGGTTCCAGGACGTGATCCGGAGCGTGACGCCGTCGAAGCCGATGGCCTCGTAGCGCTTCAGGCGTTCGACCACCTGTTCGGGGGTGCCCTGCGAAGTCCAGCCCTGAACGTGCTCGATCGAGAAGTCGGCCGTGTAGTAGAGGTCGAGGAATTTCTTGGATTCGGCGGTGGCGGTATCGATATCCTCGGTCAGGTTCACGTTGTGATAGAGATGCGTGGCTAGCGCCGCCGGGTCCTTGCCCGCGTCCGCCGCCCGCTTCCGCAGGTCGACGATCCGCCATTCCAGGTCGTCGAAGGCCCACTTGGAGGTCTGCCAGCCATCGGCGTGGTTGATGATGCGGCGATGCGACAGGTCCACGGCCCGCTCGTTGTCGCGCGGGGCATGCACGGCCAGCCAGATCGGCGGTCCGCCCGGGTTGAACGGCTTCGGCTCGATGGTCACGCCGCTGAAGTTGTACTGCTTGCCCGAGAATGACACGTTGTCCTCGGTGAAGAGCTTGCGGACGATCTGCAGGCCCTCGCTGACACGCTCCACGCGGTCCTTCTTGGAGACGTTCCAAATCTCGCTCTCGACGTGCACGCCGGCCTGGTCGACGTTGCCGTTGCAGGCCACGAGGATGGTCCGGCCCTGGGCGAGCTGGTCGAGGCTGGCCCACTGGTCGGCGAGCTGGATGGGATCGCGGAGCGGGAAGCTCGCGAGGCAGGCCGGGCCGATCTTCACGTGCTCGGTGCGGGCAGCGATCGCGGCCAGCAGGGTGATGGCTTCCAGCCGGGGCTTTGCCAGCAGGCTGTCGCCCACCCACACGCTGTCGAAGCCGCCGGACTTGTCGGCGATTTCGGCCAGCTCAACGAGCTCGGCGGGGGTGGTTGCGTCAAAAAGGACGCCGCGATTGGGAAGAGTCAGGCCGATCTTGAGGGTCATGTCCGAATTACTCCACTACTACCTGGCGGCGGTAAAGGTCGCGCCATGCGTCAAATCGAGGGACAGGTCCTGATTGGTCCCGGTGAGCGCCACCGCCACCGGGCGTGAACCCCGGGTGGCGATCAGGCTCGCCACGTCATCGGAAACATCGCCCGGTTCCACGATCCGGATCGACTGGTCACCGACGGCGAACGCGCCCTCGCCGGTCGGTTTCCCGAACAGCGCGGTATAGGCGGGCGTGGCGGCGTCTCGCGATGGCACGCCGAACGTCACGCTGGCGATGCCGGTGGTTCCATTGGCGTGCTCCGCCAGCGGACCGCCCGGAACGCGCAGGTCGTGCGGGGTCACATCCTCGATCACGAACGGCAGGCGCACGCCGTTGTCCGTGGCGATTCGGGCGAGCCGCCAGGCGATCTCGACACCGTCCGGGCGGTGCCGCCCACCCTGGAAGGGATCGGCGACATCGAGCCCGGCCTCGCGGAGGCGGGCAGATTCGTCGACCAGGCCCGCGGAGATGACCGCCGCGTCGACGAGGCCTTCACCGGTCTGGAGGACATCCCACCAGTCGTTGTCCTTCACCGGCGGTTCGTGCTTGAAGGCGATCAGCTCGATGTAGCTGCCGTCCTGGAACACGATGAGGGCGTTGTGCGATCCGCGATGGGCGTGGTCGCCGCCGATGGTGACGGTGAATCCGAGTTGCTCGTAATCCTTGATCGTCTGTTGCAGGTCATTGACCGCGACGACGACGTGATCGATGGCGATTGGCATCTGGTTCCTTGTCTTTGGGCGAGCCGTGCCGATGGTTAGCGGCGACGAGGGTCGAGTTCATCCCGGAGACCGTCTCCGAGCAGGTTGTAGGCGAGGACCGTAAACACCACGAGCAGGCCTGGGAACGTGGTGATCCACCAGGCCGTATCGAGGAACAGTCGCCCTTCGGCGGCCATGTTGCCCCAGGTCGGCGTGGGCGGAGTGACACCCAACCCGAAGTAGCTGAGGCTGGATTCGACCAGGATCACGGTTGCCACCCGGAGCGTGGCCGCGACGACGATCACCGAGACAACGCCGGGCAGCAGGTGGTGCCACAGAATGCGCGGCATCGAGGCTCCACCCACCCGGGCGGCGTCGATGTAGTCGCGGTGCTTGAGCGACAGCACCTCGGCCCGGATGGTCCGCGCCGTGAGCGGCCAGGCCGTCAGGCCGAGGAAGAGGATCATCAGGCGCAGGCTCGATCCGTAGATGGAGACCATGGTGATGAGCAGGATGAAGATCGGGAATGCCATCAGCATGTCGGTGACGCGCATGATCAGCATGTCGACGATGCCGCCCGCGAACCCGGCCACCATGCCCAGCGTGACGCCGAGGACGATGGTGATCAGCATCGCCACCAGGCTGACGGAGAGGGAGATGCGGGTGGCGTAAATGGCGCGGGAGAAGATGTCGCGGCCCAGGCTGTCGGTTCCGAGCCAGTGATCGGCGCTTGGCGGCTTCAGCCGGTCGAGCAGGATCTGCGCGTTCGGGTCCTGGGGGGCGAGCCACGGCGCGAAAATGGCGATCAGGTACATGATGACGAGCGTGCCCGTGCCGAGCGCGATGCGGTTGTTGCTCAGCATGCGCCGCCAGGTGGGCTTTCGTTTTCCAACGCGGGCGCCGCCCTGGCCGGATTTCGTGGATGGTGAGTCGGTGATGTCGCCGAGCGTGGCGCTGGCCTGGCTCATTCGCCAAGCCTGACGCGTGGATCGGCGAGGCCGTAGGCGATATCCGCCAGCAGGTTGCCGACCAGGACCAGGATGGCCACGAAAAGGTTGATGGTCAGGATCACCGGGTAGTCGCGCGCGATGACCGAGTCCAGCGCCAGGCGCCCGATCCCGGGCAGGGCGAAGATCGATTCGATCGCGACGGTTCCGCCCAGCAGATAGGGAATCTGCACGCCGAGCAGCGTGATCACCGGCAGCAGCGAGTTGCGCAAGGCGTGGCGCACGGTCACCGCCCGCTCGCTGAGTCCCTTGGCGCGGGCGGTTCGCAGGAAATCCTGGCTCATGGTGTCGAGCATCGACGAGCGGGTGTAGCGCGCCACGCTGGCGATCAGGTTGGTGGAAAGGACCAGCGTGGGTAGGACGAGGTAGGGCGCGACGACGAACGGGTTCCAGCCCGATGTGTTCGTGGGCCGGATTCCGCTTGCCGGGAGCCAGTCGAGCCGTACCGAGAAGACGAGCATCAGCATCAGCGCCAGCCAAAAGGCGGGCACCGCGAAGCCGAACAGCGAGAGGAAGGTGAGGATGTCATCGACAATGGTATTGCGCTTCAGCGCCTGGAACACGCCGACCGCGATGCCGACCGTGAAGCCAACCAGGATCACCGACGTTGTCAGGATCAACGTGGTTGGCAACCGCTCCAGCATCATCTCGATCACTGGCTGCCGTGTCTTGAACGAGAGCAGGTCGCCCGTGAGCAGCGACTGCATCGTTCGCAGGTACTGCACCACCAGCGGCTGGTCCAGTCCAAGCTGGGAGCGGATGGCCTCCATCTGCTCGGTGGTCAGCATTTCGGGGTCGGCGAGCACGCGGGCGGGATCGCCCGGCGCCAGCCGGATGATCCCGTACGAGATGATCGAGATGCCGAACAGCATCGGGATCAGGAGCAGGATTCGACGCGTGATATGACGACTCACTAAGACTCACCTGGCCAGGTCGCGTGCAACGACGCGTGGTGTGGGGGCATGCGTGTTCCATGCCCCCGGTGCGATCAGGAATTGATGGCCCATTCCGGAATGCGGGCGTAGAGTTCGGCGAGCGAGCTCACCTCGGGAACGGACACGCGCTGGTTCGCCACCAGCAGGTCCTGTTCTCTCCAAAGGTAGGTGATTGGGGCGTCGGTTTCGATGAGGTTCTGGATTTCGAAGTAGATGCCCTTCTCGGTTTCCTGGTCGAGTTCCGCCCGGGCCTCCACGAAGAGGGCGTCCACTTCGTCGTTCTTGTAGCCGGTCGTCTCCACCGGTTTCGGGTTCTGGAACCAGCGCTGGAGATCTGCGCGAGGGTCGATGATGAAGTTGTTCCAGGCGTTGATGGTGGCCTGGAACTCGCCAACCGCCAGCGGACCGGTCACCTGGCCAGCCCCCAGTTCCTCGATGGTCGCTTCGACCCCGATTGCCTGGAGGAATGGCTGGACGGCGAGGCCATCCTGCCGGTAGGCCGTCGGCACGGTGAGGGTGAAGGCCAGGCGCTCGCCCGCCTCGTTCACGCGCACGCCGTCGTCGCCCAGCGTCCAGCCCGCCTCGTCGAGCAGGGCGGCGGCGGCTTCGACGTCGTACGAGTACTGGGGCGCCTCTTCATTGAAGATCCACGACAGCGGGGTGATGAGGCTGCGGCCGACCTCACCCTTGCCGAGCAGCAGGGCATCGATCACCGTCTGGCGGTCGACCGAATGGCTGATCGCCTGGCGAACGCGCGGATCGCTGAAGATCGGAAGGGTTAGGTCAAACTGCAGGAAGATGATGCGCAGTCCAGGAAGTTCCTGGATCACGAACGCCGAATCGCCCTCGTAGGCGGCCAGCAGGTCGGGCGAGACGATTCCGACATCGAGCCCGCCGGAGGTCAGCTCGGCGTTGGCGGTCGCTTCGTCGGCGATAAAGCGGGCGACGAGGGTGTCGATGTTCGGCTTGCCCTCGAAGTACGACTCGTTGGCGCGGAAGGTGATGCTCTCGCCGTCCCGCCATTCCTCGACGATGTAGGCGCCGGTGTAGACCGGCTTGCGGGCGAAGTCGCTCTTGTCGACATCGGCCGGGGCGATCGATTCGAGGAGGTGCTTCGGCAGGATGCGCTGGCGGCTGGCGGCCGATGCCAGGAAGAGGGCGTCGGGCTGGACGAGGGTGATTTCGACGGTGGATTCGTCGATCACCTGCACGCCGGTCACTTCCTCGGCCTCACCGGCCTTGTGCTCGGTGGCACCTTCGATCTGGGAGAAGTAGGAGTCCAGTCCACCCGGCCAGTCGGCGTTGGTGACCAGGTCGTAGGTGAACTTCACGTCCTCGGCCGTGAACGGTTCGCCGTCCTGCCAGGTAACGCCGGAACGCAGCTTGAAGGTGTGGACGCGAGAGTCCTCGGACACTTCCCACGACTCGGCGAGGTCGGGTTCGACCTCGAACGAGGGGTAGCCGGTCTTTACGAGGGCGTTGGCGATGATGCGCTGAATCTGCTGGTACGAGGCGCCGGTGACGGGAGCGCCGGAGAGCAGGGTGGCCGGTTCCAGCCAGGAACCGATCACGGCCTGGCCGCCGTCCTGCGCGATGGCGGCCTTCGAGCCGCCCGTGAGCGGCGCGGCGGAGGCGGAGCCACCCGCGACGGCGGTCGCGACACCGGCGACAGCGGCGGTCTGGACAAGTTGGCGGCGATTGAATGAACCGGAAACGGGAGCGTTCTTCACGTGAGTGTCCTCTTTCAATGAAACCTGGTCGCGGGTGGTCCGCTACTCAAACGTGGTGGGAGACACGTTGTCTCCCACGAAAACCGCCGGTGATGTGTGTTGTCGAAGGAAGGCCAGCACCTTCGGCCACGACTCCGCGCGTGCCCTGGCCAGCCCCTCGGGGGTGCCGCCAAGGTCGATGAACGCCTTTCTGATGGGGTGGAAACTCTGGTTGACCGTGGTCGGGAAGATCCCCGCGCCGATCGAATGTCCCGCGTCGTCATATGACAGGTGCTCGGCGGCGAAGTCGAACCCTCGCTCCCGCAGCCGCTGTTCGATGAGGGTGCTGAAATGGGCCGAAGGCCACAGCGTGTCGGCCTTGCCGGAAACCAGCAATACCGGTCCGTTGATATTCTCCACCGGGATGAGCGCCGCGTTGGAGCGCGATTCATCGGCGGCGAAGTCGAGATAGGCCGGCGCGAGACGGACGACCCCGTGTTCATCTGGGGCGACGGCGTTGTTGCGGACGCGTCCGGCATCCGGAAGCGCCTTGCCGCCATACGTCCACGAAGCGAAGTCCTCGTCGCTGCCTTCGTCCTCGCTCCGGGAAATCGCTCCCCAGAGGTAGCCGCTGGGAACCCAGGCGACGACCGAGCGGATGTGCGGGTAGCGTGAGGCGAGCAGCAGGGCGAGTTCCCCACCGCGGGAGGTTCCGCTGACGGCCAGCCGGCTGGAGTCGAGCAATGGGTGTTCGCCGATCCAGGTGAGGGCGGCCTCGAAGTATTCCAGCGGAATCCGCCGCAACTCCTCGGGAAGCCCCTCGACGCCGAAATAGGCCAGCGACACGGCGGCGAAGCCATGGGAGGCGAGCAACGCGGCCTGCCGGTCGGCGAATCCCCCACCCGATCCGCCAAGCACAAGCACCGTGGGATACGGGCCCTTTCCTTCCGGCAGGAAGAGGTTGGCGGTGACGTCGTCCTCGCGGACCTCGACGAGTTTCACCTCGGCGGCGACCTGGTTCCGCCTGATCGTGGCCGAGACGCTGGTCTCACCCTGGCTGGCTGTGACGGTGAGATTCCAGGGGTCGAGCCCGCCGTTGAGTGCTCGGGAGTTCGTGGCGGGATCGTCGGGCCGCAGCGCCCAGATCAGGGCGTTCGCGTCGGCCACGGCGAAGCTGCCCGATTCGGGCGCCTGGGCATCGAGGTCGACGACGCCTTCGTTGTCCGCGAGGTAGGTGGCGGTCGCCGACCACGTGCCCGCCGCGTCGCTGAAGCTGGCCGAGGAGTGGACGGTCACGGATTCGTTGGCGCGGAACCCGCGCAGGACCACCTGGAGCGGCTCGTCGATCAGTCCGTCCACCGGTGTGATGTCAATCAAGGGTGACGTGCTGGTCATCGGGAGGCTCCACCTTCGATTCGCGAGAGCGGGCTTTCGCCGCCCGTGGTTGCCTGGCGCGTGGCGCGCGGCTGGGGCGCGGTGTATGGCGCTCTCGCGGACGTGTGTTCTGGTCTACTGGTCATGTGGTGTTCAATCCTGGGAAACCGGGCGTCGCTGGATGCGCCACCTGGTAGCTGTCTTCGCCATGCGACTGATCGAGGCGCGCTGCTGGACATCCGGCACCGCGCATGGCGATCAGTGCCGGAGCAGCCCTGTACAGCTACAGATCGCGGTGCAATTCAGCCTATTCGACACCCTCATGACTCCTGGACCGATGCAAACAAAAACCACCCTCCGATTCCTGGAGGGTGGGACGCCGGTAAGTGAACTCATCTCTCGGATCGCTATCCGACGGATTTGGCACCTGATACGTGCTTTCGTACAGGTTGCCGGGTTTCCAAGGGCCGTTCCCTCCACCACTCGCGATGAGCTCGCGTCTATTCGCTTGTGCGGGTGAGCATACGAGCTTCCCGAAATGTTGTCAACTTCCACTTTGTTACTGGCTTCACGGGTGATCTTATGTCGTAATAGCTGACCGGGTTGGCAGAGGTTTTCCCGTGAGGATGGGGATTCCGGACAGATTCAGATCGGTCGCGAGCCGGCTTGAGATCGCCTCTGAAGGCGTTGGCGCTCAGCCAAACGGTCTGGCGAAAAGTCGTTGTTGGGGAGCCAAACCGACGCAAGCCGGGAGATCGAATCTCCCGGCCTGCCTTCCGTACGGTGATGGTATCGGCGTCGGGCAAGTGGCGCCGTGGTGGCCTACTGGCTCAGCGATCCATCGTGGATGCCGGCTTCGACCTGGCGGCCCATGATCGCCAGCTTCGCGCCATGCGAGAGGCCCGGATCGACCGAGGAGCCCTGTTCCGCGGTCGAGCGCAGCACCACCTCGACCGGCACCTCGCCCCGGGTGGCGACGGACTTCGATATGTCGCTGTCCCCGTCGCCCGGTTTGATCAGCACGACGCTTACCGTACCGATTCGGAACTCCTCGCGGGTGTTCTCCGGCGCCTGGGAGCGTCCATCCACGGTCAACTCGATCCCGGACACGATCGCGTAGTCGCGAACCGCCTGCTGGAAGTCGTTCACGCCAATGAAGATGGCGTCGATACCGGTGACCAGGTTGGCATGGATCGCCGCATTGCCAGACGGCACGCGCAGGTTCCGGTCGTTCGTGGAGTGGCAGTAGAAGGGAAGCGACGGGTGCTTTTCGTGGTCGAACCGCAGGTTCATCCATTCAACGCGCTCGCCATCCGGCCGGGTGCGACCGCCCGCCACCGGTTCCGGAGCATCGATTCCGGCGGCTCGCAGGCGCTCCACCTCGGCGTCGAGGTCCGCTACCCGCAGCGCGTAATCGACAAAGCCCTCGCCGGCCTGCAATCGTCGTAACCAGGTGTTGGCGCTGGCCGATGCTGGGTCCTTCCAGGCGATGATCTCGAAATACGAACCATCGGCGAAGGCGATGAGGGCGTTGTGCGTCTCGCCGTTGGCGTGCTCGCCGCCGGGAGTGACGGTGAAGCCCGCCTCGGTGAAATCCGCCGTTGCCTGGTCGAGATCATTCACCGCGATCACGACATGATCGATACCGGTAGCCATGGGTCCCTCCTGATGTTCGAAAAGCGCGACTTCGAGCCGTTCGTGATATGTTCAGCCTACTTCACCGGAGCCAGTCGTGGCGCGGCGTCGGCTACCATTGCTCGCAACACGAGATCCGAATATCGCGCTGGAACGCTGGCTCCATGTGAGCCCGGCGATGAGGAGCACATCATGCCAGAGCCGCTAGTCCCGCGGGATATCCGCGATCACGTCCTCACCCTGGTGCCGCGACTGACCCTGGAGGAAAAGGTGTCGCTGGTCATCGGCCGCGACATGTGGACCACCCAACCGGTCGAGCGCCTGGGCATCCCCTCGATCTGGCTGTCGGATGGCCCCACCGGCGTTCGAAAGGCCCGGGAGAGTTCGGCCATCGGTCTGGGCGACAGCCTGCCCGCCACCTGCTTCCCGACCGCGTCCCTGCTGGGCGCGACGTGGGATGTTGACCTGGCGCGGGAGGTTGGCTCCGCCATCGGCCAGGAAGCGCGTGGGCAAGGGGTACATATCCTGCTGGGTCCGGGCGTGAACCTGAAGCGGTCGCCGCTCGCGGGCCGCAACTTCGAGTACATCTCGGAAGACCCGGTCCTCTCCGGCAAGCTGGCCTCCGCCTTCATCTCGGGCGTGCAGGCGGAAGGCGTTGGCACGTCGATCAAGCACTTCGTGGCCAACGAGCAGGAAACCCAGCGCATGATCCTGGACTCGGTGGTGGACGAGCGGACGCTGCGGGAGGTGTACCTGCGCCCGTTCGAAACCGCGATCGACGAAGCGCGCCCGTGGACGGTGATGAGCGCGTACAACCCGCTCAACGGCGTGTTCTGCTCCGAGAACGAGGCGTTGCTGAGCGGCATCCTGCGGGACGACTGGGGGTACGAGGGGATCGTGATGTCCGACTGGACGGCGGTCAATGACCGGCCAGAAGGGGTGCGGGCGGGGCTCCACCTGCAGATGCCATTTGGCCCAACCGCGCCCTCGGTGATCGCGGCGGTCGAATCCGGCGAACTGCCGGTTTCGCGGCTCGACGAAGTGGTCACCGCCTTGCTGGAGATCGTTTTTCTGGCGGACAGGAACGCGCGGCGGGAGGAGGTGCCCATCGACCTCGAGGCCAGTCAGGCGCTGGCGAGGAAGGTCGCCGCCGAGGGCATGGTGCTGCTGAAGAACGACGGCGGCATTCTGCCGATCGATCCGGCGACCACCGGCTCCGTGGCGCTGATCGGCGAGTTCGCCCGGACTTCCCGATATCAGGGCGCGGGAAGTTCGCAGGTGGTGCCGACCGGCGTCGAGACTCTGCTGGAGCAGCTTCCGGCGATGATGCCGGACGCCACGATCGAGTTCGCGCCGGGTTATGGGTTGGACGAGGATCTGGGATCGCACGCGATCGACGACGCGAGCGATCTCGCCGCCAGGGCCGACCTGGCGATCGTGGTGATCGGGTTGCCAGCCGAGATGGAAACCGAAGGCATGGATCGCCCCCACCTGGACCTGCCGGCCAGCCACAACGCGCTGGTCAGGGCCGTGCTGAAAGCGCAGCCGAACGCGGTGGTCGTGCTGGTGAATGGCACCGCGGTATCGATGCCGTGGGCGGCCGACGCGCCGGTCATTCTCGAGGCGTGGCTGGGCGGCCAGGCGGCGGGCGGGGCGATCGCCGAAATCCTCACGGGCCGGGTCAATCCGTCCGGCAAACTTTCCGAGACGTTCCCGGCGCGAATCGAGCACACGTCGTCCCATACGAACTTCCCGTCCAATGGCGATGGAACCGTCCGGTTCGCCGAGGGGGTCTTCACCGGGCATCGTTGGTACGACGCCCGACATATCGAACCGCTCTTCCCGTTTGGCCACGGGCTGTCGTACACCACGTTCGCCTACGAGGGGCTGACGGTGGACGCCGGGGACTTCATCGCGTCGGACACCATCGACATCACCGTTCTGGTGGAGAACACCGGCCAGGTCGCGGGACGCGAGGTGGTGCAGTTGTACGTGGGCGAGTGCTCGCCAACCGTGCCTCGCCCGGTGCGTGAGATGAAGGGATTCCGGAAGGTCTCGCTCGAGCCTGGCGAGGAGCGGATGGTGCGGTTCTCGCTCTACTGGCAGGACCTGGCCTACTGGGATGTGCGGGCGGGCGGCTGGGTGATGAATCCGGGCAAGTACGAGATCTCGATTGGCTCGTCGTCCCGTGATATCCGCCTGTCCTGCACGGTCACGCTGGATTCGGCGCATGCCGCCGAACCGGTGATCGACCGGTGGACGCCGCTGAACGAGGCGATGTCGCATCCCGTGGCCGGACCGATCCTGGAGCCGGTGTTCTCCCAGCTCCCGCCGCCGTTGCTGATATTCATGCGGGAGACCCCGCTTGGGAAGTTCGCGGTGATGGGTGTGATCACCGAGGAGCAGCTGCAGGACATCATCGACGCGGCCGGGACTGGCTGATTCCGCGCGGGAAGTCCTCCGATCCCATCGCTTGATCTTGGTCCACTCACACCATCCCCGTCATTCCGAGCGGAGCGAGGGATCGCCGGACGAAGTCCTTCCGCCGTCAGGCGGTGTCCATGCGCGAATGATTTCTCTACCTGTTTCCTGGTGATAGTGCATCGTCACGAGTGGCGGCTGCGCCACCAAGGACTTCGTCCATGGATTCATCGGCTTCGCCTCTGAATGACGGGGCTGGTTTGCGTGGTCGTGAGGTGAGCCTGGTGTGCGCGAGCCGGGACAGTCCCCACGGCAACGCCGTCTCTGGGGGACGAGTCAGATGGTCGGGCAGGGTCGACACCCTCGGTTCGCGAATGCCAATGTTGTTCATGTTTCGGGGATCGACCCCTACGAAGGGGGCGTCGATCCTGGCGACGGTGAGGCCATGGCCTCACGGGAAGTTCACATCGCCACCGTTATGACATGACGCGGATGAGCGCGAAGCCGTCCCAGCCCTTGGCGCCAACGGTCTGCACCGCGGCGGAGGAAAGGCGGGGATTTCCGGAGAGCTTCTCGAACAGTCCACGCGCGCCGTTCACGTTCTCATCTCCCGTATCCGCCCGGGCGACCCCGCCGTTGCGGATGACGTTGTCGGCGACGATCAGCGTGCCGGGCCGGGAGAGGCGCAGCGAAAGATCGAGATAGGCGGGGTAGCTGGCCTTGTCGGCGTCGATGAAGATGAAATCGAACGGCTCGCCACCTTCTTTCCCCATGGCCTCCAGCACGTCGACCGCCCGGCCAACCCGAAGCTCGACCTTGTCACTCAGCCCGGCGCGTTCGATGTTGGCTCTGGCGACCTTCGCGTGATGCGGTTCGAGTTCGATGGTTACCAGGCGGCCATTGTCCGGCAATGATCGGGCCAGCCAGATCGTGCTGTAGCCACCCAATGTGCCGATCTCCAGGATGCGTGTCGCGCCCTGGACTTCCGCCAGGAGCTTCAGAAGCTGACCCTGGTTTGGGGTGAGCTGGATTTCGGGCAGCCCTTCGCGCTGGGCGAGTTCGTGCGCTTGCTTCAACACGCCATCCTCGCCGCCCAGCGTTTCCTCGATGTAGGTGTCGACCGTCGTCCACTGCTCGCGTGACATCTGCGTTACTCCCTGCTGAGGTGACCGTCCAATCCTTGGACATGGTGGCACGGATACCGCGATCAGTCTGTAGCGGTCTGCCTACGAATCGGCGCGCCGCAACAGCACCATCGGCGCGTCGGGAGGTAGGCGAACCGTGTTCTTGGGGAACTGCGCCAAGTATGTTTCTCGCCACGCCACCCGCTCGTTTCCCTCCAGCAGCACACCACGGACGCGAACGTCCTTGTCATCCAGCGTCAGGTCGGCGTCGAGCGGCGAGCGAAACGCCTTCCACCACCGTTTGCGCTTGTGGTTGGCCACCCCCACGATCCATTCGTCGCCTACCGGCATCGGCAGGACGACAAGGCGGATTCGCTTTCCCGAACGGGGCGCGGTGTAGGTGAGCACGCCGACGATCGACGGACGCAACCGCTTTGGGCCGTGGTCGAGAAACCAGAGGATTGGTTTCGAAATCAGCCGGTACATGGCGACGTCTCTTCCTTATCTAAATGCCACGACGGGCATCGCGCGATGGGGAACAGGGGTGATAATGACGCGATCAGTCCTGAAGGTGGGACCACCGATTCGACCAACGAGGAGCAACACACCGTGGCGGATATTGTACGGATGGGCGTCGTGGGCGCCGGAACCATCGCCCAGCGGGGAATCCTTCCCCACCTCAGCCAGGCCGACGTTCAGGACCGGGTCAAGCTTCAAGCGATCTGCGATCCGGTCGAGGGGCGGGCCCAGGCGGCGGCGGACAAGTTCGACATGCCCTACGCCACCACGTCGTTCGAGGACATGCTGGAGAACGGGGACGTGACCGCGGTCACCATCGCCTCCCCGATCGGCCTGCATTACGAGCAGGGCAAGGCGGCGCTGGAAGCCGGGAAGCACGTTCATTTCAACAAGACGATGACGACCACCGCCGCCGAGGCGACAGAGTTGATCGACCTGGCGAAGGCGAAAGGGCTCAGGATCGTCGCCTCGCCGGGCGAGGTACTTCGACCCCAGGTGCAAGCGGTGAAGAAGGCCATCGCCGACGGCCGGATTGGCACGCCGGTCTGGGCGGCCTGCGGAGCCGCCTTCGGCACCTACCACCTCGACGAGGAAGAGCGGCAGCAGGGCGGATCGCTCGCCAACCTCGACCCGTCGTGGTACTTCCGCAAGCCGGGCGGAGGGCCGCTCTACGATATGACGGTGTACGCGCTGCATGGCCTCACCACCGTCCTCGGGCCGGCCCAGAAGGTCACCGCCATTTCCGGCATCGCCATCAAGGAGCGGGAGTTCAACGGCCAGGCGATCCCGACCGAGGCCGACGACAACACCGGCATCCTGATCGGGTTCGGCGACGGCCTCTTCGCCCTCGCCTACGGCACGGCGGCCGGGAGCCTCACGCCCGGATTCGCCGGCACGTACTTCGGCACGACTGGCAAGATCGAGGGCTACACGATCAATGGCGAGCCCCTCGACTATCCGGAGAAGGCGCTCGCCGACCAGGCTCCCGGCGGCGATGGCCCGCAGTGGACGCTCGAGTACGTCACCGAGTCGCACCGGGGCATCATGGAGCAGCACGTCTTTAACGACATCATGAACCTGGTCACCTGGATTCGGGAGGACCGGCCATCGCCGGTGACAGGTGAGCATGCGCGCCACGTGATCGAGATCATCGAGGCCGCCTATCGCGCCTCGGAAACGGGCCAGACGCAGAACCTCACCACCACCTTCTGATCGCGTCCAGGAATCGCGGAATCAATCGTTAAGAGAAACGTCCCCCGGTTGTCCAAGAGACCGGGGGACGTTTCACGTGTGCTACCGGCCCCCAGGAGAAGGGGGGAAGGACAGGGCCGGTCAAAGTGGAGAGGAAGATCCGGGGACGGCCCTGGGAAACATGGAGTGTTTCACCAGGACCGTGTGTGGATGAGGGCGGCATCGTGGAAGGACGTTGACTGCGTGGCTGCCCTGGCACCCACCCCGGAGTCGGGTTCAGGCGGCGATATCGCGTTCGCGAATCTCGTCGATCATCACGCCGCCGGGTCGATCGACCGATTGCATGTGGAACTGGCTCTGGTCGGCGCCGGGGCCATATCCGTAGCGCCGGTTTTCGCTTTCCTCGATCTTCTCTTCGATCCAGGCCTTCAGGCGCCCGAGCGGGCCGCTGTTGAAGAGGGCGCGGAGGCCCATGTAGACCGGATCGGGTTCGAGGGACTGGGAATCATGGAATCGGTCGGGGTCGTTATCGACATAGGATCGAGGCATCTGATCACCTCCGAACACTTCGACGCTGAGGTCCTTGATCGCGGACGTTGGCAGGAAAGGGTGCATGGTAGCGCTCCTTTGGTGTGAATCAGGCGAGCCGCAGGAGCGATCGCGCCCAGGTGACGAATCGGCGCCGGTTTGCTGTCTGGGTGTCCTGGCGCTGGGTTGGGATGCTGTCACCGTAGGCATGCCGCATCGAGCGAAGCAGGTCGGTGGCGGTATAGGGAGTCATGTGCTGGAACCTTTCGGGTCGGAGGAGGTCACTCCTCGCGCTGTTTTCCACTGGTTCCAGACTAGGGATCGAGGCGGTTGACCTCATCGGTCGATGGTTAGGTTTACGGTTTAGGCTGGTTTAGGCGGTTGACAGTCATTACACGCACCCTCTCAACCAGTGGTTGGCGAGGGTGCGTGGCGTGGAAAGGGTGTGAGGACCGAACGAGCGAGGGAGATGGGCGCGATCAGGCGGCCAGGTCCAGATCGCGGTAGGTGTCGGGCGCTCGCCGGGTGGCGTGTGCTGGAGTTTGGGACGACTGAGGGGCGGCCGATCGGGAGACGATCCTGGTTCCGTATCGCCGCTCGCCGCGGGCCAGCATCCAGGCATCGACACGCCGGATCAGCGCGCCGAACGGATTGGTGGCGAAGAGGGCGCGCTGGCGACGTTTTGGCGGAACCAGGTCGCTGGCGATGAAGCGCCGGGCGGTTTCGCGAGGAACGCCTCGATAGTCGCGGGCCAGGTCGTGCAGGGTCGTGGGTGGGATGGAGGGAAGCATTGCGACTCCTGTCCGAAGAGAGTGGGAGAGAGTAGGTAGAGCGCCGGGCCCATCGAATCAAACGTGCCGGATGCCAGGACGGTTCCTTGCACCTTTCATCCATTCCAGAGTACCGGCGATGGCGGACAATCCGGGTCCGCCATGGAAACAGACGTTCCGCTTGATGGAATGTGAGATCGCAGAGGCTGCCCTTCCGCTGGTGACATGGTCAGGTTGTGGTCGCGACCGATGAGCCCGGTCGATCACCGGGCAACGAACCGACTTTACCGGCGCGGCATCAACAAACCGTCAAGGCCACGATAAACAGTCGTGGACGCTGGTTCGTCGTGTTTCACAGTGCCTCATGTCCGGTGGACCGGCATCCTCTGGATTGCTCCGGGGCGATGAGCTGGGGATGCTCTTCACGAAAGGCTGGCCATCGTTAGCAAAGCGTTTACCACCTCCGGAATGCGGCTCCCTATGCTGAGCGTTAGTCGCGACGGCCACGTCGCCGCGCACGGAACGGGGGGCGCTTGGGTAGGTTCATGCTGCGTCGGATAGCCAGAAGTGTGTTCACGCTGTGGCTGGTGGTAACGGTGATATTCGTGGTGCTGCGACTGTCGGGCGATCCCGCGGCGGCCATGCTTGGCCCCGATGCCTCGGTTGAAGCCCAGGAAGCCTTCCGGACCCGCCATGGGCTGGATGACTCGATCGTCGTTCAGTACGTCAGGTATCTTCAAAATCTCTTCACCGGTGAACTGGGCGAATCGATGCAGTACGGTCGCTCCGTGTCCGAGCTGTTCATTCAGCGGTTGCCCGCCACGCTGGAACTGGCGGCCGCGGCCGTGGTGATCGCGCTGGTGGTGGGGATTCCAGCCGGGGTGATCGCGGCCATGAAACGCAACTCGGTGTGGGACCGGGGAACCATGTTCCTCGTCTTCGCCGGGCAGTCGGCTCCCGGGTTTTTCGTGGGCATCCTGCTCATCTATTTCCTCAGCATGCAATTGGGATGGCTGCCAAGTTCCGGACGGGGCGACCCCGCCCAACTCGTCATGCCCGCGGTCACGCTGGCGACAGGCTTGCTGGCGGCCCTCGCCCGCATGACGCGCTCTTCCGTGCTGGAAGTGTCCACGGCCGACTACATCCGCACCGCGCGTGCAAAGGGGTTGCCCGAGCGAAGGGTGCTGGTGTGGCACACCCTGCGAAACGCGGCCCTGCCGATCGTGACGCTGTTCGGCATGTGGGTCTCGGGAATCATCGCTGGGGCGGCGGTGACCGAGACGGTGTTCGCCTGGCCAGGCGTGGGGCGGTTGATCGTGGAATCGGTTTCCCGCCGTGACTTCCCGGTGGTGCAGACCCTCATCCTCTTCGTCGCGCTCTCGGTGATTCTGGCCAACCTGGTGGTCGACCTCTTGTATGGCTGGCTCGACCCTCGAATTTCGGTGACTTCATGATGCGGGAAAAGACCGTCGCCCTGCCGGTAGGGGCATTGTCCGAACCAGCGCGGGAGCGACAGGAAACACCGACGCTGGCAAGCCTGACGATCAAACCAGCCCGCAGGTCGCGCTGGAGAACGCTTTCGGCCACGCACTGGGTGCTGCTGGGTATCCTGGCCGCCTTTGTCCTTTCGGCCATCTTCGCCGGATGGGTGGCGCCGCACGACCCCGAACTGAACAATCTCCGCCTGCGCCTGACGCCGCCCGCCTGGGCCGAGGGCGGATCGTCCGAGCACCTGCTGGGAACCGACCAACTTGGCCGCGACATGTTGAGCCGCGTGATCCATGGCGCGCGGGTGTCGCTGATGATCGCGGTGATCGGCACGCTGGCCGGGGCGATGATCGGCGTGCTGGCCGGGCTGGTTTCGGGATACAGGCGTGGCGCGATCGACGACGTGGTGATGCTGGTGGTGGATGCCTACATGGCGCTGCCGTTCATCGTGATCGCGCTGGCGGTCATCGCCATGCTCAGTACGAGCCTGGTGGTGATCACCATCCTGGCGGCGATCTCCGGATTCGCCGGGTACACGCGAATCGCCCGCGGGCTGGCCTTGCAGGTTAGCGAGGAGCAATACGTGCTGGCGGCCCGATCGATTGGCCTCACCTTCCCCCGGATTTTGCTGCGTCACGCGCTGCCCAACATGCTCGCTCCCCTCATCGTGCTGGCCACGATGGAAATGAGTTCCATCATCCTGCTCGAAGCTTCCCTTTCCTTTCTCGGGTTCGGTATCCAGCCGCCCACGCCATCGTGGGGCCTGATGGTCAGCGAGGGACGCGACTACCTCGCGTCGTCGTGGTGGGTGGGTGTGCCGCCTGGCGTGGCGATCATGGTGATCGCCATGTGCATCAGCCTGCTTGGCGACTGGTTGCGGGACGTGCTCGACCCGACCACGCGCGACTGAGCGTCATTCCATTCACTTCCATTTGTCATGAACCGCTCAACTGAGCGCCATGGCCCGCGATGGGGTCGCGGGAGTGTAGCCGGGAGCCGGATTCGGCTTGCCATTTGAACAGGAGGAACAGGCATGGACGCGTTTCACAAGAAGGCCAGCCGGAGGAGCGTGGTTGGAGCTGGCGGCGGCGGATTCCTAATGTACGCCCTGCTTGGGCGTGAGGGAATGGCGCAAGAAACAGCGGAGTTCGCCGCGACACCGGAAGGATCGTATGTACCGCAAACCGGCATCGAGCGCGAGGAGTTGGTGATCGGCGTGCAGGGCCTGCCCAGCAACCTCGATCCGGCCCAGCAGCTCAGCAATGTGGGTTCGCGCGTGAACTGGACCCCGTACGACACCCTGGTGCGGCGCGATTTCCTGAACGGCGACGTGAATGTTCCTCACCTGGCGACCGGCTGGACGCGCGTGTCCGACACCGTGATCGAGTTCACGCTGCGCGATGACGTGACCTTCCACAATGGTGACGCCTTCACGGCGGACGATGTGGTCTACACCTTCGAGCGGCTGTTCAACGCGGCGGATGACAGCCCGCTGGTGGAGGCTGGCACCTACTTCGCCACGGTCGCCTCGGTCGAGAAGATCGACGATTACCGCGTGCGATTCACCACCCACCAGCCCGATCCAGTCCTGCTGAACCGCCTTGCGTCGTGGGCAAGCTGGATCGTGCCGAAGAACTACCTGGAAACCGAGGGGCAGGAAGCATTCGAGCGTGGCGGCATGGGGACGGGACCGTTCCGGTTCGTCAGCTTCACGCCGGATGACGAGATCGTGATGGAGCGGTACGACGACCATTGGGGCGACCCGCCGCCGGTGAAGCGCGTGGTGTTCCGGGTGATTCCCGAGGTTGCCGCCCGCGTCACCGCCCTGGTGAATGACGAGGTTCAGTTGGCCACCAACATCCCGCCGGATCAGGTGGAGTCGATTTCCAGCAACGACCATGTGGAAGTGCGCGAGGTGGTGCTCTCGAACATCCACGTGCTGGTGTACAACACGCACCAACCTGGGCTGGGCGACAAGCGACTTCGCCAGGCGCTGAACCTGGGCATCGACCGCGAACTGCTGATCGAGGCGCTTTGGGGTGGCACGGCTCGCGCCAAGCAGGGGCACCAGTTTCCGGAATACGGCGAGCTGTTCAATGCCGATCGCCCGCTGACGCCGTATGACCCGGAACGCGCCAAGCAGCTTGTGGAGGAGTCGGACTACGCCGGCGAGGAGCTTCCATATCAGACGCAGGCCGGATACTACACGTTGGCCGACCAGGCCGCGCAGGCGATTGTGCCGATGTGGCAGGAGATCGGCATCAACGCGGTGGTGGAGATCAACGACGAGGGCAAGAATGGGGATGAGCGATTCATCCACACCTGGTCGAATTCGTCGATCCTGGCCGATCCGGAAGGCTGCCTGGTGCGTGCCTGGGGACCGGGTTCCGCCATGCAGCGGCAGTACTGGGACGCCCCGGAGGAGTTCAACCAGTTGGCCGAGGAAGCCCGAACCACGCTCGATGTCGAAACGCGGTACAACGCCTACCAGGCCATGCTCGATATTTGGGAAGACGAAGCGCCAGGAACCGTGCTGTACGATCCGGCTGAGTTCTACGGCGTCAGCAAGTCCGTCAATTGGAATCCGTACCCGCTGTACAACATGGACCTGCGTGCCTACAATCTCTCCCTCAACGAGGAATAGTCAGCCGCCCGCGAAGCCCGGGAGCATGCGTGCTCCCGGGTGATTGCCCCACCCTGGTAGGTACCCATGCCCCAGAACATCCGACGAGTCCTTGTCTTCGGCGCCGACGGTCTCCGGCCCGACCAGATCGATGCCGCCGTGATGCCGAACCTGCGCGCCCTGGCGGATGGCGGGGTCCGGTTCGCCGATCATCACGCCGCCTACCCGTCACACACGCGCGTGAACGGCAGCACATTCTCCACCGGTCGGTCGCCAGGACAGCACGGCATCGTGGCGAACACGATGCTGGTGCCGAATGCGCGGCCGGATCACATCATCGACACCGGGAGCTACGAGCACCTGGACGCCCTGGGCGCATCCGATCCCCGCGGGACGCAATTGGTGGAGTCGTTGAGCGACATTCTGGTTCGGCACGGCGCCAGGGTCGCGGTGGCGGGAACAGGGTCGTCGGGCTCGAACGTGCTGTGGACCTTCGGCGACCGCGGCCGGATGGTGAACCCGAACTCGGCGTTCGGCATCGCCGACCTCTACGACCTGCGTGACAAGCTGGGCGAACTGCCCGAGAAAACCATCCCGGCGGTGGCGTCCAACGCCTACGCGACCAGCGCGGTGACGGACATCTTCCTGGGCGACGAATCGGCGCGGGTGATCACGCTGTGGCTGGCCGAGCCGGATTCGTCGCTGCATCACTCCGGAATCGGGTCGCCCGAGACGACGGCCTCGCTGGCCAGCGTGGATGCCTGCCTGGGCCGCGTACTGGAAGCGATGGAACAACGCGGCATCCGCGACCAGTTCGATATCCTGTTCCTCTCGGATCATGGACATTCGACGGTACGGGCCCACCGGACACTGCGCGAATACCTGATCGATGCCCGCAAGGACCTCGGCAGCGGGCTTCCCGAACTGGCCACGGCCAGCGATTACATCTACGCCAGGCCGGGCGACGCGAATCCCGACACCACCGCTCTGGCGCCGTTGGTGGAATGGCTCCACGCCCAGCCGTGGGTCGATGTGGTGCTGGGCGGAAGCGTCGACGCCACGAAGCTGCCCGGGGTGATCCCCATGGCGGACCTGTGGAACGGGCACGTCAACTCGCGGCAACCGCTACTCGGCGTCTCGCCGGTGTGGACCACCGAGACGAATGAATTCGGCGCTCCAGGCACGGTGGCCTCGCTGACCACGCAGTCGGCGTTGAAGTCCTCGCACGGCTCGCTCTCGCCCTACGACATGCACGCGACGTTCGTGGCAAACGGTCCGTCCTTCCGCGAGGGCGTGACCTCAACCGTTCCAACTGGGGCGGTGGACATCATGCCGACGGTGCTTTCGCTGCTGGGGATCGACGTGCCGGAGGGGCTGGATGGCCGGGTGCTGGGCGAGGGCCTGCGCGACGGCCGGGAGCCGGACTCGGTCACCACCGAGGACGTGCATGCCTCCACGCCGGGCGGGGCGGAACGCGCCGTGGTGCTGCACCGGGTCGACCATGCCAGCTACGTGCACGGCACGCATACGGGCGGTAAGTTCGTTCCGGCGATCCCCGCCGGGTAGGTCGGTAAAGGACGGTCGACACGCCTCTGGGAACCGTTGTCAGGAGGTCGTGACACCGGTGAAGCGGGAGGTGAAGGCCTCCATGCTCCGGCGGATCGATTCGATCTCCGACAGCGTGGTGTGGTCCTGCTCCAGGATCAGGTAATCGAGGTTTGGCAGGGTGACCGCGGCATCGATGATGTCCTGGATTGGCAGTATCCCGGTGCCGATCTCGGTGAAGCAGAGCTTGTCCTTGCGATCATCGAACACCCGCATGTCGATGTTCTCGGTTGGGGAGACCACACCGTCGTAGAGGTTGAGCGGTTGCCGGGCATTGTCCGGAAAGTCCTTCTGGTGCAGGAGAACGATCCGCTCCGGGAACCGGCGCATCCATTCGATCGGGTCCTGGCCACCCCGGTACATCCAGTAGGTGTCGAGTTCGAGGAAGACCAGGTCCGGATCGGTGTTGGCCAGGATGATGTCGTACACAAAGTCGTCGCCGAGCCGCTGAAACTCCTGGAAGTGGTTGTGATAGTAGAACCGCATCCCACGCTCGCGGGCCAGCTCTCCGACCTGGTTGAAGGTCTCGCATCGCCGGAGCACGTAATCCCGGTCGCCATAGGGAAAGAATTCGATGTCGCAGCCGAACTGGGTGCTGCCAAGTTCGGCCTGGTAATCCAGCACGCCGGGCAGGATATCGAGGTCCAGCGGGTTGATGTGGCACCCCACGATGGATAGGCCGAGCGCGGCGAGTTGCTCGCGAAGTTCGCCCGCGCCGACGCCGAATCCAACTCCCGGATCGGTGCGGGCATGGTGGTTCGCCGCTTCGAGGTGGGTGAAGCCGGCGTTGGCGACCTCCCTGAGCGTGCCCCAGGGGTCGCGTTTGAGCGACTCGCGCACGGAATAAAGTTGAAGTCCGACCTTCAGGGCCATGGTGGAGTCGCTTTCGGTGGAATCGCGGGCAAGTGCGGTCGATTGTACCAACATCCGCCGTCACGAACGCGACGACGTGACGGTGGTGCGTGGCGCGGTGGCTGCCCCACCATGCGGCCTCGGTCTGAATTGTTCTCCTGGATCAGCCCAGCAGGTGGAGGTCGCGCGCGGTGGCCACGGCCTCGGTCCGGTTCCGGGCCATGAGCTTGCCGGTGATCTGGTGGACGTGCGCCTTTACCGTGCCTTCGGCGATATAGAGCGCCCCCGCGATCTCGCGGTTGGAGCGGCCGTCGGCCATCAGTCGCAGGATCTCGATCTGGCGGCCGGTCAGCGGTTCGGGCAGCGCGTGCTGCGTGGTCGGAACCGTCTCGTCCGCCACCGGGCTGGCTGGTCGGCCCAGCAGGTCGAGCACGAACCGGCGATCCGCGTCGTCCAGCAGGTCGCGGCCTCTCGCCAGGTCCCGCAGCAGCGCCTGAAGCTCCGGACCCTCGTTGCGGAACACCTGCGTGAAGCCGTCGGGCCGGGCATGGCGGACGGCTTGGATCAGTTCGGTGTTCGCGCCCTGGGTGTCGCCGCGCATCGCGAGGGCGCGGGCCAGGACAATGTGCAACTGGATCGCGTGGCCGATTCTGCCGTCCGACCCGGCGTCGGCGATCAGCCGCCGCAGGAGTCCGATCGCGCCGTCGTCGTCACTCGCCAGGGCCATGATCCGGGCGAAGGTGGCTTGTTCTTCCTCGCCCCGGGATGCGTCGGCCTCGTCATCCACCGAAAACCCGCTGTTGCGGGCCCAGCGCAGCGCGGCCACCACGTCCCCCTGGCGCAGGTCCAGCCGGGCAATGCGCCCGCCTCGAACCTGTGGGTTGAAGATCTCCTCGGCCCGCCTGATTTTCTCCCGCGCGCCGTCGAGATCGCCGGTGGCCTGGAAGTAGTTCGCCAGCGCCACATAGACGTTCATCAGCATCTTGGCGTCGCCAATGCGCTGGATGATCGGCATCGCCTGGTCCAGATAGGACTTCGCGGTCTCGAGTTCTCCCCGTTCCAGCAGCAGTTCCGCCTTCGTCACGAGCAGCGCGGCCAGCGTGGTTCCGCCCGGCGCCAGTTGTCCACGAACCAGGGCGAGATCTTCATCGACGATCGCCTCGGCCTCGCGCAGCCTGCCCTGCGCCAGGCGGGTGAGCGCGCCGTAGCGGCTTCCCCATCTCGCGGCCTGTTCGTTGTTGTGCAGCCGTCCCAGGCGGGCCGCCTCGGCGAAGGTGTCCGTGGCGGTGTCGAGGTCGCCCAGCGCCCGGTGGGCGAACCCCATGCTGAGCAGCACGTCGCTGTACACCTGGGCCTGGGCGATGGGGTCGAGCAGGTCGAGCGCGCGCCGGCCGAAGGTGATCGTCGCCCGGTCGTCACCCTTGTAGGCGGCGACGCGCGCCTGGACGGCCGTCAGCAATGCTTCCCACTCGGCGCGATTGTCCGGTGATCCAGCCGCGTCCAGGTCGGCCCAGGCGCGGTTGAGCAGGCGTTCGGCATGGTCGATCCGGCCGACGGTGGTGAGGGCCCAGGCGTAGACGCGGACGATGCCGGGCCGGTCGCGGATGACTTCCGGCGGGATTTGCTCGATCCAGCGGACGAGCTGGTTCGCCTCACCACAGGAGAACATGAGGGTGTCGCCGTACCGGTCCACCAGCGAGGCGACCCGCTCGCTATCGTTCGCCATCAGGCCATGGTCGACCGCCTCGAGAATCATCATTTCCCGCTCGTACCACTCGCTCGCGCGGATGTGAACCTCCACCTGGCGGTCCCAGGGCAGCCGGTCGAAGTCGCTTTTCAGGACATCGTGGAACAGCGCGTGGTACCGGTACCAGCGGCGCTCATCGTCCAGCGGCACGAGGAAGCAATCGGAGGCCGCCGCCTTGTCGAGCAGCGCTCGGGCGTTGTCGCAGCCGGTCACGGCGCGAACGAGCGATTCGGAGAACCGGGCGAGCGGCGAGATTTGGACCAGGAAGGTACAGAGCTCCGGGTCCATCCTGTCGAGGATTTCCTCCCGGAAGTAGTCGGCTATGTCGCGGTGGGTGCCGCGCAGGCGGGTGACCGCGTTGGCCGGATCGGCCGCGCGGCCGAGTTCCAGGCTCGCCAGCCGCAGGCCAACGGCCCAGCCCTCCGTGCGGGCGACCAGTTCCGACAGCGTCTCTCCGCCGCTGAACTGGCCAGAGTGGCCGTTCAGCATGGCCCGTGCCTCGGTCTCCGTGAAGGCGAGGTCCTCCGAGCGGATTTCGGTCAGCTGCCCCGCCGCCCGCAGCCGGGCCAGGGGAATGCGCACGTCGCCCCGGGTGGTAAGCAGGAAATGCACGTTGGGGGCCATCACATCCAGCACATGCGCCATGGAGCGAAGTTGCTCGGGGCCGGTGAGGACATGGAAATCGTCAAGCACGATCGCGGTATTGTCCGGAAGCTCCTCCAGGCGCGACAGGATCGCCAGGTCGATCAGCGTGCCGCTGTCGTTGCCGGGCGACCGCAACATGGTGAGGATGTCGTCCATCCGCATCGGGTAGATGTGGTCGATGGCCGCCACCACCACCCGGAAGAACCGGAGCGGATCGTTGTCACTCTCTTCCAGCGAAACCCAGGCCACGTTCATCGATGTCTGGCTGGCCCATTCGGCCAGCAGGGTCGACTTGCCCCATCCGGCCGGCGCCGAAACCACGGTCAGCTTGCCCTGGGCGCCAGCCTCGACGCGCGCGACGAGATGCGGCCGGGACACGCCCCATGCCGGCGGAACGGAAATGCGTGAGTGGTGGACCTGGGTCAGGGCCGGCGCGTAGCCGACCTGAACGTCTTCAATAACCATGCCCTCCATCCTATGGAAAAGGCCCCGATTGTCCATCGGTGAGTTGGGCAGGAGTAATCGGGCCGGAAGTCCAAGTCTCTCGTACATGTGTGCCGCCTCCGTGACGGAATCTCCACATCTTCACAAGGGAACCGCGAAATCGCGTGCCTATTGTTGAACCGTCCCCTCAGGACGCCACCGCGCAACGTGGCGCGCGGCGTCCCCGGGGAACGTGGGAGACCTACACACAGCGTGGAGAGAGAAGAAGGCATGGCAATTTCAACGATGGAGCGTCCCTCGCGAGACGTCACCTCGCCCCCGGCGATCGCGCTGCGAGGCGACAACATCACCCGCGAGTACGGCGGCGGGGCAACGACCGTCACCGCCCTTCGGGATGTATCGGTGTCGTTCGGGCAGGGGCGGTTCACCGCCATCATGGGGCCGTCGGGTTCCGGGAAGTCGACGCTGATGCACTGCCTGGCCGGGCTGGACTCGGTGACGAGGGGTGAGGTCATCCTGGGCGATACGCGGCTCTCCTCGCTTTCCGACGACGGACGCACTCACCTGCGGCGCGACCGCATTGGCTTCATCTTCCAGTCGCTGAACCTGCTCCCGGCGTTCACCGCCCGGCAGAACATCCTGCTGCCGCTGGAACTGGCCGGGAAATCACCGGACAAAGCGTGGCTGGACACCATCGTGACCACCCTCGGCATCGATGACCGGCTGAACCACCGGCCGAGCGAGCTTTCCGGCGGCCAGCAGCAGCGCGTGGCCATCGCCCGGGCCCTCCTGCCGCGGCCGGACGTGGTCTTCGCCGATGAGCCGACCGGCAACCTCGACCGCCGTAGCGGCCACCAGGTGCTCGATGTACTCCAGCGAATGGTTCGCGAGCACGGGCAGACCGTGATCATGGTGACGCACGATCCCCTCGCCGCGTCCTGGACCGATCGGGTCGTGATGCTGGCCGATGGCAGGATCGTCGACGACATCGCCAACCCCACCACCGAAGCGGTGCTCGCCGCCCTCACCAGGATCGAGGGCTGATCGATGTTGCGGGCATCCATCCTCCATCTCCTCACAAGCAAGCGCCGACAGGCGGGCGCAAGTCTCGCCATCATGCTGTCCGTCGCCTTCCTCGTCGCCACCCTGCTCGCCGGGGACGCCATGCGACAGGGACTTCGCGATACGATCGGCGCGGAGTTCACCAATATCGACCTGGCCGTGGATTCCACCGAGCAACCGTTCACCGGCGCGGACATTGCGTCGTTGAACGAGGTCGATGGTGTCGCCGACGTGCAACCCGCCCACACACTCTGGACCTCCGCCACCGCCAACGGGCGAAGTGGCGAGGCGATCGTCGCCCCCCTCCCTGGGCCGGATGTCCTGCGGGATGCGCTGGAGATCGGCGCGGGCCGGTTGCCGGAGACCGAGGGCGAGGTGGTACTCCATTCAGCCCGGGCGAAATCGCTGCGCGTCGACATCGGTGACACGGTCTCCCTGCAACTCCCCAACCCCTCGGATCCGGATGGCGACTGGGCTGACCGGGAATTCGTGGTGGTCGGAACGTGGTCGGCCGGTGGCCAGTTCGGCTCGGAAGGCTTCGACACCCTGATTTCCAGCCAGGAGTGGGAGCTGTGGAACGGGAGGCTCATGACCACCCGTGTCTACGTGCTGACGGAGCCAAGCGCCTCCGCCCCGGAGGTCACCGCGGCAATCGAGACGGCAGCGTCGATTCCGGTCTCCGTGACGACCGCCGACGCGCTGGTCGACCACGAGATGGCCGAGCGCGAAGCCGAGTGGAACATCCTGATCATGGGGATCAACGCCTTCGCCGTGCTGACGCTGATCGTGGCCGCGATCGTGGTCTCCAATACCTTCTCCATCCTCATTGCCCAGCGCACCCGCGACATCGCGCTGTTCCGTTGCGCCGGGGCCACCTCCGGGCAGGTTGGCCGGATGGTGATCTTCGAGACAGCCATCACCGGTCTCGTCGCCTCCATCGCCGCCGTCCTGCTCGCCTTCGTCGTCGCCCAGATCGGGTTGCGCGTGGCCCAATCGGCTTTCGACAGCAACGCGATTCCTGACGGCATCGGGCTTTCGCCAATGGCGATCGTCGTGGCGCTGCTGATTGGCCTGGTGGTGTCCGTGGCGGCTGGCTGGCTTCCGGCGCGCTCGGCCATGCGAATCGATCCACTTCAGGCGCTGCGCGTCTCGCAGGCGCCGGTCGACATGTCGCCCCGGCCGGGCGGATTCCGGATTCTGGTCGCCCTGGCGCTGGCCGCCGGTGGAGCGTTCCTGCTGGTTGGCGGTGTGTTCCTGTCCCTGCAGGGCTCCTACCTTCCCGGCATCGCCATCGGCATGGTCGGCGGCAGTGTCAGTTTTCTCGCGGTGCTGATCGGCGCGACCGTGATCGTGCCGGTGGTGGCGCGATTCCTGGGATCGCTGGTCTCGCGGATCGGCGGCGTGCCGGCCCGGGTCGCGGCCAGCAACAGCATTCGCAACCCGCGTCGTACCACCGGAACGGCCATGGCGCTGGTAATTGGCATCACGCTGGTGACGATGATGTCGGTGGGCGCATCGACCCTGAAGTCGACGCTGCTGGCGGACATCGACGCCCAGGTGCCGCTCGACCTCCAGGTCACCCTGATGGACGAGAGCCAGCAGACCGGGTTCCGGGGCATGGCTGGCGATCTCATGACAATCGAGGGCATCATCGCCGTGGTGAGCGTTGAGCGACTTGACGTGACCCTCACGAACCAGAGCGGTGAAGGCGAGCAGGTCGGCGTCTACCTGCGCATCGCGGACCCGGACGTCCTCAATGCCGTCTGGCGGGGCGATACCTCCGGTCTTGACCTGGAGCCGGGCACGATCGTGCTCCCGGACTGGGCGGTGGGCCTCACTGGCGCCGAGCCGGGCGATCGAGTGGAGCTGGAGGCGGGAGGGGTGACGCATACCCTCCTTGCCGCGGAAAGCCTGTACTTCGACAGCCCGCTGGTTTCCCCCGCCGATGTGTCGACGATTCCGGGCGAACGACTTCTCACCGAGCTGTGGCTCCGGGTGGACGACTCCGCCGATGCCGACGCCGTGACCGATGCGATCTACACCCAGGCCGACGAGGCTGGCGTCACGATCGATGTCCTCACCACCAGCGATTACCGGGATACCCTCGAAAGCGCGCTGGATACGATGCTGCTCGTGGTCACCGCCCTGCTCGCGGTGGCGGTGCTGATCTCCATCGTCGGCGTCAGCAACACGCTTACCCTCTCGGTCATCGAGCGCACCCGGGAGTCGGCGTTGCTTCGCGCGCTTGGGTTCACTCGTCGCCAGTTGCGCCTGAGTCTCGCCATCGAAGGGCTCCTGCTGGCGCTCATCAGTTGCGTGGTGGGCACGGTGTTGGGAATCGCCTTCGGCTGGATTGGCGCGCTGACCGTGATCGGCGATGTGATGCCCGTATCGTTGTCATTGCCGCCGGGCCAGATCAGCGCGATCATCGTTACCGCCATCGCCTGCGGTCTCGTTGCATCGGTGCTTCCCGCGCGAAGGGCGGTCCGCTCCGACCCGGTGGTGGCGCTGGCCGACGTGTAGGCCGGCGTGGGTTGTATGATCGGAATTCATGCCGATTGGGAGCCAGGACAAGGAGCGTAGCCGCCGATGACGACGATCCGGAGCATCCAGCCAGACGATGAAGCCGTGTGGCGCGAGTTATGGGCGGGGTACCTCGACTTCTACGAGACATCGCTGCCGGAAGCGATCACCGCGAACACCTGGAGTAGGCTCGTTGGCGACGATCCGTTCTGGATCGGACTGGTCGCCGAGGTGGAGGGCGCGGTCGTGGGCTTCGCCACGGTGGTGGTCCACGACTTCACCTGGTCCGACCGGCCCGCCGGTCTGCTCCACGACTTGTTCGTGCGGCCCGGGGCGCGTGGAGGCGGAATTGGCCGCGCGCTGATCGACCGCTGCATCGAGATCGGTCGCCAGGAGAACTGGAGCCGGGTCTACTGGATGACGAAGGAAGATAACGCCACCGCCAGGCGACTGTACGACACGTATGCACCCGCTGACGGCTTCGTCCGCTACCGGGTCGCGCTCTGACATGGGAGAACAGGACAGGATGCAGGCAGCAGGCTCCCCGGTTGGGGACATCGTCGAGGGTTGGACCGCACGCCCCTTTCCAGAATGGGTCACGCTGACCGGGCGCACGGTCCGCCTCGAACCGCTCGATACCGACCGGCACGGCGATGACCTGTGGAATGCCGCCCAGGCCGCCAACGCCGTTCCAGCCTTCTGGGACTATCTGCCCTACGGGCCTTATACCGACCGCGCGGTCTTCGACAGCTACCTGGTCGCCAATGCCGCCTCGTCCGATCCCCTCTTCTTCGCTGCGGTCGACCTTCGAACGGGCCGCGCGGAAGGGGTGGCGTCCCTGATGCGGATCGATGCCGCCAACGGCGTCGCCGAGGTCGGGCACATCTGGTTTGGACCGGCCCTGCGGCGAACGACCGCCGCCACCGAGGCGATCTATCTTTTTGCGGATTATGTCATGACGAAGTTGGGCTACCGGCGCTTCGAGTGGAAGTGCAACGACCTGAACATGCCGTCGCGGCGGGCGGCCGAGCGGTTCGGCTTCACGTATGAAGGCACCTTCCGCAAGCATTCCGTGGTGAAGGGCCGGAATCGCGATACCGCCTGGTTCGCGATGACCGACGACGACTGGCCGGCCATCAAGCGTGGCTTCGAAGCCTGGCTCGACCCAGCCAACTTCGACGGCGATGGCAAACAACGTCGTTCGCTCGAGGCTTGTCGATCCGGCGGCTAGGACGCGGCGATTTGGCCATCGGCGCGCCACGATTCGCTTCGTAGGGGTCGATCCCCGGAGCAACGAGATGGTTGGCATGCGCGAACGGAGGGTGTCGACCCGGCGCGAGGCCAAGGGTCGACACCCTCGGTGCGGGCATGGAATGGCCTGTCATGCGCGGCGATTGGCCCTCAAACGAACACACGAGAGCCGGGAAGCATGCTTTGCGCTCCCCGGCTCTCGTGCCGTGCGGTTCCCTCCCCAGGGACCACCCTTACCAGGGAATTGTCAGGCCAAGGCGCGTCAGCTTCGGTTCGAGCTCAAGCGCTTCGCGCCCGATTCGCTCCGTGCCGTCCTTCTTCGTCGTGATGAGGCCGAATTCGCGGGCCGCGCCAACGGCGCCCGCTTCGTTTCCAGCGATGAGCGCGGTAATGATCGCCAGTTCCGCCTCGCTGAAACGGGTCGTGTTCACCTGGTAGTCCATGAACGCTTCCCAGGCAACCGGGCACCACTTGGCGACGATCTCCTCGCCGATGGTGCGGGCGAACTCGCGGATTTCGTATTGCGCGTGGCTATCCATGCGTAGCGCCAGGAAGTGCAGCAGGTTGTGGAGGTTGGTCTTCCAGTAGGCCTCGGTGTAAGTCGAAAGCGGAAGGTCCTTGCGGGCCTGCTCGCGGGCGACACCCATTTCCAATCGCTGGTCGTAGACCTCGCGGGTGAGTTCGTGCAGTTCGGCCTCGCGGGCGGTGAGGATCGTGCCCGCGTCCGTGTCCAGGCTGCCTTCGCTGCCCTGGCGGTTGCCGGCGGACTGCAGGCGCCATTCATCGGCGGCGGTTTTCTGGGCGCTGTCGATCGCGACCGAGTAGCGGGTGGAGTACTCGTTGACCGAAGCGGTGCGATGGCGAATCCACTGGCGCCAGATGTCCATCGGCACGCGGACGTGGAACTTGATGTCGCACATCTCGAACGGCGTGGTGTGGGCATGCCGCAGCAGGTAGCGAATGAGCGCCTTGTCCTCGCGCACGCGCTTGGTGCCCGTCCCGTAGGAGACGCGGGCGGCCTGCACGATGGAGGAATCGCTGCCCATGTAATCGACGACCCGCACGAACCCATCGTCGAGCACCTTGAACGGTTGCCCGAGGATGGCGTCGAGTTCCGGCACGGAGACACGTTCGACCATCGGTGAGTCCTGTGTGGTGGGGATGGATGCGTCCGCGATGACCATGGGTATCTTTCCGATTCTTTCAGCAGTCAGGATGAACTCGTCCGCACGTTGTGTACGTACACTTGGCGCAATTGTACATGAACGCACTGCAAAACGCATCCATGGCTTCCACGTTCAGACCGTGCATGGTGGGGAACCCCATACGGCAACCAGACCGCGGATGGTGCGGCTTCCCCTGATGGTTGCCTAGGGCTTCCCTACTGGTCTCGTCAGGCGCGTCATGGACCACCAGTACGGAAGGGCTAACGATCGGCCATCCAAGCGCTTTTTCTCCCGCGAACTCCGATCGTGTATGCCCTTCCCTTCGACGTACCGTGCCCCGACGAGATCCTGCCAGTGCATGCCCCTTCCTCCTGAGCTAGCGTCCTGGACGCCACGCTCACCGGAACAGCGGATCGATGTCGCGGTAGACCTTGTTGGCCGTTTCCCAGTACGGCACCACGAACGCCGTGTAGATGACGACGTTCAGCACCACCATGCCCATGAACAGTCCAACCTCGGCGGGTCGCAGCCAGCGCGCCGGCGTGATCGCGCGGAACCCGATCATCAGCAGCAGCGCCGCCGGGATGATCGCCGGGAAGTAGTAGCGCGCCTGCGTGAGCGAGAACGACACGCCGAACTGGAGGATGGCCAGGTAACTGACGATGCAGGTGATCCCCATGGTCAGCACGCCCGCCACCTGCCAGCGGTGACTCCGGAACAGCGATCCATCAGGACCGGGCGCGGGTGTGTCTTCATCCCGCTGCCGGGACATGAGGTACAAACGCACCGCCCACACCGCGATACCCACCGTGCCGATCATGGTGGCCCACAGCAGCAGCCTGAGGATGAGCCAGTTGTCCTGCTCGCCAATCGGGATCAGCCGCCAGCCGAACTCGCCCCAGGTTTCCCGCCAGCGCCACCAGGCGAACCAGCGGTCGCTCGCCTGATCCCAGATCGTCGGGCGCTCATTGCTGTAATAGTTCCAGTACTGGAGCGTGCTCACCCGTCCCAGCGCGGTGAAGTCACCGTAGGTGCGGTACATGTAGGTGAACCACGGCCATACCAGCAGCCCGGCCACGCCCGCCGCCAGCGCCCCCTTCGGCAGCCACGCGCGAATGTTCCGCACACCCAGGCCGAGGATCATCGCGGCGGCGATGGAGAGCCCGATCGTTATGCTCGTGTTCTTGGACAGCACCGCCAGCCCGAAGAAGAACCCGGTCAGCGCCACGTTCCCCCAGGGGAAGCCCGATTTCAGGCCGCGCACCAGCAGGTAGATCGCGACGCTGGTGAAGCCGATCGCGGCGGCGTCGTTGTTCAGCATCACCGCTTCGTACGAGATTTGCGGCTGGAAGGCGACAAAGGCCGGCACCATCAGCGCCAGGAACCGCTCGCGCGGGAACAGCGTCCGCGCCGTGAGCCATGCCATCACCACGGTGAGGACGCCGAACGGCAACGTCGCCAGCCGGAATGCGTGGAGTTGCGTTTCCAGCGAGGCGTCGTCCATCAGCCAGTAGAGGGGCGTGAGGTACAGGTAGTAGAGCGGAGGGTGGTTGGCGGTGTAGATCCAGCCATGGAGATAGTTCTCGTTTTCCGGGGGCCAGAACACCTTCCAGACCGGTGTCTCCCGGCTCCCGCAGCCGACATTCCAGTCGCCGGTCGTGAACCGGCAGTAGGGCCACAACTCGGCGTTCGGGCGGTCGTACGGCAACACCTGGCCGTCGGCGTCGGCCTCCTGCCACTCGCTCAGCACCGGAATCACCGGCAAGCGATGTTCCGTCGCCACGTATTCGAGGTAGGCGTAGTGCATGACCTCGTCGTGTCCGGAGAACGGGGTGTGGGCGAAGGTGACGATGACGCCCTTGGCGATGAAGAGGGCGAGCAGGATAGCGAAGAAGACGCTATCGATTCGTTCCGGTTTCAGGCGAAATCGGCGTTTTCCCACCTTGTAGCCTAGCGGTAGAACTCGGGGACCCCAGGAAACTCAACGCTGACCGAGCCCCAGTATGGGAGCACGTAGGCGCTGTAAATGATCACGTTCAACATCACCAGCCCAACGAACAGGATCGCCTGCCCGGGAACCAGCCAGCGTCGTGGCAACAATGCGCGCCACCCTATCGCGAACAGCAACGCGGCGGGCACGATCGCCGGGAAATAATACCGCGCCTGCGTGAGCGAGAAGGTGGTGCCGAATTGCAGGATGGCGAAGTACGCCAGGATGCAGGCCACGCCCATGGTCAGCACGCCCACCACCTGCCAGCGCTCCAGCAGCCAAACGGAGTCCACACCGGCCGTGGAACCGGTGCCGGAGGAACCGTCGATTTCATCCTCCAGCATGGCGCGTTGGGTAAGCAGCAATCGCACCGCCCAGACGGCGATGCCGACCGCCGCCAGCAGGCAGACCCAGAAGATGCCGCGCAGCAGCTCGGTGGAAAGCGGAATCAGCCGCCAGCCGAACTCGCCCCAGGTTTCCCGCCAGCGCCACCACAGGAACCGCTGGCTCTCCAGTTGAGCCCAGATTGTCGGCCGCTGGTCATCCCCGTAGTTCCAGTATTGAAGTTCCCTGATCCGCTTGAGCCCGGTAAAGTCGCCATAGGTGCGGTACATGTACACGTACCACGGCCAGATCATCATCGCCGCGACCCCGGCCGCCAACGCGCCCTTGACCACCCACTCCCGCCATCGGCGCACGCCGATGCCCAGGATCATCGCGAAGGCGATGATCGCTCCCGCCGTGAGCGAGGTGTTCTTCGACAGCACGGCCAGTCCGTAGAAGAGACCGATCAGGGCCACCGTCCCGGGTGGAAACCTGTGCTTCAGCCCCCGGGCGATGAGGAAGATGACGGCGCTGGTGAACGCGATTGCCAGGATGTCGTTGTTCAGCATCGCCGACTCGTACGACACCTGCGGCTGGAAGGCGACGACCGCCGGCACCAGCAGCACCAGGAACCGCTCCCGCGGGAACAGCGTGCGGGTCGTCAGCCAGGCCAGCACCACGGTCGCCAGGCCGAACGGAATCGCCGCCAGCCGGAAGATGTACAGCTGGGTCTCGATCGACAGGCCGTCGGTCAGCCAGTAGAGCGGCGTCATCAGCAGGTAATACAGTGGAGGGTGGTTCGCCGTGTAAATCCAGCCGGTGGGATAGAACTCGCCCGCCAGCGACATCGCGTAGATGGCCCGCTCGTAGTCGCCGCAGCCCGGGCTCCAGTCGATCGTGGTCCGGCGGCAGTATTGCCAGAACTCCTCCGGCATCTGGTCGTGGCTGTAGGTGCCTTGTTCCGCGTAAGTCGCCCTCCAGGCCTCCAGGTCGGGCAGCTCCGGAATCCTGGTCTCTTCCGCCACCATGCGCAGGTAGGCGTAGTGAGCTACCTCGTCGTGCCCCGAATAGGGCGCGTGCGCGAACGTGATGATGACGCCCTTGGCGATGAAGAGCACTAGCAGCAGGGTGATGAATCGCTTTTCGGTGATTTGGGAGAGGATGAGGGACCCGGTTCGCTGGACGTGCTCGACGGGGGAAGCGGGCGGCGCGGGTGACTCGCCGGGCATTGCGATGGTGGACGGGTTTTCGGCCAACGTGGGTGCCCCTGTAACGAGTGATTCGTAGCGGGCACTGGCGGATCGGTATGTTGCAACGCTCGCGCTTCAAATGCCGCTGTGACCATACCGCGGGAAAGGCGAACCCGGCTACCGTTCGGGCAAGCCGGACCATGTCCAGGCTCGCCGGGAAATACGAAGGCCACCGGTTCCGCTGCTGTATACTGATGCATCCTACGGGACGACATTGCCGGGCGCATCCTTTGAGCGGAAGCGCCAGCCATTTCCCGGTCCCGATGTCGGAGGGTTCATGCCTGCTCTCGTCACCCCTTCCCGCCGACCCTTCACCGCTTTCGTCGCGCTTGTGCTCGTCGCGGCGTTGCTGCCGTGCGGCGCATTCACCGCAAGCGCCCAATCCCCCTCCGCCACCGAAGCGACCGCCGGACGCGTCCGGATCGTGGTCGATCCCGGGAGTCCGGTCGATGCTTCCACCATCGTGGACACCTATGGCGCGGCCATCACGGATGCCTGGCCCCAGTTCACGGCGCTCTTCGCCACCGAGCCCCGATCCCAACAGCACATCCGGTTCGTGGAGACGCTGACGCCCGAATCGCTGGCTGGCATGCGATGGGTGCACGACACGGCCTGGGTTGCGCCGGACGGACTCACCGCCGTGATCGCCATCCAGCCCTTCCTCGAACTGACTCCGGTGGAAGCCGGGAATATCCTCCGCAATATCACCAGCCGCGCGTTCATCCAGGCGTCGGGTGGCAACCAGGTGCCACCAGGATTGCTGGATGGCGTTGCCCGTTATGTCGAGATTCCGGTGGTCGCCACCCAGGCCCGGCTGGGGTCGCTCGTGCAGGGGCTCGACCAGTCCGGCACGCTGCCGGGCTGGACCGCGATCGCCGCCAGCGAACCGGCCACGCTCACCGCCGAGGTTCGCACCGCCAACGCCTACGCGCTCGTGGCGTTTCTCATCGACCGGTACGGTGTCACCGGGCTCCAGACCTTCATCGCTGGATTCGCGGTCAACGCTGATTTCGAGGCGAACCTCTCCGCGGCATTCGGCCAGTCGATCGCCGACCTCGGCTCGGCGTGGGCCTCCTATCTCCCGCGCTGGTTCGCGTCCGGCTGGCGTGACAACGCGGTTTCCGCCTTCGATCTCAGCCGGGCCGAGGAACTGTTCACCCGCGGCGCCTACGAGGCGGCGTCCGCCGAAGCGGAACGCTCGCAGCGGCTTTTCACCGACCTTGGCGACCAGGTCGGGCTTGCCCGCGTCGAGGCGCTGCTCGCCCACTGCGCGCTGGGCCTGCAGGCGGATGAAATCATGCTCAACGCCGAGCAGGCGCTGACCGCATATGACTACCAGGCCGCGCTCACCCTGGTGAACCAGGCCGATGACCTGTACGCCGTCCTGCCAGAGAGCCATCGACCGGGCACCACCATCGAACGCTACCGGACGCTCGCCACCAGCGGCATCGAGGCGAACGCCCATCTCGAATCGGCCCAGCGCTCGGCGGACAACTGGCTGTACCTCGCCTCCTCGCGTCGTGACGCGGTGGACGCGGGCGACGCATTCGCGATGCTCGGTGACGCCGAGGGCCATGCCGCGGCCAGCGCCGTGGTGAGCAAGATCGACCTCCGGCTGTGGCGGATGGCCTACATGGTGTCCGCCCTCGTCATTGCCCTTGGCGGCTGGCTGGCTGCCTGGTCGTGGCTGAAGAAGCCATCGAGGTTGAACTGGTCCTCACGGGCACCGCTCGGTCGCAATCCGGTGAGGGGCTCCTGATGGAACGCAGCCTGTACGGCGGTCGCCGCGCCCGCGCCCACTTCGATATCGGATCGCTGGTCCGCTCGATCGGCCGTTCCACTCGCGACACATTCCTAGCCATCGTCGCCGCCTTCCGCCGCGATCCGCTGCACGCGACATGGCTCCTCCTGTGGTTTCCGTTCTGGATCGGGAGCGTGGCTCCCCCACCCCGCCGGTCGTGGAAACATGCCGAGCGGTTCTCGGCAACGCCCCAGGATGAGGCCGGGCGCTACCTCGCCAGCCGGCTGGACCGCCTGACCCGGCGATTCGGCGTGTCGTGGATGATCGGCTCCATCCTGCGTGGCGTGGTCGTGGCGTTCGCGGCGCTTATCGTCTGGGCCATGCTGGCCGCGCTCGACATGGCCTCCCTTCCTTCCATACGCGCCGCCATCGTGCTGGTCGCGGTCTGTGTCGCGTTCGGGGCGATTCATGGCTGGTTCATCTGGCCGTCGCGGACCATGGTCACGCACATGCTGGACCGTACCTTCTGGCTGAACGAGCGGATGGTCACCGCCTTCGAGCGGCCCGCCAGCGACTCGCGATTGTCACGCATCCAGTTGGCCGACGCCGCGAACACCTTCGACGAGGTAGCGCCTGGTATCTCCCGCTCCACCTGGCTCCCGGTTCGCGAAATCATCCTGTGCCTGCTCTTCGCGGGTGGATTGCTCGTCTTCCTGCTCGCGGGCATCTCCCAGCGGGGCGTCGCCTCGCTGGAAGCCGCCCCGGTGCCCCAATTCCTGGTCGCCAGCGAGCGGCTGGTGGCGCGGGAACAGCCAGTGGTAGAGCAACCGCCGCTGACCGACACGCCCGCCGAGCAGCAGGCCAGCATCGCCGATATCCAGCAACGCGGGCGAACCACCCAGGAAACGCGCGAGGACCTCTCGCTGCTGGCCGAGGCGCTGGAAAGCTACCCGCTCACTCAGCCCGCCGCGGAGGCGATTTCCAGCGGCGAGTACGCGGAGGCCGCCGATCTGCTGCGATCCGCCGCCGACTCCGTCGAGTCGATGGACCAGGCGGCGCGAAACGCACTCGCCGATGACCTCGACCAGGCGGCGCGGGAGATGTCTGAGACCAATCCGGAGCTGGCCCAGCAGGCCCAGGAAACGGCCGACGCCCTGCGGGAGGGCGGTCCTGGCGCCAGCGATGCCGTGCGGGATCTCGCCGATCAGGTCGAGGAGACAGGCGAGCAGGTCGAATCACAGGAGAGCCTCTCCCAGGAACTCGACGAGGCGACCAGCAACTCCTCCGGATCGAGTCAGGGAGGTGAAGAGGGGTCGGGTTCGGAATCCGGCCAGGGTGGAACCGGTGGCGATCAGGGCACGGGCGAACAGGGAACAGGCACCGACCCCGGCGAGGGCGTGGAGGCCCAACCAGGGGTTTCGAGCCAGGAGCAGCCAAGCGAGGGCGGATCGGCCAGCGGCGAAACGTCCGAGGGTGCGAGTGAGGAAGGCGCCGGCGCTGGATCGTCCGAAGGCGGCGAGGGCCAGCAGTCCGAGCCAGGCAATGGCGGCGATGGGACCGGGGCCGATTCCAGCGGTGACTCAAGCGGCTCGCAAGGTTCCAGCCAGGACCTGAGCGGCGCCCCCGACGACGAAACGAACTCCAGCCAGGGGTCCGGCGCGGGTACCGGCCAGTCGAACGCGAATGACCAGAGCGAGGGCGGCACGGTCGACAATCCCAACGAGGTGGAAGAAGACCCGAACGCGGAAATTCCCTCCCAGGGCGAGGCGGGCGATCCACCCCCGAGCCGCTCCGACCGCGGCGAGGAAGACGATGGCCGCGGCACGAACACCGGGGGCGATCAGTCGCTTCAATTGCAGGGCACGTCCGACCAGGGGGTGCAATCCGGCGGCCAATCCGGAACCTCCAGCACGGGTGACGGCGGCGACTCCTCGACCGCCAGCGGCGACATGGTCTCCGATGATCCCGGCATCGCCGGGCCGGACAGTAACCGGGTGCCGCCCACCCTGCGCGATGTGGTGCGGGGATACTTCGAAAGCCCGGAAGAACCATGAGCGACATCGCGGTGGAACCGCTCTTCACCGACGATGTGCTCGCCCGGCTCCGGCGCGTGATTCTCCACTCGCGTCGCCTGTCCCGCACGGGGCTTACCGGCGAACATCGCTCCCTTCGCAAGGGCCCATCGCCCGAGTTCGCCGATTTCAAGGCGTATACGCTTGGCGACGACTACCGGCGGATCGACTGGCGGGCCTATGCCCGGTTCGATTCCCTCTACGTGCGGGAAAGCGAAATCACCACCGAGTTTGATGTGCATATCCTGGTCGACGTGAGCCGCTCGATGGACTGGTCGAGCGGCCCAGGGTTGCCGACCAAGCTGCGGCATGCGCTCCAGCTCACCGGTGCGCTGGGCTATCTCTCGCTCTGGCATTTCGACCGGCTGTCGATCACGCCCGTTGGGTCCGATGCGGCGCGCCGGTTCGGTCCGGCCCAGGGGCGTTCGAATACCCGTCACATGCTCGCCTGGCTCGAACGGCTGCGTGTCCAGCGCGAGGCGACACTCGCGCCCGCGCTCAGCCGCCTGGTCTACGAGCGGCGACGCGCCGGCATGTTGCTGATCGTCTCCGATTTCCTGTCGGAGGACCTTGAACGGTTGGAACTCGCCATGCGGGGCGCCATCGGCCGCGGCTGGGAAATCGCCCTGTTCCAGGTCTTCGACCCGGCCGAGGAAGACCCGTCACTGATGGAGGACCTGCTCGTCACGCATCAGGCGGCCGACATCGAGTCCGGAGCCCGGATGCCGATTCGCGCCGACGAGGCGTCGCTCGCCGGGTATCGCGCCCGCCGGTCGGCCTGGCGAGATGAACTGGTCCTGCTCGGTAGCGGCGCGCGCACGCTGCATGTGGCGATCTCGACATCGCTCCCGGTTGACCAGTCGATGATCCAGGTCTTGCGTGGCGTGGGGATGGTGACGTAATGCCTGGCGGACTCACCTTCCTCGTTCCGATCGGGCTTGTCGCGCTCGTGTCCCTTGGCGTCATCCTGCTGATCCACATGCGGAGGCGCACGCCTCCCGCGATCAGGCTACCGTCGCTCCGCTTCTGGGAGCAGGTCGATGCCGCTCGCTCCGACCGGCGACGGTTCCAGGTGCCGCCGCTCTCGCTTTTGCTCGTGCTGCAACTCCTGGCGGCCCTCGCCATTGGCCTGGCCCTGGCCAAACCCGCCGTCGACGCGATCCCTGGCCTGGCCGGGCAGCGTACGAATCCCGCGCACACGATCGTCATCCTCGATGGCTCGACCAGCATGCTGGCGATGGCCCAGGAAGGCGACTCCCGCACCCGCTGGGACATGGCCCGCAACGAGGCCGTTGCCTTGCTCGATGACTGGCAGGCCGGTGACGTGATCACGGTCCTCGTCGCGGGAGCGCGGGTCGAGTCCTTCTCGGCGTCAACCCGTCCCCAGGCCGACCGACTCCGCGCCCAGCTGATGACCACCGAGGCACCGGGTGGAACCGCCGGCATCGATGAAGCCGTGACCCTCGCCTCCCACCTGCTGCTGGAGAACCGCGAGAATCGCATCCTGCTGGTGACCGATGGCGCGGTCCAGGTCGACCCCGCGACCACCGCCGGAATCGCGGCGCCCATCGAGCTACGAGTGGTGGGCGTCCATGCCGAATCCTTCCCCAACGTCGCCGTCACCACGATTGGCGCGCGAGCCGTGCCGGGCCGCGACGGCACGTACCGGCTGTCGTTCACGCTGACGTCCTTCGCCCAGGATCCGGTCCGCCTCCCCTATCGCGTTCAGGCGGATGGCGTGGACGTCGTCGCCTCGGAGCTGGATCTCGCGGGCGGGGAAACGCGCCCGGTCGAGGTCACGTTGCCCTCCGGCGTCTCGGCCGCCGAGGTGATCGTGGAGGTCCGCGACCCGTTCCAGGCCGACAATCGCGCCCGCATCCTGCTTGACCGCCCGGCCGGCGCTGGCCTCGACATCCTGCTGATCTCGGACAGCCCAACCACACTGGAGCGCGCGCTCGGTGCACTGCCCGATGCCCAGGTCGATACCTTCTCCAGCGGTACACCGGGTCTCGCGGGCCTCGCGGCGTCCTACGATCTCGCCGTATTCCATGGTACGAGTCCCAATCCGGCCGATATCCCGGCGATCCCGATGATGTTCATCCGCCCCGCTCCAATGGGCGACCTGTTCCAGACCAGTGGTGTGCTGAGCGGACCGATCGTCGACCGGTTCGACGCCGGCGCGACGATTCTGGATGGAGTGGACCTTGCTGGGGTCACCTTCGGTGACACCCCGATCTACACCCTGGGTCCTGGTGAGCAGGAACTGGTGCGGGGCACGGCGAACGGCGCGAGTGGACCCTTGATTTGGACCGGCGATCGCAATGGCAATCCTTATGTCGTGCTAGGGTTCGACCTGGAGAGTTCCAACATCACCAAGCGCGTCGCCTTCCCGGTGCTGATCGCCCGCAGCGTCGCCGCCGTCACGACTCCGTCCACGCCCAGCGCGCTTCCGCTCGGGGAGCCACTCGTTTACCGGCCAACGTCAGGCTCGACCACCGGTTTGCAGGTTACGAATCCCGCTGGCGATGCGGCCACCCTTCCCGTTCAGGAGGGAGAGCCGGTGGTATTCCCCGCCACCAACCGGGCGGGGCTCTACCTGTTGTCGGAAACCAACGACGCCGGTCAGGAAATCGCCACCAGCCAGTTCGTGGTCAATGCCGGGAGTCTCTCTGAATCGAGCTTGCGCCCGAACCCCGATCTCGCCGCTTCCCTCCAGGGGAACGTGACCGGGGATGCCTCTGGTAGCGATTCACGGGGACTTTCCGACCTCTGGCCGCCCCTTGTCGTGATCGCCCTTGTCGTGATCGCCCTCGAATGGCTTGTCTCGCGGCTGGGCTCGGTGCGGGGGCTCGTTCCTCGCCTGATTCCCGCCCGCCTGGCCGGAAAGCGAGGCGAAGCATGAGCGTTCCCGATATCGCCTTCATTCGCCCCGGTGCCTGGTGGCTCCTCCTGCTGGTCCCGCTGATCGTCGGCGGCGGCCTGCTGCTCGGCGGGCAGCGACGATCGCGCCTGTTGGCTGGGTTGCGGGCGGCGACGCTCGTGCTGCTGATCGTCGCCCTGACCGGCCCGATGCTGGTTCAGGGTGCCCGCGACACGACCACGGTGTTCGTTGTCGACCGATCGGTGTCGATCCAGCCGGGTTCGGCGGAAGCGGCCAATGACTGGGTGGTCGAGGCGCTGTCCCAGGCGGGGCCCGGCGACGACGCGGCGATCGTTACCTTCGGCGCCGAACCGGGGCTCGCCCTACCTCCCTCCCAGGTCAACGAGATAGGGGACGGCTGGCTCGACACCGCGACCCAGGGAGAGGCAACCGACCTCACCTCGGCCCTCTCACTCGCACGCTCGCTGCCGGTTGGGGACAACCGCCGGATCGTGGTCCTCTCCGATGGGGAGGAGACCATTGGCGCGGCCCTGGAGCAAGCCGACCAGGCACGGGAGGACGGCGTCGCGATCGATGTGGTGCCGCTCTCGGGAATCGATACCGGCGACATGCGGGTGGAGCGCCTTGGGGGACCGGAAACGACCTGGCAGGGCGAAGATATCCCGCTCCTGCTCCAGGTTGGGGCGGGCGGCGGTGGAACGGCCACCTTGGAGCTTCTCCTCGATGGCGAGGTGATCGGTTCGAGCCAGGTCACGCTCCAGCCGGGAAGCACCATCGTCCAGCTTTCGGTGCCCGCGCCAACGCCAGGATTCCACGCGATCGAGGTCCGGGTGTCCGGCTCCTCCGATATCGACCGGATCGCCGACAACAACGCCGGCTACCTTGGGGTTATCGTTCGCGACCAGCCGCATGTTCTGCTCGTCGCGCCGGTCGGTTCCGATCCGGCCAGGCTCCAGCAGGCGTTCGAGGCGGAAGGCGCGGAAGTAACCGTGGTCGCCCCGGCCGACATGCCATTCCGCGCCACCGATCTTGCTGGGTATGACGCGGTGGTGCTGAACAACGTGCCCGCCTGGAACCTCTCCACGGAGCAGCAATCGACCATTGTGTCGCACACCCAGGCAGGAAACGGTCTGATCGTAATCGGCGGGTCGGCCAGTTTTGGTCCAGGCTCGTATGCTGGAACGCCGCTCGAAGCGGCCATGCCAGTCACCGTGAAGGTCGTCGACGGCCAGCAACGCCCATCGGTCGCGGTGCTGATCATCATGGACAAGTCCGGGTCGATGAGCTACGACCCGCGAGCCGGATCGACCTCCAAGATCGACCTCGCAAAGAACGGCGTGGTCACCGCCGCCAGTGCCCTCGCCCCCGGCGATCAGCTTGGCGTGATCGCGTTCAACGACGAGCCGATCTGGGCGCTGCCGATGATGACAATCACCGGGCAGGGAGACCTTGGCAAGGTCGAGGATTCGCTTGCCGCGCTCTCCGCCGATGGCGGCACCGAGCTCTATCCCGCGCTCCAGGTTGGATATGACCACATGCGCAACGTGGACGCCGACGTTCGCCATATCATCCTGCTTTCGGACGGCAAGTCACGCAGCGGCACCCGCGAGACCTATTCGCGGCTGGTCTCCGACCTCGGAGGGGATAACATCACCCTGTCCACCGTCGCGCTGGGTACCGACGCGGACCTGGACCTGTTGCAGTTCCTCTCCACCAGTGGCGGTGGCCGGTATCACTACGCCAACAGTCCCGAGGAGATACCGGGAATCACGTTCCAGGAAGCGCAGAATGCCGGCAGCCAGTCCGTGCTGCGCGGAGCGTTTGGTCCGGTCCAGCAACAGGCCAGCCCGATTCTCAATGACATCGATGTCGCCGCCATGCCCGCGATCGATGGCTACAACTTCGCCGAGGGCCGGGCCGAGGCCCAGGTCGACCTGGTTTCCGACCGTGGCGATCCGTTGCTGGCGAAGTGGCAGCTTGGTCTTGGTCGAGTCGTGGCC